>NZ_BSPW01000088.1 GCF_030161235.1 Vibrio zhanjiangensis | reverse complement strand
AGTTAACGTAATGACAAAGTCGCTTGGTAATTAAGGTACGACAGAATCGCTTGGTGATCACATCGGTTAAAGCTTTAATAACATTACACTAAATGACGTTATCGGTTTAGGGTGTTTGCTTTTAATCGAGCATGACAAGAGATGGATGGCAGTTAGGCCACTTAATATGAAAAACCATCTTAAACTGAGCTTAAGATGGTTAGCGCCATTTGAGATAACGGCCGCTAAGCTGTGCCTAGTCACTGCGCGCTCAAATTAATGGTGTAATATTTTCGCTTGAGTTTATAGCAACCATTTCCACCAGAAAAATACAGCTAAAAAGCCGAATAAATAGACAAGCCCTATTATCGACAGCCATTTCATCGGTTTGCTTAAAGCCAGAGCTTTAGGTAAGTCCGTTTTTGATACAAGAACAAAGTTAAGTAGGGCAAAAAATGGTGTAGTAATAAATGCTAGAGTCATGGCGAAGTCGAGCATAGGTAGTAATGTTGAGGCCCAAAAAAAGATAATAGCGAGCGCTCCTAGTGAAATAGCCATCGTCCATAGGATGGTTACTTTGGGCTTGATTTCTGTTTTGTCTTGCAACAACCGCTGTGATTCAGAAATAGTACGTGCATAGCCATCAATTGCTGTGATTGTGCTACCAAAGATACATAGGAAAGCGACAGTTGCAATTAGGTAGCGTGACCACTCACCAATGGTTGAGGTATATAAACTAACCAATTGATGGGTAAAGCCTACGCCTGATTGTGAAAATTCAGTATTTGTTCCATGCAGCACTAACGTCCCAAGTGCAAGAAAGACAATCGCCAATAGCGCGGTAGCTATATAGCCGACATTAAAATCAAACAGAGCCGATTGAGCGGTAACTTTATTTTGGCGCTGCTGACTCTTCAACCATATTGATGTCATATTTGATACTTCAATACCCGTAGGCATCCAGCCCATAGTGATAACTAAAAACCCAATTGCAGCAATTGACCAAGGCGAAGGTTCTATGAAGGTGGGGGATACTTCGACGGGGTTGTTCGCTGCAACGAGCATTGCTGCAATTGTCGTAACCGATAGCAGAAACATAATTGCTTTGGAAACAGCATTGAGCGCTTTGTAATGGCCCAAAAGCAAAATTAAAATACATGCGGCTAAAACCGCAACACACAACACGGTTATTGGAAGCTCAAGAGGAACAAAATAAGCCAATAAACTGGCACTAAAGAGAAGTAGGGCGGCAGTATTGATAATGCCAGCGATTACACATAGGCCACTAAAGAGCCACACATAGGCATGACCCAGCTTGGCGTAGCCTTCAACAATGGTCTCACCTGTACCGACGGTATATTGGACACTGGCACGAAAAAAAGGGTATTTTAGCAGGTTTACCAGTAGAATTAAGCCAACCAGTTGCCAGCCGTAGATGGCGCCAGCTTTAGTTGAGGCCACTAAATGAGAACCTCCAATGGCAATCGTTGCCATCATGATGCCTGGGCCGAGTGAACGGGTCAGTCGCGACAAAGAAAATTTGCTTTGATTCTCTGGTGTGGAGATAGTATCCATAAAATTCCTTGGGTTAAAACCTTGTGTTGTCTAAATAAATTGGCGTACGAATATCACATTCCGTTAATAGGTTTAAACGTGTTTGCATTGAAAAAATCAAACAAGACCTTAATATGCAACACCTGTCTCAATGTTGGTTGTTTTTAGTGTTTTATTTATTGATATTATAAGGGTGATTTATGGCGATGCAGTGCTATTGCCCCCCAACAACACCTTGGATAGAGGTGGTATTGGAAGACCAAGATATTGTCATAGTCAATAAACCCGCTGGGCTTTTGTCTGTGCCTGGCCGCGAGAAAGCGCATTATGATAGTATGTGGAGTCGTCTGATTGAGCATTATCCTGAGATTGCGCCAGTCCATCGTCTTGATATGTGCACATCTGGTATTATGCTGTTTGCCAAGAACAAGGCAGCAGAATCAGCGCTAAAAAAGCAGTTCCAGTTTCGCCTTACCCATAAAGTGTATTACGCACGAGTTTGGGGGGAAGTTAAGCCACAGCAAGGGCTGATCGATTTACCTCTTATTTGTGATTGGCCAAACAGACCAAGACAAAAAGTGTGTTTTGAGCATGGCAAACCTTCTCAGACTCAATTTGAAGTGGTTGAGCGCGAACAAGGTACCACCATGGTACGTTTATTTCCTATCACCGGACGGTCACATCAATTGCGTGTTCATATGCAAGCATTAGGGTATCCTATTGTCGGTGATGAATTTTATGCTCAAGGAGAAGCATTCGAAAACTTTGAGCGTTTAGGCTTGCATGCCACTGAACTGAGCTTTTATCATCCAAAGGATAATAAACTGTGCTGTATTTTTGTCCCTTGCGACTTTTATCCACAGGCTAGCTCAATCATTCAAGCGCATTTTTCACCCGCGGACCATTTACCCGATTATAAAACCTTGCCGCGCCCATAAGGTATCCACAACCCTGTAAAAGGAGAGTTTATGTTTCAGTCAGCAAGGCTTGCCCCAAATATTGTATTTTTGGACCGAGCAACACTTCCAGCGCAGATGGAATATCCTCCCCTGCCGTTTGAACATCAGTGGACTGATTATGCTCAAACAACCAAAGATCAAGTGGTTGAACGCCTGCAAGGTGCCAGTATTGCGATTACCAATAAGGTTGTGTTAGATAAAGAAATTTTAAGTCAATTGCCCGATTTAAAACTCATTGTTGTCGCCGCGACTGGGTTTAATAATATTGATGTGAGCATTTGTCAAAAACAAGGCATTGCAGTCAGTAACCTTCAGGGGTATTCGACCCCTTCAGTGCCTGAGCATGTGATCGCGATGATGTTCGCACTAAAGCGCAACTTAAAAGGTTATCACAATGATATCGCGGCAGGAGAGTGGCAGCGTAGTGAGCATTTTTGTTTCTTTACTCACCCCATTCGTGATGTGGCAGGTACAACGTTTGGTGTCATAGGCGCTGGCGCTATTGGCAAGGCATGTGCTGATATGGCCAAAGCATTGTCAATGAATGTGGTGTACGCAGAGAGAAAAGGCGTACAGAATTGCCGAGAAGGGTACTTACCTTTTGAACGTGTTATTGCCATATCGGATGTTTTAACGCTGCATTGCCCTCTCAATGAGCAGACGCACAATCTTATTGGTAAAAAAGAACTGCAAGCGATGAAAACAAGTTGTGTGTTAATTAATACCGGAAGAGGTGGATTGGTTGATGAAAAAGCGTTGGTTGATGCGCTAAAACAAGGTGAGATTGCGGGCGCAGGGGTCGATGTTTTTACTCAAGAGCCTGCGGATATCTCTAACCCTCTTATTGCTAATATGAACCTGCCTAATTTACTGCTGACACCTCATGTGGCTTGGGGAGGGGAAGCCTCATTTCCAAAGATTGCCAAGATACTGATTAGCAATATCATTGCCTTTGTCGAAGGCCGAGAACAAAATCGAATCGTGTAGTTATTCTTTTTTCTGCTGGCGCCATTTCAGTAAACCTTGATTAAATATTGCCAACAACTCTTTGCCTCTAGGACTTTGTTTGGAAAACATGACATAGCCATTATTGCTCAAAAAAGGGGTAGGATGATAAGTGATTTGGCTTTGTACATCAGCGGGTTGCTGTTTTAGGTAGTACAGACCTATATGCCGCTCTTCAGGGAAGATATCAATGCGTTTGTGGTACAAGCGCAATAAATTTTGACTTGGAGTATTGACGCGGTTGATCGTGACTTGCCCGGTTTCGATAAGCTCATCGAGCTGAGCGCCATAGCTGTAACCAAGCCCCCCGCCCAGCATATAGCCTTTTAAATCTTCAAGCTGAGCCCAATCAAAATCTAAATCTTTGTGGTGAAAAAATACAAATTGCTCTTGAGATACGGGCTCGCTGAAATAAAAGTGTTGTGTTCTTTCTTCATCAAACATCCATACCGCGGTTGCGTCGTATTCCCCTGTTTTGGCGTTTTCGTAGGCTCTGGCCCAAGGGTAAAACGTGAATGTCACCTCATAGCCTTCTAACGCAAATGCGTGTTTGATGGTTTGGGCGACACTGCCATAGCCTTCAAGCTCTTTACTTATAAACGGAGGCCAGCTTCCTACGGCGATTTTGACCGTGTTGTCTACATCATTTGCTTGGGCGAAAGAGAGCAAAACAGCTTGTAGCCAAACGGCAGTCATGATGAGTTTTCGTAGCAATTTGAACGCCTATTTGTGATGTCTATAGACAATATTAGGACATTGGTTTTCTATTGCCATTCAAAGCGATTTCGGTTCAAGCCTTTTCTGCGTTGGACTGAATGAGTCGACAAGCACTTTTTAGTCATTGGCAAAAGGAAGGATGACAAGCAAATGTAAAAAAAGTGTATTTTGGCGAGGTTTTATTTGTGATGCATATCAAGAGGTGAGGTTTAGATAGATTTAATCAATAGACGCAATGACAAAAATGTAAGAAATTGTGCCCCCAATCTTTTAAACAACCGTTTTTGGAAATTAAACCTATGGATCAGCACATCACTAACCCTATCAAATTCAAAGGTAAGGGAGGGGAGTTTTTCGGTATTTGGATCGTCAACATCTTACTCTCAATCGTTACATTAGGGGTCTATTCTGCTTGGGCGAAAGTGAGAACCAAATGTTATTTTTATGGTAATACTCACCTAGCCGGAGATGGCTTTGAATATCATGCGCAGCCTATGCAAATTTTAAAAGGCCGATTAGTGGCTTTGGTTGCCTTATCAATCTGGGGTATTGCCAACTCATTTTCACCCACTGCCAGCGTGGCATTACTGCTACTTTTTTATATCGCCTTACCTTGGCTTCTATGGAGTAACGCCCGCTTTGATGCGGCCATGACCAGTTATCGCAATGTTCATTTTTCTTTTAATGCGCCGCTAAAAGCCGCGTATAAAATGATTCTTGGTCGTGAAATAACGGCATTGATTGTCGTCAGTCTGTATTTTGCGATTGTGGTTTTTGCAGCTAAGGCCTCAATGGTGCTGGGTATTGTATTCGGTTTATTTTCCTTTATTGTGCTGGCGATGGTTTATGCATGGATTACGGCTGGTTTGCACACCTATTTCTCGAATGGCTTTCAATTTGGTGAATGGAAACTCAACGCCGAACTAGACACCCGTTTCTTTATTAAAACGTATTTAAAAGCAATGGCTTTTGCTATCGTGGCGGCAATCGTGTTGATGATTGCGATTTTTTCAACCGTACTGTCAGGCGCAGATTTTGACGCTATCCAAAGTGGTGATTTCACCTCTCTAATGGGGGAATCATCATTCGGCGTATTCTTTATTAGCTACGTTGGCTCTATCGTCCTTACTATTGGGTTGACAGCGTATACAACGACACGGGTTCGTAACTATATTTTCTCTCAGCTGATTGCTAAAGTGCAGCAAGCTGACAGAGTTGAATATCAGTTTCACTCTAGTATGACAGCGCGAGGTTATACTTGGTTGGTCGTTTCTAACTTCTTGCTTCAGGTCTTCTCTTTAGGGTTAGCAAGGCCATGGGTTATGGTGCGAACAAGCCGTTATATTGCAGATAATACCGCGGTATTTGGTGATATGAGCCTATTGAAAGCGAGCGATCAATCATCGAATGTTAAGTCAGCAATTTCTGATGAAATGGCGCAGGCATTTGATGTCGGTATGGGTATTGGCTGATGCTATTTGATGGCATAGCCTTTGCTCCGCGAAGCTCACAGCGTCATATCGCTCAGCTTGATGTGTCTCAAGCGAACCAGTTAAGTTTGCGAGTTGATGGGGATATTATTAGCTGCGATCTGCAATACGCTGATATCAGTGCGCCACTGGGCAAGCTTCCGGTAAAGTTTATTTTTCCTAATGGCTGGGTATTTACTGTCGAAAGAAATGCTGACGTGAATCAGTGGTTGGTTTTAAACAAACAAAGCAGTTGGATTGATAAACTCGAGACAAACTGGTTGGCTTGGATTGTCTCGGCAGTTGTTTGCCTTTGCGCTGTGTTGATCTTTTACTGCTATGTTTTGCCATGGACAAGCGATAAAGTTGCAAAAGCGGTCCCAGAACATATTGCAGTGTCTCTGGGTGATAAAATTTTAGAAGGCTTAGATAATAGCTGGGAAGAGAGTAAATTAAGCGTTGAACAACAACAGCAGATTCGCCAGCGATTGGCTCAGCATCTTACCCATCTAGAAAAACTGCCTTATTCCATTAAACTGGAATTTCGAGCGTCAGACATGGGGGCAAATGCGTTTGCCTTACCAGGAGGTAAAATAGTTCTACTTGATGATATGGTACAACTTGCCGAGGGCCCACAGCAGCTCGATAGCATTATTTTGCATGAAATTGGCCATATTCATCATAACCACATGTTAAAAAAGCTTGTGCATTCAAGTCTGTTGTCTGTTGGCGTGGCGTTGTTGACGGGAGAAAGCTCTGGGGTTATCGACAACTTAGCTGGCTTGGGAGTATTTTTGCTGTCCAATGGTCATTCGCGAGAAGCTGAGTTAGAGGCAGATGCCTACGCGAGAGTCGCTATGCTGGAGCGCTATGGTACCAGTCAGCCTTTGGCCCAGATACTTAAGTTGCTTGATGAGCAAAACGCGTCTGACATACCGGAGTGGATAAGCACTCACCCCGATTTTGAGCAGCGAATCCAAGCGGCAAATGAAGAGTAAAAAGGCAGCCATCGGCTGCCTTTTCTTATTGGCTTTTTGTTCAGCGCTAAAGCGCGGCGATAGTCGCTTTTTGCTCTTCCAGCTTAATGAGTGTTTCTTTATAGCCTTCGAGTTTTTCTCGTTCTTTCGCCACTACAGCCTCTGGGGCTTTAGCGACAAAACCTTGGTTACCGAGTTTGCCTTCAAGACGCTTAATCTCACCATGAGTTTTTTGGATTTCTCCGTCCAAACGAGTGAGTTCAGCGTCTTTGTCGATAAGACCAGCCATTGGAATCATTAATTCAGACTTGGCAACAAGTGCTGTCGCACATGCTGGGGTCGTTTCTCCCGATTCTAAAAGGCTAACTGACTCAAGCTTCGCCAGCGAAATAAGCACTTGTTTGTTGGCTTCAAGACGTGCCGCATCTTTTTCACTGGCCGCTTTTAGCATCACTTCAAGTGGCTTGCCTGGGTTGATGTCGTACTCTGCCCGTAAGTTACGAATACTGGTGATAAATGCCTTGACCCACTCGATATCATCCAGCGCTTCTTGGTTAAAGTTGCTTTCCTCATACTGAGGAAGCGCTTGGAGCATGATGGTGGTTTCTGATGAACTAGAACCTTCAATATTGCCTACCAGTGGTTTGACACTTTGCCAAATCGTTTCGGTAATATACGGAATAACGGGATGGGCTAAACGCAGTGTTTTTTCAAGTACAGTGATCAGAGTGCGACGTGTACCACGTTGCTGAGCCTCATTGCCTTTCCAAAGCACGGGTTTAGTGAGTTCCAAATACCAGTCACAGAATTGATTCCAGATGAACTCGTAAATCGTATTGGCTGCCATATCTAGACGGTAGTTGTCTAAGTGTGTGTTGAACTCTTTCGCTGCTAACTCAAATTGTGATTCGATCCATTTGTCCGCCAGCGAGTATTCAATTTCACCTGCGCTAAAGCCGCAATCTTGACCTTCGGTATTCATCAGTACGTAACGACTGGCGTTCCAAAGCTTATTACAGAAGTTACGGTAACCTTCTAGTCGCTTCATATCCCAGTTGATGTCACGCCCCGTTGAAGCCATAGCCGCTAGAGTGAAACGAAGAGCGTCTGTACCATAGGGCTCAATACCATTTTCAAAGGTTTTTCGTGTGTTTTTCTCGATTTTAGCAGCAAGTTGAGGCTGCATCATATTACCAGTCCGTTTTTCAACGAGAGACTCAAGATCGATCCCATCAATCATATCGATAGGATCAAGCACATTCCCTTTAGACTTAGACATCTTGTCGCCATTTTCATCACGGATCAGGCCTGTGACGTAAACGGTTTTGAAAGGTACTTGAGGCTTTCCATTGTCATCTTTACAAAAGTGCATCGTCATCATGATCATGCGAGCAACCCAGAAGAAAATGATGTCAAAGCCGGTGACTAATACGTCTGAAGGATGGAATGTTTTTAGATCATCAGTATTTTCTGGCCAGCCTTGTGTGCCAAAGGTCCAAAGAGCTGATGAGAACCAAGTGTCGAGAACGTCATCGTCTTGTCGCAGCACAACAACAGGCGCGAGGCTATTTTTTTCACGAACTTCTTCTTCACTGCGACCCACGTAGACATTACCATCATTGTCATACCAAGCTGGGATGCGATGTCCCCACCAAAGCTGGCGAGAGATACACCAGTCTTGGATGTCACGCATCCAAGAGAAATACATATTCTCGTATTGTTTAGGGACGAATTGAATCTCTCCGTCTTCAACCGCTTTGGTTGCCGTTTCTGCCAGCGGAGCCGTACGTACATACCATTGGTCTGTTAGCATAGGCTCGATAACGACACCGCCGCGATCACCATAGGGGACAGTAAGATCATGATCTTTAATTTCGTCTAAAAGACCAAGCTCTTCGAATTCAGCAACGATGGCTTTACGGGCGGCGAAACGTTCCATACCATGATATTTAGCCGGTAGTTCGCTTGAGTAGACGTCACTGGCCTCACCATTGGTAGTGAAAACTTCAGCACAATCACGGATATCCCCGTTGAAGGTTAGGATGTTGATCATTGGCAGTTGATGGCGCTTGCCGACTTCATAGTCATTGAAGTCGTGGGCCGGTGTGATTTTTACACAACCCGTACCTTTTTCCATATCAGCATGCTCATCACCTACAATAGGAATACGGCGATTAACGATTGGAAGAAGAATGTCTTTACCAATGAGGTCTTTGTAACGAGGATCGTCTGGATTGACAGCCACACCGGTATCACCAAGCATGGTTTCAGGACGAGTCGTTGCGACGACGATGTAATCCTTGCCTTGTGCCGTTTTCACGCCATCAGCTAATGGATAACGGAAGTGCCACATGTGGCCTTTTTTATCTTTGTTTTCAACTTCAAGGTCTGAGATTGCAGTATGCAGTTTGGGGTCCCAGTTAACCAGACGTTTGCCACGGTAGATAAGATCGTCTTCATAGAGTCGAACAAAGACCTCCTGAACGGCATTCGACAGACCTTCATCCATAGTAAAGCGTTCACGGTCCCAATCCACAGAAGCACCAAGGCGGCGAAGTTGCTTGGTGATACTGCCACCGGACTGACCTTTCCATTCCCAGATTTTATCAATGAAAGCATCACGGCCATAATCGTGCTTGGTTTTGCCCTCTTCTGCTGCGATCTTGCGCTCAACTACCATCTGTGTCGCGATCCCAGCATGGTCTGTGCCGACTTGCCAAAGGGTATTCTTACCTTTCATGCGCTCAGCACGGATAAGCGTATCCATTATAGTGTCTTGGAACGCATGCCCCATATGTAGGCTACCAGTAACGTTTGGTGGCGGGATCATTATGCTGTAGGAGTCTTTTGTTGTATCGCCGTGTGGCTTGAAGTAGCCTTTTTCTTCCCAAGCTTGATATAAAGCTTGTTCAATTGAAGTTGGGTTATATGTCTTTTCCATAGCGCTCGTATTTTCTCTTCATTGCTACTGGGCTTATCGCGGCATGCACTACTTGAGAAACCTTGCCAAATACCACCAGTACTTGTTAGGTCATGTGCCATTTCTCGCTAGGCCCAATCATTCGAAGATTGGTTCTGGTTAAATTTAAATGTTATCAATCTTTATAAGTGAGTGATCTCAAATAAGATCGCCTTAACTATAAGGATTGACTAGCTATTTTGGTCTATTTCAATCGTTTGTAGCTGGTAT
The DNA here is from genome assembly GCF_030161235.1 of Vibrio zhanjiangensis. Lineage (GTDB taxonomy): Bacteria > Pseudomonadota > Gammaproteobacteria > Enterobacterales > Vibrionaceae > Vibrio > Vibrio zhanjiangensis. The sequence continues at coordinate 24,465 of NZ_BSPW01000088.1, read as the reverse complement.
CCAGCTTGACGGTAGATTTTATACCTTTCTCGTGCGAGTTGCTTGGCTTTTTCCTCGCAAGGAACGAAGTCTACCACCTCAGCAAACTTGTTCGCAAAGGTTGTCTTATTTTTAGCCAAATTTATCACCAGTTGGCGATTCCAAGAAGGGGTGACTTCCTGATGGCCGATTTCGATAGGTGTTCCATGCTTTGGACCTTCTCCGACTAAGTTGTGAGCGAGGAACTGCTTGGGGTCAACCTGCCAAAAATGCTCAGCCAATTGCTCGGCTTCATCTTTGTTTTCACAATTAAGATATACCTTGGCACCTTGTCGAGAAAAGTGACCAGCAAGGAATACGGCATAGTCAAAAAGGCCTGCTTGCCCAGCTTGGAGAGAGTTAGGTTTAATAATGTAAAAGGTAGCATTAGGCATCATTGTTACCGAATTAAAAAAGGGCCTTGCGGCCCTTTTTGTCATTGGAAGTTACTCTTCCGCGTCTTGGCCGCTTCGATTGAGTAAAAACTGGACTAGCATTGAAACAGGGCGACCTGTCGCGCCTTTCGCTGCTCCCGATTTCCAAGCTGTTCCCGCAATATCGATATGCGCCCAGTTATATTTCTTGGCGAACTTGGACAGAAAACACCCAGCGGTGATTGTGCCGCCAGGACGACCACCGATATTGGCCATATCGGCAAATGGGCTTTTCAATTGCTCATGATATTCATCTGCCATAGGTAGACGCCACGCGCGATCGCTCGCTTGCTCAGAAGCATTGACTAGCTCATGAGAAAGAGGGTTATGGTTTGACAACACACCACTGATGTGATGTCCCAGAGCAATCACGCAGGCACCAGTGAGCGTTGCAACATCGACAACACAATCTGGTTCGAAACGTTCAACATAAGTCAATGCATCACATAAAACCAGACGACCTTCGGCATCCGTATTGAGTACTTCGACGGTTTGCCCTGACATGGTCGTCAAAATATCACCTGGACGATACGCGTTACTGCCAGGCATATTTTCACATCCGGCGAGCACGCCAATAACATTGATGGGTAAGTTAAGCTTGGCTAATGATTTCATGGCACCAAACACAGAAGCGGCGCCACACATGTCATATTTCATTTCATCCATGCCTTCGCCCGGTTTGAGTGAAATACCGCCAGAGTCGAAAGTGAGTCCTTTACCGACCAATACAATAGGCTTGCTGTCTGAATCAGGATTGCCTTTGTATTCCATGATAGACATCATAGATTCATTTTTAGAACCACGACCAACCGCTAAATACGATGTCATACCCAGCTTTTCCATCTCTTGTTCGCCGATGATTTTCGTTGTGATGGTCTCATAGTCATCAGCAAGGCGTCGAGCTTGAGAGGCCAAATAGGCAGGGTTAGCAATATTGGGAGGCATGTTAGCAAGATCTTTTGCAGCTTTTACGCCAGAAGAAATGGCTAAGCCATGTGTGATGGCTTTTTCACCTAGATTGAGCTCGCGTCGAGTAGGGACATTAAACACTAGCTTGCGCAGTGGACGACGAGTTTCTGGCTTAACACTTTTGAATTGGTCAAATGTGTATAGGCTATCTTTGGTTGCTTCTACGGCTTGGCGTACTTTCCAATAGGTATCGCGGCCTTTAACGTGCAGTTCAGTAAGGAAACAAACGGCTTCCATTGAACCCGTTTCATTGAGAGTGTTGATGGTTTTTTGAATGATTTCTTTATATTGACGCTCGCCCAGTTCACGTTCTTTACCACAGCCTACAAGCAAAACGCGTTCTGATAGCACGCCGGGAACTTGATGCAGTAGTAGCATCTGCCCAGGTTTTCCTTCCAGATCACCACGGCGAAGTAGTGAACTGATATAGCCGTCGCTGATCTTATCTAGCTGTTCAGCCACTGGAGAGAGACGGCGTGGTTCGAATACACCCACAACAATACACGCACTGCGTTGTTTCTCTGGGCTACCACTTTTTACACTGAACTCCATGCGTACTCCTACATCCTGAAGACAAATCGAACTAAATGTTAGATAATGGCATCTTACTTGTTGATTCCGTGTGCGGAACAACTTTGTAAATAAGCGCGTTAACAGTTAGCCAAAATTTCAAATAATAAAAGGTTCAACGGGAAATTATAGTGATTCAGTTAAAAAAACAAGTTTTGTATAGGTAATTTCAGCGTGATTATTGTTAGATATTTGATCCGCGAGACACTCAAGAGCCAATTGGCGATCTTTTTTATCTTGTTTTTGGTATTTTTAAGCCAAAAACTGATCAGGGTTTTAGCGGATGCGTCAGATGGCGATATTCCAGCATCCTTGGTGATGCATTATGTCGGTTTGAGTATGCCTTCAATGGGGCTATTGATGTTGCCTCTGAGTTTGTTCCTTGGGATTTTGTTGACCTTTGGGCGTTTATACGCGGAAAGTGAAATTACCGTTATGAACGCAACCGGTATCGGCAATAAGTTCCTGATTCGAGCTGCGCTTTATTTGGCTGTCATCACTGGACTGATTGCTGCTGCTAATGCATTTGTTTTCTCGCCAATCAGTCAAGAAAAGCTCATTCAACTTGAGGAACAAGTGGCCGCTGAAAATCGTGTCGATATGATTCAAGCAGGTCGGTTTGTCGATACGCCTGATGGTTCTTCTGCGGTGTTTATCGACGCCATTGAAGATAAAAAACTTAAGCATGTTTTTGTTGCTCAAATGCGGCCGCGTGATTCTATCTTACCTAGCGTGTCTTTTTCGCAATCGGGTGAAGTAAAAGAGCTCAGTGATGGTCGGCAGGTGATCCGGATGTATGACGGAGTTCGCTATGAAGGTGTGCCAACTCGTCTTGACTATAGGATTACCGATTTTAAGCAATACGAAGGTTTAATCGGCCAGCGTGATGTTAAGCCCAAAGGTCGTGATTGGGAAGCGATTCCTACGTTGCTGCTTATGTCCAATCCGGATCCTCGCGCTCAGGCGGAGCTCCAATGGCGGATTTCTCTTGTCGTGTGTATACCGCTTTTAACTATGCTGGTTGTGCCTTTGTCTGCGGTTAATCCTCGCCAAGGGCGATTTGCTAAGATGGGGCCGGCGATTTTAATCTATTTGGCCTATTTCTTATCCATCAGTGCGACTAAATCAGCATTGGAAGATGGATCGATTCCTGCCTTCATTGGTATGTGGCCAATAAATGCGGCCTTACTGCTGACTGCGATAGGGGTCAACCTGTTGGATAGTATTCCAGTTAGGCGAATTAAAGACAAAATAAGACAACGAAGGAAGGCCGTGTAAGCTGTGTTCAAAATTCTCGATCTTTATATTGGCAAGACGATTATTGCCACAACATCCTTGGTGCTTGCCACCTTTGTCGGCTTGTCTTCGATCATTAAATATGTCGAACAGTTACGCAAGGTGGGTCAGGGTACTTATGATTTATTGCAAGCCTTGTTTTTTGTGATCTTAAGTATTCCTCGGGATATTGAGATGTTTTTCCCAATGGCGGCTTTGTTGGGGGCGTTGATTGGCCTTGGGATGCTGGCATCCAGTTCTGAGTTGGTTGTCATGCAAGCTGCAGGATACTCAAAGCTGGATATTGGCTTATCTGTGCTCAAAACAGCGGTTCCCTTGATGATCTTAGTCACCTTGCTAGGGCAGTGGGGAGCGCCACAGGCGCAAAAAATGGCCAGAGATATGCGTACATTCAGCACATCTGGCGGGGTTATTATGTCTGTGCGTACAGGTGTTTGGGCTCGTGATGCCAACGACTTTATCTTTATCGGAAAAATTGAAGAAGACAAACTATATGGTTTGAATATGTGGCGGTTTAATACTGATAAGCAATTGGAAAGCGTGGTATATGCTGCCGAAGTCGATTACATAGCAGACAATACATGGTTAATGAAAGATGTCCAAGTGACTGACATGGTCGATGAAGTAGAAATTTCCAAGACCAATCTGCCTGAATACCGTTGGATGACATCACTCGCGCCGGACAAACTGGCGGTGGTTACCGTCAAACCTGAAGAACTGTCTTTGGCAGGTTTGTATGATTATGTCCATTATCTTAAAGCGTCAGAGCAGGACTCATCGCGGTATGAACTGGCCTTGTGGAGAAAAGTGACTCAACCTTTTTCCATCGCCGTTATGATGTTGATGGCATTGTCATTTATTTTTGGGCCATTGCGCAGCGTGACTATGGGAGCACGAATTTTGTCTGGCGTAGTGGCAGGGTTTACCTTCTACATATCGAGTGAATTTTTTGGCCCATTGAGTTTGGTATACAACATTCCCCCAGTCTTTGGCGCCGTGATGCCAAGTGTCGTATTTTTAACTATTGCACTGATATTGCTTCGAAGGAAGCTGTAGTTTTTAGTGATTGTTTTAAAAAATAAAAAGGCTGCCATCGCAGCCTTTTTTGTACCTATTATAGTAGCTTCTTTAGCCTGTATAAGGCTTCCAAGGCCTGCCGTGGTGAGAGGTCATCTGGCTCGATATTGGCAAGCGCGTTCTCGACTTCACTCGGCTCCGGTATAAGACTCAGTTGGTTTGCCGCATCACCTAGTGGGTGGTGTGTTTTACCTTCAGTCACACTGAGCTGCTCTAATTGGGCGAGTTTAAGTCGTGCATTTTTGATAACGCTTTTCGGTACACCAGCAAGCGCTGCTACCGCTAGACCATAGGATTTACTCGCCGGCCCTTCTTGTACTGCGTGCATAAAAGCAATCTTGTCGCCATGTTCGACCGCATCGAGATGTACGTTGGCTAAATGTGGTATCTGGTTTGGCAGTTCAGTCAGTTCAAAATAGTGTGTAGCAAACAAGGTCATAGAGCCAAGCTGTTTGGCTAACCACTCAGCACTTGCCCATGCGAGTGATAAGCCGTCATAGGTGCTGGTTCCCCGACCGATTTCATCCATAAGTACTAAACTTTTGCTGGTCGCATTGTGCAAAATATTGGCGGTTTCTGTCATTTCGACCATAAAAGTGGAGCGTCCTGATGCAAGATCGTCAGACGCACCAATGCGGGTGAAAATTCGGTCAATAGAGCCTATTTGGGCGGACTCTGCTGGAACATAGGAACCAATATGAGCCATTAATGCAATGAGCGCAGTCTGTCGCATATAGGTTGATTTACCACCCATGTTAGGACCTGTAATAATCAACATCTTCCGTTTAGCGTCGAGCTCGACTGGATTGGCAATAAATGGCTCATCTAAGACCTGCTCAACTACAGGGTGACGACCAGATTGAATATAGATGCCTGTATCTTCAGTGAGTACAGGACGGCAATAATCTAGGCTATCAGCTCGTTCAGCAAGATTTTGCAGCACGTCAATTTGTGATACAGCCGAGGCGAGATTTTGCAGTTTTTCGAGATCGGGTAGTAATAGATCAAACACTTCCTCCCACAATTGTTTCTCCAGTGCGAGCGCTTTGGATTTGGAGTTGAGTACTTTGTCTTCATGCTCTTTAAGTTCAGGGATAATGTAACGCTCAGCATTTTTCAACGTTTGGCGACGGACATAATGAGGAGGAACCAAATGACTTTGTCCTCTGCTAACTTGGATAAAAAAGCCATGAACATTGTTATATCCGACTTTTAAACTATCAATGCCGTGACGCTCTCTTTCATCTTGTTCGAGCTTATCAAGGTATTCCGTCGCACCTTCTGCTAACTTACGCCACTCATCGAGTTCGTTGTTGTAGCCCTCAGCAATGACGCCTCCATCTCTGATCACGACTGGAGGGTTTTCCTTGATGGCTCGCTCTAGCAGCTCACACACATTTTGTTGTGGCGCTGCGTAGTTGGCGAGCTTGACGAGATAGGGATGGACACAGGTCTGCATAGTACTCGCTAAGTCGGGCAGTTGCTGCATTGCATGGCGAAGGCGTGCTAGATCCCTCGGGCGAGCACTACGTAAAGCAAGACGCGCTAAAATACGTTCGATGTCGCCAATTTGTTTTAGAATGGGGTGAATATCTGAAAACAAAGCCAGTTCTTTGATCTCGCTAATCGCATCAAGACGATGATTCAATGCTTTGATATCTCGCATTGGATGGTGTAACCAGCGTTTTAGCATACGGCTTCCCATTGCTGTCGCGCTGCGATCCAATATTTCGGCTAATGTATTTTCTGTTCCACCCGCTAAATTTTGAGTAATTTCCAAATTACGCCGCGTTGCGGCATCCAGGATAACGGAGTGATCCTGTTTATCGTAGGTTAAAGAACGGATATGGGGTAAAGCCGTTCGCTGGGTATCTTTTACGTATTGGATCAAGCATCCAGCTGCGCACAAACCAAGTGCAGCTTGCTCCACACCAAATCCAATTAAGTCTCTTGTACCAAATTGTTGGTTGAGTTGTTGCTTAGCCGTATCGAGCTCAAACTCCCAAGCTGGTCGGCGGCGATTACCGTTGCGTGATGCCAGCAGTTCTAGAGGGCCAAAGTCTTCGGGAAAGAGCAATTCTCGTGGTGAAGTACGTTGCAGTTCTGCTGCCATTGCCTCTTCAGTTTGAGGCTCCATTAATTGGAAGCGTCCAGAAGTGATGTCTAATGTTGCGTAGCCAAATTTACCCTCTTGGTGATAAATGGCTGCTATTAGGTTGTCGATCCGTTCAGAGAGCAGTGCTTCATCTGTGATAGTTCCTGGCGTTACAATACGAACTACCTTACGTTCTACTGGTCCTTTACTGGTGGCAGGATCGCCAATCTGCTCACAGATAGCGACAGATTCACCGAGTTGAACGAGTTTTGCTAGATAGCCTTCAACGGCATGAAAAGGTACACCAGCCATTGGAATTGGTTCACCCGCAGAGGCACCACGTTTTGTCAGTGAGATATCAAGTAACTGAGAAGCGCGTTTGGCGTCATCATAGAAAAGTTCGTAGAAATCCCCCATCCGATAAAATAACAGTATATCCGGATTCTCAGCTTTGAGCTTGAGGTATTGCTGCATCATGGGAGTGTGTTTTTGTTCGGCCGTCACGGGTAATTTCTTTAGTTTATGTCTATTGCGACGTAGGATACGTGAATCTGTCGCTGGCGAAAAGGTATATGCTCAATTTGGCCATTAAGATGGGATATACCTGATATGGTTTGTTATATACTTACACTTGTGCAAACTTTTAAGAGAGGAAAGGCTACTGATTGATATAATTTTATGAAGAGAGTTAAATACTGTTTAAATAAGTTTCTATTATATTATTTGTTTGATTATTCTTGATAAAGTATATTATCATTATCAGCAGCTTGTGTAAAATAAAGCCAAATCCAATAGAGTAAGTAAGGCAATATGGTATTAAATGAATTTGTTTCTTATATGATTAGTTTTCCTACAAACTTTTTCTTTTTTCCATTCATGATGTTCTTGTTATTAATGCTAGTGGATTTGATATTCAATGTAGTAGAAAATGCAACGGCTGATATGGATTTTTTCGATCTTGATAATATTCCTGGAACAGGTCTCTTATTACCACCAATACTTTCTAAAGTTCCAGTGATGGTGGCTATGTGTACGAGTTTTTTTATTGCTACAGTTCTATCTTTTTATAGTGATTATCATGTCAATAACTGGTTGAGTAGTGAGCTTGCCTTTGTTGCAGACATTATTTCTATCCCTATTGTGTCCTATGTGGCTTTAGTTATTTCAGCTTGGGTTCTTAAACCATTAGAACCTTTTTTTGATAAGAGCAAGACTTTTGCACAAGTTAACTTTATTGGTTTAAAAGCAAGAGTGTACAGCAGTAAGGTAACCTCAGATATGGGGGAAGTGATGGTGATGCAAAGTGGTAACGAATATCTCTTAGACGCTGTTTGTGAACAAAATAATAACATCAAATATGGTGATGAAGTCGTGATTGTGTCTCGAGATAGCCAATCTCGTCGATATGTAATCGTCAAAAAGTAAATATTTATAACAGGAGTTGGTTAATGGAAGTTTTTCCAAGTTTTATTTTTATTGCAGTTGGAATTGGTGTCGCCTTAATCTGCTTGATTTTTCTTATGTCAAGATATAAGAAAGTTCGAGGTGAAGGTGATGCATTAATTATAAATGGCTTGCATGAGACACGAGCTTCTCTTACTGGTACCTTCGTTTGGCCTGTTATTAATCAGTTCGAGTGTATGGATATCACACGTAAGAAAATATCTGTAATTAGAAGTGGCCGCAAAGATCAGGAAGGTGAGGAATATGAAGGGCTTCATTGTCGTGACAATATTCGAGCAGATTTAAAAGTAGATTTCTATATTGGTGTAAACCATGAAGAGGAAGACATTATTAGAGTCGCAAAACTCTTTACAGCTCATGACGCTTCTAATATTGAACGTCTCAAAGAGCATTTTCAGCCTAAATTCTCAGAGGCTTTGAAAACAGCTGTAAAACAGTTTGAGTTTGAAGAGCTTCTCACTAATCGCCGAGCTTTTCGTGATGCTGTAGTTCAGGTTATAGGGAGTGAGATGGATGGATTCAAAATATATGATGTTGTCATTGATAAGATTGATCAGACAGCTTTGGATGCACACAGAGTCGATAATATCTTAGATGTTGAGGGTATTCGTAAGATCTCAGCGATTACCGCGCAAAAAAACACTGAAACTAATGCTATTCGTCAAGATGAACGCACTACGATCAAAAAGAAAAATGTTGAAGCTGAGGCTAATCGTTTACAACTTGATAAGCAAGAACAAGAGAGTGTTGCGCGTACACAACGAGAAATAGAAATTATCAAGGCACAAGAAAATGCTTTATCTTCCGAAAAGAAAGAAGAATACCAGCGTATTACTCAACTGGCTCAACTCGAAACAGAAGAAGAAGTAGCCAAAAAGCGTGAAAGTGTTCAAATGGAAGTTGAAATGACTCGAATAGCTAACCAAAGACAACTGGCTATTAAAGAAGAAGAACTTACTCGTTCTATTGAGACAGAGAAGGTTCGAACTGCTACAGAAGTTGCTGAAAGAGAGATGAACAAAGAGACAACAGTCGAAGAATCTCTTAAGTTAGTTGCTGAAACTCGATCTCAGCGAGTCGAAATTGAACGAAAGATAGCACGTGAAGAAGAAGAAACTGAAAACCTACGTGTGAATGAACAGGTTAATCGTAAAAAACGTGTCACTATGGTCGAGGCTGAGGCAGCGGCTGAAGCGGCCCAGCTTGAACTTCTAGTTGCAGCGCGAGCTGAAAAAGAAGCGGCGAAAGAGCGTGCGGAACGTGTTTTAATTGAAAATGATGCTGAGCTGAAAGTTAAAACCCGTGAAGCTGAAAATGATCTTGCAGTTAAATCTCGTGAGGCTGAAGCTGACCATGTTGTAGCAGTTAAACGGGCAGAAGCTGAGTTTGTGACGAAAGATAAAGAAGCTGCAGCCAAAGAGCGTATGGCACAAGCTGATAGGGAGTTTATAAGCGCAACAGGTCTCGCTCAGGTTGAAGTTGAGCGAGAGCGTGTTCAGGTAATTAGAGAAAAAGGAGAAGCAGAGGCATTTACCTTGCAGAGTACAGGTGAAGCGGAAGCACAAGCACTTCGAGCTAAGGGGCTTGCAGAAGCAGAAGCACAGTCCGCTCGCTTTGAAGCTGCTCAGCAATATGATGAGCACACGCGTGAGCACGATAAGTGGGTGATGCAGCTACAGCAAGAAAAAGAGTTAGAAATGGCTCGTATTGATGCTCAGAAATCAGTGGTAAGTGAAAATGCTAAAGCCATTGCGCAAGCTCTTTCTAATGCTGATATTAAGCTATTCGGTGGTGAAGGTGTTGAACAGATACGCCGTACTATTTTAGATGCAGCTGCTATGGATAGTAAGTTTGAAGAGTCAAAAGTACTCAACCCGCTTGTATCAGACTATGTTGAAGGCAATCGCAGTTTACCTCAGGATATCAAAGACATATTAGAAAACTCTAATATTAAAAGTAGTGATTTGAGTAATGTTGCATTGGCGAGCTTATTAAACTCTCAAGGTGGTGCCGCTGAATTAATGAAAAAAATACAAAACTCACTAGATACTGCTCCTAAAAGTAACGCATAAATAACCCTATCACCTCACAGAGTCCCGCTAAATGTTTAGCGGGACTTACAGGTATTACTATGTCAGACTCGACTCAGAAAGCTGTGAGTGAAGGTGGTGCTTACGAGGTTCTAAGATCTCGTCTCTTTCAGCAAGGCCAACAGCTCAAATCTCTCACTCACTCTTTTAATCATAAGCGCCAAGAAATTTTTGGTGGTCAAGAACTAAAATTGATCGGTAAGACGAATGTTCAAACCGATGCTAGATGTATCCCTATCGACATGGCTCAAGTCAATCAACAACTATTGTTTGGCTATCAAGTGCATGTTGGAATGAAAGCCGCCCCAGCTTTGCAAGATGTTTTCGGACTGTATCAACTGCATGAAAATGAGGGGACTTTTCGAATAGAACCCCTGTCTGTAGAGGAAAGTTTCCTGCATGATGCTCGCTTTTTACACGAGTTTACTGAACTGTTCACCTACTACCGAGACGCAAGGCTGTCGCAAATATCTCGTCAGGAAAATATATTATATATTGCTTTCCAGATCGGTATGCGAGTTGAAGATCGTAGAGTCTTTCGTTTTCAAATCAACTCAAATTCTATTGAGTTTCTTGATTCTGATGGCCATCAATCGTTAACCAACATGGCTCAGCATGACTTTGAGTGGGTCACTACGACACGAGATGATCATATCATGGGGACCCATCCACATGTCTCTATCGCTGACAAGTTGTTTGTAGAGTGTATAGGTGGTGATTTAACCATCAAAGTCGAAGATAACACTGATGATGGTAAAGGGATTTATAGTGAAGAAGTAGAAGATATTCACCAAAGCGTTGCTGATGCTCATATTCATTATGCGTTCATTGGAGGGCTCATCGTTCTAAAAATTCGTCCAAACCGTGAACGTGAAGACCGTTACTTTATTTATAACCCAATTACTCAACATGTTGTTAGGGCAGACGCATTAAGTCATAGTGCTAAGGCGCTTCCTGAAGACCACGGTATATTGTACTCCCACGGATTTGTACTATCCAATGGTGAGCACAAGCAGTTTGATATGCCATGGCAACACCTTGAGTTTTTTCAGCAGATAACCTCACCAAATGGGGAGGATATATTGTATTTCTTTTTCAACATCTTAGAGGGGTACTATGTTTCCTTTACCTACAATATAATTGAGAAAAAATTTGCCTCCCCAATGGAAAGCCATGGTTTTAGCCTCTATCCAGACGGGCGAATGTTAGTTTTTCAACTTTCTGAGAATGCCGAAGCTTCCACCGTTCATCCATTACGTGTTTGGGATACACCTTTCTCTACCACCGAATACTACGCAGCTAGTAATCTCCAGAGTAATGGGTCCAGTCCACTATTCAACTTAGGTAATGCTGAATTAGTAAGGGCTTTATCATCAGTTTTATCCGTATCACAGTTAGCTCAAACCGAAGAAGTCACCAGTACAGCTTACGAGGTTTTACTCAAACAGTGTCAAACCACTCTGGATCACTACCATTGGTTAAATCATGATTATGCTCAAGGTATTGGTAAATTAATCAACGACTTGATGGTAACGGCTGACAAGGTTATTGGTGAGTTTGCCAAAGTTAAGCAACTGCAGTCTCATGCGCTAGATAACTTAGCTGAACAAAAAAGCACAGTAGAGAGTCTGATTAACAAGATTAAGCTAGCACCTAAAGAGCAAGCCAACATTTTGCTTGGATTATTGGCTGAGGTAAAAAGCCAAGTTGGAGCCACAATGGCCTTGCGCCAGCAGCACTATGTCGATACCGTAGGCATAGATGATATATTGGTTATTTTGCAACAACAGCGCTCATTACTAAATCAACAATTGCTTACTTTGTTGCAAAATGAAGAAGCTTACCTACCTTTCAAAAAGCAAATTAAATACATAGAGTCTGAGTTAATACAGGTAGAAAAAACTTCTCATATGGCGAAGCTACAAGACCACGTGGACGAGCTGAGGAATGATCTTCAACTAGTAATAGAAGAAGTTACAGATATTGATACTGAGGACCCAACTCAAGCCACAAGAATTCTTGATCTGACCACAGAAGTCTCTTCTTTACTTAACAGTGTGTCTGCTAAGCTTCGTAGTCGCGATAAAAGCCTCCAAAGTGAAGAAGCCCAAGCAGAATTCAGTGCACAGTTTAAATTATTTGGTCAATCTGTTAGCACAGCTATGGAGCTTGCCACTTCCCCTGATGAATGTGATACGCAGTTAGCGAAACTCATAGGTCAATTGGATAAACTTGAATCGAGATTTTCAGATTTTGAACGGTTTTTGAGCGAGATATATTCTAAAAGGGATGAAGTTCATTCGATTCTGGATAATCACAAACAACAATTGATTGCATCACAACAGCGTAGAATTCAGAATTTACTTCAAGCTGCGACCGTAACCTTAACCAGTATCGAAAAGCGAGTCGCCAAGTTTGATGATATCGCTGGTTTAAACAGTTATTTTGCAACGGATGCAATGGTACTTAAATCGATTCAATTGTCTGAATCGATTCGCCAACTAGGTGATAGTGTTAAGTCCGATAGCTTAGATGCCAAGCTCAAGTCATTACAAGATCAGTCCTTGCGAGCATTGCGTGATAATCAAGATATCTTTGAGCAAGGTGGTAAAGTACTGCGGCTGGGTAAACACAGGTTCAGTGTTAACCAGCAAGCACTGGATTTGACATTGGTCGAGCAAAAAGATGGACTGAGTGCTCATATATCAGGGACTGATTTTTATCAGCCTATAAATGATAACACTTTCCTTAACATGAAAGAGGTATCCAAACTTGACATCGTTTCGGAGAGTGAAACAGTATGTCGTGCAGAATATCTGGCCTATTTAGTCCTTTACTTTGCTGGACAAAACAAATCAGAAGTGAATCTAGATGCATTATATAAAGCCCATTCGCAGAACCAGCTTGCAGAGTATGTTAGGCGCTTTGCTGCCCCTCGATATAAAGAAGCGTATGTAAAAGGCGTTCATGATAATGATGCAACGAATATTTTATCCCAAGTGCTACCCATTTATAATAAAGCTGGGCTATTACGTTACAGTCAGGAAGCCCGAGCAAATGCAATTCTTTGGTTGCTTGAACAAGACGAAAACACTATCGCTAGTGTTCGGAGCAAAGCAGTCAATGCCGAATTATTACGGGAGCATTTGAATACCTCTGATGCATTTAATGATCTACGAAATCTTATAGCAGATGATTTTGTTGGTGAGTATGCCAATGACAGTGCAAGTTATCTTATTTTACTCTTATCCCAAAAGGACAATTATATTCAGGTTAGTCAAGATGCCTTAGACCTGAGTGAAGATTACTTACAATTTCGTCGGAGCATAGACTCTTCATTTGCAGACTTGCCCTTAAAAGAGCAGTTTAATGATCACCTTCAGTGGTTGAAAGCATATACGGAACAAAGAGACTATGGGCAGGCTTTTATTACTGAAAGTGCTGCGATTTCATTGTGTAAAACTCAGTCAAATTTGATTTTACATAGCATTGACTTCTCATTGAAATTTACTGTTGCAGGCTTGATCGGTGAACATAAGCGAATCATTAACGGTAAACTAACATTAGTGTTGGATGATTTTATTCAGCGCAATGAATTGCATCGGAGTCAAGTAGTTCCTAAGTATGAAACATACTTGGGCCTCAGAACAGAACTATTGAATCAGTACAAGGAACAGTTTCGTCTTGATGAGTTCAAACCTCGTCCACTAACCTCTTTTGTTCGCAACAAGCTTATCAGTGAAAGTTATTTACCACTGATTGGTGATAATTTTGCTAAACAAATAGGGACGCTAGGAGATAATAAGCGAACTGATCTTATGGGCATGTTACTACTTATATCTCCACCGGGTTATGGTAAAACCACCTTGGTTGAATATGTGGCTCATAAACTAGGTTTGGTGTTTATGAAAATTAATGGACCCTCCATCGGCCATAAAGCAACATCACTGGATCCTTCTGATGCGCCTGATCAGAACTCTGCTCGTGAGATTGAGAAAATCAATCTTGCGTTTGAGATGGGCAATAATGTCTTGTTATATCTAGATGATATTCAACATACAAATCCCGAATTTCTTCAAAGATTTATCTCTTTATGTGATGGAACACGTCGTATAGAGGGCTCATGGCAGGGAGTTGCAAAAACCTATGATATGCGGGGTAAAAAATTCGCAGTTGTAATGGCTGGCAACCCATATACAGAGATGGGAGAGGCTTTTCGTATACCTGATATGCTTGCTAACCGTGCAGATATTTATAACCTGGGTGATATGCTGTCTGATCAAAAGCAAGCTTTCGAGCTGAGCTTTATTGAAAATTCGTTGACATCAAACCCTACGTTAGCTCCTCTTGCAACGCGTGATCTTGATGATTTGTACCGTTTTGTTCGCATGGCAAGTGGTGAAAGTATTGCATTGAGTGAGATGAGCTATTCGTACTCAGCTTCAGAATCAAGTGAAATTGTCACTACTATTCAAAAATTGATAAGGGTGCAGCAAGTTGTACTAAAAGTTAACCAGCAATACATTCATTCTGCGGCGACTTCAGAACAGTATAGAGTAGAACCTGCGTTTAAATTGCAGGGTTCTTATCGAAATATGAACAAATTGGTAGAAAAAATATCTTCAGTTATGACTGATGATGAGCTGAATTCCTTGCTACAAGATCACTATCAGGGTGAGGCGCAAACACTTGCTGATGGCGCTGAGGAAAATCTGCTTAAGCTGGCGGAATTAAGAGGGAACATGACTTCGGCGCAAGTAGAAAGGTGGCAAGAGATTAAACAAAGTTATCAAAGGCATCAACTTATGGGGGATTCAGAAGATAGGGCTGGTCAAGTTGTACAGCAACTTGCAATTTTGAATCAGAATGTTTCTTTACTTGGCAGGGAGAGCAACCAATGAATCAGGCTAAATGGATTCATTGGTTAGAGGAATCACTATCTGATTTTCGTCTTGATGATCAAGAGAAGAAATACCTACAGAACCAACTAGCAGAACAAGCTTTGTCTAGTGAAGAACGTGCATTTTTGCGTAATCAAAGTTTCAAAATGGCTAAAATGGCATTGCTTCATGGTTCAGAGTCAACGGCTGTACTGAATTGGCTTGAACGAGTCGTTAAGTTAATAGATAACACCAAGGTTTTGAATAGCAAACTAGCAAGTAGCTGGTTTTCGCCTGGTAGAAGTTGCATCACTGGCATTATGGAGCAATTAAAGCTTGCTCGTAATTTTATTGATATTTGTGTGTTTACTATTGCAGATGATGATTTAACTAAGCATATCTTACGAGCTTCCCAGCGTGGTGTGGAAGTTAGAATTATTACCGATAATGATAAAGTTGCTGATAGAGGTAGTGATGTTGATTATTTAGCACGAAAAGGCATTCCAATAAAAATTGATACTACGCCCTACCACATGCATCACAAGTTTGCGATTTTTGATAAGCAACGCCTTATTAATGGGAGTTTTAATTGGACTCGCAGTGCGTCCAAATATAATCAAGAGGACATTACCTTATCGGATGATGTCCGGTTCGTTAACTCTTTTTCCAGACAATTCGAACAACTTTGGCAACGTTTTCCTTGCTATCAGCCTTCTCAATATTAAGGAGCCTTTATGACTGTCACTGAAACTGCTCAGACAGAAGTAGTAGAAACAGAAACTGAACAGGATATTCTTGTTATAGCTGAGAACTTTGACCCATTTGATAGTGTTGCCACTATCACTTTTGGTCATCAAGCTTTGGATAAAATTACTGCGTTTTCAGACTCCATTTTGAATCAAGTCAGAGTTCGAGATAGTGGTGAAGCTGGAGACATTCTTCAGGCTATGGTTGCTTCAATGGATACTAGTGATTTTGAGCAACTTGGTCAGCGCAGCTTTTTGTCCAAGCTTCCTTTAATTGGCGAACTTTTTGACTCGTTCAAAAAGTTTTCTACCAGTTTTGATTCGGTAAAAAAACAGCTTGATTCATTAGCTGAACGGTTAGAGGGACAGCAGGCAAAGCTTGCTCATGATGTTAATCAGCTAGACGAGCTGTATCAATATAACTTGGGTCTGCTTAATGAACTTGAACGTTACATAGAAGCAGGGCGATACAAGTTAGCTCAACTTAACCAAGAACTTTTGCCTGAGCTGTTGAGTAAGTCAGAACAGAGTTCTGATGCCTTGGATGCACAGCAATGCCGTGACGCTACTCAAGCAGTAGCAAGGTTGGAAAAACGGATTCATAACTTAGAACTGACCAAGCTGGCGGCGATTCAAACAGCGCCACAGATTCGTTTGTCTCAGGAAGGGAATAAAATGTTAATGGAAGATATACAGGATATCATACATAACACTTTCCCTTTATGGAAACGACAGTTCTTAATCGCTATATCCAATTATGAGAAAGAAAACGCATTACAAATAACGAAGGCTGTCAAGGATTATACGAATAAACAATACGTGCAGAATGCAGAGAAGCTTAAAGTATTGGAAGAGCAAATCGCCGAAAATTACCAACGTGGAATTCTGGACTTAGATTCGCTTCAGACGGTTAATCAATTAACCATCGAGACTCTTAATAATACTCTCGCAAGGGCTAAAGAGGGTAGAGAGCAACGTGAAAAAGCTCAGAAAGTAATAGAACAAGCAGAACAAGAGCTTAAGTTAGCACTTCAGCAATCTTTTGTTGGCTAACTTTTTACCACGTCGGCTATGATAGGCAGTGCCCAGTCTTTTGATGGATAGGTGATAAGTTGAGTATGACATTAAGTAAACGCATGGGAGACTTATTATTGTCTCAAAAGCTAGTTCTCACAACGGCAGAGTCTTGTACTGGAGGTGGTGTGTCTGCAGCCATCACGGATATACCTGGAAGCTCTGCTTGGTTTGATCGCGCTTTTGTTACCTACAGCAATACCGCCAAAATTGAGATGTTAGGGGTTGCCGAAGACACCATTCAATCGCATGGTGCGGTTAGTGAGATTACGGCGGTGGAAATGGTACAAGGTGCGCTCAAGCATTCCAATGCAAATATTGGCGTATCTGTTAGTGGTATCGCTGGGCCAGATGGTGGTAGCGTTGAAAAGCCGGTCGGCACCGTATGTTTTGCTTGGGCTGATGATAAAGGATGGTTAAAAGTGGAGACCTGCTGTTTTTCTGGAAATAGGACTGAGGTGCGACAGCAAGCGGTCATCCATGCTTTGCAAGTACTGTATGAAAAACTGAGGAGTTAAAATTAACTTCACAAAAATTAATAAGATATGAGTGATATACAAAAAAAACATCAACAGCTATGGACACTGTATGAATCAACAGTATAATAATTTGTATTGATGGCTCAGAATAGCTCTGAAGCAGTAATAAGCATTCAAATATCATCAACAAACTTGATGAGTGAAGTGGAGAAAGTGATGGACGATAACAAACAGAAAGCGCTCGCAGCAGCACTTGGTCAGATTGAAAAGCAATTCGGTAAAGGTTCTATCATGCGTCTCGGTGACAACCGTGCTATGGATGTGGAGACCATTTCTACTGGCTCACTTTCTCTTGATATTGCATTAGGTGCTGGCGGCCTGCCAATGGGACGTATTGTTGAGATTTATGGCCCCGAGTCATCAGGTAAAACCACACTGACTCTTGAGCTTATTGCTGCTGCTCAACGTGAAGGAAAAACGTGTGCTTTTATTGATGCGGAGCATGCTCTTGATCCTGTTTATGCTAAAAAATTGGGTGTTGATATTGATGCCTTGCTTGTGTCTCAGCCAGATACTGGTGAACAAGCACTTGAAATTTGTGACGCTTTGGCTCGTTCTGGTGCAATTGACGTTATGGTCGTTGACTCCGTTGCGGCTTTAACACCAAAAGCAGAAATTGAAGGTGAGATGGGTGACAGCCACATGGGGCTTCAGGCTCGAATGTTATCGCAAGCTATGCGTAAACTGACGGGTAACCTTAAGCAGTCTAACTGTATGTGTATCTTTATCAACCAAATACGAATGAAGATAGGGGTTATGTTTGGTAACCCAGAAACCACTACTGGTGGTAATGCGTTGAAATTCTATGCTTCGGTACGTCTAGATATTCGCCGTACAGGCTCGATCAAAGAGGGCGATGAAGTTGTTGGTAACGAAACTCGTATCAAAGTGGTTAAGAACAAGATTGCAGCGCCATTTAAACAAGCGGAAACTCAAATTATGTATGGGCAAGGCTTTAACCGTGAAGGTGAGCTGATTGATTTAGGTGTGAAGCATAAACTGATTGAGAAAGCTGGTGCTTGGTATAGCTACAATGGTGATAAAATCGGCCAAGGGAAAGCGAATGCAGCAAAATTCTTACGTGATAATGTTGACGTGTCTCGAACGATTGATGCGACTTTGCGTGATATGTTGCTTTCTCCCGCAGATGTCAAAGCTGACGATGTTGAGTTAGAGCAAATTCCAGAGCAAGAAGAGTTGTAACCCAAAATATAGAGAGTCAGCCCTGCCATTTGTGCGGGGCTTTTTCATATTAGCCCTTAGGACAACTATGTTTAAAAGAGTATTACCTTCTTTAACGGCTAAAGACACTGCGATCCAACTTTTGAGCAGAAGAGATCACGGTGAGTATGAACTTTATCAAAAGCTTATTTACAAAGGTTTCGATGAAAAGGCAATTTATGACGCGATAAATTTTTGCCTTGATCATCATTATCTCGATGATCTCCGCTATGCCAAAAGTCAAATACGTCAGCATGTTTACAAAGGCCATGGTGAGTTACGTATTCGCCAGGATTTACAGCAAAAAAGAGTGGCAGATTTTGTGGTGGATAGAGCGATGGAGGAAGAGCCGCAAGACTGGTTTGAACGAGCAAAACAGGTGGCAGATAAAAAATTCAAAGGCCAGAAGGCAGAAGATCCCAAAGCATACGCTAAGCAAGTTCGTTTTCTTCAATATCGAGGTTTCAGGTTTGAGCAGATAGAGTATGCGCTAAATAATCAATCAGATTGATTGAAGATTAATGTTGTCCAGTAGTCATCACCGACTCAATGTATCCTAGCCTAAATACATTTTTTGGATAAGGCTGCTCATACTAATAGATATTGTCCCCTAGAACCCCCTTATCGATCAAAAATAGTGCGTGAAAGATCAACAGGGCCTAGTCGTGGCGCTTGGCATGATCTACAATAGCGCAAAATTCTAACTCGATTATTTCTAGGAAGCGCTGCATGTACATGAGCACTGACGAGGTTCGTAATGCGTTCCTCAAGTTCTTTGAAAGCAAGGGACACCAAATTGTAGAGAGTTCATCTTTGGTCCCACACAATGATCCAACCCTGCTGTTTACTAATGCAGGTATGAACCAATTTAAAGATTGCTTTTTAGGTGCAGAGAAACGCGCCTATACTCGTGCAACTACGGCTCAGCGTTGTGTACGTGCTGGTGGCAAACACAATGACCTAGAAAATGTAGGCTTTACTGCACGTCATCATACTTTCTTCGAAATGCTCGGTAACTTCAGTTTTGGCGATTACTTCAAAGAAGATGCCATCGCGTATGCATGGGAATTTTTAACCGAAGTATTAAAACTACCGAAAGATCGTCTTTTAGTGACTGTTTATGAAACAGATGATGAAGCGTTTGAAATATGGAACAAACAAGTTGGCGTTCCTGCTGATCGTATTGTACGGATTGGTGATAAAAAAGGCGGTAAACAATATGAGTCTGATAACTTCTGGACCATGGGTGATACAGGTCCTTGTGGTCCATGTACCGAGATCTTTTATGATCACGGGGAGCACATTTGGGGCGGCCGTCCAGGAACTCCAGAAGAAGATGGTGATCGTTTTATTGAGATCTGGAACAACGTATTCATGCAGTTTAACCGTCATGCCGACGGCACCATGGACTCGTTACCTAAGCCTGCCGTTGACACAGGGATGGGCATCGAGCGTATATCCGCGATTATGCAAGGCGTTCATTCAAACTACGAAATCGATGTATTCCAAAAGCTGATCCAAGCGGCGGCGCAGACGATAGGATATCAAGACCTTTCTAACCAATCGCTTAGAGTGATTGCCGATCATATTCGTTCATGTTCATTTTTGATTGTCGATGGCGTGATGCCTTCCAATGAAGGTCGTGGCTATGTTTTACGCCGAATCATACGTCGTGCCGTGCGCCATGGTAATAAGCTTGGTGCTAAGGGCGTCTTTTTCCATAAGCTCGTTGGTGTTTTGGCTGAAGTGATGGGGACGGCTGGTGAAGAGCTTAAGAAGCAACAGGCGATGGTTGAAAAAGTCCTGCGCATTGAGGAAGAAAACTTTAGCCGCACTCTAGAGCGTGGTATGGCGATTCTTACTGAAGCTTTGGATAACCTCGAAGGCAAAGTACTGGACGGTGAAACCGTCTTCAAACTTTATGACACCTACGGTTTCCCAGCTGATCTCACCAATGATGTTGCTCGAGAGCGTGAATTCTCGATCGATGAGCAGGGTTTTGAGCAAGCGATGGAAGCGCAGCGCCAGCGTGCTCGTGAAGCAGGTCAGTTTGGTACAGACTACAATGCGACAATCAAAAC
Source organism: Vibrio zhanjiangensis (assembly GCF_030161235.1). Classification (GTDB taxonomy): domain Bacteria; phylum Pseudomonadota; class Gammaproteobacteria; order Enterobacterales; family Vibrionaceae; genus Vibrio; species Vibrio zhanjiangensis. The sequence goes on along the minus strand of NZ_BSPW01000088.1, from coordinate 3,911 downwards.
TCAGGCCCATTCTGATTTCTGTGGTTATGGAGCTACACAAGGTAATAGTCAAATTACTGAAATCTTCCTTGACGGTGAAGCCACTGAGTCACTATCGGCGGGTAATAAAGCGATTTTGATCCTGGATGAAACGCCTTTCTATGCAGAATCTGGCGGTCAATGTGGTGACACTGGGATGCTTAAAACACAGTCGGGGCTTTTTAAGGTCGAAGATACACAGAAACTCGGAAATGCTATCGCACACCATGGTGTATTGGCCGAAGGTGTTCTAGCCAAAGGTGATGAAGTTCAAGCTTTAGTTGACGCAAAGCGCCGAGCTGCGATCTCGTTAAACCACTCAGCCACGCATTTGTTACATGCCGCGCTTCGTCAAGTATTGGGTGATCATGTTACACAGAAAGGCTCTTTGGTTAGGCCTGAAAACTTACGCTTCGACTTTTCTCACTTAGAGGCGGTAACACCCGCTGAACTTAGAGAGGTAGAACGTTTGGTCAATGCTCAGATTCGCCATAACCATGTGATTGAAACCCAAATCATGGATATAGAGTCGGCTAAGCAGAAAGGAGCGATGGCCTTGTTTGGCGAGAAATACGATGATGAAGTTCGTGTTCTTTCTATGGGAGACTTTTCAACCGAATTGTGCGGTGGGATTCACGCCTCAAATACAGGCGACATTGGTCTGTTCAAAATTACATCGGAAGGTGGCATTGCCGCAGGTATTCGTCGTATCGAAGCTGTAACGGGTGAAGCAGCACTTGATGCAATCGAAACACAACAAGCAAAATACGAAGCCAAGCTTGTGGAGTCTGCGGTTAAAGCCAAAGCGTTAGAGAAAGAGCTGCAAAAACTTAAAGATAAAATAGCTGCAGCTGAAAGTGCCAACATCATGGGTAAAGTTCAAGAAATCAATGGCACCAAAGTGTTGGTTGCTGGCATGGAAGGTGCTGATAGCAAAAACTTGCGTACTATGGTTGATGACATTAAAAATCAAATGGGTAGCGGTGTTGTCATGTTAGCCAATGTTAGTGATGGCAAAATAAGTCTAATCGCTGGAGTGACCAAAGACCTTGTTGACAAAGTGAAGGCGGGAGATTTGGTTAAAATGGTATCGGAACAAGTTGGTGGTAAGGGGGGCGGTCGTCCTGACATGGCTCAGGCTGGCGGCACTGACGTGGCTGCGCTACCTAATGCCATGAAGACCATTCAACCTTGGTTAGAAGAACGCCTATAAATTTTTTACGCTCAACCATCACTGGCTGAGCGTAATGTTTAAGTCAACCAGATGAATTCATAGCTCATTTTGATGGGCTTACGATCTCTTGGTTTTTTAGTTACAACCACAAGCCATTAAATACTCAATGGGTGTGGTGCGAATGAGACTGCGGTCTTGGGAAGGTGAAGACTGGTGAAACATCCCCTTATCGTGCAAAAGTTCGGTGGAACTTCTGTTGGATCTATTGAAAATATCCACAAAGTAGCCGAGCACATCATTAAGGCAAAAGATGATGGTAATCAAGTTGTTGTTGTCGTATCGGCGATGTCAGGAGAGACGAACCGGCTGATGGATTTAGCCAAACAAATAGACAGTGTACCCACAGCGAGAGAACTCGATGTTTTGCTTTCTGCGGGTGAACAAGTATCGATGGCACTACTGGCAATAGCCTTGAATAAACAAGGTTACCCAGCGCGCTCGCTGACCGGGGCGCAAGCGAATATTGTTACTGATCATCAGCATAATGATGCAACGATTATTGACATTGACACCTCCGCCATTGAGGCACTGCTAGCTCAGGACTTAATCGTGATAGTAGCAGGCTTTCAAGGGGTTAATGAGAGTGGGGACATCACCACCTTGGGGAGGGGCGGTTCTGATACGAGCGCGGTAACTCTTGCGGGGAAACTCCAAGCGGATGAATGTCAAATATTTACTGATGTTGATGGTATTTACACCTGTGATCCTCGCGTGGTTCCAGATGCTAAAAAAATTGATGTTATTGATTTCGCATCAATGGAAGAGATGGCCAGCAAAGGTGCAAAAGTGCTTCATTTGCCTTCGGTACAATACGCTTGGCAAAACAACGTCCCTTTGCGAGTTTTATCGACATTCAGTTCTTCTGTCGGCAGTTTAGTGAAAGGCAGTGAGCCTTTGCAATCGATTTGTGGCCTTGCTCTTCAGCGCGATATGCGTTGCTTGACGGTAGCCAGTGATGGGTACCTCAGTTTTGAGAGGCAAAGCCACATGTTAGGAGTTCAGATTTGGGCTGTGATGGAAAGCAAAGGCAGGGTTACCATTGTTGTAAAAGACGAAGTCTATGCAAAGTTGGAATTAACTTTGGGTGACAAAATAGGCACTAGCAAAAAGGTTAGCTTATTAACCTTGGTTGGCCGACATCTTGCCGAATTGACTGAATTGACTCATGTATTGTTGAATGATCAAGGCATTAATGCGATGCATTGTGATATCAACCCACAATCCTTGACTTGGATATTACCCCCAGAAAACATCGACAAAGCGGCGAACATATTGCATCATGCATACTTTGTCTCAGCGCAAGCGATTAACTATCAGTCAAAACTGGCTTATTCTGGTTGACCAAGTTTGAGAATAAAGTTTACGAAAATATAACTTTTGTTGGATAATAGCTTCATAGCAAGAAAAATCAGAGATTACTCAAGGAGCACAGAATGCTAATTTTAACTCGCCGCGTTGGCGAAACACTCATGATCGGCGATGAAGTCACAGTCACTGTACTTGGCGTAAAAGGTAATCAGGTTCGTATTGGTGTAAATGCACCTAAAGAAGTGTCTGTTCACCGTGAAGAAATTTACATGCGCATTCAAGCTGAAAAAGGTAATGGTAATACTACTTCGGGTAATTACTAATAAGAAAAATAGGCCGACGATACGTTGGCCTTTTTTATGTTATTAATATAAGCATTTTTAGCAAAAAGAGTGAATTAGCATCGCTTTGATTAAATTGACGACGCTTAGTCAATTTTTTATGGTTTTTACCAAGAAAACGTTTGACATATCTTTGGTAAATCGTAATATGTGCCTCCGCAAGACGGTGAGGTGGCCGAGAGGCTGAAGGCGCTCCCCTGCTAAGGGAGTATGCGGTTTGTAGCCGCATCGAGGGTTCGAATCCCTCCCTCACCGCCATCTTGCAAAGCTCTTAACTGAGCGGTTTAAAACAAGTATCATTGCGCGCTCGTAGCTCAGCTGGATAGAGTACCTGGCTACGAACCAGGCGGTCGAAGGTTCGAATCCTTCCGAGCGCGCCATTCCTTACCAAGGAATAAATCGGTGAGGTGGCCGAGAGGCTGAAGGCGCTCCCCTGCTAAGGGAGTATGCGGTTTGTAGCCGCATCGAGGGTTCGAATCCCTCCCTCACCGCCATTAGTTGGCCTAGTGTCAATTTTTTGTTTTAAACAAAACTTAAAGTGATATGCTTCACATATTTGCTTTAGGAAATCAGTGCGTCCTTAGCTCAGCTGGATAGAGTACCTGGCTACGAACCAGGCGGTCGGAGGTTCGAATCCTCCAGGACGCGCCACTCTCATTTGGGGATTTCGGTTCCTGATATTGTTGTTTCAATATCAAACTTAGCGCGCTCGTAGCTCAGCTGGATAGAGTACCTGGCTACGAACCAGGCGGTCGAAGGTTCGAATCCTTCCGAGCGCGCCATTATTTTAAGTCTAATAGAACTTTATTAGTCTCCCGTGCGTCCTTAGCTCAGCTGGATAGAGTACCTGGCTACGAACCAGGCGGTCGGAGGTTCGAATCCTCCAGGACGCGCCACTCTCATTTGGGGATTCCGGTTCCTGATATTGTTGGTTCAATATCAAACTCAGCGCGCTCGTAGCTCAGCTGGATAGAGTACCTGGCTACGAACCAGGCGGTCGAAGGTTCGAA
>NZ_BSPW01000087.1 GCF_030161235.1 Vibrio zhanjiangensis | reverse complement strand
GCCAGTGGATGCCGAGAATCGGCTTAAATCTGTGTCCGGAATTTGTTGACCACTACAAATTGTACTTTAAAAGAATATAGCGGCTTAGGTATTGAGCGAGCAAAAAACTACCTGCGTAAAGTCGCTGAAATTGAAGTTCCTACTGGTACTGTCTATTGGAGAAAAGTCGTCGAAGCAAGAGATATCAGGAATATCATTGCTCACAATGCTGGACACTTAGATGAGAATTCGCATAGTAAGCAACTTAGAATTGTTGCCAGCAGTCTAAATTTAAATTCGCATCAATTTGCTAGAGTCCACCTTGAAGTTACACAAGTGTATATCTTTGAAATTATTGAAGCTATGACTAGTGTGGCTAACGAGCTTTGGCGTAACACGACGGAAAATGCCTAACAAAGCAAATCAGATGGACGCTTAACGCTTGGGTGTTAGTGGTTTAAAGGTTTTTGTTGCTGCGACATTGGTGTTAGCGCCACTGTTTGCGACGTTATGTTTACCATCAATAATGGAGCTATACATATGGAAAGGTACGCTTATTTTTCTCCGGCAATTGTGTCAGCGGAGGAGTTAAGAGGGGCTTATGCGTTTGCTGTTGATATTGCAAAGAAGCACAATTCTCATTTGACAGTTTTAGTTAACAGCATCAGTAATTCAGAACAGTTTCTTGAAAAAATCTTCACAGAACAAGAAACAAACAAGCTTAGACGATATGAAACTATTGTTAAAAATGGACTAAGTATTGAGTTAAAGTCTCCGGACGGATTCAAAGACTATCAATCTTATGGCGTAATTTTAGCTATACATTCGTCTCCAAAGGCAATAAATAAAATTGAATCCAACGATCAAACTTTAGCAGTAATTGCAGTTGCTGAGATTAACCACTTAGCTGAGCATCTTACCAACTGGAAAACTGAAAAAGGTGTTAAAGAATTTAAGCAACAAGATGCATAATTCATATGAGCCCTTCTCTTGCCAATCGGTAATAGCATTCTTTTGGCTGCGTGAGCAGCCAATACTTTAGAAAATCAAAGCCGTTTACTTCGCTTTCCCCAAATTCAGCTTATCCGAATCTAACGATTTAGATCTCGAACTCCAACCCCAACCCATTCTTGTCCATCTACGAGCTATAGGTAAGTTTCCTGCACAAACGCAGCTGCCCCATTTCGTTTTTCGATCATGCCAAAATTCGTGGAATTTCGCCTTCTTCAGTACACGTATGCTATAAACTTAGTTGACTATTTTCCTTCAAGTGTCATGATGAATCTTATTAGGACGACATGTTCCACCTTTGTATTCATTACCCTAAATTTTAGGCAATTAATCAGTCAGTTACTGCCATCATGTCCATATTTTATCTCTGCCAAGTGTGGACATTGTCCGTTGAAAAAAGACTGTTATGTTTTTTACAAATGGAGAGAACAAATGGATAAAATATTCAATTTGTCCAACGTTTCAGAAACTGAAAAGAAAGAAATGTTGGAGAATAAAGTCGATTTCAGTAAAAAAAATAGTCAAATAGCTTCAGAAAGTAGAAAGAATAGTAAAAGTGGCAAGTGTTTGTATTGCAAAAAAACAACAACAAGTTATTGCAACTCTCACTCAATTCCAGCGTCATTTTTGAAGAACATTGCTAATGGTGGAAAGTTATTAGCTCACGGTGGGTTAATTGATCTTCCTTTGTTAAATGCAGAATCTGGAGTAAATAATGCAGGCACTTTCCAAGTTATCTGTAGAGATTGCGATGGAAAAATTTTTAGTAATTACGAAAGTAAAGCTACTTACGACAGTGAAATTAAGCAAAAAACGCTTGCTCAGATCGCAATGAAAAACTATCTAAAAACTGTTAGCCAAAGAGCATTTGAAATAGCGTTTCATGATCATCTATCAGATGATTCCGGTATTGACCTAAGTTCGATCAATAATATCAAAGATATTGACCTAAAAGAGAATGTCCGAGGCTTTGAGCGTGCAAAAAAGGTAGACGCGAAATGCGTGCAAGATGAATACTACTTATTTTTCTATGAAAAGCTCAATTACGTCGTACCTATTGCATTTCAGCATAAAATAGCACTTGCAGTGGATTTGGAAGGAGATGTTATAAATGATCTTTATAATCACGATCCTAAATATAAAATGCAACATTTGCACCTAGCCGTTTTTCCTCTTGAAGAGACCAGTATTGTTATGATGTTTATAGACAAAAACGATACTAGATATCGTCAGTTTATCCGTCAGTTTAACAAGTTAGCACTAGAAGATAAGTTGGCATTATCCAATTACATGATCTTCTTATATTCGGAAGACTTCTTCCTTTCGACTTCACTTGATGAAGAAATTGTTAACGATGAAACTCTTAAACGTGTTTCAGGCAGCCTAGGTTTAGCACTTATTGGTCGAAATCCTATAGACAGTCTTAAAGAGAACTATAAACTATCTGAATTCAAAGATATTCCTAACTTTTTATCTCAAGATCTTTCAGTAGAGCGAAAATAAAACATAATAGACGTTGGTCTCTATAGGAGAATTTTATGAATCGCAATGAAAAGTTTGAAATTGGAAATGATCCTACTCTTTCCTTAGATATCAAAATTTCAAAGCTATATAGTGGTTCTCAAGTGACTCGGGCGTTAATCGGCGGAGTTCCTTGGGTTGGTACATATATAGATAATGTACTTACCGACAAGGCTCAGGGTTTTGCTCAAAAGCGTTTAGAAGCATATATATCTGAGCTATCAGCTCAAGTTGAAGAGTTGAAACTTCAATCGATTGCTCAAGATGATGAAGTGATATTTGATTTGTTTCAATCATCACTTGATAAAGTGGCAAAAACGAAATCAAGCGAAAAGATAAAACGATTTGCCAGTTTATCTGCTTCATGTCTAATTGGAGAGTGTTCATGGGATGAAACTGAAGCAGCACTGAATCTGGTCAATAAGTTATCTGATATCCAAATGGAAATACTGAAAATCGCTCATCAGAGCAACGGGTACATATTGGTGGAAAAAATTCCTACAGTTTTGACCTCACTAACTAAGTCATCTTCCATGTTATTTTGTGCTGATCTCGTATCAAAAGGGTTACTAAAAGATCAAGGTGTATCTCATTTTGATACAGGAGCAATTGAAATGCTCTCATCGACAGAACTAAATGACTGGTTTCTAAAAAGGGTTCGTAGCTTGAGCAGTACCGAGACATAACAAGGCGTTATTAGGTCTTGCGCTAAAACAAAATTGTCCATATTGCTCGCGGATGTAGGGGACTAAAAGCGTCACTTCGAGCGTTTAAGCAATCAAAATAACTATTTGGTGACTAATGTATAAAAATGCCTTGTTGGAGATTATAACTTACTGAAATTATTGATACCATCGCCCTTATTTTTGTGTGAGTGAACTGAAATGCGGTATGAATCTTTCCCGTACGCCCCAGAAGAAAGGCAAGAAACCACAAGAGAAAGAGCGGAGCGTCAACGTCAAGAGCGCAGAGCAGAATTAACCTATACCGCTAAGGATCAGAAACGTTGGGCTGAAAATAGAGAGCGCGTTCTTGCTGAGCGTAAATTGGCTGAAGAGTGGAAACCTGTAGGTGGTAACTTCCCATTATTGGTCTATCAAACACAAAACAAAATGGATGATTTTGATGCGCCTGATATGACTTTTGGTGATGAAGACCGTTTTAAAATAGAGTCCTATGGATTGATGCAGCCATTTTCTCAAAGTGTTAATTATGACCCAGATAATATTGCTTCTGATGGTTCACATACTTCCCTTAGCGAAGACCAGTTTTCCTTACCTGCAAGTGAACATTTCGAACGTATGAGATCTTTAGGAAAGGTTTTCTCTAACGTTACGGTCGGTAGCATTTTAGGGTTTGAAACAAGCTCTGTTTTCTCTGAAATGGTTGATAAATTTGAGCGTAATGAGGGGGGGTATTACAACAACCCATTGCTAGATAAGGCTTTAAAAGAGCATGAGACTACCGCTAGATTTCATCAAGCGCTAAAAAAATGCTTAGAAGAGAGTCTTCAAAATGGGAAGCTACCCGATAATATAGTTGATATTAGCAGCCGTTATTTAGGCAAAGGTGGCAAGCGCCCCTCTAATTTGCCTCATTTCCCCATATCGAAAAAAAGTCTATTCGATGGGACTGTTCTAACCATACATGGTATTTGGTCTATGCGTGTTTATGTTGAAAACCTCGAATATAAAGGAAATCAAATTAGAGGGACTTTTAAGTATGAGATTCAGGATCATTTTGGTTTAGATGTTAGAGATATTGATCATAACTCATTTGATGGTATAAAAGAAAATGATGGTAAGCCTTATGAATGGTTAGAAGGGTTCAGGTCATGGTACTTATTACAGCATTTTAAGGAGTATGGATATCAGCCATTTATTACTAAGATGGATTTTAGTCTATGAGCTTAAAGGTGAAGTTCTTTTTAATTATACCGCTAATAGCGTATTTAGATTTGTTGCTTTCTATCGTATTCAACATACAACTTATTCCCGATTGGTTTTTTTATAATACAGAGCCTCACCCCGAAGACCCACCTCAGCAAGGGTGGATTCCTGATAGTTTAATCATCGTATGGGTGTTTTTTGTAGTTCCTTTAAGTTTCTTTGTAGGTTCAATATACACGGCTTACAAAAAATTTTGGTGGTGGTTTGGTGCTTATATGTTGCTCGGTGGTTTACCTGTTGGTATTTTTTCTATCGCAGTGTATTTAGGGTGATTTAACTTAAATTCTTTAATCCGTATTGACAGACAGAAACAATCTTTTGTTAGTGCGATTTACTTATCGCACTAACACTTCATAACAACTTTGCCATACCTGCAGTTATTCATGGTTTGCTAATGTTAGGTTTTCTGAAAATGACAATTGTCCATCAATGTGTCATCGAGAGCTTGGCTGGCACAAAAATGCCCCATTCTGTTTTAACAGAAGTACTCAGTGACCACTGACGGCACTGAGTTTGTAATACTTTTCTTATGGCTCTCCATACCATAACACTTCGGAAAACGTTACTAGAGGTATACGAGGTGATGCTGCATTTAAAGCTATTTTATGAATCATCTTATCTGTGGTTGTACAGCAATCTTCAATAATTGAAACTTTATATTTTTCTGCTTTCTTCGATATTGCAGTATGCGTAACGCAATTTTGCGTCATCATCCCGCATATAAGCAATTCATCAATATCGAACTTTCCCAGCGATTCCTCTAAATGAGTTTGATGAAAACTATCGGCATGCTGTTTCTGTATAACTTCAGCATTCGGGCATATTGCCATTATTTCTGGGTGGATATTTGCTCCTTCACTACCTTTTTCAAAGAAAGGTGCCATTCCTTTAGGGGCTGAAGATATGTGTTGGACAAGAAATACCGGAACATGCTGTTGGTTGGCTTTAGCAATTAATTCTTTGGTGTTTATTAGAATCTTATCCGTGTTCCACAAAGGAAATCTACCATCAGGGAAGTAATCGTTTTGTATATCAATTGCATATTTCGGAGCATTCCGATCAGTTATTTCGGGATTATCCGATCACCCATTTC
>NZ_BSPW01000086.1 GCF_030161235.1 Vibrio zhanjiangensis | reverse complement strand
AGTTAACGTAATGACAAAGTCGCTTGGTAATTAAGGTACGACAGAATCGCTTGGTGATCACAATCTGTATTGATGTTGGGCTGATATGAACACAGACAAAGGCGTTGCTCAACTTGACAAAACGAACATCGCTTAACCTTGCTACCTCTAGCTTGATAGACCCGAGTTGAAGATAGCAAACGCTGTTCGTACAGATGATGATAGGCGTGGATTCTCATGAAAATTGATAGATAATAACAAAGAGTTCAAGTTTACATTGCAACCGAAATGTTGCAAACAAGGGAGGGAGAAAACCATATTATGGACAGCCCAGATATCATTCGACTTAGTATATTTATAGCCGTGTTATTGTTATGTGCCCTTTGGGAATGGAAAATGCCTAGACGGAGACTTAGCCAAAACAAGACCTACCGATGGGCAAATAATCTCGGCCTAGTATCACTCAACTCTCTTTGCCTAAGTATTTTTATGCCAATTCTTGCCTTTGATGCAGCCAATATTGCGCAGCAAAACAGTTGGGGACTTATGCACGCCATTAAATTACCAACACTTGCCGAGTTTTTCCTAGGCATTTTGATCCTTGATTTCGTAATCTATTCTCAGCACCTTATCTTTCACAAAATACCTTGGCTGTGGAGATTACATAGAATGCATCATAGTGATCAAGACATCGATGTCACTACAGGAACACGATTTCATCCGATAGAAATAATTCTATCGATGTGGCTTAAAATTGCTGCGATTGTTTTATTAGGCATCTCTCCCATTACTGTGATTGTGTTTGAAATCATCCTTAATGCCAGTGCCATGTTTAATCATAGCAATGCTCGATTATCACTTGATTTGGACTCATTAATGAGAAAAATAATCGTCACACCAGACATGCATAGAGTCCATCATTCCAGAAATCCACAAGAAACACATTCAAATTTTGGCTTCTTTTTGTCCATCTGGGATAGATGTTTTAATACTTACACCGACCAACCAGAGCTTGGGCATCAAGGTATAAAAATAGGCATCACTCAATTTCAAACAGCCAGCGAGCAAAGAATTGACAACATGCTCACTCAACCATTTAGAAATCACTAAGAATGGAAATCATGGATAGACGAATAAGACAGGCTTTGGCAACGATACTATGGCTCACCATAGCAGGTTGCACATCCCATATAAAAGAAGATCGCTCAGAACCAACGCATTTTGATGGATTAGTGTCACCCGCTGCAAATGAGTTGAAGATTGACTTTCTGAGTTTTTATCATGACTGGGAAGGCGTACCTTATCGACTGGGGGGAAATAACCAATATGGAATAGATTGTTCAGCTTTCGTTCAGTTGGCGTACTTAAATACGGTTAAGTTACGTCTACCTAGAACCACTAAATTACAGGTTAAAGTGGGACAACAAGTCGAGTATGATGATGCTCAGGTGGGAGATTTAGCATTTTTCAAGACATCTCCTTCAGTAAGACATGTGGGCGTATATCTCGGGCAAAAACGATTCATGCATGCGTCAACGTCAAAAGGAGTCGTGATTTCTAGATTGGACAACCCGTATTGGGCTTCAACATTCTGGCATTTCAGACGGGTATATTCACCGCCTGAGTTAGATTAACTTTAGTCGTATTTCGCTACCGCAGAATCAAATAAGTTTTTCAAAAGCGCGATAAATTCGTCGAGAAAGGCAATTTGTTCGTTGGTGGCCGGCTTTGACCAAACCCCAGCAAGAACTTCACCCAAGTCCTCGACCACAGAATCTACTTCTTTTAAAAGCTGGAAGCGAACTGTAGAATGTAGCTCAGGGTTTTGCTCAAAAATTGTCATGATATTACTAGCCACCATATCGGTGACCACATCTTCAACGCTTTCTGCTCCAATATCCCCATCATCTGATGAAAAAACATCGAGATTAAAAGCCAGATGCTCAATCAGTGCAAGGTAGCCATCGGTTTCAACAACCACTGTCGTTCTCCATTCATTTTTATGTTTTTCGAGCCACTATTTAATACTAAGACATATCAATGATTTTTCACAACCCAACTCGATTCAGATACATGAATAAAACTCATTACATTGCATCATGCTAAGTATTGCTCCGACAAGAGCCTAACAGTAGATTAACCTGTATATTTGTAGTTCATTTAAGTTGGCATTTTCAAATTGTCGGCTGATATCATGATTAGGATCACATAATAGTTAATTTGTCCAAGAGTTCAGTTAAACAGTTGAAATTTTTGCCGTCTGATTAAGATTTGAATAGAGCCTTATTCTACAATATCAGCATCATACTTATCATGGTGAATCAAAATATGTGGCAAGCGATTGCAGACCAACTATCTGACACACTCATGTTCTCTTTTGATATTGTTGAAAAGAAAGCTATCAATGGAGGCGACATAAACGATTGCTACATGATAAGCGATGGTGAGCAGCGCTATTTTGTTAAAATCAACCAAAGTGACTTCTATCCTAATTTTGAGATTGAGGCAGAAAATATTCATGCTCTTAGACAAAGTGAAATGGTCTCAGTCCCAGAGCATATACTAACTGGAAAAAATAAGGATCATGCGTTTCTGATCCTTAACTATCTTCCACTCAAACCTCTTGATGAGGCTGATGACTCTTATCTGTTTGGCCAACAGCTTGCCAAATTACATCTTTGGGGAGAACAAAAAGAGTACGGTTTTGACCAAGACAATTACATTGGTTCAACACTGCAGCCTAATAAATGGGACAAGAAATGGGGACGTTTTTTCGCTGAGCAACGTATCGGTTGGCAACTTCAGCTTTTAAAAGAAAAAGGCGTAACCTTAGTCGAGATTGATGATTTTACCCACCTCATTCAAGACCGCCTTGCTCATCATCAACCTAGAGCTTCTTTAATTCACGGTGATCTTTGGCGTGGAAACGTTGCCACTTCACCATTCGGGCCAGTCTGCTTTGACCCAGCATGTTATTGGGGAGACAGAGAATGTGACCTCGCAATGACTGAGCTTTTTTCTAAGTTTCATCCAGATTTTTATCGTGGTTATGAGAGTGTTTTTCCTCTCGATGCTAACTATCACCAACGCAAGGAAATTTATAATCTCTACCACTTATTGAACCATTATAATCAATTTGGCGGCATATACTTGGATCAATGTGAGACGACAATTAATCATATTCTTTCATATTAATCAAAAACCTTAACCCAAAAATTTTAGAAAGTGAATTTCATTGAACGTTAAAAAATTCAAGTGCTTATTCACCCCTGTCCGTATTTTCAGTAAATATAATCTAAAGTTCCCCATAAGTTTAGTTATGCTTTATGTATTAACTACGCAGCTATGATACATAGGGACTGACCATGGTAGTTTGCATCAAGTCGAATGGCTTGATGCAGATGGTTAAAGCATCATTTTCATACAAAGTTGTAAAGGAGAAGATCATGCGTCAATTTTCCGAAAAGAGAGTTTCTTGTCCTCACTGTGGGCATAGAATTGGTATTGAATTAGACACAAGTGGTGGAAACCAGAACTTTTACGAAGACTGCCCAGCATGTTGCCATACCATCCATTTAACCATGACGTTAAACGAGCAGTTGGATCAAATCGAACTTTCTATCGATGCCGACGATGAACAAATATTCTAAATCTAGCGACGACTGACTAGGTTGAAAAAGTACATTAAACTTAGAGTCGTTTGTTGGATAGCCATAAAAATCGGGGTTCACACCAATCCAAGTGACGCAACTATGATGTTTCTGTGGTGGTTCGCTCGACAATAAATTATCATTTCTAAAAGCAGCCTTGCTAATGCCCAGCCAACGTAGTATTTCTAGGTGTTTTTCAAACTTGGGGTATTAATCCAAGTTACGACACCCGAATTTTTGGAGTCCTAAGTGCACCTCTACAAAAAAGAAGTAACCAAGCTAGTCAAACTTGCAATCCCTGTATTAATTGCATCTGTAGCGCAAACGGGGATGGGGTTTGTTGATACCGTTATGGCGGGCGGTGTGAGCGCGATCGATATGGCTGCGGTATCGGTCGCATCCAGTATTTGGTTACCCTCAATTTTGTTTGGCGTAGGTTTACTAATGGCACTTGTTCCAGTCGTCGCTCAGCTAAATGGTTCTGGCAGGCAGGTGAAAATACCTTTTGAAATTCAACAGGGCTGCATATTAGCCATACTGATTTCTATTCCGATCATTACTATCTTATTTCAAACATCGACAATCATTGGTTGGATGAATGTAGAAGCACTCATGGCTGAAAAGACTGAGGGCTACATGCACGCCGTTATTTATGCCGTACCCGCATTTTTGCTATTTCAAGCCTTGCGCAGCTTCACTGATGGCATGTCACTCACACAACCAGCAATGGTGATTGGTTTTATAGGCCTTGTATGCAACGTTCCTCTTAACTGGATATTTGTGTATGGTAAGTTTGGCGCGCCCGCACTTGGTGGCGTAGGCTGCGGCGTAGCTACTGCTATTGTTTACTGGCTAATGTTCATGTTGCTTTTGCTATATGTGGTCACAACAAAAAGATTTGCCCACATAGATTTGTTTGGGCAATTTTACAAACCCCACTGGCCATCACTGACACGGCTATTCAAGCTCGGTTTCCCTGTTGCTGCTGCACTCTTTTTTGAAGTCACCCTGTTTGCCGTTGTCGCCATCCTCATCGCTCCTCTCGGCCCAATAACGGTAGCCGCTCATCAAGTAGCCATGAATTTTTCCTCATTGATTTTCATGCTCCCAATGAGTGTTGGCGCCGCAACAAGTATTCGCGTGGGTCATAGTTTAGGTGAGAATGATGTTCGAGGGGCAATGATCGCATCTCAGGTAGCGGTAGGCATTTCAGTCATATTGGCATTAGTCACCGCTCTTTTAACCGTATCGTTTCGTGAGTTTATTGCTCTACTTTACACAGACAACAGAGCGGTGATCAGCATTGCAATGCAATTACTATTGTTTGCTGCTCTGTATCAAGTGACGGATGCAATACAAGTTGTCGCTGCCGGTGCTCTTAGAGGATACAAAGATATGTCCGCGATCTTCAAATGTACTTTTATCGCCTACTGGATTCTGGGCCTACCCATAGGTTATATCCTTGCGATGACTGACTGGATTTTCGAGCCTATGGGCGCTAAAGGTTTTTGGATTGGTTTTATTGTCGGGCTGTCTTCTGCGGCTGTGATGCTCGCCACTCGTCTCTACTGGATGCACCAACAACCCGACAAAGTTCAACTAAGCTTTGCAGAAAAGTAGAGGATAAACTTTATATTGGGTTGATTTAAAAATAGACAACTCTGATCTTTGGGCAAACTTGAGCTAATTGGGGAAATCATGCGAATTTACGTCGTTTTACTTTCTGCCGCTATGCTTATGTCTTGCGATTTCTATCAAGATACCTTTGATCAAACGGTTGCAACGTACATATCTCGTATCGCCAATATACAAGACCGTCCAACCGTTGCTGTACCCCAAAATAAACCTGTCACATTACCCAATAAAAGAACACTACTTATCGAAATACCTGCTGTTAATATTGGATTTCTCGATAGCTATGAATTGAGAAAGTGTGGATTGTTTTCTTTAATTGCTCAACGAAACTCCATATTAGGGAAAGTTCAGGACCATTTCCGCAACTATGATTACCAAATAACACTGACCTACGGATTAAATAGTTGCATAGAAAGCCCCTATATCTCTGATGAATTGAAGTCTCAGCTGGCAGACATTCAGAAAATAAAGCAATTCCAACTTCCAAAACATCTCTCCAATTTACTATTCGGAAGTGATGCGATGAGAAATCAAATGCAATCATCTTCTTATTTAACCTTACAAAAATCCAAAGAAAGCACTATTGTTCTGGACGCTCTCAAACAGATAGACATGGCTTTATTGTCTAGCCACAATCTCGACTATTCGAAAATGTCAGTGATGCTAACACCCTATCAGGAAGTCCTAGACAAGAACCCTGTTATTGGTAAGCTGAGCTATTCCATGTTGAACACAACTCAAAAGCTACAAGCCGTAACCAAGCAACTCAGAGAATATGATGAAACCATAGTGTGTCAAACTAACAGAGATAGAACCCAATTTAATTACTTGAGAAATGTATTTCATGAATTCTTTATTGAGGGAATTCAGCCTTACCTAGCCCAAATTGACAGTACCTACAATGATCTCAACCCCTATCTCAACTTTACAGAAAATGGCCATGCAAAATACCAATATCCAATAAGGACATATCACCAAGCCTTTAGAGAAGCATCGTTAGCCCATGTTAAGTATTGGCAAGACCTATTCACTCGTTGTGGCGTCAATCCTAGTCCGTAACATAATCGACTCTTACTCTCAAAAAGCGAGCAAATTTAGGGATGCCTTTATGCGTATAACCATTGTGTCTAAAAGTGATTCTTGAACCAAGTTTAGGCGGTGATGCTCTTAACTGGTCACTTAGCCCGCTTCCAATGTAAAATTGGAGACCTGAGTCCAGTTGAACGAGTAACGCTCCGACCATCCCCTCTAGTTTTCCTTTTCCAGTTCTGTAGCCAACAATGATAGCTTCGTCATCGTTGTGCCGCTTCATCTTGAGCAATTGATCCCCTCTCCCACTTTTGTATTCACCCTTAAACTGTCTCAGCATAACGCCCTCCCCATTGGCGTCATTTATCTGGTCAAAGTAACGAGTCAGATCTTGTTCAGAACTGATCGGGGTGTGTTCCACAAAATCAACGTGGTCAGCTTGAATGGAATCAACCAAATTAACAATATATTTGTAACGCGCAATATAATCACCTGTTACTCGCGGCGCATCAAACAACATAAAGCGGACTTTTTGCCACGCGGCTTCCGTTGGAATTGTATCCAAAACCGTATTTTGGACTAAATTGAAATTTCCTCTCCCAGCCCACAATTCGCCTTCCAACATTTCATCAGGTAATGCGTCGATAAACCAAAAGGGTGCATATAGTTTGCGACCACTTCGTGTTCTGAGGGTATTTCCATCCCAAATGGCTCTAATACCATCAAGCTTTTCACTCTTCCAATATTTATTGACATCAACGTCCGACTCATACAGCTCGGCTAGCATTACAGAAACATGTTTATTATCTTTGCTTTCCACTGCTGCATTACAGGGTAACGAAGACAACAAAGCGATAGCAACACAATTTAGTTTGATATTCATATGTTTTATCCGCTTTAAACCAATAAAGCTTGATTGTTGGTCAAGCACCAAAAAAATCAACAAGAACCGTCTATGATTTGAGTATGTTCAAAACGAATAAAACAAAACAAAACTATCAATTAAACGGTTCTGATTAGCTAAGGATTGTACAAGTACGTCACATCGTCGAAGCGCTTCTCATATTGAGAAAACCGACTTACCAATATGAGAATTGACTATAATTTTTTCATATTGCATTGAATATTAAGCATTTATTTTTTGGCACGTAAACTGCTCTTCTCAGATAACAACACTACGTGAGGAGATACAAAAATGGAATTACGCACAATAAAAACAACTTCTGAAATGCTTACACTTGAGATCAACGGCAATCTTGATGCTGATGGTAGTCGTTTTGCGCAAAAACACATTGATGAAATCATTGCTGACCAACATTTGGAAATTGAAATCGACTTCCGCAATGTGGGCTTTTTGGATTCCTCTGGCGTTGGCGCGCTGGTTTATCTGTATAAGCGCCTCGTTGAACGTGAGCGTCAGATGCGTATTGAAAACGTAACAGGTCAGCCACTAGAGATCATTAACCTATTGAGAATAGATAAGGCAATTCCTGTGAACTCTCGCACTCACTAAATCTATAAGCGGGAGCACGGGCACTAACAAAGGACGTTGGCATGGTTAACTTTTGTAAATATATGGCCCTAGCTTTCACCAGCATAGCAACCATTGGCTGTAGCAGTTATCCCGATGAAGGTCGAGGTGGACTTGCAGAGCAATACATCCAATCTAGCTTTACTCCCGTCATGCCCGATGAACCTCTTGGACCAGAACACGGACTTCGCTTTGATTGGCAACTTGCCAAACTTCATTTGGACTCTTTAATTAGGGAAGGAGCCCGTTGGTGCTTTCCTGCAGCAGTAGTACAAGCAATTGAAAAACAAAATAGAATCGCTCGCGAATTAGAGGGAGGTCTATTACTCGATGCCGCCAACGATATAGTTATCCAAAGAAAGCGCCTCGATGAACTTGAAAGACAACTCGATTATGTAACTTCACAAGCTAAATGTGCCCCGCCTCACGACGACTTCAGTTTTCAACAACAACTCGCCGTCATTGATAAGCTTTATAAAATACTAAACGTCGATAACCAGTTTGCATTTAAATCTACTGAGGTAAATCCCAAATACATGGGGCATTTGGCCCAAGCCGCCAACATTTTGCGCGAGCACAAATCCCTTAACCTCATTGTTACTGGGCATACTGATGCCATTGGTAACGAGCTTGACAACCAAAAGCTAGCTATGGGAAGAGCAAAGCAGGTTACACGTTATCTAACCATATTTGGTCTCGAACCCAGCCGAATAAAGGCGAAATCAGTTGGAGAAAGTCTCCCGCTCTTTGAAGGCCAGTCCGATGGAGTAAGACTGACTAACCGTAGGGTAAGTATTGAAATCATTGAAACAAAAGATCTTGCGGAGAATAAGCTGAACGGAGGCTACTATGATATGGAATAAGCTATTATTAATCATATTATTACTCGGTCTCACTTTTCCTGCATACTCGCAACAAGAGCGGGTACAAATTGGTGACATGGTTCAAGTGAACCTGCCAGGAGAAGAAACGCTCAATAAAGGCTTTCAAGTAGACAAACGCGGCCGCATCAATTTACCCGAGGTGGGGGCCTTATATGTCGCAGGATACACAGAAGAACAACTTGAAACAGCGGTGTTAGAAGCTCTGGGAAAAGTATATCGAGACCTCTCTACCGCGTCCGTTTATATTGCTGAGCAGCAAATTCTTATTTCTATACAAGGATATGTAAACTCTCCCGGCGAATACACCCTAACTAAAAGTGCCGATGTGCAAATGGCAATCCACGCAGCCGGAGGGCTACGCTCTGGCGCCCAACTCGACAATTTGCTCCTCAAACGTGGTAACGATAAGTTTCCTTTTAATTATAAGAGTTTTCTTGATACTGGTGACGAAACTTTGTTGCCGAAACTTATGTCTTTAGACACTATTTTCATTCCCGCCTCTCCTTTGGTCGGAAACATAGAGCAACAGTTTGATGCCAGTAAACTGGCTAATTCAGGTGACAGTGCTGACGGTCGCACAGCGATTAAAGTATTTGGCGAGGTGAATGCTCCGGGCTCGTTTAGCTACAAAGAAAATTCTGATTTAGTCGACATTCTGATGCGTTCAGGAGGTGTGACCCGCTACGCATCCGTTGAGCAGATTCGAGTGATCAGCAACAATAAACCTCAGATTTTCAATCTTAAAGAATATCTAGATAGCGGTGATATTTCTCTACTACCTACCCTACAACCAGGAACCACAATCTTCGTCCCTAAACAGGAAGAAGAAATCCGCGCAGGTTCAAATGTTATTTATATCATGGGAGAAGTCGACCAGCCAGGTGCTTACGAAGGAAAAAAATGTCATTACTGAGGGATCTTGACGGGATAAATACCATTCGACTCTGTCGTATCCTTACATTC
>NZ_BSPW01000085.1 GCF_030161235.1 Vibrio zhanjiangensis | reverse complement strand
GAATGTAAGGATACGACAGAGTCGAATGGTATTTATCCCGTCAAGATCCCTCAGTAATGACATGATTAACTTGAGTCCACAAAGTTAGCACTCCCTTCCGCTTCTAGCAGTATCGCTTTACATGGGAATAAGGTAACGTATAGGGTTACAAGCAGTCATAATAATCAAAAACTTGACCAATTCACTGACTGCTCTATCAGAAATACTGTTTGATAAACGATATTCATCTAGAAATGGTATATTATTACTATGTCCAATGGTGATTGGTGAAAAATTTGGACCACAATTTAATAAAACAAATTGAAGAGATGTGTACAGTGCGAGGAGTGAGACTCACTCCTCAACGAAAAAGGGTTTTTGAGCTGATCTGTTCTAGCCCTAAAGCATCAAGTGCGTATGAATTACTGGAACAACTAAAGACGAGTGAGCCGCAGGCTAAACCGCCCACTGTATATCGCGCACTCGACTTTCTTCTAGAGCAAGGATTCATCCATCGTGTTGAATCGACCAATAGCTTTATTCAGTGTAATTCTTGCAATGCGCACAAGCACTACTCACATTTGTTGATATGCGATAAATGCAGCAACGTTATCGAACTTCAAGAAGATAGCTTGATAACTTTACTGGCAAATAATGCTAAAAAACATGGATTTACAATCACAAATCATGTGATTGAATCTCATGGGATTTGTCAGTCGTGTTCAACCGGACAGACGGAATAATATTACACCATGATAATGCGCACCGAATTTATAAACCCGTTTTTAGCGTCTTTGATGAACGTGTTAAAAACGATGGCTTCTCTTGAACTGAAGCCGCAAAAGCCGAGAGTTAAGAAGGATGAAATTGCTCGAGGTGATGTATCCGGCTTAATCGGTATGGTTGGTCAGCCTACTCGTGGCTCAATGTCTATCACATTTGATGAAACCCTCGCGCTGGAAATCATGCAAAATATGTTAGGTGAACGTCCAAATGGACTGAATGAAGAAGTCACCGACATGGTTGGCGAAATAACCAATATGGTCGCAGGGGGAGCAAAACGTATCCTCTCTGAAAGTGGTTTTGATTTCGATATGGCAACGCCAATTGTTGTGTCAGGTAGAGGACATACGATTCGTCACAAATGCGAAGGTGCCATTATTATAATGCCCTTCAGCTCTGAATGGGGTAACGCCTTTATTGAGATTTGTTTCGAGTAACAGCACTCGATAAAAAGCTTCCCACTCAAGGAAGCTTTTTATCCTGGGCGATAATATTACGCGCCTTCATCACCAGTAAGCACTCGTCCACCAGTTTATCGATTGTTTTTTCACCCGCTTGTAAGGCCAAATCTGGGGCAATTGGCGGTTGATAATCAGAATCAATACCGGTGAAGTTAACAATCTGCCCAGCACGAGCTTTTTTGTATAAGCCTTTAGGATCTCTTTGCTCACACACCTGTAAAGAAGTATTGACGTATATTTCAATAAATTCGCCGCGCTCAAGTAAGTCTTTTACTAACTGACGCTCTTCACGGTAGGGCGATATAAAGGCAGATAATACAATTAAACCAGCATCCGTCATCAGCTTTGCCAGTTCGCCAATACGACGAATGTTTTCGCGTCTATCTTGCTCAGAAAAGCCCAAATCACTGCACAAACCATGTCGGACGTTATCACCATCCAAAAGATAAGTATGATAACCCTGATCTGCCAATGATTTTTCTAATGCGCCAGCAATGGTAGATTTACCCGCTCCTGATAAGCCGGTAAACCATAGCACCGCTGGTTTTTGCCGCTTAAGCTGCGATCTTAAAGCCTTGTCAACATTATGCTGATGCCAAATAACGTTTGACTCCTGAGCCTGCAACTGAGTTGTCATTATCGCGTCCTTTTAAAATGGAAAAAATTGAGGAATTAGAGCCAACACCAATAGTGAATACACCAGTGAGACCGGAAGCCCGATTTTGATATAGTCCACCAATTTATAATGGCCTAAGCTGTATACGAGTAGATTGGTCTGATACCCATAAGGCGATACAAAGCTAGCGCTTGCTCCAAACAGCACCGCCATAATAAATGGCATAGGATCGACGCCATAGCCTATAGCCATGCTGTAACCAAGCGGAAAGGCCAATGCCGCAGCAGCATTGTTCGTCACAAGCTCGGTTAATATCAGGGTAAAAAAGTAGGTTGCCACCAAAGCACCGAAGGCCCCCCAACCATTAAAGGTATCGATAAACACATTACCTAATGTGGTAGAAAGTCCTGACGAAAGCATCAATTGTGCAATAGACAATGCCGAACCAACAATAACCACAATGTCGATTGGAAAGCGTCGTCTTAACTCCCCTAACTGAATGACGCCGCAAAATAGTGACGTAATCAAAAACAAAGATAATCCCTTGATAAGAGAAAGTTCGCCAAGCAAAGCTGCGACAATCACACACATGAACCCAATTAACACGATACGAGACTTGTGATCATCCAGACGAGCACTGGAATCCAGATCATTGACTAACACAAACTCTTTGCTGCGCATTTTTCGCTCTTGCTCAAAGCGTTTTCCCGGCACCAAAACAAGTGTGTCCCCCGCATTGAGCTCAATGCTTCCAAGACCACCACCTAACCGTTCATGCCCACGACGAATGGCCACTACCACCGCATCAAAATTCTCACGAAACTGGCTAGATTTGAGGGTTTTTTGGCGCAAACTTGCTGAAGAGCTGACCACAACTTCAACCAGACTTTGACCATTAAGATGGTGCTGACCAAACAGACTAAGCCCTTGAATTTCTTGTAACGTTGCCACACTCTCAATATCGCCGCAAAACAGCAGTCTGTCTTTTTCCTGCAAAACGAAGTCAGGCTCAACCGATGGCATGGCTTGGCCATCTCGTATCACTTCAGCAAGGAATAATTTTCTCAAATCACGCAACTTATTATCGCTAATACTCTTTCCCACCAAAGGAGAATGAGGTTCAACCATAGCTTCAAGAAAATACGGTAAACTCTCTTGTTGCGATTCCTCGTTTGCTGGCAACAAATAACTAAGTGGGATGAGCACCACAAGCCCAGCACCGAGCACAACCAAACCAATCACAGTTGGAGTAAAAAAACCAAGACTGGGTAATCCTGCATCCTCAACAAAGCTGTTAATAATAAGATTGGTTGAAGTTCCAATTAACGTCAGTGTACCGCCGAGTATGGCTGCATAAGATAAAGGGATCAGTAACTTGGAGGGTGCGTGAGTTTGGTTACGTTTAATAGCACCAATCAAAGCTACCACCACAGCCGTATTGTTGGTAAATGACGATAAAAACGCCGTCGAGAGGCCAAGCTTAGCAACAACCGTCGCCAGCTTACCTGACGACAAGCTACGACTCACCCAACTGACTAAGCGAGTTTTTTCAAGCGCACTCGATGCGAGGATCAGTAAAATTAACGTCAGCAATGAAGAGTTAGTAAAGTTTGTCGCCATATCACTGAGCTCTATCATGCCTGCCAGAAACGCGATAAATGCCGCTCCAGCAAAAATAAAACTCGGCTTGATGCGTGTGGCAATAAGACAGGTTACGATACCCAGCAATACAACTAGCACAAATCCTTGTTGCCACATCATCGACTCTCCACTGACGGTTAATTGGTTAAATTTTGGCGTCCCACTCGGGGAAATGTTTAAGGATTAGGGCTTTCAACTCATGTTCAAATGCTCCCATTCGCTCGCTTGGCGAGGGTTCTCGCTCACTCAACGCTTCTCGAATTAATCCCGCTCCCACAGTGACATTGGTTAGGCGATCTATAATGATAAAACCGCCACTATCTTGAACCTCATCGTAGCAATCAAAAGCTAGCGGTTGGTTAAATACCCAGTGACAAAGCCCGATTCCATTGAGTGGGAGTGATTGAGCGTCATGCTTGGACAAGTTATTGATATCATATTGATGACAAATAGCTTCGACATGGCCTATGGTCTTCTTTCCGGCGATTTTGATGTCATAATCTCGCCCTGCGACCAATGGCTGCTCCGTCATCCACACCACATCAGCCGATAGGTGCTGACCAACGGTTACGTGAGCACTGTCATGAACAATGAGATCACCACGGCTGATGTCGATTTCATCCTCAAGAGTGAGAGTCACGGCTAGACCGGCTTGTGCCTGTGGCAAGTCACCGTCGAAAGTCACAATACGGGCAATCCGTGACGCCTTTCCTGAAGGTAAGGCTTTAATGGTGTCACCTACTTCAATCACACCAGAGGCTACGGTGCCAGAAAAACCACGAAAGTCGAGGTGAGGTCGATTCACATATTGAACAGGAAAACGAAACTCGCCTTGGACTTTTGCATGACTGACATCGACACTTTGCAAAAGATCCAACAAAGGAGGCCCCTCAAACCATTTAAGCTTGTCACTGGCTTCAACGACGTTATCTCCTTCGAGGGCAGAAAGTGGAACAATGTTAATGCTTGTTTCACCTTGCAGCTTATTGGCAAAAGACAAATAGTCATCGCGAATCTCTTCAAAGCGCTGCTGTGAATAATCAACCAGATCCATTTTGTTGACCGCAACAATAAAGTGTTTCAAGCCGAGTAAATTGGCAATAAAAGAGTGGCGACGGGTTTGATCCAGCACACCTTTGCGCGCATCAATCAATATAACAGCCAGATCGCAGGTCGATGCCCCTGTGGCCATATTGCGCGTGTACTGATCATGCCCTGGCGTATCGGCAATAATAAATTTACGTTTTTGGGTTGAAAAGTAGCGATAGGCGACATCGATTGTAATGCCCTGCTCTCGCTCTGCTTGCAGTCCATCAACCAACAAGGCCAAGTCCGGACGACTTCCCGTGGTTCCTACCCTTTGGCTGTCTGCATGAACGGCGGCGAGCTGATCCTCATAAATTTGCTTTGAGTCATGAAGTAAGCGCCCGATCAGGGTACTTTTTCCATCATCAACCGAACCACAGGTTAAGAATCTAAGTAATGACTTGTGTTGATGTTGAGTCAGGTACCCTTCTATCCCCAACTCTGCTAACTGACTTTCCACTGCACTGTTCATAATTTTCCCCTTGATCCTTTTAGAAATAACCTTGGCGCTTTTTCAGCTCCATCGATCCCGACTGATCATGGTCGATCGCTCGTCCTTGTCTTTCGCTCGACGTGGCAACTAACATTTCTTCGATAATACCCGTCAAGGTATTAGCATGTGACTCGATGGCTCCAGTGAGTGGGTAGCAGCCTAGCGTACGAAAACGGACCTTTTTTTCCTCAATCACATCGCCCGGTGCAAGCTTCATCCGATCATCATCAACCATGATCAACATACCATCGCGCTCAACGACAGGCCGTTTATCGGCAAAGTACAAAGGAACTATGTCGATATTTTCTAAATAGATGTATTGCCAAATATCCAGCTCAGTCCAATTTGAAAGGGGAAATACACGAATACTTTCGCCCTTATTGATCTGGCCGTTATAGGTATGCCAAAGCTCTGGGCGTTGATTTTTGGGGTCCCAAGTATGGTTTTTGTCACGGAAGGAATAGACACGCTCCTTGGCTCGTGATTTTTCCTCATCTCGCCTCGCTCCACCAAACGCAGCATCAAAGCCATATTGATTCAGTGCTTGTTTGAGACCTTGTGTTTTCATAATATCTGTGTGCTTAGAGGAGCCATGCTCAAATGGGTTGATCCCCATAGCCAGACCTTCTGGGTTCTTATGAACCAAAAGCTCAAAGCCATATTTTTCTGCGGTCTTGTCACGAAACTCAATCATTTCCTTAAACTTCCAGTTGGTGTCGACATGGAGCAAAGGAAAGGGAATCTTGCCGGGATAAAATGCCTTTCTAGCAAGATGGAGCATGACTGAAGAATCTTTTCCAATCGAATACATCATCACTGGATTATCAAACTCTGCCGCCACTTCTCGAATGATGTGGATACTTTCGGCTTCGAGCTGCTTGAGATGGGTTAAACCTTGTTGATCCATATTAGAGCTTCCTTTGCGGCTCACGATGAGCAGTTGATAGAGGTAAAATAAATAGGCGTTAGGCAAATTGGCGCTGAGGCAAAGCATTATCTTCCTCGCCAAACCATGATAATTTTTTCGATAAGGACACCACTTCACCGACCACAATTAAAGAGGGTGATTGAGCATCTTGGGCAAGTCTCGCCAACTGAGACAGCTTCCCCGTGAGCACTTTCTGGCAAGCTTGCGTACCCCGTTCGATGATAGCGATTGGCGTATCGGGCGCACGGCCATGCTCTATCAATTGGCCTTGGATGTAGTCTGACTTCATGAGCCCCATGTAAATGACTAACGTTTGATTACCTCGAGCTAACGTAGACCAGTCCATATTGTCTTTATCGGCCTTAAGATGGCCGGTAATAAACATCGCACTTTGAGCGTAATCTCGGTGGGTAAGTGGAATGCCCGCATAGGCTGTTGCCCCAGACGCCGCCGTAATGCCCGGAACAACCTGAAACCTTACTCCCGCGTCGGCAAGAACTTCTAACTCTTCTCCGCCTCGGCCAAACACAAACGGATCTCCGCCTTTTATGCGAGCCACACGATGGCCCTGCAGAGCAAAGTCGACCAAAAGTTGATTGGTTTTTTCCTGCGCAACACTGTGATGACCTGCGCGTTTACCCACACAGACTAATATGGTGTCGCTTGGAATAAGGGCAAGAATGTCATCAGACACCAGATAGTCGTACAAAACCACATCTGCCTGCTGGATAAAACGCAGTGCTTTGAGCGTAAGAAGTTCGGGATCGCCTGGCCCCGCTCCAATGAGAGCCACTTCCCCAGCACAAAGCACGCTTTGTCCTGAACCATTGAAAACCGCCAGTGAACCATTCGGTTTTCTCACATTGTTAGTGGGAAATTGAGAAATTGTATCCGTGCTCGCCATCATGCTATTCCTTGCCTATCGTTGAACCGCATTATGGCGTCACAGACATATTACCTGAAATTCTAAAATTTCATTTTTTATACCTTTTGGTGATATAGGAATAATCCATTCGTCCTAGCGACTGAATTTAGATGCGATCTCGCAGACAGAACAGAGTAAAAACCCTGACTCCACATCACATTTCGCTAGTGAGTGAAATATTCATTGCACAAGCTTTTGCTAAATTAGGCTTGGTTTACTATTAATGCTAGCGGAGCTAATACAATGAAAGTCGCAGTCAAACCTATCACGGTGGCCGTCTTAAGCGGTATGCTGACTATTGCAGGGCCAGTGATGGCCGATACCATCAAACTACGTATCGTGGAAACCACAGACATCCACGCCAATTTAATGGACTACGATTACTACAAAGACAAACCAAGTCCAAAAATTGGTCTAACGCGCGCAGCCACTATCGTTAAGCAAGCTCAAGCAGAAGTGACGAATAGCGTCCTTGTTGATAATGGTGACTTAATTCAAGGCAGTCCAATGGGTGACTATATGGCAGCCAAGGGAATCCAACCCGGTGAGGTCCACCCTGTCTATAAAGCGATGAATTTACTCGATTACGATGTGGGTAATATAGGTAATCATGAATTTAACTATGGGCTTGATTTTCTAAAAGAAACCATTAACGATGCGAACTTCCCCTATGTCAATGCCAACGTATTTGATAAGAATACTGGTCAGCACTACTTTAAGCCTTACATTATCAAATCACACACATTTAAAGATATAGAGGGTGCCGAACATCAAATCAAAGTCGGTTACATCGGCTTTGTTCCACCGCAAATAATGGTCTGGGATAAAAAGAATCTAGAGGGTAAAGTCTTTACCAAAGACATTAAACAAACCGCACAAACTCTTATTCCCGAAATGAAGAAACAAGGCGCGGATGTCATTGTTGCCATTCCACACTCAGGCATTTCTTCAGAACCCTACAGAATGGGCTCTGAAAACTCAACCTACTACTTAGCAGAAGTAGAGGGTATCGACGCGATAACCTTTGGGCATTCCCATGCGGTTTTCCCAGGAAAAGGCTTTGATAATATTCCAGGGATCGACAATCAAAAAGGCACCATTAATGGCGTCGCATCTGTGATGCCGGGACGCTGGGGCAGCCATGTTGGTATCATTGACCTTGAGTTACAACAAGAGAAAGGTCAATGGATAGTTGTCAGTGGACAAGCTCAAGCACGACCTATTTTTGATTCAAATAATCAAAAGTCACTTGCCAACGCTGACCCAGATATGGTCGAAGCCCTTAGCACTTCACATAAAGGCACACGTGACTTTGTTAATCAACCCATTGGTAAAGCTAGCGATGTCATGTATAGCTATCTTGCACTGGTCCAAGATGACCCAACAATACAAATTGTTAATTTGGCACAAAAAGATTATGTAGAACGCTTTATCCAAGGCGATCCTGACTTAGCTAACATCCCCGTACTTTCAGCCGCAGCTCCCTTTAAAGTCGGTGGACGCAAAAACGATCCCGCTAACTTTACTGAAGTAGAATCAGGCCAACTCACTTTCCGCAATGCTGCCGATCTGTATCTATACCCCAATACCTTGGTGGCAATGAAAGTAAAAGGCCAACAAGTTAAAGATTGGCTTGAGTGCAGCGCTGGACAGTTTAATCAAATTGATCCAAGTCGCAGCGAGCCTCAACAGTTGATCAACTGGGATGGATTCCGTACCTATAACTTCGACGTTATTGATGGTGTCGAGTATCAAATAGACGTCACTCAACCTGCTAAATACGATGGAGAATGTAAGCTATTAAATCCTAGTGCTCAGCGTATTAAAGAGTTAACTTATAAAGGAAAGCCTTTAGATCTGACACAAGACTTCCTCGTCGCGACCAATAACTACCGAGCGTACAGTGAAAAATTCCCAGGAACCGGCAGTCAGTATATCGCTTTTGATTCACCAGATGAAAACCGCTCTATCATTGCCAATTATATTACTCGCGTAAGTCAAGAGCAGGGAGAATTTAAGCCAAACGCAGATAACAATTGGCAATTTTCTCCAATTAAGTCAAATAAACCACTGGATATTCGCTTTGAAACATCGCCAAGTGATAAAGCCGCGAGCTTTATTAAAAACGCAGGTCTATACCCAATGAAGCAAATATCAACAGACGACGTTGGCTTCGCCGTATACCAAATTGATCTTCAGCGCTAATTAAAATGCCCCAAGTCAAACGCCGCGACCAAAATCGCGGCTTTTTTTCACCACGAATTCTTCATCCATAGAGTAGAATGCAGAAATAAACCTTAGTGAGTGCGTACCCAAAGCATGGAACCAAACAAGACCTTTAGCCAGCAACTTGCTGATGCAGGCTTTGACAAACAAGATATCAACCAGCTCATGGATTGTGCCAAATTGATTGAACTACCAACAAGGCATATATTGCTAAAGCAAGGCCAAGTCGCTAAAGAGATTTTTTTCTTAGTCGAAGGCGTCTGCCACTCAGCCTATCTAACGGATAAAGGAAAAGAGTTCAGCAAAGAGTTCTATTGGGATGTAGTGGTTTAATGATCCCGGACACCAAATTAGGTGGTAAAGTTTCCACCGTAAAATGAGG
>NZ_BSPW01000084.1 GCF_030161235.1 Vibrio zhanjiangensis | reverse complement strand
ATGAAAATATTGATGAAATAGGATTAGGTGGAACTTATCGGTGAATTGGGCGCAATACCCCAAAAAGTGATCCCAATAAAATGCCATAGCGCACACCATCATAACGAGGAATGGACCAACGCCTTGCCGACATCTCGGCTTTGCGCAGTCGCTTATATGCTTTGTCTGCAATATTTACCCATTCCCTTTTGGGCTTAACTCGAACAGACTGATAACCTATGATCTGGCCATGTTCGTAGATCGGGGTAACATAAGCATCAACCCAATAAAAACCTCCTGATTTGGTGCGATTTTTGACTATTCCTCGCCATGCTTGGCCTTTCTTTAAATGTGACCACATATCTGCAAACGCCGCTTTAGGCATGGATTCATGGCGAACAATATTGTGATTTTGACCCAGTAGTTCATCACCGCTGAATTCAGCAATACGACAGAATGCTTCATTGCTGTATGTAATGACACCATTTAGATCCGTTGTGGAGACAAGCTGTTCGTGGGTTTCCAGCAAGGTTTCATGTTCTGAGGAAGTTTGGGTAACGGTCATAACGCTATTTTTTGAATTATCCATATGGAAAATGAAATATAAACAACAAATATTGACATAGCAAAGTATTAAACTTGTTTCATTTAACACTTTTTAAGTATCACTCGCTTTGGTGGAACCAAAGATTTAAAACGAACAATATTTCACCAAGCTACAGACCTGAGTTATGAGAATATCAAACACAATGTTAAGATGACTTATAGCCCTCAGATTTACGATAGTTTGGCTTTCAGTTCATCCAGATAGCCTAAACTGGTACAACTCGTGAACAATACTCTATTTTGAAAAGGCCACACATTCATATGGTTAATAATATAATTCAATGGTTTCCGGGCCACATGCACAAAGCCCGTAAAGAGATCGAAGAAGCCATCCCACAAATTGATGTGATCATCGAAGTATTAGACGCTCGAATTCCATTTAGCAGTGAAAACCCCATGATCTCTGAAATTCGCGCTGGAAAACCGGTTGTAAAAGTCCTTAATAAGCGAGACTTAGCCGATCCAGAATTGACTCAGCTGTGGATCGATCACTTCGAAAAAGAACAAAATGTCAAAGCCATGGCCATCACAACGTCCAATCCACACGAAGTAAACAAAATCTTAGACCTATGCCGTAAACTTGCTCCCCATCGTAAAGAGATTGGTAAAAATATTCGCACTATGATCATGGGCATCCCCAATGTGGGGAAATCGACCATCATCAACACGCTTGCTGGCCGCGCAATAGCGGTAACAGGGAACCAACCTGCCGTAACCCGCCGTCAACAGCGAATTAATCTGCAAAATGGTATCGTGCTGTCCGATACACCAGGAATCTTATGGCCTAAAGTTGAAAATCCGCACAGTGGATTTCGCTTAGCCGCAACAGGTGCTGTCAAAGATACTGCAATGGAATACGAAGAAGTGGCTTTCTACACGGTAGAATATTTGGCCCAAGCCTATCCAGAGCGCCTAAAAGAACGCTACCAAATTGAGGAGCTTCCTCAGAGCGACATAGAATTAATGGAAGAAATTGGTCGTAAACGCGGTGCGTTAAGAGCTGGTGGCCGAGTCGATCTGCATAAATGCTCTGAAATTTTACTTCATGAACTGCGTAATGGCACTTTAGGACAAATCACGCTTGAGCGCCCTGAAATGATCACCAAAGAATTGGTGGAAGTTGAAATAGAAACAGCGCGCAAAGCAGAGCTTAAAGCACAGAAAAAAGAAGAACGCCGTAAGCGCTACTTGAAAAATAAACGCTAATTGAATTCTACGCTAGACATTACGAGAGATTGACATGCTTACTCCAACAAACATCATTACAGGCTTCTTGGGTTCGGGAAAGACAACGGCCATCCTTAACTTGCTTAAAGAAAAGCCCGCCAATGAAAACTGGGCAGTTTTAGTCAATGAATTCGGTGAAATAGGCATTGATGGAGCAATACTCAACCATCAAGGAATTCTCGTTAAACAGGTTCCGGGAGGTTGTATGTGTTGTGCAGCAGGCGTTCCAACGACTGCGGCCATCACATCGCTCCTGCGCAGTAAACCCGATCGCTTAATTATTGAGCCAACTGGATTAGGACATGCAGACAAAATCCTCACCATACTCATGTCTGAACAGTTCAAAGATCACATCGATTTGAGAGCAACCATTGCACTTGTCGACCCACGCAATCTTTCCAACTCAAAGTATCTAAACAATGAAAACTTCATTGAGCAGCTCAATATTGCTGATATCGTCATAGGCAATAAAATCGACTTATGCACATCAAAAGACGTTGATACCTTTAATGATTGGGTCACAGATCAAAACCCACCTAAAATATACTGGCAACTAGTGAAACATGGCCACTTCCCCTATGAAATTGTTAACAATATTCGGCGCAGTCAACCGACTACGAATGTACATGAACACCATCATCATACCCAAATGGCAGAACCTTTAGTGCTCGGCTCTGACCAACAAGTAATAAGACGCGAAAATAGTGGTCAAGGTTATTACAGTTGCGGATGGTTATTTAGCAACCAAGTTGAATTTTGCTTTGAGGATTTAGTCTCTATGCTGTCAGACTTGTCAGCAGAAAGAATTAAAGGTGTTATGAGAACAAGCAAAGGGTACATAACCGTCAATATATCTAACGGCGTTGTCTCAATCACGCAAGCGCCTGAACCTAGTGATGATAGCCGCCTTGAAGTTATTGATAGTCAAAAACTACCTTGGGATCAGTTAGATAAAATTCTCCATCAATTGGCAGGTCTACTTTAAAATGCTTCAGACAACAAAAGGCGCACATTCAGTGCGCCTCGTCCCTCGTACTCAATCGTGAGCTTGCGAATCAGTGCCTTCGTTTTCGACATTCTGATCATAACACGAGGATTTCATTTATTTAGGTGAATCCTTCCAAATTGTATGTAAGGTTGACTTTCTCTATGCGAACAGTTCAGGTTTCCTTACACCTTAATTCTGGTCTAAATCGGCCAAAATTCAAGCAAGAAAATGTGATCTTCTACCAAGATATGAGCTTAATTGCTTATTGATTCATTTGCTGCATATTTGAAATTCAATATTTCAATTTTGATAGATTTAGAAGTCCTCCCCCAAGCGTATAATCGCCCGAGTGTCCCCAATTTCTTGAGTATATCTGACATGAATAATGGGAACAGCGCCTAATATTCGTAATATCGTAAGGACCAATAAGCAAATGAGCACCAAAGAGAGAGTTAAGCGATCCTTACTTTCTAAAGTTCCTAAGGATGCCATGAATCAATTTCTCTCCAAAGACAAAACACCGCTATCGGTATTAGTTCTCTCTTTGATTGTTGGGATATTATCAGGATTAGTCGGTACCATGTTCGAAATGGCCGTTCATTTTGTCTCAGACACCAGAACTGAATGGCTTAAGCAAGCCATTGTCCGATCCTTACCACTCTGGCTTGCCGCCATTTTGATTAGTGCAGCTCTTGCGTTTGTTGGATATTATTTAGTCCATAGATTTGCTCCAGAAGCGGCTGGCTCAGGCATTCCCGAAATAGAAGGTGCTATGGATGGCATCCGCCCAGTTCGCTGGTGGCGGGTTTTACCGGTCAAATTCTTTGGAGGCATGGGAGCGCTTGGTTCAGGTATGGTACTCGGACGAGAAGGACCAACAGTTCAAATGGGGGGCGCGATTGGTCGCATGGTCACCGATCTCTTTAGGATTAAAAACGACGATACGCAGCATTCATTACTCGCATCTGGTGCGGCAGGTGGTCTAGCTGCAGCGTTTAACGCCCCTCTAGCTGGTATCATGTTTGTCGTCGAAGAAATGCGACCACAATTTCGCTATTCACTCATCTCCATCAGAGCCGTCATTATTTCTGCCATATCAGCCAACATCGTTTTTCGATACATTAATGGGCAGGAAGCCGTCATAACCATGCCGCAATATCAGCGACCTGAGCTGGCTGCTTTATGGCTTTTTTTGCTACTCGGAGCGATGTTCGGTGTATTCGGCGTTACGTTCAACCGTTTAATCAATTTTTCACAAGATCTGTTTGTAAAAATACACAAAAACGATCGCAAACGCTATTTAGTTACTGGAAGTTGTTTAGGTGGCTTTTTTGGTCTCATGCTTCTCTATTTACCTGAAATAACCGGAGGAGGCATTGCTCTTATCCCCACCATTACTAATGGCGGCTATGGTGCCGGAGTATTACTTCTACTTTTTATCGCTCGAATAGTCACGACTTTACTTTGCTTTGCATCAGGAGCTCCGGGAGGAATTTTCGCGCCTATGCTCGCACTCGGCACCTTATTTGGCTACGCATTTGGCCTAATTACACAAAGTCTACTACCTGAACTTACCATTGCACCTGGCATGTTTGCGATTGCGGGTATGGGCGCTTTGTTTGCAGCAACAGTAAGAGCGCCGATCACTGGTATTTTGCTGGTTATTGAAATGACCAATAACTATTACTTAATCTTACCCCTTATCATCACTTGCCTAGGAGCGGTCATTGTAGCTCAATTCCTAGGGGGGCAACCAATATATAGCCAGCTTCTTCATCGCACGCTAAAGAATGAAAAATTACGACAAGAAGATCTACCCAGCGAGAGCAAATCCTAGTTGCTAATTAAGCAACCAAATTGATATCATCTCCAGCTTAATCCAATGATGTATTAAATTGACGTCTTATTCTTTATTAGGATGTAGCTGTTGAACTTGAATCGATTTTTAAAATTTCATAACGTTCCCCCCGCTCAAGCCGCATTAGCACTCGGCATGATTGGGTTAGGGCATGCTTGGGCATTATATATTCCACAAATCGGTATGTTTGTCCGTCCCTATCTAGCAGGCCTCGGGGCCTTGTTACTGATTCCAGTTCTAATCAAGTATTTAACCAACTATCGCTTACTTTTGAGCGATCTCCGCCACCCTCTCAACGGTAGCCTTTTGGCGCCTCTCACCATGGCTTTGCTCGTTTTATGTGATTACCTAGCCGTTATTTCTCCTTTGATCGCTTATCCAATATGGTTTACCTCATTAACATTGCATCTAACCATGATGATGCTGTTTTTCTATTTCCAATTCAGACAGTTCAAACTCGCTAATGTTGTTCCTAGTTGGTTTTTATATCCTGTCGGTTTGATCAGCAGTTCATTAGCTGGCACTAAATTTGGCCATACGGTTTTCTCTGAATCCTTGGTAAACCTCTGTATCGCCATTTATTTCTTTACCCTGCCCATTGTTCTATACAGGCTGATGTTTGAAGGAAGTCTTCCAAGACCAGCTCGGCCAACATTAACTATAATGGCGGCTCCAATTAATTTATCACTTGCAAGTTACCTAGTTAATTTTCGTCAGCCAGATCCCATACTAACAGGAGCCTTAGCTGGAATAGCAATCACAATGACATTAACTATTTATCTCTGCTACTTTCGCCTAATGCGACTAAAATTTCACCCTTCAATCGCAGCAGTCACTTTTCCTTCAGTCATAAGTGCCATCGCTATGTATCGATTAACAAGCTTTTTTGAGCAATACCAACCTCAGTGGCAATGGCTTCATAAGTTTGGTTTTTTTGAGCTTAGCATCGCTACAGGTTTAGTCATTTGGGTTACCCTCAGATATATCAAGATGTATTGGCCTGAGATATTTTCCAGAAAAAATTAACATTCTAATTTATTATTTTAGTTGATGCTGGTTTTTAATCTAGCATATAAATTAACCAGATATTGTAATATACAACATTTGACAAACCACTATCCTTTTTTGTTTTTATAAAAATAGCCAGCATGTACTGGTGTATTCAATCAAGGATATATTTATGAAATCAAAAAAAAATCATTCACATCTACCAGAATTCATTAGTAAACATCTAGACTTCTATCTTGATGATCTCATTAAAAAAAATAATAATGGAAAACATTTAGTATTAGGAAAACGTCCATCGGTAGGCGATATCAACCTTCAAAATAATGATTATCTAGACATTTCCAATCATTCTAAAATAGTTGAGCATCACGTAAATTCCATGCTCAATTATAAATCTTCACCTGTTATGTCTGGGATATTCCTTCGTGATAAAGATACACAGCCAGTACTAGAAAAAAAAATGGCAGATTATGTAGGCTTCAAATCTTGTTTATTAACACAATCTGGATGGACAGCAAATATTTCCTTATTGCAAACCATATGTAGCGATAACACAACAGTTTATATAGATTTTTTTGCTCATATGTCACTTTGGGAAGGAGCAAAAATTGCTGGGGCAAAAATATACGCATTCAGACATAATGATATAAATCATCTAAGAAAACTGATTAAACGTTATGGTCAAGGAATTGTATTAGTCGACTCTATCTACAGTACTATAGGCACTATTGCCCCACTGGAAAATATAGTCACCATATGCAAGGAACATGACTGTGCTATTGTAGTTGATGAATCTCATTCATTAGGCACCCATGGTTGCAAGGGTTCTGGACTTGTCAATTCACTAAAACTTACAAGTCAGGTTGACTTCTTGACTGCAAGCCTAGCTAAAACATTTGCATATAGGGCTGGTGCCATTTTTTGTAATAACCAAGCAAACGAATGTATCCCTTTTGTAGCATATCCATCAATTTTCAGCTCCGCTATGCTTCCTTTCGAGCTAGATAGACTAGAAAAAACGATGCACGTTATCAAAAAGAAAGATAAAGAAAGAAATCACTTACACAGAGTCAGCAAATATATTCGTGACCAACTTTTACAGTTAGGACTAACGATAAAAAGTGATTCTCAAATTATCGCAATTGAAACAGGTAGCGAATCAAATACAGAAAAAGTCAGAGATTTTTTTGAAGACAATGGTATCTTTGGGTCAGTGTTTTGCCGACCTGCAACTCCATGTAGGAAAAATATAATCAGGTTGTCAATAAATAGCTCTATCACTTACCTTCAGGCAAATGAGATCTTAGAGGTTTGCGAGAAAGCTTTAAAAGAAAAAGTTTTAAATTAAGGGAAAAATCTAAAGCTAGGTAGGTACTTAGCTTTAGATCCAGAAGGAGATTTTATCTATTATTGCTTTGGTGTTTGCAGGCTTAACTATGTAGTCATTCATACCAGATTGTAAAATAGTGTCTATCATTTTCTGTGACGAGTTTCCAGTATACGCCACGATTGGCACGGATGAAAATAGCCGAATTTCATAGGTCGCTTCCAACCCATTCATTTTTGGCATTTCTATATCCATGATGACCAGATCCACTGCTTCACTTTTCAACTCTTCCACTACCTCTTGCCCATTGTTTACCTCAATTACCTTAAAACCATGTTGCTCCAATATTAAGGAAGAGTAGGTCCTGATAGATTGATTATCGTCAGCTATAAGTATAGTTTTT
Source organism: Vibrio zhanjiangensis (assembly GCF_030161235.1). Taxonomy (GTDB): domain Bacteria; phylum Pseudomonadota; class Gammaproteobacteria; order Enterobacterales; family Vibrionaceae; genus Vibrio; species Vibrio zhanjiangensis. The sequence continues at coordinate 117,015 of NZ_BSPW01000084.1, read as the reverse complement.
TTATTTTCTTCAATGTTATTCTCATTATTATTTGGTTTGACTTTTCTATCTTCAAAAATCAAATCACATATTAATATTTCAAAGTCTTTTTCTAGTTTATTTTTTTCTACAGAGAAAAAACTTACTTCTCTATCAATTTTTCCTTCATGAATATATATTATTTTCGCCTCCGTAAAGCAAAGCTTTTTCTCTATGAAATTAATGTCCACTCCTCTTAATAGCAATTCATCCAAGTCTAAGAAAATCACCTCATATTCAAATTCGTAATTTTTTTTATTGATAAAGCGTTGAATGTCAAGATAGATAAGGTTAAGTCGTTTAGCTAAAGGTGTGTGAGAAAAAATATCATTTAAATAACTTTCTCTGCCAATATACAGAATGGACATATCTACAATTATATCAATCATGTATTTTCTAGATACACATGAAAAATAGGAAGGAAACTTTAGCGTGAATTGTGTCCACTCATTAATTTTTGACTTGCAGGAAATTGTTCCTCCTAATGAATGCATAACCCTACGACAAAATGGTAGTCCTAGTCCAGAGCCCGATTTTTTTCCATAAGTGAAGAAATCTTTAAATATACTTCCCAACACTTCTTCTGGAATGCCTGAACCATTGTCAAAATATATAAGCTCATGATAGTCTTTAAAACAGCTTATTTTTATTTCAATCTCTAGCTCTCTTACTCCTTGATGACTAAAAGAATTCTTAATTAAGTTAAAAATAACATATTTAATTAAAGTATCGCTGCCAAGAAAGTATGCATTACAATAACAATTTAAGCTAATGAAATCACGATAATTTTTTCCCAGAAATGGTATACATTCTAACGAATCTTCAATCACTTTACTGAGTGAGTGTTTTTTAAACGATTTCCTCGTAACTCTACTTTCATCAATTGAGGTTAACAGTAAATCTATAGTTTCATTGCCGATTGAAATAGTATTTTCTGCATCACTTAATGTTTCTTTTACAACAGTAAGATCGTTATGAGATATACTATAGTATTCACTTTTTTGAATATTCTCATGTGGTAGTAACGATTTCACTACATCAATTGCGCCTTGTACTGCACCCAAAGGATTTCGCATTTCATGTGCTATGCCTGCTCCAAATGATTTTGCTATAGAAACTTTACTCTCATGCTCCACTTGATTCCTGAAGTAAAACAATGTGCCAAATATGTACGTAAACAAAAAAATTGGTATATAGGACAATACTATACCATTTACAGCTAACGAAAGGTCAGCACCATAGACACAACCAAATGCAAAAAGAACTGACACAGCAGCTTGCATCAGCATAATTCGTGTCTCGTAAACTGTTAATATATGGAGAAAGATTGAAGCCATAAACGACATTGTCCATATATTTGACCAATCATTCATAAACATCATGAAGCTAAAAAAGAAAGGTAGGCAAATGCCTATAGATAAAAGATAATATTGTGGCATATATTTTTTGAAAGACTTGGGAAGTTTTTCTCTAAAAGCTATGATTGAGAAGAGAATTGAACATACTATACGTAAAATTAGATTTTCATATGGTTGTGGGAATAAATAAGTCCATACGTAATAGTATACTGGATACCCAAGCATCCCCATCCATCCAACCAATGTCAAATTAGGTTCCGCATATTGATATACTTTCCTTACCTCTTCAGCAACTGACCTCATAATCTACCTAACATTAACCAAGCCTAACTAATGATATTATATCTTATGCAACTAATATTTTTTTTCAGTATTAATCTTTGCTTTTTAACAGAAAAGATGGAAATTTTTAGTTAGTTGAATAACTATTGAGCAGAAATGCAGCCAGAAATCATACCCTTAAAAGATCAGCATGGTGCGTACCTTTAACGTTCGAATTAGATGAAGTAGGCTCAGTGCCATAAATCCCGCAAAATCAACCTGAACTAACATGAATTAACTTGAATTCGAAAGAGTTCCCATGGCAATTTTTTCTAGCTATGCTTAACATATCACCTCTTTGGCGCCCAAGGTATTTGTTATGTTAACCGATAACGTTCATCTAAAGATCATTAATTTGGCTCACCGGATCGATAGAAAAGAGGAATCCATAGCTGAGTTAAAAGAATGCGGTATTAATATTGGTGATGAGTCATTCTTTGAAGCTTACTATAAACCAGAGTGTGGCGCATTAGGCTGTAGCCTCAGTCATGGTAACTTAATTGCCCACTATTTATCTCTCTCTTCCAGTCCATACTTGTTAGTCTTGGAAGATGACTTTGAAGTCCAAGAATGCGAACTATTTCTTTCTAACTTAGAGAGAATTTTGGATTGCTCTAGCGATTGGGATGTATTTCTTCTTGGCAATAACCAAGCCATACCTATTGCAATAATCGATGATCAACTCGGGTTTTCTCGAGTAATCAACTCACAAACCGCATCAGGCTATATTGTCCATAGAAGCTTCGCTGTTAAGCTGATGAGCACGTTTTTTGAATCTGCACTCGGTCTAGAGTATTCGAGCAAGCTCCCTCTCAAGCTCAATAAACTCGTTAGCCATCACTATTGCTTAGATATTTTATGGAAGAAGTTACAAACTGAACATAGATTTGCAACAAGATTACCTCCATTAATCAAACAACGGGCTAGTTACTCGGATATAGAGATGAAAAATGTAGATTATGGTGTTTGATTTAGACAGGTAGGCAAGGGTCAGAACATTTTTGAGTAACAGTCATAATTATAATTCAGTTCTGTCCAACTCGTCAGCCATTGTTAAAATTCGGTTGCAATTCAATCTGTCATTATAATCAAAGAAAACCTGGCCATCATTTAGATAGGTTGTCTTATCATTTATTATTTTTCCTATATTTTCAATGACTTCGTCGCTATTATTACATGATGCCAAAAAGGGCGTTTCTTTATCCGTAATCATTTCCCCTCCTCGGACAGCAAGAAATGCTTCTTTGTCAAATGGATAAGTGATCGCGGGCTTTCCTAATCTTATAAAGTCAAATACGACAGAAGAATAGTCAGTGACTAATAACCTACCTGTAGACAACATATGTTCCCAGTTTAAATCTGACATATACCGAAAAGAAACGCATGGAAGATTAACGTTCATTTCAAATTTAGACATCTTGTGATGTAATACCAAAGTAATCTGATGGTCATTTTCGCTTGCCCATTTTGATAATTTGGACGTTAGATCAATAATTGAACGATAATATTGAGATTTTATAAATTCATCTAAGCTTTGATGTTCCAGCCAATTTCTCCAAGTTGGAATATAAAGAATGTTGTTGCATTGCTTGTTTGTAACTTCAGGAAGATAGTCATACCTTGAAAGCCCAGTGACTTTAATAATATCTTCAGGAAATGAGTAGTCGCTAATAAAACTATTTTTCTCAAAATTAGATGAAACACAAAGCATATCAGGAAGCTCATTCCTGCATGTCATAGAATAATGATCATAATAGAATGATGTGCGATTGAGTGCCATAACACCATGTTGTAAAAAAATAAGTTTTTTGCTATTTCTTGGCTTTTTATTGAGAACTCTCCAATAAGGAGAAATATCTAACATTGATACGTCAAAGAAGTATCTTCTCGCCAGTCCAACATAAAATAAATGCCTGATACTGCCATACTTTAAGACATTACCATGCTTACTCGCTTCTTCAATGTTTTTCTCTCTAGTGACAAAATAACAGTTTAGTCTCCTACCTACGCCTTTAAAAAAAGCAAAGCCATTATCAGATATTGTTTTTCCTTCCCTTTCTCCTATAAGAGAAATGTTTACATTAAAAATTTTTGAACAAAAAAAACCAATATTGAATAATAGCAATGACTTAATGAAATTGTAATATATGATGGATTTTTTACTAAAAAAATATTTAAATGCACTAAAATTTAGATTGAAGATTAAATGACGTTTTTTTAAATTATTATGATACATATTTTTTAAAAAATCCAACTCTCCAGCACTTAAGTATTTAAGAAGGTTGAAATTATATATAAGAATTCTTTTTACATCCTTAATATCTTCATTTTTAAATGACTTAGTCTTAGAATATATACCTATATCACTAATTAATTCTTTTATGAAGAAAAACTTTCTCATTTTTTTTTGAGTTTCTTTCTCAAGAGTACTCAAAGAATTATCAAGATCCTTTGATATGAGAATAGATTCTTTTATATTTTCAATTAAGTATTTGTCCCTTTTGGTACTTTCTATATAGACGACCTTGTCAACAGACCCTATTCTTTTTGCTTTGTAATATCCATAAATACAAGGCTTACTATCACTGGAGTAATTAGAAAAATCTGAAAAAATTGACTCGTTATAACTTATTAAAAATGCTTTCCTATATATCCTATTAAAAGGAAATATATTTTTTATCAGTTTTGGAGTTTCCTCAAAAGTAGTTGAATCGATTTTTCCTAGAAAATGGGAAGGTTTTATATATGCTCCATTGCCTCCAATGTACTTTACCCAAGCAATTGCCATATCTAAGCAGTGCTTTTCCGCGTGTTCAAATAAAGAAATCAGTCCATCTTCAACAACATATCCATCTGATTTCATGAAGAATAAGTACTTACCTCTTGCGTTTTTTATTCCTGAATTAAAACAATATCCATTTTCAGGAAAGTCGCTTTTTATGACTGAAACTCTATCTAATTCAGAGTATTTATTTAATACATTATTAACATTGCTATCGTCTATATTATAGATTACAATAATTACTTCTATATTAAGTTTGCATATCTTTAATAAATCAATAGTATTGATTATAGAATATGAAATATCTCTCGCTGATATAATAATCGAGATATCTATTGTTTTACTTTCCATAATAGTTTTTATAAGCAATGTTTTCTATATACTAGCATAATAATAACTTGGATGTGAAAAATATTATAAATGCTCAATATATTATGGTTAGAGAAGTCCTAATGGATATTCTGTCTTTCAACGTCAATGTTCGTTACTGTATCAACCAAATCACTAAAGACAGTAACTTCTCTCATTGAGTAACAATGACTAGCTGGTAACATTTATGCGCCAACAAGTAAAATCTTGCTTCCCGATCTTGATGAGTTCACATCCAGCCTCAGTGGCATCTGCTCTTTGAGCTCTGAAACATGAGAAATAACGCCGATCATACGACCGGTTTGCTGAAGCTCTACTAGAATCTGCATCGCTAAATCCAATGACTCAGGGTCTAAACTGCCAAAGCCTTCATCGATAAACAAAGTATCCAGTCTTATTCCACCACTGTATGACTGAACGACATCCGACAGCCCCAGAGCAAGAGCCAGTGCCGCCATAAAAGACTCTCCACCTGACAATGTAGCAACATCACGTGTTTTACCTGTGTATCCATCTTCAACCGATAGGTCCAATCCTCGGCCAGCGACACCTTTAAAGCCTTCTGTTTTACGTATAAGTTGATAACGCCCTTGACTCATCACTCTCAACCTTTGAGAAGCTTGAATCAAGACATCATCAAGTAACACACCCAGCACAAAGCGATGTAAACTGACTCGGCTGCCTGTTTTTCCGCTCGCGACATCGTAGAGTGTGCCGTATACCTTATATTCCTCGTCGAGTTTACTGTTTTTGGTTCGTAATTGGGCAATATCCGAAGCGACTTTTTCCAAGCGATGGAAAAGCGATTGATCAGCATCTAGTTCACCTCGACATTTAACGTGCTCTGACTCAAGAAGCGTAACATTAAGTTGCTCTTGTTCTAGATTTGGCCGAGAAGTGTTGGCAAGCTCTTGTTCAATATCATAAATAGTTTGCTTGAGTTTTAACTTGGTCGAGCTATATTGATCTATTTGCTCACGCCATTGTTGCATTTGCTCTGAACTAGAACGGCATTCCCAAAAATGCTCCAATGAGGAAAAAGAAACGGTCTTTAAAGCGTAATCCCACTCTGTCTCAGCCAGTTGCGTATTGTTGAACGCCACAGTCAGTAGCTCTTGGTGAGAAGATATCTGAGACTCAATATTGGAATAGCTTACTGTCGCATTATGCAGTGAGTCTTGCGCACTTTTCAATGCTTTATTAAGCTGGTCAATATTCTGCTGGAGATCGAGGTACACGGCATCAATTTGAGCTACCGAATCATATGAGCCAGAGATTGAGGCACGAAGCTGAACCAACTGTTTTTTTTGAGCTTCAAGTTTTGCTTCATTAGCTGATATTTCTTCTCTAAGAGCGTTTATTTTCGCCTCACCGTTTTCACACCTTTGCTTAAGTTCCGCAGCGACACTTTCTAACTTAGGCACATCAATAGAATCAAGTTCATGGTATCTTGCCTTTAACTGCGAAAGCTTTTGCTCTGTCGATTCAATATCGAGAACGGCATCATCACCTAATTCCAGTTTGTATGACTGAATCAGTTTTTCCTGCTGCTCACACAAGGAATGATGACGCTCCAATTCGTTCAGTGCTGTATTAAATTGATCTAATGCCGCCGTTTCAACTTGACGAGCTTGTTGCACATCCTGCTTATATACTTCCTTACCTTCAAACTCTGTTGGACTCGGGTGCTCACAACTGCCACAAACTGGGCAAGGTTGGTCCGACTTCAGCCGTTTAGCCAGTACTGCTGCCTGAGCACTATGCCAATGCATTTCCAACTTGTCCGCATGTTGGCGTTTCTCTGCTAAATCTTTCTCTAACAGCTGCTTAGCTAAGAGCATAGTACCAGTTTGGTTGGTAAGCTGTATCTGCTCATTGACCAAAGATCTCAACTTACTCAGGTCGGCCAATAAACGTTGGGTTTTCGCAATATCAGCCTCAAGAGAGACTTTCTCCGTAGTCCCTTTCCTTGCACTATCTAAGTCGCGTTCACTTTTCTGTAACTGTTCGAAAAGTTGAGCTTTTAGCGCTTGATACTTAGCCATAGTGTGAACATGTTCTTTACCCTGAGATTCAAGCACTTTCAGATTTGCTTGCTGCAAGTCTACTTCTATTAGTTTTTCTTTACTTTGCGCTAAATGAAAAAGTTGCTCATTTAATCTGGGTAGTTGTTCTGCATTCAATGTGGCTTTTTGAAATTCTTGCTCACACAAAGTTAAGTAAGTTTGAGCTTGCTGTCTTTCAATATTTAAAGTCGAGATTTTACTTTCCAGCGCCTTGACTTGATTAAGGCATGATTGCCAATGTTGATACGGCACATTGAGCTTTTCTGCGCTTAGAGCAAGCTCAAGCAATGAGGTAATTTCTACTATTTTATCCCGCTGCTCTAAATGCAGATTTAAGCTCTTTTGACTATGATCTCGCTTAGAAAATTGACCAGCCAGCATCTTCGACTGCTCAAGTTTAATTTTCGCTTGATTGAGACGATCAAAGCTCGATTTTTCCTCTTGTTTTGCTTTAACCAGTTGCTGTGCGACTTCCTCAAACTTATCTTTCAGCTCTTGCTCTGAGGCCACTTCAGCCACTTTCAGTGCGCCTTGTATTTGGTTATCAAACTCTTCTTTAGCGGTGACAATAGCCGAAGCCTTATCTTTTAAAGCGAATTCTATTTTTTTGTAGATATCGGTTTGAAATAGCTGACCAAAAATCGCTTCTCTGTCTTTTGAACTTGCCAATAATAGCTCACGAAATTTTCCCTGCGGCAATACCATGACCTGACGAAACTGACTTTCATTTAAGCCAATAAGCTGAGTAATCTCTAGCTTTACTTGTGCTGTTTTACTGGTAATTAATCTGTCACTTTCGGTTATTTCGTAAAGCGACGCTGTATGCTTGCGTGTTGTTGTACCCTCTCCACGCGACTTAGGCACTTGCTGCTCTGGCTGTCGAGTTACACGGTAATGTTTGTCATATAGTGCAAACTCAAATGTTATCTCTGTTGGTGTTGAGAGATCGGCCAGATCACACCGCATATGAATTGCTTGTCTCTCATTGCCGGTCGTCTCTCCGTACAAAGCAAAACAAATCGCATCCAAAATAGAGGTTTTGCCCGACCCTGTTGGACCGTTGATTAAAAACAGAGGATTGCTGCCTAGCAGTCGAAAATCAATGGATTGCGTCGTTGCGAAAGGACCAAAAGCTTGCAGAGTTAACAATAGTGGTTTCATTCGTTTGCCCTGTTATTGATGGCTTAGCTGCATGATCAGATCCGAAATTGCCTCATCTTGCTCATGGCTCAAATCAACATTCTGGGTTTCTTTAAAAAAGTCACGAAACATATCCATTTCACTGCGCGACAGTTTGGCGGCTGCCAACTCTTTCTCTACACCGATTAACATGCCCGGTTTCTCAATATGTAATACGTTTGGGTACACGCTACGAAGCTTTTCCATAGGGTTTAGAATGGCGTGAGTATCCATTAAACGAACCAATAAATAGTCCTCATGATTGGAATCCTCTTTCGCTTGCTCAATGATATTAATCAGCTCACCTTCGATAATTCGCATCTGATGCGGCGCTTTAAGATCAATATGTGTTGCCGACTTAAAGCCATTTTTGTCAAGCTCGACTAAAGTCACCCCTTTTTTCTGATGTTGTTCAGAAAAACTGTACTTCATTAGAGAGCCTGAATATCGGATATAATCTTGGCCTTTTTTTTGTGGTTGGTGAAGATGTCCTAGGGCCACATAATCAAAGTCGACAAAGTGCTCATGGCTCACTCGCTCAGATCCGCCAATACAAAGCGGTCTTTCCGACTCAGATTCTATGGCGCCATCAACAAAACAATGGCTGATCAATACATTTTTCTGCTTTGGGCTAAATTGAGACTTAATTTCATCGGCCAAGAATTTGTGCGCATCATCGAACGTCGACACGGGTTGCTTGAAATAATGGCGTACCATTTCAGGGTCGTTATACGGCATACCATAAAAAGCCACTTCTCCAATATCACTAGTGATGACAACAGGCTGAGTCATGTCGTCAAAGCTTGATAAAATATGGAGTCCAGAGCCCTTCATTTGAGATGAACCAAAGCCAAGTCTTTCAGCACCGTCATGGTTACCAGGAATGAGAATGATAGGTAGGCTTAGCTCATCACACACTCGGCCAACAAATTGATTCATTAACTCAATGGCTGCTGTTGGCGGAACCGAGCGATCATAAATGTCTCCCGCAATCACTAACGCATCAACTGGATTTTCTGAAATATAATCAATTAATTGGCTTAACACTGCTCTTTGGTCTTCAAGAAGAGAAACACCGTGGAATTGACGTCCGATATGCCAGTCAGAGGTGTGGAGAAACTTCATTTCATTCCTAAGTTTGAATCATAGTCCTAAGCGCATCATAGCATTGTGATGCGCCCAACCACTAGAAGGTTTTTGCTATCAGAACTTACTGTGTTTTTTGCAAAATTGGACCGCTTCGTCAATCAACTCAAGCGCCGACTTTTTACACTCAGGCAGTGCAGAATGACTCGTATCAATTGGCGTGACACGCTCTCCCCATTTTAGATGTACTGCGCCCCACGTCAAACCAGCCCCAAAAGCGGCAAACAGTATGTCGTCACCCGATTTGACTCGTCCTTGCTCTAAGGCTTCACATAACGCAATCGGAATTGTCGCCGCAGACGTATTACCATATTTATTAATATTGACAAATGCTTTGCTTCGATCGATATCAGATAAATCACAAAGCGTATGAATAATTCGAAGATTCGCTTGGTGCGGAATAACCACATCAATATCTTGTGTTGAAAGCTGACTACTTGCTAACACAGTCTGCGCTGCCGCGCCCATGCCTTTTACCGCACGTTTAAAAATTTCTTTTCCAACAAAATTGAATTCCCAGTACCCATTATCCGCAGCGAAACGGTTCATTGAGCTACCAAATTTCGGCACAGACAGAATATCTCTTCCTTGAGAGTCACAGCCAAGTTGCGCACTTTGCAACCCCACTTTTGCTTCAGATTGACTGAGCACAACAGCCCCCGCTCCATCACCAAATAACACGGCGGTTTCTCGCATGGACCAATCAATAAAAAATGACAGTCGCTCGGCACCAATAACTAAAGCATGGCAATAACTTCCTGATTGCATCATTCGGGTTGCCGTTTCTAGGCTATACAAAAAACCAGTACACGCTGCATTTAGGTCAAACGCCATTGTTCCTTCCATTCCTAAGTTTTGTGAAACCTTAGAAGACATATTAGGAATAAGGGAATCTGGTGAACAGGTTGCGATAATGAGAAGATCGATATCACTCACTTGCAAACCAGCACATGCGATGGCATGTTTGGCGGCAACGGTCGCGAGTTCTGAGGTATCAACATGACTGATTCGACGGTTTTCAATCCCAGTTCGGGCTTTAATCCATTCATCTGACGTATCAATAAAACTGCCCAAATCTTGATTAGACAAAATGGTCGGTGGAAGGCACTTACCCCAACCCGTAATTTCTGCGTATGTTGTAGTCATTCGAAACCTTTATTTTTATTGTGTTAGATAGCCAACATAATCGGTTGGAACATTTATATTTTCAAAGTATAACTACCGACTATCTTCAATGTCACCTGATTGATAGAATCAAGCTCACAGTTGCGTAGAAAACTAAACGAGAAAACAATCATGTCGACATTTAATACACGCAGCCCTTCTTGCCAGAGTATGAATCGAATCCCTAATGAAAGAGTATCTGAAAGCCCCAAATGTGGGAAATGCTCAAGCACACTGCTTGATGGTTTTCCGATAGAAGGAACGGATGCCAACTTCGATGCGATTTTAAACAGTGAACAACCTGTCGTCGTCGACTTTTGGGCGCCGTGGTGTAACCCTTGTGTGGGCTTTGCGCCCATTTTTTCCGATGTTGCACTGGAGTGCGCAGAAAACGTTCGATTTGTAAAAATAGAGACAGAAAGCCAAACAAACCTAGCTGCTAGATATCAAATTAGAAGCATTCCAACAATAATGTTGTTCAAAAATGGTAAAAGGGTCGACTCTTTAAATGGCGCACTGCCTAAAAGTCAGTTTAAGCAATGGCTTAGTGAGGCTTTAAAAAAATAAAAAACACCAGATCAGTGCGTATGTTCGCTTGCCTTGCTGGACCAGTGAAATGCGCACAACACCCAGCCTCAAACTAAAATTGGGGTCAGTCATGGCTGCTTTATTAGAGCTCATTTAGTCACGCTGTATATTTAATTTAATATCGGTAACCTGCGTTCGGGCTGTCAAATGCTGCTTCACTGATCGAGCAATTTCGATTGCGTCTGAACGGGTCGAACTAACCTCTATAGAAATAACATAATTGCTTATGGTTTCGCTACGAGCACCATGAACCGCTTCACATGAGGCTACTAGCAACTCTGATTCAGATTCTTGAGCACTTTTCAGCGCTTGCTGCTCAGAAAGTTTAACAATTCTATTCTCAACGGTTAATTTCAACTCAGGTAACGGCAGAGACAAAAGATACTGCATATCTTGAAGTAGTACACGATGCTGGTCACTCTGATTTGAAATAAACTGATAACTCTCATGAGCGAACTGTTCTTGAGCGTCGATCTCTTGCATTAGCTCCTTAACTTTAGTGTCCAGAGCTCTCTCCACCCCACTCAAAGAGGCTTTACCTTTTATGGCAGCTTCCAACTTACTCACCGCAGTAAACTGCTCTTGATCCAAATACGAGAATATTTCAGATTTTGCTTTACAGTAATCGACAAGCTTTAGCTGTGCTTGGGTCACGAGCTCAGATTTTATCTGCTGTTTTCTCGTTCGGACTTGACGTTCTAAAATTAAACGAGTTTCCCGCGCTGTTTCTGAGACTTCATCAATTGCTGAAAAAAGTTGTTGAATATCATGCGTTTGCTCTAAAGCCTTAATCTTACATTCTTTTAACGTTTTTTCAGCTATTTTTAATGATTTAACATTATCTGACGCAGTAGCAAAATCATTGTCGGTTTCGAGTTCTAGATTTGTCGACGCTATTTGTTCAAGTAAATCCAACTTCCAAGAAGCAAAGTTATTTTTCTGGATTGAACCCAAAATAGATATTTCTAAATGTTCCACATTCTTTCCTTATATTGATTTACTTATGAGTCCGAGAAACTACGAAGACAAGCACTTCAAGGTGATAATTTCATTAACTCAGTTCAGGAGCAATTTCTTGAGGTAATAGCCTTCCATCCGCATAAATGTCATCACTCGCCCAACGTAAGTGAGTTGAACCATCTATTTTTGATGTATTTTTATGTGCCAATTCAATCAGCTTCAAGTAAGCCTTATCAAAATAGCTTTTATCGCACCACACTTGGATATCGCCGATGATAATCAAGTGTTTTTTGGCTCGAGTAACAGCAACATTTAATAAGTTTGGTTTCGAAGAAGCCCAAGATGCACCGCCACTATTTCTTTCATCACAGCCGAGCACCAAAATAACGGTATTGTTCTCCTTACCTTGGAAGGTATGCACCGTCCCGACGTTGTTTTTCAAAAAGTCATTAAACTTCTTTCCAGTCCAACTCGAATTACTGAGTAACTGCGATTTACTACGTCTTAGCTCTTCTTTCAACTCTCTTTTCACCGCTTTAAACGGTGTTATTAGATAGATACTGCTCAAGTCACCGTTGTGTGCTGCTAACTCGAGTAAAAGAGCTTTAACCTCTTCACCCAACTCACGTTTGTACTGTTTCAGTACACAGTCTCCTTGTGAATCATTCCAGCGATTGTGTCCTAACACCTTATGAGTTATTGGCTCGATATCTTTATCTTCAACAGAACCGTGTATCATGCGATTGTTGTAAGCTATTTCATTCGCAATACTAAACATTGGTTCGATACATCGACGATGTACCCATAAGGGTATTCCTATCCATTGACCTTCGCCGTTCATATCTATCATACAACCATATGGATTAACTCGGTCGGCTAACGTCTGAACTGACCACATACAAGGGTCCCACAGCTTTGATTCCTCTTGCAACTTAGATTGCATTAAGTAGTCAATTAACTCTGGTGGTGAAGTAAATACAGGTTCGATCTGTAAAGGGTCTCCAACAACCACTGCTCGCTTAGCACGAAGTAAACCACCAACCGCTGCTTGCGGTATTGCTTGCCCAGCCTCATCAATCATCAACCAACCTAGAGACTCTGGAGGCAGCTTAGAAAACATGTTTCCGAATGAAGCAAAAGTCGTCGAAACCACGGGGACAAACATAAATAGTATCTGCCAAATCGCCAGAGCATTATCACTACTCTTGCCTAACACGACATCCTTAACTTTATATATCTGATTTAGAAAGGTATTTTGATTACTTACCTCTATGAGCCAAGCCTCGTGAAGCTGTAACGCTGCCGCGTACACGTCTGACCTCAAGGCATTTATCTTGTCATGCTGCCAGCAAGCATGTCTCTGTCTGTCATGACACTCGATATCATCGGTAATTTCAGGTAAGTGATACGCCTTAAACTCCATTCTATAAGTATTTAATTCATCTGAAAGCTTTTGCTTTTCAGCCTCTTTGGATTGAATGTCAAGCTTTTGCTGTAAAATTTTCTTTGTAGATGCTGTTATCTCGATTTGTTTGGCCTCAACATCACCAACAATCAACCGAATCGCTTTTTTGACATTTTCGAGTTCACTAAGTTTGTGCGATAGCGAGATCTTATATTGTTTATTATTCTTGGTGTTAAAGAAGCGACTGAACCAACTGGGAGAATTAAGCCTCAGCAACTCTAGGGAAATTGAAATTTCTTCTTCCCTTTTCGCTTCAGAATTTCTGGTTGAATTTAGGATATCTAGCTCTACAGATAGCGAATGAGCATAGTTTTCTAATTCATTTAGAGCTAAGTTCATTCGATTTAAATCAACATCAAATCGCTTTGCATCGAAAGTATTTTGCAGGCTATCGAAGTAGGCTAACTTATCATTAAGCTCATGAAAACGAGATAGCTTGTCGTTAAAATTTTTTTTGGCTTGGTGAAAAGAAGGTCCTGTATAAGTTGAGCGATATTGCCAAAAATTCAAGAAGTCTAAAGAAGGTTCTCTAGCCTCTGGTTCTTTGCCTTTTTGATAGTGGTATTTAAAGAAAAAGCGCTCAAGAAATCTATTCCTCTTTTTATAAGCCCCCATAACGGCAGAGATATTTCCCCAAGTCTGCTTTTCCTCATCCAAAGGTTGTAAACGACCTTTCTTTTCATCTGCACTAATTTGGTTTGCTACAGAACGAAAGAAACTGGTATCTAAATATCTGCTGCCTATTGATTTTATTTGAGGTAGCTCCTTAGAGATGTTTTCAACCGCCGCATTGTTCGATGATGCAACCACCATTTCAAAATCAGTGAGTTCTTCAACAAGGAACCCTTCTGGGTTTAACCCATCTCGAGCTTTTGAACAAAGAAGCTAAAACTTTCCCTCTCTCTACAATATTTTGCGCTATGATATCTCGCAGCAACGTAGTTTTACCTGTGCCAGGAGGCCCGTTAACGGAGATAACACCACCTGTTTTTAGCTCCGTGAATACAGTATTGATGGCAAACTGCTGCATTAAGGACATATTATGTACAGGTTCTGTCAACCATCGACCTTCTGGCGTCATCTTAGGGTTCAAATGCTTATGAATTAGAGGAATAGAATCATTGGTATACAGATCAACATGCTTGGAGCTGGATTGTCCTAGATAAGCTTGAAGAGGTTTGCTAGTCCTGCCAGTCGCAATTGAATTAATCGCGCGCTCTATATCTCGAATGTAAAAGCTGTTTAGAATGGGGAGCTGAGAGTCATCAGTAATAGGATCATCTTCATAAGAGTCATCTTCACTATCGTCTTGAGTATTTTCTGGCTTGTTTTTGTCCGCTAAAAGGTTATCAGACTTAGTTTCGTACTCGTAAAAAGCCATCTGAAACGGGTAAACCTTTGAGTTTTCAGAGAGTAATAAGTCCTGATTAGAGATGCCAGCCCATTGATAAAGTCCCTCTATTAAGTTCATTAGGCTGTTCACACAAAGAGTATACCTACCCTCTAAGCTAGGATGGCTAGGCAAGGTCGTTTCCCAGCGCTCCACAAACTCTTTTAGGTCGTCGCACCTTGTATCAAATCGTTCCTGAGATATTGCCCCAGCTCTGCCCTCGAGTAACTCGGCTAAAGCCCAAGGTAATGTGCTCACCGAAAAAGTATCTAGACGAGGTGCACCAAACTCATCCAACATCAACTTAGCAAAGCAAGACATTCCTTCATTGTCTCTTCTTTGCTCTATTTCTTCACAAGCGCAGTCGTCCTGATTGTTAGTAGAAAAGTATTGTGCAACTTTTTTATCTATCGAAGATTTATCGAACAGCCCCAAATAAAGGGTATAAACGCATTTTTTACCCAGAGTAATACCAAGTGAATCACGAATCGCTGGATTTAACCAAGGAAGCAGATGATTGCCATGTGACTGTAATTCGAGACCAGACACGTTTACTGGTGCAATTTTACTGTCTTCTTTATCTGGTACTGAGTAGGCTTGAAAAAACTCCACTAAATGCCAAGATTCCAATATATTTTTTGAGCTTTCTCTTCTAATGCTCACTAGCCACTGCCTATCAATACCACAAAAAGATCATAGGCTTGTGATGATATACGATCTGGTTGCATAAGGCGACATCTTGCTTTATCCAAAACATATAAATTTCATATGAATTTTGAGCATTTACAACAAATTTTCAGCGTATCTGAATTAAAAAAGCCGCATCTCAACTGAGATACGGCTTTGGGTTTCTACCGTCTTATTTTGGGTTTAAACCTTAAGCTCGGCGACGGGGGCTTCGAGTGAAATGGTTTCTTTGGTGATCCAATTTTCTAGCCATTCGCTGCGTTTTTGCTCATCCGTAAGGGTGCGCCAATGACGGGCGGCCGATTCATTGTATATCTGCTCGCGCTCGACACTTTGCGACCATGGCATACCAGAAACGAGTGACTTTGACGCCGGAAGCGCTATTGGCTGTATTTCCAGCTCAAACTCTGTCGCAACATCGCGCTGAGCCACACTGAGCAAGGTAATTTCTGAACGTGTTAAGCCACCCTGTGACACTATGTCACCAAAAGGACGCAGTCCATTGAGTTTTCGACCGTTTGGCGCGACATAAGCAAGATCAAATTTCATCACATGAACAAATTTATCACCGCAACCCATGAGCCTATCTTTTAGTTCCTCACGTTCTTGGCTGATTTGCTCTAGTGCCTGACTTGCAAAGCTGACAAGATCGGCCTCTAAGGTCTCACTGTCCTCTGGCTCACTTTCTTTCCATGTCATCATATAACTTGGCGTTTCATAAGGGCTAGTGAGGGGCCGCTCTATCCCAACCTCAGCCTGACCGACATAATGCATCCGACTGGCCATTTTTGGCCCTGCACATTTCTCAAGCCCGCCAAGCTGTATTTCTACAGGGACACTCATAGGATCAAGATGCATGGTTTGGTAAGTCTCTTTCTCAAACTCGTCCGAGATCACAGCAAAATATAGCGAGGCGGGTGTTTCTTTCGACCAATCGAAGCTATCGCTATCAAAGGCGACACCTTGCTCAAACAACGACATTGAGCTGCGGGTGCCTTGCTTGAAAAACTTCAGCTCAGAGCCAACTTTCAGCGCAGGGAGCAATATCAAATCTCCACCCACAATTGGAGGGGTGTTTTCTCTTTGGTTAACCGATGGGCTGGTAATGAAATCCTCAATCAAGAGATCGGACCCTTTTAGGCGCACCTTCTGCATGTGCTGACCATCATACAGTGCTTTACTTTGTGATTCGTCAAACACGCCATAATCAAAACGGGCATCCCTTGCAGGCACCTCACGCGTCAAGGTGAGAACTTGTGTATCCGGCCTTGTCGCGAGAACAATCTTACCGTTGAGCTTAAACAAGTATTCCAGCTGGTGAGCGCCATTGCTTTCAACCCACAAATCAAACGCCTCACGTTCATCGGCGAGTGAGCGAATATCTTCGATAAGGTTGGTTTGGTATAAGGGTTTTAGCCCAGGTATTTCTAATGCGCCGAACCAATACGTCGGCTCAAATTCAAATCCCGTCAATGTCTCCTTGCCCTGTTTGGCAAAATAGTCCTCAAGCTGGCTGTCTTGTAAGGTAAAATCGCCTTGTTGTTTTGGCCCCATGAGCAAACTGTATGAAGGGCCTTCAATATCAAACAACAAGCGAGACACCTCGTAAGAGAGATCGCAATGAAAGAGCGTTTTGCTGTCATCTGAGGCCGCTGCGGTGAGCAGTACCTGAATTTTAACCCGTGTAAACGGCCCTATTTTTCCAGCGCTAGGCTTATTTAAAGTGCGTTGCTGCTTGAGCCAATCGGCATGAGACAGCCAAGCGTTAGTCTCGTCATCAAACACCAAAAGGCGGCTAAAACCAACATCAGCCGCCGTCAAATCAGGCTTAGACATATCAAAGTCTTTGCTGAATTTCTCAAGCGCTTTTTCGCCTTTGTCGAGATAAATGGCGGTTTGGACAGGAAAGCCAGTATGAAATGCGCCGCTGATGCTCCTTCTACTGACATAATAAGGGTCGCGGCGATGTGATGACGAAGAGAAACGATTGAGCCAATTGTGCGCGAGCGTATTGTAGTCATGCTCAGGAATTTCCCAGTTATCATTCATCACATAGGTTTCAATAAAATGGTCAAGTTGGTAATCTTTAACAATACTGCCGCGCGTTGTAAAAGGGTTGAACGTTTCTTTTAAACGGATACGCGCCAAAAGCTCAACCAAGCTATTAATCGCATAGGCTCTGAGAAGAAAACGCTTTAACAGCTCTTTTGGCAAGTCTTGATTGTCTAGATGGTCGGCCAATTGCTCGGCATTGAGTTCTTGGGCTTCAATCTTTTCATTGATGTTAAGGTATTGCTGAATGATGCTGCGGTTGATTTTACCCAGTGTCTTAAGTTCACTTTTCTTCTCAAACGCCTCTTTAAACGAGGTATACACTCTTGAACTATTGATTTCATCGAGCAAGGTAAAGGCGGTGTCTAATACATCCAAGCCGGCTGAGCCGATAAAATAGGCACCTGCCGCCGGCGCAAGCGGGGTAAACATAGCAATACTGCACAGCGCACCAATCGCCGATTGCAGCATGTCACCTTGCTGTTTGTCTGCGTCTATCAAGTAGCCCTGCCATAGCTGATGCAAGCTCTCTAGTTTGAGCGTGCCTGTGCGACTTGGGGGTAAAGACACGGCAAAATCAGGGACCACTAAACGCACTTCTACTCGGCGGTCAATGGCAATATCTGCACTGTCGGAGCGGTCATCGTGATCTTGATATTGGCTTTCATCGTCGTAGTAACGGCGCGTACTGCCAAAATAGACATAATGAATGCGCTTTTCGAGCGCTTGGCTATCTTGGGCATAACTGACTATTTTTTCGGTAACGTGTTGCGCTCGCCACTTAGACAGCTTTTGATTGTTTTTCTCACTGCCTATTGGCCCTGCGTGCCCCTCTATCACCACCTGATAACTTAGATTCGCTTCTAAAAGGCCACACAACTTCTCACAAAGGCGGTCAAAATCACTGTTCAGAGGGTGCTGCTGATTACTGACCTCAGCCGAGTTAAATTGGAAGTTAAGATTCACCGCAATGCCTTGCTTATCGACGCGAATACGCGCCTCCTCTCCAAGCTGGTCTTGCAACGATTCGGCTTTACTCTGCCATTTGTTTTTTTGGTCTGATTTGCGCACAAAGGTCACTTGCTGTAAGTAACTTTGTGACAACTGCTCTAGCTGTTTAAACGCACTGTCGGCGCTGTCTTTCATTTCGGAAAAGCTTTGATACTGATTATAAAACGCCATCATCTCAGCGGCAGTATTAAGAGCTGGCAATCCTTTGGAAGTGATTAGCCCCCATGATTGAGACAACCGCCCTATCACTCGGGTGTACTTTTTGTTTTGGTAGAGGGTTTTCATCGCCTCTAGCTCACGCGTTAGGTAAGCGCCATCAACCACCTTCTTTTTAAAAATCAGCGCTAGTGTTTGTTCAAAGGTGAGGTTTCGCCGCGCAATACGCTGGGCTTGGTTCCACGTTTTAAACGCCTCTCGATTGGCCGATACCGCTTCTCTAAAAGCGATGCCCGCAAGCGCAATCTCAGGGATAAACTCTTGGTCGATGTTATCTTTAAACGCACTGCCTATGGTGGCGGCAATTTCAGCCGGTGCCTCAATAAACGCAAGGCCGTCCATTAAGCTCACATCGTTTGCCAGCGCGTCGTAGGTTTTGAACGCTTGGGTTGAAAGAGAAAATGCGCCAATGCCCGCCACGGCATCGGCCTGATAGAACTTACCTTCGCTGGCGTAATCTTGGTACTCCGGCAATTGATTAGGAAATTGATGGATGATCAATTCTTCAAGCGAGAGCATATCGCCGCACACATGGGCAATTTTACCCAGCCCACCGTTGGCGCGAAAAACCAAGCGTTCATGCAGCTCATAGGAGTAAACATCTTGAGCTTTATCATCTGTGACCTTTTTTTTGCAAAAATCATGGCTGAGGTTGCTTTTGGTGACGCTATCTGGCAGCTTAGTGCCTTGATTTATTTGCTCGTACTCTTTTTGCCAAAATTTAATGCGCAACAAATAAAAGCCAGTGTCTATTTCTTCAGGGTCAAGGTTAAATAACGCGCAAGGCAAATAGTCTTGACTGCCCTCTTTGGCTGTTTTCACTACCCATGTACTCGCCACCAGCTCTTCAGTGGCGGCCTGTGGATTTTCAGCATCAATATCGTCGATTGGCCGAATCAGCGAAACCTCAGCGCCGTTATACAGTGGGTCACTAAATACCACAGCCAGAGTATGATAGCTTGGCACCACAAAGCCCTTAATCGGCGTCTCTGGCGTGGCCATTTTTTCTTCGCGCCAGTGATTATACGCCTGCTGATCCTCGGTTAAGGGGTTGCCAGCACTGGTTTGATAGGCAGGGGCAAGCTGGCTTGGTAAGATTTGGGTTGGAGTAAAGTTTACACCCCGATGCTTTGGTAGTACTTCTTTTGCCAAGGATTTTAGCGCGCCACCTAACTGCGTGACTGAAATAGCAGTATCACTGATTAAATGCGCCAGCAGTTTAACAGGCGGAAAGCTCAGCTCATAATCTTGACTGTTTAGGCGGGTTACCCGCGAGCCATGGTGCAATAAAATGAGGTCTGTGGTATCGGCCATTTGCTGGTTTTCCGGCTCAGGGACTAAGCTATCACTACTTGGCTGGCCAAGGCCTAAGTTCATTAGTTTACCAATTTGATTGGTGGCCCAAAGCTGGCGATTATCGACCCCAGTTATTGCATTAACCATTACTGGCGCATAAGGAATAGGGCGAATTTTCCCACTGAGCGAAGCTTCTGAAGTTAAGTCTGAGGATTGATGCCATTCATCAAAGAAGCGGTCTCCGGACTCATTAAGTGAGGTGCGAAAGTAAGTGCCAAATAGAAAGTACTCATCGGTATATTGCTTACCCATTACTTCGCCTCCTTAAACCAGAGGCCATTATTGGCAAAGGCATTATACAAACTATTATACTCTATGGTTCGGTTCATACCCAATGGCCGCCATTCCCATTCTTTATCTTTTTCATAGTCTCTTACGGCAAAGGTGGTCATATGTTTGCTGCCACCAAAGCGGCCATTAAGACCTAAAATATAAGGCATCATGCCCGATTTGATCATTTGTACCGTTCCTTTTTCCATATCAACTTTAAAAAGATGTGTTCTATTGATAGCCCAAGCATATTTACCGGTTGGGCTAATGGAACGATCGAGAGAGATTGCATCTTCCACATCAAGCCCTTTAAACCAAGTGACTTTTTTAACGATGTCATTGGAGGCACCTCGATACCTAACTGCGCCAGCTGATTTTACAGAGTAGAAGCTTCCGTCGTAAAACACATTGGTATCCGTCATTGGAAGATCGGACGGCACAACCTGTTTGGTTTCAATATCCCATTTATAAATAAGACTTCTGGTATCAGTAAAATACAGTGTTTTACTGTCTTCGGTCCAAACAAAACGCGGAACACCATAATAATCGGCCAATGAATAAGTCTCACCGGTTTTTAAATCGTACACCCGCTTCTCTCTACCATTGCCATACGCAAGGTAGCGGTTATCTGGCGAGCGCACCATTTTCCCATAGCCATCACTGGTCATATTATCCAGCACTAAGCGCAAGTCAGTGCCATCGGTTTTCATGCTCCAGATTTTGGTTTGCCCTTCATAGGCGGTGTACATGGGGTCGTGTTTATCGCCCATATTGGCCCAGTAAAATTGAACGCGAGGCAAATCATAAGAGCTGGCATCGTTGAGATCTTCTCTTGGCCACTCTTTAGCGCGGTAAATATAATATTTGGGAAAAGGTTGAATTTGGCTGCGCTCCTTACCATCGGTAAAGTGATTTTTTTCGCTGTCTACCATTTCATACCAATTGTTTTCCGTCACATAATGGCGATCTGGGTACAATTCTTGTTTAGTATATTGACGAGGCGGTGTATTTTCTTGGTCAGATTCAGCGCCGCACCCAACCAACTGGGCAGCCAAGATCAACCCGATAAACCATTTATTCATTGTTGTTATCCTGTAGGGAATGGGGCGGAGTTTTTCGGTGTTTATCATGATTGGGCCTCCTTAAACCAGAGACCATTATTGGCAAAGGCGTTATACAAACTATTATGCTCTATGGTTCGGTTCATACCCAATGGCCGCCAACGCCATGCTTTGTCTGTTTGATAGTCTCTTACGGTAAAGGTGGTCATATGTTTGCTGCCACCAAAGCGGCCATTGAGGCCTAAAATATAAGGCATCATGCTCGATTTCATTCTTTGCGCCGTTTCTTTTTCCATATCAGCTTTAAAGTGATATTTTCGACTGGCCGCCCAAGCATATTTACCGGTGGGGCTAATGGAACGGTCTACAGAAATAGCATCCTCAACATCTAGTTCATTTGGCATACGCCAAGAAGCTCTCGATACCACATCATTTGAAAAGGGCGCAAACTTGATTAGCCCCGTGGCTGCAACGACATACCGATAACCACCAAAGAAAACATTGGTATCCGTCATTTTAAGCTCAGACGGCACCACCTGTTTGGTTTCAATATCCCATTTATAAATAAGGCTTCTGGTATCAGCGAAATACAGTGTTTTACTGTCTTCGGTCCAAACAAAACGCGGAACACCATAATTATCGGCCAATGAATAAGTCTGACCGGTTTTTAAATCGTACACCCGTTTTTCGTCCCCATTGCCATACGCAAGATAACGGTTATCTGGCGAGCGCACCATTTTCCCGTAGCCGCCTGTAGTCATATTATCCAACACTAAGCGCAAGTCCGTGCCATCGGTTTTCATGCTCCAGATTTTGGTTTGACCTTCATAGGCGGTGTACATAGGGTCGTGCTTATCGCCCATATTGGCCCAGTAAAATTGAACCCGAGGCAAATCATACGAGCTGGCATCATTGAGATCTTCTCTCGGCCACTCTTTAGCGCGATAAATATAATATTTGGGAAAGGGTTGAATTTGGCTGCGATCCTTACCATCGATAAAGTGAATTTTTTCGCTGTCTACTATTTCATACCAATTGTTTTCCGTCACATAATGGCGATCGGGGTACAATTCTTGTTTGGTATATTGACGAGGCGGCGTGTTTTCTTGGTCAGATTCTGCGCCGCACCCAACCAACTGGGCAGCCAAGATCAACCCAATAAACCATTTTTTCATTGTTGTTATCCTATAAGTTCAGAAACCGGCACATTGGCTTCGACCAATACGTAGTGCTGGGCGCCGCGACCATGATCGCTGTGGGCTGCACGGAAAATATCCACCTGTTTGACTTCAGGAGGCGGGGCGGCAAACCTGAGCATCAAATTGCCTTGCTCATTGGTTGCCGCAGAGCGGAAATACGCGCGAGAAGACCACTCGAATTGTGCGTTTTTCAATTCAAAGAAATCATCGGGTTCGTCCACGGCCAGCTCTTTACGATACTCAATCACTAGTCCACCGGAATTAGGCAAATTAACGCCTGCAATATTGGTTTTATGTTGCGCATTAAGTAATGCGCCTCCACTTGCGCCTTGCGCCGGATGCGACAAACATAGAACCTTGTCTCCTGATTCCGAAAAGGCTTGGCTCTCGCTGTAGTGACTCAACTCACTGAGCGGTATCGCGCAAGAGACAGGGTCCGCTTCAAGAGCCATGACTTGGTCATTACTTAGCGCTTGTTCGCTGTAGTGCAAAAACAACGAATCTTGCACCTCACCTTTGAGTTTGTAGGGAACCCAAATATGGGGCAGTGGCACCCCATCGGGCTTTCGTTGATTGCCTTGATCAACTCTGTGTGGGCTTGACAGGGTTTTTAAGGTTATCGGCTCTCGGTCTAAATGGGGGAAGACAAGTTCAACCTCTTTTTCGACTAAACCAAACACACGCTCGGTTTCATTTTCAGACAACTCACTGCGACACACCACTTTGCCATTTTGTTTGATCTCAAATGGCTCCGAGCCGTAATGATGATCGTTAAGTACCGTACTTAGGTCAATATTAAGGTGGCGGAAAGTGAGTTCTTTCTGCTGATAGTAGTCAAGGTTTATATCACGAAAATAGCCATTGGGCTGAATGGCTAACTCTCGCCATACCTTGTTGTTCCAAACGACATAAATATAGCCTTGGTCACGCAGCGCCATGCCACTGCTGTTCTTAACAACAGGCAAAACAGGGATGAGTACATTATCCCACTCGGCCATTTGGGTGTCTTTTTCTACAGGCTCAATATCATCGGCCAACTTTAGCTGGATAGGTGCGAGTCCTGAGCAGGGAATATTGAGATACAAACTTCTGTTTTCAGTCTCTAACCCCTTAAAAGTAGCTAGACTTCGGTGAGATGTTTCTCTATCGCGCTTTGGGCTGGCCTTAGCATTGTGTTGCTTACTGGTCTGACCCAAGGACAAATAAGTCGGTGTGTTGTTCCATTGTCCAGCGAATTCAACCACGATTTTGTGCTCTGGGGTCGGCTCGGTTGGGACATAAGTAATAGTTCGTGCGAGCGTTGTGTTATCGGTAATTGGCGCATAGTTTGCTTTTCTGTAAGTGACGGGCGCCTCTTGAAGCTCTGCAACTTTTTTTGCCAAAAGTGGCATGCTGCTTAATTGAGTGGCCGACACAGGCGAAGAATGAGGGGACATAGAGAGCGCCACCGACTGGCCTTTTTTAAGCTCTCCTTTTAAGCGTTCAAGATATGAAGCTACATCTCGCTTTTTATAGGGTTCAAGAGGACGCTGCAAAAAAGCCGGCAACAAGGCGTGAACCTCACTGGCGTTTTTGTAACCCCGCATTTGCCACGGTACTTTTTCTGGTAACACAATATAGGACAGGTGCTCAGGCTTGAGTTGATTCGCTAAAATAAACCGACAACTTAATCTCATTACTTACTCCAAAACATTGGTTATCACCTTAAGCGGGCAATATTCGCTTATGGGGATTCAGTCAGCGCGACTTGGCCCTATCTATTGTTTGTCCATCCATTAGATACCGATACACCGAAGTGCTTGAAAAAAGACAAACTCTCTGGGGTATTTTACAGGAAAGGCGGCTGTCATTCTTACCAAATCAATAGGTAATGTGCCGGATTTATTAAGGATTTTGACGTTTTGGACACGAGTCACATCATCTGACATGGTTGAGCTCAAAATAAGTGGGTGAAAAACGTACGATTTGTAAAGATTGATACAAGAGGGCGGCTATATCTCGCGAGAAAGTATCGAATTAGGGGCATTCCAACCATCATGCGGTTTAAAAATGGTAAAAATCTAGACCAATTGATGGAAGAATAATAATAAATTATTTAAAACAATTATTTATCAACTCGCCAAGTAAAATAGAACAGTGATTCTTCTTTAGTTAAAAGGCTTATATTGATTCACTTAATATGTCCTTTTATTCACTTTTTGTAAAATATTAGCTATTAAAATATTTTTTGTCGAAACGACCAAAATTATTCGCTTTACCGCCAGTCAAAATAGCCTCACATTCGCGCGAAAATTGGTTACTTTTCTATCGTTCGTGTTTTGAGGTTACGGCATTGGACAATATTCTTGCTCCTACGACAAAAGCTCGTGTTTCCATCCCTGTCATTGCGTTAGCTCTCTACGCGGTCGCATCGGGCTATTTGATGAGTCTCATTCCGTTAATGCTACCTCACTATGGACTGGACAACTCATTAGCAAGCTGGCTAGCCAGTGCGTTTTATGTTGGTCTTTTAGTCGGCGCCATCGCTATTGAACCCGTCGTAAGCCGGTATGGTCACAAGCGCACGTTTGCTCTATGCCTTGCTTTGTTCGTTGGTACCACAATAATACTTCCTGTGTTTGTTCAATCTTGGGTATGGTTGATGGCTCGTTTAGTCGCAGGTCTCGCTGTCGCTGGAATATTTGTTGTTGTTGAATCATGGCTTCTGCACGGAGATGAAGCTTCGCGTGCTAAACGCCTCGGTTTGTATATGGCTTCTCTATACGGCGGCACCGCAATAGGCCAGTTAGGCATTGGTTATGTCGGTGTTGAAGGGTATTTACCTTTCGTAGTGATGAGCGTGTTGACTGGTCTAGCTATTGCTCTTGTCCTGTTTGGAAAATGCGATCAACCAAAATCCGAATTGATTACTCATTTAACAATGAGGCAGATTTTTAAACTGAATCACGCTGCGATTATAGGCTGTGTTGTTTCCGGTCTAGTGTTAGGTGCTATTTACGGAATGATGCCTTTAGAGCTAGTGAATCAAGGTATTACAAACGCTGATATTGGTGGCCTTATGGCCCTTATTATATTAGGCGGCATGCTGGTTCAACCGTTAGTCCCTTGGATGTCTAACTATTTAGGTCGCACACTGCTAATGGCTTTTTTTTGCCTATTAGGAACGTTAGCGGTCAGTTTAATGATGCTCGATGACAGTATCCGATTATTAGCACTTGGTATGTTCTTGCTCGGTATGGCTGCATTTGCTTTGTATCCAATAGCCATCAATCTTGGATGCAATAACTTAGAGCCTCAATACATAGTGTCAGCCACCCAAGTGATGCTTTTCAGCTATAGTATCGGATCTGTATTTGGGCCGGTTCTCGCCGATCTCTACATGTCTGCAGAACACAACTTGATGGGATACCTATTCTCTATTTTACTTGCGACCTGTTTATATATGCTCGCCGCTGGCGCCAAAATCAAAAGTCAGTTGGTGGCTGGCGAATAGTAAGAAGTCCAATACGGCATTCTCAGATCAATACAAACCGTCGCAGAATCAATATAAAAAGCCCGGAAAGTGTCTACTTTTCGGCTTTATTGTTTTGAATAGAGTAAAACGAGAGCTGTGACGAAAGTCATGGCCGTTATCGCTATCTTGTTTTATCTACTAAAAAAGGGAAGTTTATAGGATGGAGGCGCGTCCCGGAGTCGAACCGAGGTCCACGGATTTGCAATCCGCTGCATAGCCACTCTGCCAACGCGCCTTATCTGATGTTTCTTTCCGAAAGAGGAAATTAGATGGTGCCCCGGGCCGGACTTGAACCGGCACAGCGCGAACGCCGAGGGATTTTAAATCCCTTGTGTCTACCAATTCCACCACCAGGGCAACGCAGAAAATGCGATGGTAACACCATCTCAGCGGGCTTACCCGCTGGAACGAGGCGTACTTTAACCGATTCTGATTTTAGGTCAACAAAATTTTTGTCTTTTCCATTCAGATGGTTAAAAACCAATCTTAGCGGAACGTTAGGCAATCAATTCGAACAAACTTTCCTCTTTTGACCGAATTGCTCCTCGCTAATACTTGAATTGTGATACTTCTGAATTTAATTGCTCAGCTTGAGATGATAAGCCTTTAAGAATGTCATCCACATCACCAACCTGATTCGATACCTCTGAAGAGGAATCGGCAATAGACGTAATACTGTCTGTAATTTTGCTTGTTACTGATTGCTGCTCGTCTGTAGCAGCCGCAATTTGCAAGTTCATTTCATTAAGATCATTCAACATAGCGACAATCTGTTCCAACATCTTTGCGTTGGTGTCACACGTTTCAACCCCTTTTGATACGGTTTCGTTGGCATTGGTGATACTTGCAGATACGTCGTTGGTTTCTTTCTGTAGCGAGTCTATTTTCTCTCGAATTTCCTCTGTCGAGGACTGGGTCCGCCCTGCTAGATTACGAACTTCGTCAGCCACCACAGCAAAGCCTCTACCTTGTTCACCAGCACGAGCAGCTTCTATAGCGGCATTAAGCGCCAATAAATTTGTTTGCTCAGCTATCCCCTGAATAACATCCAGCACTTCAGCTATTGAGTTACTTTCGTTATCAAGGCGACTAATGGCATCAACAGCCGTTCGCATCTCTTCATTAAGCTGGGATATTTCCACTCCCAAGTTTCTACCAACACCTACACCTTGGCTCCCTGTGGCGTTGGCATTTTTGACAAACTCCGCCGCCCGGCTAGCAAATTCAGCGACTTCCGAAATTGAGTGAGCCATTTGGTTGATAGCCGCTGCGACAGATTCAGCGCGCTCATTTTGAGCATTTACCGCCGAACGAGTACTGTTCATACTGCCACTCATAGTGTGAATATTGTTATTCAGATTATCAGTGGCTTGGGCAAATTTACATATGATATCTTGAAGATGTGCAAATAAGGAATTAAGCGATATCGCCAAGTCCGTCATCTCATCTTTACCATTTTCATCGAGACGCTCGGTAAGATCATTGTCTCTACTGATATTTTGGATTTTGTTGCTCGCTTTGCTGATTGGCCGAGCAATACTTCTTCCAAGAAAATAAGAGACGGATATCGCCGCAGTAACCCCTATGACTATGCTAATAACGACGGTAATGATGCCTGCATTTACCAAGACTTGCAGATCGGATAGTGCCTCAGCTTTTTCAATCTCAGTGACAATCGCCCACTTCAGACCTGCGGCATCAAGAGGCGAATAGACTGATAACACCTCAACTCCAATCTCACCCATAGCGACATCGGTACCACTCTCTCCGCTGAGCGCAGCTTTAACACTATCGCTACCAATTTTGTAGCGGCCAATGGCGGAAGATTTTCCTTTTATCTGCTCTAGAGTTTCCGCTGGTACACCAAGCGCTTTTAGTTCAGAGAAATACTGTTCGGGCGCCTCAATTAAAAAACGAGATTCACTTCTTAATAATTCATCTGGCCCTACTAAATACGTCTCACCGGTTTTACCTAAACCAGCATATTGCCAATTTTCTCCGAAGGTCATGATTTTGTTGATTCTATCAACAGGCATTTGGAACATTAAAACACCTTGCGTTTTTCCTTCTATTACAACAGGAGTGGCGATAAATGATGCGGCTGCTTCATAAGATGGAAAATAAGGAGAAAAGTCTTCTAAGTAGTATTGTGAAGGGCCAATCTTCAAAGCCTGTTTATATGCCTTGGCAATGCCAGTCGAGGCATAAGGCCCGGAGTTTAGGTTAGTGGCGTAATCCAACTCCTTAAACACCGAGTAAACGATATTACCATTGGTATCAACAAGAAAAATGTCATAGTAGCCAAATTCTTCGAGAAATCCTTTGATACTTGGATGATATTTTTGATGGACCTCATCATATTGGGTACCTAAAGAATCAGCCATTAACTGGTGCTTCTCACCAAGCGGATTCGGATTGACCCCAATATAGCGCGCCTGAAGTGCTTTTGCTCTCGCTGGCAGTTTGGCCAAAACCTGTTGCTCATTTGCAGATTGACCACCATTGGAGTTTAAATACGTTGCGCCGAAACCAGAGGAATAATAATCAGACAATTTACCTAAATCCGCATCGCTGACTCGCTCAATCGGATAGTTTTCAAAGGCATCAGCGAAAGCGAGCATAGCATCTTTAACACCAATTGAATTAGCAACCGTAACGATTTGTCCTCTAATCTGCTGAAAATAGTCCTCTATTTCACTTTTTTTATTTTCTCTGATGGACGTAAGTTGGCTCATAGCCCTCTGGTATAACGCTTGCTCTGACAGCAGTGCCGCTCTCCATCCTACGAACGAACCCGTCGCTACAACAACCACACTACACAGTAACGTCGAAGCAAGAACAATTTTTGTGGCGATTCTCATACTCAGCCCTTATGCGGTAATCCATGTCCGCTGTTTTTTTGTATGGGCCCAGACCATCTGACGAAAAATCAATATTGACATCATTATAAATTAAAAAGGGGGAGTTTTCGAACCTGCGAGCACAATTCCATGCAAAATGAGTGGTTATTAAATTATATCGTATCTCATACTCATGCTGAAAAAAGGCATGGTTACGAGTAATGACTCTAACTTTTCAACCATAAATAACTTTTTTTTGCGATTTTCACAAAAAAACCCAGATAATATTCTAATTAATTTTGCCAAATCATTAGTGAATATTTTTGAATATTAGGTTTAGGCAATAAAAAAACCAGTACTTTCCTCTGTTTTTCAAACTTTGTAAGGATTAGTTTACTCTCAGCTCCAGTCCCACGAGAGGCAATATTTAACAATTTGGTTACACTTACCACAACTGGCGAGATCAATATTCAAGACTGGATAAGCTCAATAAATCAGTACTTAAAAACAATTTTATCTAATTATCCAGCACAGTGTTTCGATTAGAGCGTAAACTCAGAATATTAAAAATGATCGCGCCCGGAGGATGTTAATCAATTGCTGCCAGAGAATGCAGCACAACAAGGAGCTTGAGATGAACGTTCAGGCATTACCCATGAATCGATTTATCGATCAACATGGACAAATCGTCAAACCACTTCCAGAGTGGGCAGATGTTACAACACTGAAAAAGTTCTATCGCGACATGGTTGTCGCACGCACCTACGACAACAAAGCGGTCGCACTGCAACGAACCGGAAAGCTAGGCACTTACCCATCACACCTAGGCGCTGAAGCCTTTGGCATTGCCATAGGTCACGCGCTAAAACCACAGGATGTGTTCGTCCCCTATTATCGTGACATGCCCGCCATGTGGGTCCGAGGGATTGGCATGGAGAAAAATCTTCAGTATTGGGGAGGTGATGAACGAGGTAGTGATTTTGATTTTGAAGACAGCGAGCTAACATGCCGCGATCTACCCTACTGCGTCCCTATCGCGACCCAATGTACCCATGCAGTTGGGGTTGCTTCTGCTCTTAAAATTGCAGGAGACCATAATGCAGCTCTGGTCACCTGTGGTGATGGCGCAACATCAAAAGGGGATTTTCTTGAGTCTATAAACTGTGCCGGGACTTGGAACATTCCTCTGGTCTTTGTCGTCAATAACAACCAATGGGCTATCTCTGTGCCAAGGTCTCTTCAATGCGCAGCTGACTTTTTATCTGAAAAAGCCAAAGGAGCTGGAATTCCGGGTATCACAGTGGATGGAAATGACGTTGTCGCGATGTACGATGCGGTACAAACCGCATTGCATCGTGCGAGAAAAGGCAAAGGAGCAACACTGATTGAAGCCGTCAGTTACCGACTTAGTGATCACACCACAGCAGATGATGCCACCCGCTATCGAAGTAAAGACGAACTAAACCAAGCATGGCAATACGAACCGATTAAAAGACTGAAAACCTACTTAACCGAGCAAGGACATTGGTCTGAAGAAGATGAGCAAGCATTGCTGGATTATGCGAGATTGGAAGTGGACAAAGCTGTGGAACGTTATCTTAACTTACCTCCTCAAGCGCCTGAAGCCGCGTTTGACTATCTCTATGAGTCCCCTGTTTCAGAGTTAAACAAACAACGAGATGAACTCATCACCAAAGCAATGCGTATGCAAGGAGGTAAACATGTCTGAGATTACACTCGTTGAGGCTGTCAACCTCGCCTTGCACCATGAAATGGCCAAAGACAATAATGTGGTCGTACTTGGAGAAGATGTTGGCGATAATGGCGGTGTATTCCGCGCAACCGTCGGCCTTAAAGATAAGTTTGGGTTCAAACGTGTTATTGACACACCACTGGCGGAAGCGCTCATTGGTGGGGTAAGCGTGGGTATGGCAACACAAGGGCTCAGGCCTGTTGCTGAGTTTCAGTTTCAAGGATTTGTCTTTCCTGCGCTAGAGCACCTGATCTGCCATGCGGCCAGAATGCGTAATAGAACACGGGGCCGTTTGACTTGCCCAGCTGTATTCCGTGCTCCCTTTGGTGGCGGTATTCATGCACCAGAACACCACTCTGAGAGCGTAGAAGCCATCTTTGCTCACATACCCGGGTTTAGAGTAGTGATACCTTCATCGCCACAACGTGCATACGGCCTGTTGCTTGCGGCGATAAGAAGCAACGATCCTGTGATGTTCTTTGAGCCAAAGCGCATTTACCGTACTGTTAAGTCCAATGTTATTGATAATGGTGAAGCTCTGCCTCTCGATACCTGCTTTACGCTGCGCAAAGGCAGAGATCTCACCTTAGTAACTTGGGGAGCTTGTGTCGTTGAATCTCTACAAGCTGCACACAGTTTATCGGAACAAGGCATTGAAGCTGAAGTGATTGACCTAGCGAGCATTAAGCCTATCGATATGGACACCATTTTTAAATCCCTAAACAAAACTGGGCGTTTATTGGTCGTTCACGAGGCAAGCAGAAGCTGTGGCGTAGGTGCAGAAATTATTGCAAGAGTCGCCGAACAGTCTATGTGTAAGCTGAAAGCACCACCAAAACGTGTCACAGGTATGGACACAGTGATGCCGTATTACAGAAATGAAGACTACTTTATGATTCAAGAAGAAGACATTGTTATTGCAGCGAAAGAACTCATGGAGGATTGGAAATGAGATCGTTTTTACTACCGGATCTTGGTGAAGGACTTGCAGAGTCAGAAATTGTGCAATGGCATGTCAACGTTGGCGACATGGTTAAAGTCGATCAAATTATTTTAACCGTCGAAACGGCAAAAGCTGTCGTCGACGTCCCTGCTCCCTACAGTGGGAAAATTGTCAGTCGTCATGGGGAAGAAGGTGACGTAATCAATATTGGTAGCCTGCTGCTCGAGATAGAGGAAGAAGGTGCCAGTGAGAGCAGTAAAGAACAGCGAAAAGATGCGGCAACCGTCGTTGGCAATGTTTCCAGCCAAACTCACAAAGTTGATGTCGATGATTTTTGGATAGGCGCTTCTCGAAATAGTGATGATGACTCTCCAATTACCGCGATGCCTTCGGCCAGACTGCTCGCTAAAAAACTCGGTGTCGACTTACTGAAAATCAAAGGCAGTGGCCATGATGGCATGATCACTGATGCTGACATTTATGAGGAAGCTGGCAAACAGCAACCGGGTACAGAAGTACTAAAAGGTGCGCGCAGGACCATGGTTGGCACCATGGCTGAATCTCACCACAATGTTGCTTCAGTGACTATCACCGAAGAAGCCCTACTTGAAAACTGGGTGAAAGGTGAAGACATTTCAGGGCGTTTAATTCAAGCCATTGTTCATGCATGTCAAAAAGAGCCAGCGCTAAATGCTTGGTTTGATGCCGAGACGATGACACGCTGCGTTCATAGCACGGTTAACATAGGCGTTGCTGTAGACAGCAGTCATGGACTTTATGTGCCTGTGCTCCGCAATGCAAATGAAGTGAAAACAGCAGATATCCGTTCATGGCTCAATGACACTGTCGCGGGTATACGTGACAGAAAAATCGGCCGTGAGCAGCTTCAGCATGCAACCATCACTTTATCAAATTTTGGCGCGATTGCAGGGCTTTACGCTACACCTGTAGTTTCACCGCCTCAAGTCGCCATTGTAGGGGCTGGACGCATAATAGAAAAAGTGGTGATGAGAAACAACGAAGCGGTTGCGGTTAAAGCGATGCCTTTATCTGTCACATTTGATCATAGGGCTTGTACAGGAGGAGAAGCTGCACGCTTTACAAAACTCCTAGTTGAACACTTGGAAATGAAGCTCAAGTAAGTAAGGCTCGGAGACATTGACATCTATAATATTTATGGAGAAGGGTGTCTCCCAGCAACGACCTGATTTCTACCATTTGTTTTCGCGCTGTAGAGCGCGTTATCTGCTCTCTCTACAGCGCTTTGCCAGTCTTCATCATACAGCTGTGTAATCCCAAAGCTCGCGGTACAGTGGTCTTTTTTACTGGGTAATATTCTAGAGTTTTCGATTTCTTCTCGGAGCTTTTCGGCCACAATCAAGGCTTTTTCTACATCAGTATTGGGTAGCAAGACCATAAACTCCTCACCCCCATAACGAAAGCTTAAATCATTTCTTCGAGTGTGTAGCCTGAGTATACGTCCCGTTGCTCTCAATACCTTATCTCCTACCTGATGACCATAAGTATCATTCACTTGTTTGAAGTGGTCGATATCCAGCAATAAAATCGATAATGGCTGATCATGCCTTTGAGCTCTCGCCACTTCTGTCGGGATCAGTTCCTCAAGTGCACGGCGGTTATACAACTGGGTCAATTCATCTTTAATCGCAGAATCATGAAGCGTTGCGACAAGTCGCCCAGTCAGCATCCAGGTAACCGAGAAAAAGATGAGAATAATCATCAGCAATGTGCTGACAAACGCCAATTGATGGACGGTACCTGCTCGCATAAAGTCATCAATAGCCCCTTCAAATAGGCTCCAGCCAAAGCGGAAAAAATTGTAAAGAGATTGGATGGCGAGTCCGAAAGACAGCAAGACTGTAGATGGAGAAATATCCGTACTTTTGCCTTTATGATTAGCAATAATTGCAACAAAGCAAATGGTTGAAATATACACCGACATTAAGATCACTCTTGCGTTTGTCGAGGGCATAAAAAAAGTGAAGTACGTGAGTCCAACCACGAGTACAGGAAAGCTATAGAACCCAACGTTCGACAGCTTGACACTAAAGTCTCTGAACTGGCATATGCCTAGCAGCAGCAAAATGTAGCTAAAGGCCATTAGCGAATTGGCAAGGATTTTCGACACCCAAAGGGTAATGTTGTTACCAAAACTAAGAAAAAAGAAACTTAAAGAAAGTAGCAATAATGACGTAGCGATGGTGTTAATACCACAAACGCTTGGCTGAAGTCTCTGAATTAAAAAAAGCCCTATACAATAGCATATGGACAATAGCACACAAATAATCGATAGAGTGGCAATATCTAAATGTATTGTCATTCTAAATGCTACCTACAATTCACATAATAAATTTAGTTTAGGAAATTTACCGAGAATTGGCTGCATTTCGAGTGATTTTTACGAAATTTCAAGAATATTCAGCGACTAAACTTCCGACACATGACAAAAGCAGGTATCGGAAGTTTCTCACTAACTCAAACTTGAGGTCACAAGGAATGGGTAAGTTCGGGCAATATTGCAAATAAATCGCCAACCAGACCGTAATCAGCAATTTCAAATATTGGCGCTTCAGGATCGCTATTGATAGCCACAATAACTTTGGAATCTTTCATTCCCGCTAGGTGCTGAATCGCTCCTGAGATTCCCACCGCAATGTAGAGATCAGGAGCGACTATCTTCCCTGTTTGGCCAACTTGTAAGTCGTTTGAAACGAAACCAGCGTCAACAGCCGCCCTTGAAGCACCAATGGCACCACCAAGTTTATCCGCTAGCTGCTCAATCAAGGCAAAGTTTTCTTTACTTCCTACCCCTCGCCCACCAGACACTACTACTCTGGCTGCAGGTAAATCAGGTCGTGCACTCTGCGTTTTTTGACGCTCAATCATATATGAAATGTCATTGCCAATATTGATATCAACAACCTTTACCTCAGCGCTAGAATCGCTATCCACTTCCGCATTCTCAAAAGCGGAGCTGCGCACCGTCATGACTTTAACTTTGTCTAAAGATTTTACTCTCGCGAGTGCGTTTCCTGCGTAAATAGGACGAACAACGGTATCTTCAGATTCAATTTTTATCACGTCAGAAAGCTGCCCAACGCCAAGCAAAGCTGCGACCCTAGGCATTAAATTCTTACCAAACGTTGTAGAAGGTGCCAGCAGATGAGAAAAGCTTTCAGCGACTTGTTGGACGAGCAACGCACTATTCTCTGCTAATTGATGCTGATAAATCTCCGAATCAGCCACAAGCACTTCTGAAACAACCTTTACTTTTGATACCGCATCTACCACAGACTGACAACCACAACCGATAACCAATACGCTGATTGGTAGATTTAACGTATTGGCCGCAGAAATGGCTTTCAAGCTATCACCAATTAACGCTTGATTATCATGCTCAACGATGACTAATGTTTTCGAATTCATGCTCATCTCCCTATAAAACCTTAGCTTCATCTTTAAGCTTGGATATCAACTCGCTCACACTCGTGACCATTTCTCCTGCCGATCGCGGTTGAGGTGACATGACTTCGATGATTTCCTGTGTCGACACAACTTCGATGCCTAAATCATCTGCAGAGATAACTTCTAATGGTTTTTTCTTCGCTTTCATAATATTGGGCAAAGATGCATAACGCGGATCGTTCAGTCTTAAGTCTGTGCTAATGATTGCAGGTAATTGAAGTTTCACCGTTTCAAGTCCACCATCGACTTCTCGAGTCACACACACGCTATCATTTTCAACTTTGAGCTCTGAAGCGAATGTTCCTTGTGGCCGGTGAGTGATGGCAGCCAACATCTGAGCGACTTGGTTATTATCAGTATCAATAGATTGCTTGCCAAGAAGAACCAGTTTGGGGTTCTCTTTGTCCATCACTGCTTTTAGTAAATTTGCAACGGCAAGTGGCTGTGGGGAAATATCATGTTTGATGTGTATTGCCCTATCTGCCCCGAGCGCTAGAGCTCCCCTCAGGTTTTCCTGACTTGCCGCATCTCCGATAGAGACTACAACCACTTCACTGGCAACACCCGACTCTTTAAGCCGAACGGCCTCCTCTACCGCAATTTCACAAAATGGATTGGTGGACATTTTAACGTTATTCGTTTCAACACCGCTGCCATCACTCTTAACCCTCACCTTCACATATGGGTCAATCACTCGCTTTATGGCTACTAATACTTTCACATCTCCTCCTTGGTGCCAAAAGTAACTACATAACAATAACGGACTGATAATTAGGATGTTTATCCTAACTTTCTCAGCTACATTTTGCTGATCGGCTTCACATTAAACACAATTGGTGGCCAATTTTCTCTTATACTCAGCTTAGTTAAGTTTACGTTTACGTCAACTAGACTATATTGATTAGTGTTAAACAGTTGGAAAGGTAGGTTTACACCCATGGAAAGAGAATGTATGGAGTTTGATGTTGTCATTGTCGGCGCGGGACCTGCGGGGTTATCAGCCGCAATAAAACTTGCACAGTTGAGTAAGAACAATGACATACCCATATCTATCTGTGTTGTCGAGAAAGGTGCTGAGGTAGGGGCTCATATTCTTTCTGGCGCACTCTTTGAGACCAAAGCCTTAACCGAGTTATTTCCTGATTGGCAAGATCTAGGGGCACCAGTCAACAATCCTGTCTGCAAAGACGAATTTGTCTATTTAACCTCAGAACAACAGCATGTGAAAGTCCCTTCATTGCTAACACCAAACCTTATGCACAATAGCTCTGACAACCATGTGATTAGCCTTGCAAACCTGTGTAGATGGTTAGGCCAAAAAGCGGAAGAACTCGAGATAGAAGTCTATCCAGGGTTTGCGGCAACCAGTATTAATGTCGATCAAAGTGGTGCGATAACTGGCGTCAACACTTCCGACATGGGACTGGATAAGTCTGGGCAGCAAAAGGCGTCATTTGAGGCAGGCATTGAGCTTAAAGCAAAGTACACTATTTTCGCCGAGGGTGCGCGAGGGCATCTAGGTAAAGAAATAATTGAAAAGTTTCAACTAGACAAAGACTGTGAGCCTCAACACTATGCTCTGGGCCTAAAGGAGATATGGCAAGTTTCTCAAGACCATCCTGCCTATCAAGCAGGTCGCGTTCTGCATGGTGCTGGCTG
The DNA here is from genome assembly GCF_030161235.1 of Vibrio zhanjiangensis. GTDB lineage: Bacteria > Pseudomonadota > Gammaproteobacteria > Enterobacterales > Vibrionaceae > Vibrio > Vibrio zhanjiangensis. Next base: position 80,162 of record NZ_BSPW01000084.1, on the reverse strand, counting down.
GCCTCTCAATGAAACCAGCTCTAACGGCGGTAGTTTTCTCTACCATTTGGATAATCACCAAATTGTTGTCGGGCTGATCGTCGACTTAAATTATAAAAATCCTCATCTAAGCCCATTTGATGAGTTCCAACGCTATAAACACCACCCTTTAATACGCCAGTTCTTAGAAGGCGGTGAACGAATCGCTTATGGTGCTCGAGCCATTGCAAAAGGTGGACTCCATTCGTTACCCAAACAACAATTTCCTGGAGGACTATTGATCGGTTGTGATGCTGGTACTCTTAATTCAGGTAAAATTAAGGGAAGTCATACCGCGATGAAGTCGGGAATGCTCGCTGCGGAAGCGATTTTCGAACAACTCAAATCAGGTGATAGTCTATCCATACCTGACTATCAGAGCCTATATAAACAATCTTGGCTATATGAAGAGCTTAACCAAAGTCGCAATTTTGCAGCATCGATTCACAAATATGGGGCGATTGCGGGAGGTGCAATTGCAACACTTGAGCAAAATATATGGCATAAACTGTTCAAGTGTACCGCACCATGGAATATCTCAGACCCGCTTCCAGATCATCTTGGAATGAAAGAAATATCTCGTTGCTCAGCGGTACAATATTCTAAGCCAGACGGAAAACTGAGTTTTGATAAACCTTCATCTGTCTATCTCTCCGGAACGCAGCATGAGGAAGATCAACCGTGTCATTTGCTTTTAAAAGATACCGACCTACCCATTAATGATCATCTCCCAAGATTTGCAGAGCCTAGCCAGCGCTATTGCCCTGCAGGCGTCTATGAGATCATCACTGTCGATGGTGGCCCTGCTTTACAAATCAACGCTGCCAACTGTTTGCACTGCAAGACCTGTGATATTAAAGACCCATCACAAAATATCACCTGGGTACCACCGGAAGGCGGCGGTGGCCCGAGTTACCAAAACATGTAGCCTCATAAAAAACAAAGGCACGCTGTACAGCGTGCCTATTTTATTGGTGCCATTAAACATACAGCAATTACATGAACAGCCCGCCGTCTATCTCAAAAACACGAGCATTGACGTAATCATTTTCAAAAATAAACTTCGCAGTTTGGGCAATTTCTTCGGGAGCCCCCATTCTGCCTACGGGAACCATATTCTCTAAACGTTCACGAGCCTCTGGTTTCATTCCGCCTGTCATCGATGTCTCAATGACCCCAGGAGCAATTGCGGCAGCCCTAATACCATAGCGAGCTAGCTCTTTGCCCCACGTGGTTGCCAAAGTAGCGACTGCAGCCTTCGAAGCGGCATAGTTGCTTTGACCGATATTTCCCACTCTGGCAACACTCGAAATATTAATAATCACCCCTTTGCGTTGAGTATTAATCATTTGAGCAGCCGCTTCTCGGCCACAGAGAAAGGTTCCATTGAGATTAACATCAATCACTGAGCTAAATTGCTCAAGAGACATTTTCGTCATCTCATCATCTTTTACCTTAATCAGCAAACCATCACGAAGAATACCAGCATTATTAATCAAACCGTCAAGTTGACCAAAGTCTCTTACAATGTCACTAAATACCTGTTCTACTTGTTGCTCGTCCGTCACATTCACTTTGTAGGTCAATGCTTTAACTCCAAGCATATTGCACTTTTCTTTGGTATTAAGTAGGGCTTCATCATTAACATCTAGCAAAGCTAGCTCTGCCCCCGCTTGTGCCAATGTTATCGCCATCATTTGGCCTAAACCTTGTCCGGCCCCAGTAATAGCTATTACACTATGTTTTAATTCCATCCGCGCACCCCATTACTTTTCTGATTGATAAAACTCGAACAAACTTGAAAAGTCTAGTTCCTCATTGCCATTTGCGTTATGAAAAGCATACAAATTTCGTGCGAGAGATCCCATCGGAACGGATGATTTACTCATTGCAGCAGCATCCAAACCCAAACCTAGGTCTTTGAGCATCAGCTTGCTCATAAAACCAGGACGATAGCCGTTACTTGCAGGAGAGGTTTCCATCACACCCGGACACGGATTGTAAAGTTCTAGTGCCCAGTTACGCCCAGAGCTTTGCAACATAATATTGGATAGAACTTTCGGATCTAGCCCATTATCAATGCCAAGATTAAGCGCTTCACAGGTACCTGACATCAGGATTCCCAGCATCAAGTTGTTACAGATTTTGCCCATCTGTCCATCGCCTGCTTTTCCTGCATGGAAGATATTTTTACCCATATGTTTGAGAATATCTTCAGCCTTGGCAAATGCCGCATCTGAACCACCGACAATAAAGGTTAGAGTCCCTGCCTTTGCTCCCGCCACTCCCCCAGAAACAGGAGCATCAACAAAATCCAATCCCTTTTGTGCTGCCCGCTCGGCAACCATTCTGGCCGAGTGCGGATCAATCGTCGACGAATCAATAAGAAATGCGCCATCTTCAACCTCGTCGAGTAAGCCCGTTGCTTTATCGTTACCAAGATAAACATCTTTGACGTGTTGACTTGCTGGAAGCATGGTGATGACCACTTGCGCACCTTCAACGGCATCTGTCATGGACGAAGCGGCATAAGCACCAGCAGATTCAAGATTTTTTACCGCATCTGGCATTAGGTCAAAGACTCTAACTTTAAGACCGGCTGCAAGAAGATTCTCAGCCATAGGGCCGCCCATATTACCTAGGCCAATAAACGCAATCGTGTTCATGAATGATTTCCTTATTTAGTTAATAATGGCCAAGCGATGCTAGTGGATGCTCTTGCTCGTCCCACAAAGAGGTAAATAGTGTGTTGATCGTAGTTTCATCAACATTATCTACCCTGCTATAAATCCACTTGGGTTGATTGTCTTTATCGATTAAGCGAGCTCTCACCCCTTCACGAAACTCACCGAGCAAACAGCAACGAACCGACAAATTAAGCTCAAGGCGAAAACAGTCAGCCAATGATAGTCCGTGATACTGAGTTAGTTGGCGAAAGCATAGATGCGCGGTAATCGGGCTTCCCTGTCTATGATTATTCTTGGCGGTTTCAAGCCACTTTGTCTGTCCAGAGAGAGCCAAAATACCTTTACTGATTTTAGTGACACTGTCACCTTGACAGGCTTGTTGTATTTCCTCAATAAAAGGCATCATTTGTGGATCGGGTTGATGGCCATTGACCTTGTTACTTAATCCACTAAGAAGCTGTGTTACCTGTTGATAAACATCTTCAATTTCTGACCAATGCGCTTCTTTTAAAAGAGAAAGTAGTGCTTGTTTGTCGTCGGCACAGATTATGTGGTCTGCAAGCCTAATACCTAACGCATCAGTGGCATTGACCATAGCGCCTGTTAATCCAAGAAATAAACCTACTCCAGGGTCTAGTTTATTCAAGAACCAAGTCGCTCCAACGTCAGGATAAAGACCGATACTTATCTCCGGCATGGCAAGGCGACTTTCTGGAGTGACTATCTTATGACTCGCTGCCATAAACAGCCCCATACCACCGCCCATGACAATTCCCTGCCCCCAAGCAATGATGGGTTTGCAATAGGTATGAATGAGATAATCACATTGGTACTCTAGCTTAAAGAAAGAGGTGCAATACGCCGCAATATCTTCCGCTGAACCCTGACACATCTTATCGTGCATAGTGCGTACATCACCACCAGCGCAAAAAGCTTTGTCTCCATTGCCTTCAATAACAACGCAAACAATATTGTCATCCTCATGCCAGATCTCCAGCTGCGCTTTGAGCTGTTCCAACATGTCATAGTTTAGGGCATTTAGTGAGGGCGCATTGTCCAGCGTTGCGACCCCAATTCGCATACTTTCTTCTGTACATTTTAACTCTTCAAAATGGACATTTGCTGTCATGTTTCCCCCTATCGATTTTTCCACTGAGGTGGGCGCTTCTCGAGAAACGCATTGACGCCCTCAGCTTGGTCTTGGGTATCAAAAAGCTGAATAAATAATTCCCGCTCCTTGACCAAACCATGTGCCAGAGGATTGGTCCTTGTATTTTGGATTAAGGATTTACATGCACTAACCGATGATGGAGATTGGTTTGCAACCATTTCTGCAAGACTGATCGCAGCATCTAAAGCATTACCTTTGCTGACGACTTCTTCAACAAGTTTTATGTTTAGAGCTTGCTCTGCCGTCACTTGTTCACCACACATGATCATGCGTTTTGCCCACCCTTCGCCTACTAAAGCCGTCAGGTTTTGCGTACCACCCGCACAAGGAAGCAAACCAACTTTCGCCTCAGGTAAAGCCAATATTGCCTGCTCTTCTGCAATACGGATATCGCAGGCAAGTGCGACTTCGAGTCCACCGCCCATGGCATAACCATTAATCGCCGCAATTGATACCCCGCGAAAACTCGACAGTGTTTCAAAGGCTTCACCAAACCAGCGCGACATATCAACGGCTATCGCTTTATCGCCTGTGGCAAAGAGTTTCAAATCTGCACCAGCCGAAAAGAATTTATCTCCCTTTCCCGTCAGGACTAACGAATAGACATCCTTATTTTCATTGAGCGTTAGAATCAATTGTTTTAGTTCTAACAGGCTCTGTGCTGTCCAAGTATTGGCCGGTGGATTATTCATAGTGACGATCGCCACATGATTTTGAATGAGGTGCTCAATGGCACCACTATCAGATTGATTCATCATTATCGTTCCCTAGAATTTTAAAGCAATTGAGCGCCTTCAGATAACACGCGACGGGCAATAATAAGGCGCATAATTTCATTGGTACCTTCGAGTATTTGATGAACGCGGACGTCTCTAAAATGACGTTCCATCGGGTACTCTCTGATATAGCCATAACCACCATATAGTTGCAGAGCCTGGTCACAGATCTTAAACCCAACATCGGTTGCAAACCGTTTTGCCATCGCACAATATGCCGTAGCTTCCGAGTCCTGATTATCCAACTTACTCGCCGCGAAACGCACCATTTGTCTTGCAGCAACCAGTTCTGTCACCATATCCGCCAGCTTAAATTGTAACCCCTGAAAGTGGGATAACTCTTTGCCGAACTGTTTCCTTTCTTTGACGTATTGCAAGGCTTCATTAAGCGCTTGCTGCGCTGTACCAATTGAGCAAGTCGCGATGTTAATGCGTCCACCATCTAAGCCTTTCATCGCAATTGAGAAGCCTTCACCTTCCTCTCCCAAACGGTAGTGCTCGGGCACGACTACATTATCGAAAGTAATGGCACGAGTGGGTTGACTGTTCCAACCCATCTTAGGCTCTTTACGCCCATAGCTAACGCCATCAGCATTGGCTGGCACAATAAAGGCCGAAATGCCTTTAGCTGATTGATCGCCTGTTCTGGCCATCACGACAAGTACATCAGTATCACCGGCTCCAGAAATAAAGGCCTTTCCACCGTTTATTACATAAGTGTCACCTTGCTTTTTGGCACTGGTGGTTAGAGATGCTGCGTCAGAGCCCGCATTCGGCTCGGTCAAACAATACGAACCTAGCCAATCTCCAGAAACAAGCTGAGGACAGAACCTTTGTTTTGCCTCTGGCGAGGCAAAACTTGCGATCATCCAAGTCACCATATTGTGTATCGTCATAAATGCTGTTGTTGACGTACACCCCATCGCAAGCTGTTCAAAAATGATTGAAGAATCCAGCCGACTTAATTGTAATCCGCCTTCTTCCTCTGGCGTATACAAACTCAAAAAGCCGAGCTCCCCAGCCGCTTTAATAATGTCAATCGGGAACACTTGCTTTTCGTCCCATTCTGCGGCCATAGGAGCAAGCTGGCCCATGGCGAACTGCTGTGCAGTTTCAGCAAACGCACGCTGATCTTCATTCAATTCAAAGTCCATTTTTTCCTCCCGTTATCGTAGCTGAATGGTAAGATTTGGGCCTGTCGGGATGTCGTCATCAAACCAGCGAGATGTCACGGTTTTGGTTTCGGTATAAAATCTCACAGCCTGTTTTCCGTAAGCGTGCAAGTCACCGTAGAAACTTCCTCTCCACCCCGTAAATGAGAAGAAAGGCAAAGGCACAGGAATAGGAACATTGATGCCCACTTGCCCGACTTGGATTTCATGTTGATACTTGCGTGCTGCTGCACCATTGGCAGTAAAAATAGACGTACCATTGCCGTATGGGTTGTTATTGATTAGTTCAATTGCCTCCTCTAAGGTATCAACTTCCATACAAACAAGTACAGGGCCAAAAATTTCCTGCTCATAAATAGACATATCAGTCGTCACACCGGTAAACAAAGTCGGACCCAGCCAATGTCCTTCCGGCATTCCCTCCACATGGCACTCAGTACCATCCAATTGGCACACGGCACCCTGAGCTTTTCCTTCCTCTATAAGGCTTACGACTCGATTCTTAGCCTCTTTGCTGATCAGCGGACCGTATGAAGCGTTATTGTCATTCCATGTACCCGGCTTCATTTTAGCCATTTCAGTTTTTAAATCATCGATCCACTCTTTCGTACTACCAACAAATACTGCAACGGAAATCGCCATGCAGCGCTGTCCTGCCGCGCCCACTGAACTACCAACAAGGTTGTTAATCACATGAGCTTTATTGGCATCTGGCATAATCACCATGTGATTTTTAGCGCCTGCAAATGCTTGAACGCGTTTGTTATAATCGGTACCCGTTTTGTATATATACTGCGCAACAGGAACAGAACCAACAAAAGAAACCGCTCGAATAGTCGGATGTTTAAGCAAGGTATCCACTTGCTCTTTACGCCCATGGACAACTTGAAGAACGCCCTTGGGCGCCCCCGCTTTTTCAAAAAGTTCAGCCAATCTCATCGCGGTCAAAGGAACCTGCTCTGATGGTTTGAGAACAAAAGTATTACCTGCGGCAATCGCCAGTGGAAACATCCACAAAGGAATCATGGCTGGGAAATTAAACGGGGTAATACCACAGCACACACCAAGTGGCTGAATCATCGAATAAGAATCGATATCCGTCGCCACATTTTCAACCGTTTCTCCCATCATATTGCTGGCAATATTGGCCGCCTGCTCAACAACTTCAATACCGCGCCACACATCGCCCTTAGCATCAACGAATATCTTGCCTGTCTCTTTAGAGAGTAACTCAGCAAGTTCATCATGATGCTCTTTAAGTAAATGTTGATAACGGAGCATCACGCGTGCGCGCTCCGACACTGCAACCTCTTTCCATGATTTAAAGGTCTCTGCGGCATTTTTGATCGCATGTTCCATTTCTTGTTCGGTTGCACAGGGAACTTTCGCAATCACCTCGTTTGACGCTGGGTTTGTCACCTCAACCCACTCTGTTGATTGAGATTGGCAGAACTCTCCACCAATAAATAAGGGAACTGACTGAATCATGATTTGATTATCCTTTTCTTTTATAATGGTATTTCTATTCCAATAGCAGTTGCTTCTCCGCCTCCAATACACAATGATGCAATACCTTTCATCACTCGTTTTTGATTCGGATTTCCATTGCTACCTAACTGTTGCAACTGACGTAAACTGTGAATTAGCGTAACAATAATTCTTGCCCCACTTGCGCCAATCGGATGACCTAATGCACAAGCCCCCCCTTTGACGTTGACTTTTTCTCTATCAAGCCCGAGTTGTTTGACAGCGATTTGAGTAACGACGGCAAAGGCTTCATTGATTTCCCACAAATCCACTTCCTCAACGCCCCAATCGAGCTGGGAAAGCAAATGTTCAATCGCGTGGACCGGCGCGATAGTGAACTCAGAAGGCGTGCGAGCATGGGTGGCATGTCCTTTGATTATCGCTAATGGCTGTAAACCTTTCTGCTGTGCTAACTGTGCGTCCATCACCACTAACGCGGCTGCACCATCTGAAATCGCACTCGAATTGGCGGCGGTAATGGTGCCATCTTTGGCAAATGCAGGTCTAAGTTGGGGAATTTTTTCAGGCTTGATAGAAGGGGGAAGCTCATCATAACTGAGGCTTTCACCACCCTTTAACGATATCGGTGTCATTTCCTCATCAAATAACCCTTGCTGCTGAGCTTGCATAGCTCTGTCAACAGAAAGTAATGCCCATTCATCCATTTGCTGACGTGAAAAATCGAGCTTATCGGCAGTCTGTTGACCAAAGACCCCCATCAACTCACCTTGGTACGCATCTTGGAGTCCATCAAGAAACATATGGTCATACGTTGACTTATGGCCCATACGCATTCCTGAACGGGCTTCTTTGAGCAAATACGGCGCATTGGTCATGCTCTCCATTCCCCCAGCTACAATGCAATTGGCACTGCCTGACCGGATAAGATCGTGCGCTATCATCACCGCTTTCATGCCCGACCCGCAAACCTTGTTAATGGTTGTACACGCCACCGATTCATCAAGCCCAGCGCCCAACGCGGCTTGCCTTGCTGGAGCCTGACCTGTACCCGCGGGTAAAACGCATCCCATGTATACTTCATTTATCAACTCAGCAATGTCAGGCTGCTTTTCAATTGCAGCCTTGATTGCCAAAGCACCGAGTTGGGGAGAAGAATATTCAGATAGCATTCCCTGAAAACGTCCCATTGGCGTCCTCTTTGCCGCTACAATCCAAATTTCTTTCTGTTCCATTACCTATTCCTCATGACTGTGAGCAACGGCTTTACTGACCAAGTAACTGCAAAGCGAGTTTTCAAGAACATCGCTTTTACTTTTTCAAGCCATTAAATTTTTGCACCATTATCCCTTGACGTTTACGTAAGCATAGCACTAACATTTACGTTAACGTAAAGAAACACATTCGCCAACTGTAAAATCTTTTTTACCGTTGCTGCGTACAGTGTGACTGTCTATTACCAACTTAAGGAATTTCACCTAGTGGAAACTTATAAAATCAGCGAGCTCGCAAAAGAGTTTGATATCACGACAAGAAGTATCCGCTTTTACGAAGACATGGGCCTAATTCAACCTGAACGCAAAGGAAGCATGCGTGTTTATCAGCGTAGAGACAAGGTTCGTCTCAAGTTGATTTTACGAGGAAAACGGCTCGGTTTTTCACTCGCCGAAATTCGCGATTTGTTAGAGCTTTACGATACAAAACAACTGGATACTCAATTAATCAAGATGCTAAAAATCATCGATGAAAAGGAAGCAGTTCTCAGACGTCAGCTCGAAGACATCACCATAGTTTTAGACGATTTGAATACTGCTCGTAGTCGGTGTGAAGAAGCTTTGGAAAGGTCTAAAGCCAGTTGATAGAAACTTGGATAATGAGAGTGTAACACTGCAGAAACCGCTCAATTGGAGGCGACATGATATCTCAATACACCCCCCTCAACTTTGGATTGGATGAGTCCATCAATATGCTGAGGGAGCACGTTAACGCTTTTGCTCGCGAGCACATCGCTCCTATCGCAGCCAAAGTTGATGAAGAAAATCAATTTCCAAATCACCTTTGGTCTTTAATGGGAGAAATGGGACTACTTGGCGTTACGGTTAGTGAAGAATACGGCGGTGCTGCCATGGGCTATCTTGCCCATGTTGTTGCTATGGAAGAGATCAGCCGCGCTTCTGCTTCTGTCGCCCTTAGCTACGGCGCACATTCCAATTTGTGTGTTAATCAAATATTTCGCAATGGTAATGCGGCGCAGCGTGAAAAATACCTGCCCAAGCTGATCAGCGGCGATCATATCGGTGCGCTGGCCATGAGTGAGCCTAACGCGGGTTCTGACGTTGTCAGCATGCAGCTCAAAGCAGAGCTCAAAGATGACCACTATGTCCTTAACGGCAACAAAATGTGGATCACCAACGGTCCCGACGCCGACGTGCTTGTTGTCTATGCGAAAACAGATCCTGCCGCCGCATCAAAAGGTATTACCGCTTTTATCATTGAACGTGATTTTGTAGGTTTCAGCCACGCTCAAAAACTCGATAAATTAGGAATGCGAGGCTCAAATACCTGTGAGCTCGTGTTTAACAACTGCAAAGTCCCAGTGGAAAATGTTCTTGGAGAAGTGAATCAAGGCGTGAAAGTGTTAATGAGCGGTCTAGATTACGAACGTGCTGTGCTTGCTGCTGGACCTTTGGGCATCATGCAAGCCTGTCTTGATCTGGTCATCCCTTATGTCCACGACCGCAAACAGTTCGGACGCTCAATTGGTGAGTTTCAATTGATTCAGGCTAAGGTGGCAGACATGTATACCCGCGCCAATGCTGCCCGCTCGTATGTTTATGCTGTCGCAAGTGCATGTGATCGAGGAGAAACAACCAGAAAAGACGCCGCAGGCGCTATTCTCTATAGCGCAGAACTGGCTACTCAACTTGCTTTAGACGCCATTCAGTTACTTGGCGGTAATGGTTATATCAATGAATTTCCCGCAGGTCGCCTGTTAAGAGATGCCAAACTTTATGAAATTGGTGCGGGAACATCAGAAATTCGCAGGATGCTTATTGGGCGTGAACTGTTTGAAGAGTCACGTTAACGAGGATGTTATGGCTGTAATTAAGACTAAGATAAAAACCGATTCCCCATTATTTGTTAAAAATCAACAAGCAATGACAGGGCTGGTTGAAAAACTGTGCGCTGATATAGAAAGCCTCAAACAAGGTGGTGGTCCTAAAGCTGTTGAGAGACAACGACAAAAAGGCAAACTCCCTGTCCGAGAACGTATCCAACTCCTTCTCGATTCAGGATCAAAGTTCCTTGAAGTTGGTCAGTTTGCGGCTTGGGAAGTGTATGAAGAATCCATCCCTTGTGCTGGCGTTGTCGCGGGTATCGGTCAAATCAAAGGCGTGCCTTGTATGATACTCGCCAATGATCCATCAGTAAAAGGGGGGACCTACTATCCACTCACCGTCAAAAAACACTTGCGAGCACAAGAAATTGCTGAGAGATGCAACTTGCCTTGCGTCTATTTGGTCGATTCAGGTGGTGCCAACCTGCCACATCAAGCCGAAGTTTTTCCGGATAAAGACCATTTTGGCCGTATTTTCTTTAATCAAGCTCGCATGTCTGCCAAGGGTATCCCTCAGATCGCCGTGGTCCTCGGGCCTTGTACCGCTGGAGGTGCATACATACCAGCCATGGCCGATGTGTCTGTGATTGTGAAGAAACAAGGCACTATTTTCCTTGCTGGTCCTCCGCTTGTCAAAGCGGCGACTGGAGAAATTGTTACAGATGAAGAACTTGGTGGGGCTGACGTTCACTGTAGAAAATCAGGAGTTGCGGATTATTATGCTGAAAATGAGCAACAAGCGATGCATATGGCTAGAGAAGCCATCGCCAGTTGTAACCAAGTTGCCAGCCAACCGCCCGTTGACAAAATTCTACCGCCTAGACTCCCAGCCGACGATATCTATGGCATTGTGAATTCCGACTTACGCTTGTCTTTTGACGTAAGAGAAATTATCGCTCGCATTGTCGATGACTCAGATTTTGATGAATTCAAAGCCTTATTCGGTACCACGCTCGTCTGCGGGTTTGCTCGAATTGAAGGCAGACTGATTGGGATCGTCGCCAATAACGGGATTTTATTTGCTGAGTCAGCGCAAAAAGGGGCGCACTTTATTGAACTGTGTGCCAAACGCAAAATTCCGCTGCTCTTTTTACAAAACATTACTGGCTTCATGGTTGGTAAGAAAGTCGAAGAAGGTGGTATTGCCAAGCATGGGGCGAAACTTGTCATGGCCGTTGCCTGTGCAGATGTGCCTAAATTTACCATTATTATTGGTGGTTCATACGGCGCGGGCAATTACGGTATGTGTGGTCGGGCTTATGACCCAACACTCATGTGGATGTGGCCCAATGCCAGAATATCTGTCATGGGTGGAGAACAAGCTGCCGGCGTATTAACCCAAGTAAAAAGAGAGGTCTTAAAACGCCAAGGTGAGCCATGGTCTGAGATTCAAGAAAACCAATTCAAAAAAGGGATTGTTGATCTTTATGAACAACAAGGGCATCCCTATTACGCCAGTGCTCGGCTATGGGATGATGGCATTATCGATCCCAAACAAACTCGAGATGTGCTGTCGCAAGCGCTGAAAGCCTCTGCTCAAGCCCCCATTCCCGATAGCCAATTTGGCATTTTTAGAATGTAAGGATAAGGTATGAACAACACCAAGGACAGGCCATACCTAGACTGCCACGTCGATTCAAGGGGCATTGCAAGATTGACCCTTAATCGCGTTGATAAACACAACGCGTTTAACGCTGACGTTATTGAAGCCTTGATTGACTCCATAGAATCCCTTGCACAAAACAGCATGGTTCGGTACCTCATTTTGCAGGGAAATGGCAAACATTTCTCTGCTGGTGCGGATTTGGCGTGGATGAAATCTATGGCCAGCAAAACTGAGCAAGAAAATCGCCAAGATGCTGAAAGGCTTGCATTTCTTATGCAATGCCTTGACAACTTTCCTCATCCGACGCTTGCTCTTATCCACGGCTGCGCTTTTGGTGGGGCCTTAGGACTCATTTGTTGCTGTGATATTGCATTGGCCGACAGCAGCGCACTATTTTGTCTAAGCGAAGTAAAACTCGGCTTAGTACCTGCGACCATAGGCCCTTATGTTAACCGCACCATAGGTCCTCGTCAGTCACGGCGCTATATGCTCACTGCAGAGCGCTTTGATGCACAACAAGCCATGGCTTTGGGGCTAATTCATGAAATAGTGTCGCCAGAGCAAATGAATGAGCGTGCTGAAGATATTATTTCTCATCTCGTCTCCAACAGCCCAGCTGCCATGATCAAAGCCAAGCAGCTTATTCAAGAATGCGACGCTAAGCCAATCAACCCAGAGCTAATTCATTACACCAGCGAACTGATTGCCAGGGTTCGCGTTTCAGAGCAGGGACAAGAAGGATTAAGCGCATTTTTTGACAAGCGCTCACCGAGCTGGGTAAATGAGGGCTCATCATGACCCTAAAGCTACCTAAATCAGTAAAGATTGTCGAAGTGGGTCCTCGCGACGGCTTACAAAACGAAAAGACGGTTTCTACAGAGGCTAAGATCGATCTTATTAATCGGCTCTCTTCTTGTGGACTGACTTATATTGAGGCCGGTGCCTTTGTCTCCCCCAAGTGGGTGCCACAAATGGCTGACTCATTGGATGTCATGCAAAAAATCCAACGTGAATCCAATATTTGTTATGCCGCTCTCACGCCCAATTTAAAAGGACTTGAGCAAGCAACAGAGGCAAACGCAAATGAGGTTGCTGTATTTACATCCGCCTCAGAAGGGTTTTGCCACAAAAACATCAACTGCTCCATCGAAGAAAGTCTGGCAAGGTTCAAACCCTTGATTGAGCAAGCCCAGTTGAAGGACATCCCCGTTAGAGGATATTTATCCTGTATCGTCGACTGCCCTTATGATGGGCCAACTGACCCCGAACAAGTGGCAAAGGTCGCTAAGGATCTGATTGATCTGGGTTGTCGAGAGGTATCACTCGGTGACACCATAGGAACGGCGACTCCACTGCAAGTTGCCAAGGTCATCAATGCTGTCACGACTCAAGTACCGATTGAACGTATCGCGGTGCACTTTCACGACACCTATGGGCAAGCGCTAGCTAATATATATCAATCCCTGCATATGGGCGTTCGGGTCATTGATAGCAGCGTTGCTGGACTTGGCGGATGTCCTTATGCGGCTGGGGCATCCGGTAACGTAGCAACCGAAGATGTGGTCTATCTTTGCCACGGATTAGGTATCGAAACTGGTATCAACCTACCGCAACTTGTTGAAGCGGGTTGGGAGATTAGCCAAGTGCTAGGTCGAAAGCCAACGTCTAAAGTCTCACTTGCACTGCATAGGTAAAGAGTTAGGCTGACAAACACATCAATCTGAGTTTGTCAGCCTGATTTAGACCAAAAATGATAAGATTTTAATAACAATTAACCTCAACGATAGAGTTTCCGACTGTACTCAATACCATTTAAGGTCAGTTTTCAGTGGGATACCTGCTGAAATACTTTCACCACACATTTCATCATACGCGCTTTGATGAATTAGGCTCGCACTACGGTATTGCTGATCTTTAAAATGTTCTTTTGCCTGACATAAGCTCGAAAACTTGAGAGGATCGTGCTTACTGTCACGAAGAAGTTTACGAGCACTTCCATCCACAGAATACGCTAAGTAGATACCGCCTTCCAATGATTCGATTTGCAATTCCATATCGTTTTCTCCTTGATCAGTCTACAGTATTGTACGTGTTGAAATTGGAAAACGATTACATAAGACATTTTTTATTCACCGGTCGCCGTACTATTTACGTGCAACTTAAGGTCTGGTTAGTCAACTTTGAGAGTAAACTCGCGACTCGCTGGCGCATCTCTCTTCTATCGACAATCATATCGATCGCGCCATGCTCTAGTAGAAATTCACTCCTCTGAAATTCATCGGGTAATTTTTGTCTCACAGTTTGCTCAATCACACGCCGACCAGCAAAACCAATTCGGGCTTTTGGCTCAGCAATATTGATGTCTCCTAGCATGGCTAAACTTGCTGACACACCACCAAATGTCTGATCAGTCAGCACTGAAATATAGGGTAACCTCAACTCCGATAAACGCCCCAAAGCGGCGCTGGTTTTTGACATTTGCAGCAGTGACATCAAAGACTCCTGCATTCTCGCTCCGCCACAAGCTGAAAAACACACTAACCCGCACTTCTCTGCTATCGCAATTTCAACGGCTTTAACAAACCTTGCGCCAACCACCGATCCCATTGAACCGGCCATAAAAGAAAATTCAAACGCACAAGCAACAATGGGCAAGCCATGTAACTTACCTTTCATGACGATCAGCGCATCTTTTTCACCCGTGTTTTTTTGCGCCACTAGCAAACGCTCTTTATAACGCTTTACATCTTTAAACCCGATAACATCCTTAGGCGTTAAGTCAGCACCAATTTCTGCTAACTCATCTTTGTCAAGAAAACACTCCAGCCTTCGTCGAGCTGGCATTCTCATATGATGCGCGCAGTCGGGGCATACATATAAGTTTTGTTCAATAAAAGCTCGATATAATGTTGTCGCACATTCGGGACATTGCATCCAAACACCCTCAGGTATTAAGGTCTTGCGTGCTTTAATTATATTGTTCTGTTCAAATAATTTCTCTAGCCAAGTCATTGGGTATTTTCATGCCATTTAATTGGATAACAATCGTCAGCAGCTTCAAGCAAGCTCCACTCACTCCATAAATCACATTGTATTAAGCCAAAATTGATAATAAAGTGGTAATTATTGAACCGATAATCCAATAAAATGGGATAACTTATGCTAGAGAAGGTTGATCAACAATGGCTAAGAAGCTTTCATTGCGTCTATGAAAATAGCAGTTTTAAGAAAGCATCTGAGTTTCTTGGATTGCCGACATCAAATGTCAGCAGACACATCGCTCTACTCGAAGATACCCTGAATACTCGGCTATTTAATAGAACCACTCGTAAAACCTCACCAACTCCAGCAGGAAGTCAACTGTATAACAGGACTCACCCCCTTTTTGAAAAGCTTAACGATGCGTTAAACGATGTTACTCATCACAGTCATGAGACATTTGGTCAGCTGAGAGTACTCATGCCTGATTCTCCTCAATTGGCAAGTGCAGTGGTCGCCTTTTGTCTGGCTCATCCCGGCATTTCATTGTGTTGTGATACTAGCCTCAATCCCAATCGAGACCTACTGGACGGTTTTGATGTCTTTCTAAGCTTCCATAGGGGCTCTTTACTGGACAGCAGCTGGATTGCACGAGAAATTGCTCGTTGGCCAAGTGTCGTGGTAGCAGCACCAAACTTATTGCGCTCTTATCCACAGCCGCTTCATATTAGTGACTTACCTAACCTGCCATGCATCAGTAGTTTATCGGTCTTAGGTGGGTCACCTTGGATCTTTAAAAGCGAACAAGGTGAGACTGTGACACAGAAAGTGTCATCTCCCTTTAGAGTAAACAGTGGTCAGCTTGCAAAACAAGGAGCACTTGCTGGATTGGGTGTGGCCATTTTGCCATTGGAGTTTTGCCAAAACGAAATTGATAGTGGTCAGCTTACCATGCTGACATTGGATCACATGCCAGAGGACCTTACCTTGAATGCATTCTATTCATCCCAAAAACATCTAACCAAGAAAGTGGTAGCATTTATTGAGCATCTACAAACATCCATGCACGACCTTTCGCAGGATTAATAAAGCCCCTTTTGAAGCTCTATCATAGTAATTGCGCCAAAAATCATCAATATAACAGACACTGAGGATATAAAAGAAAACGTGCCTTGAGCTTTATTACGAAACAGGTGATAAAGCACCATCTTGGTCGAACCCATTGCCCACAAAATGTGTAACACTGTCACAACCCTAAAGATTTTTCCAAACCTGAACACATCAAACATCGGGATGCTCGCTAATAGGTCTATCCAGCCCCACTTCATAAATTGCGTTTTGCTTTGCGCTTGTTTAAAACGAATGAAGAAATCCGCCAAAAATATCAAACATATAAGGTTATCGGCAATCGAAAGAATGTGGGCGATGTGGGAAGGTATGGCGATGACGCCTTCAATCAGCAGCGCCACCAACACGTATATGGATAGGATCAACGTAAAAAATTGAAACGGGCCAAAGTCCAGAGACTCGGCTTCCATTGCTCTGTCTGTTATCATTTTAGCCTACCAACTTATCTTCTAATTATTATGAGTTAACATTCATATGAAATTATAGTTCATAGTATTGCTAATGACAAAATGGAGTGTAGTCAGCAAGCCACACATTTACATTACATAGTAAAACAACCATCCCTAAGACTGGTCTCATATCCGCTACCAATATACGTATGCCTCTTCCACCTAGATCCCAGTATAGTATTTGTAAATCTGCACATTTGACCAAAAATTCACCACTACTGGGTAATGGGAAAATTATACACATTAAAATAACAGGTTAAATCCCAGTACTAACCTCACACACTACAATATAAAATCGATAGAGTATATTGTCTCGTTTCTTAGTCACATAAAATCATATACTTATAAAGGATTGAGATGAATAATCACAAAAATCAGTTTGGTAACAGTTTGATCCTCGGTCAGGGTAATTTAACACTACAAGAAGTCGTTCAAGTCGCTCAAGGAACTCGTTCCGTCGCACTTTCATCAGATGCAAAGGTACGAACCAAGATCAACCAGTCATTCGATATTATCCAGTCTGCTATCGACGATGGCTCGCTGATCTACGGCGTGAACTCGGGATTTGGTGGCATGGCAGACATTAGGATTGATGCGGAGAATATCGAGGCGCTTCAAGAAAACCTGATCCATTTCACTCACGCTGGAACAGGTAAGCTTCTCAGTAAGGAAGATACAAGAGCAGCCATGTTGATCCGAGCCCACTCACATTCTTATGGTTCATCTGGTATACGTGCAGAATTTATTGAACGGCTTATCGACATGTTAAACTTGCATGCAACGCCACACGTTTACGAGTATGGTTCCATCGGTGCTAGTGGAGACCTTGTCCCTTTGAGCCATGTGGCAGGTGCTATGACAGGTCTATCCAACGCTTTTACTATGGATTTGAACGGGCAGTCCGTTGACGCGATAAGCGGCCTCGCTCAATTAGGCCTACCCCGCCTAAAATTAAAGGGAAAAGAAGGACTTGCTATGATTAATGGCACCTCTTTTTCCAGTGCAATTGCAGTCAATAATATGCACAAAATCGGTAAACTCATCGAACATGTACTCTGGTTTCATGGTGCGGTGATGCAGGGAATGCAAGCAAATACAGAATTTTTGCACCCATATGTTCATCAAGTTAAGCCGCATAAAGGACAATTGGATGTAGCAAGTCGCCTAAGAAAGATCGTCGATGGCTCACTTTTATTACGACAATCGGAATATCAATCACACGAACTAGCCCAAGATAGGTACTCTTTGAGATGTGCTTGTCAATACCTAGCCCCTATTATTGAAGGCTTTGAACACATCGAAAAACAGGTTGTTCAAGAAATCAATTCCGTTACGGACAATCCAATTATTGATTCAGTCAACAACACAATCATTCATGGCGGTAACTTCCTAGCACAGCACATTGGTATCGGTATGGATCATGTTCGCCAGTATATTGGGCTGATGGCCAAGCATATCGACTCACAAATCGCATTGATGGTTCACCCTGAGTTTAGTAATGGCTTACCCAAATCACTGGTCGGTAACACTCAAAAAAATATCAATATGGGGCTAAAAGGCCTCCAAATCTGCGCGAACTCTATGATGCCTAGATTAACCTTTTTGGGAAATACATACTGTGACCATTACGCAACGCATGCCGAGCAATTCAACCAAAATATAAATAGCTTTGGCTCGGCCATGTTGGCTAGAGAGTCCATTGACATTTTCCAGCGTTACCTCGCTATCGCAAGTATCTTTGCTGTTCAAGCTATTGACTTAAGAACATACAAAATGTTTGGGCACTATATAGGTTATGAAACCATAGCGCCTGCCACCAGAGAGTTTTATTCAAATGTATATCAGACTCTGGGTAAAGAACTCGATGAAAACAAACCACTTATCTACGACGACGATCAACAATCTCTAACCGAATACATTGAAAAACTATATGCAGCATTGAGTGATCGCCTTAGCCAGATATAACCAAGCTGCGATAACACTCTCTGCTTCATATTCATTGATAGAAGCTCCCCCCCTTACTAGGGGGAGCATTTAGATTTTCAACTGCCCAGTTATTCTAGGACCTCGTATGGCTCTTTTATAAGCAACTTGAAATGCACGCCTTTGCTTTGTTACCTCATACAATACAATCCCTGAAGTCGTCCCTAAGTTGAGGCTCTCAATCATTCCATACATGGGAATAGAAATACAAAACTCGCTGTTTGCCACCGCAAGGTCGCTAATACCGCGAGATTCATTGCCAAACCAAACGGCTAAACGAGGATAAGTATAGTCACCCTCATGTAGTACGACGTTATCCTTCCCCTTTATATGAGGAGAAGTAACCACGGAAATGAAACGATTTTTTTCCAAATGACTAATACAATCCTCTGTGCTATCAAAGCGCTTAACAAAACTCCATTTGATCGCTGAAGTCGATGTTTTTGACAATGACTTCCTATTTCTCATTTCACTCCAATCATCTGGTAATGATTTTTTCGGGTCCACAATATACGTTTTCTCGATACCCAAGGCATTGACGTTTCGAATCACGGTTCCGATGTTTTTTATATCCGTCGGGTATTCCAGCACTGCAATTAAGTTTTTGCAGCGATAACTTTTAATTTGATCCGCTCTTTTTCTGACACGGCTCTTACACGTTCCATTTATCATGTATTCGTTTCCTAAAGAGATCTGTTGTAAATCGATCGCTTTTCATTTCTTTCTAACACGGCTTTGAATAATCTGTTTAGAACTTCAAAGTCTGCATCACGATCTTTTTGGCTTGCAACCCAAGGTTCACGTCGATCTAATTCTGATTCAATAAACTGGTTGATTAGCGGTAATTTGGGAATATGCTCTGTTTCTAAACATGCTTTCTTGCGTTCCAACAACTCTGTAATTGCCTCATCTAAAGGAGTGTTACCAGCAACTAAATTACGCAGCTTTTCAAATTCTATTGGTGCTGGCTGATCATATTTTTCAAGCCACATAACTGCCAATAATGGCCTCAACACATAAAAATACTTTTTTAAAAGCACGCAATCCTTTGACAAGTATTCGCGAAAGTTAGCCTTCGCCATATTTAGGTAGTGATATATACCCTTTTGTGAAACTGCAATGGTCGGCAACAGTTCTCTCGCTTTGTGGACGAAAAAGTCATCATCTTTATAAACTATTGGAGACTGCAGCCACTCGATGAATGAAGGGTTAGACTTCCAAAATAGTTTTAGTGCCTTACGTATATCCCAACCACTAATATCCATTTCATCTACGATGGGATATTCAATAACGTCTCGCTTATCTTCAACATCAACTGAAAGGTACCAGTCTTGCTTGCGCACATAGATAAACCGCACGTCATAATCGCTATTTGGGCTAGCAAAACCCCACGCCCGGCTTCCCGACTCAACGGCATATATTACTTTTATATCATGCTCTATTTCCGCAGCCGCCAATCTGCGAAGAATCTCTTTCTTTGTCTGTACATCTATCATTTTTCTATCCCTTGACGCATATTATTTGTTTCAATGTATAGACAATTTCCACCAAGTCCTTTTGAGCCTCCATCACCCTATCAATGTTTTTGTAGGCATAAGGAATTTCATCGATGACTGATTCATCTTTCCTACATTCAACACCTTGTGTAGCAGCTATGTGATCGTCGATACTGTAAATTTTTTTGGCTTGTGTTCTTGACATAACTCGTCCAGCACCGTGGCTGCAGCTATTAAAACTTTCTGGATTACCCAAACCTCGTACGATAAAAGATCGTGCTCCCATATTGCCCGGAATAATTCCCATTTCACCTTTTTCTGCTCTTAGTGCACCTTTTCGAGTCACATAGCAATCTCTACCAAAGTGATGCTCACGAGAGATGTAGTTGTGATGACAATTCACAGCAAGTTCAGCCGTAGAAAAATCAACAGGTATGAGTTTTTTCAATGCCGATAAAGCATTAAACATCATGATCTGCCGATTTTTTTCAGCAAAATCTTGGGCCCACTCTACTGCTTCAACATAATCATCAAAATAGTCACTCCCTTCTCGGAGATAGGCTAAATCTACATCTGGCAAATTGATTTGATGACGCTGCATTTCTTTTTTGGCTAGCTCAATAAAGTAAGTGCCAATTCTATTTCCTGCTCCTCTGCTGCCAGAATGCAGCATGAGCCAAACGGCATCATTTTCATCAAGACAAAGCTCCAAAAAGTGATTTCCCGTGCCCATGGTACCTAAGTGCTTAACATGATTACTCTTACGTATGGCAGGGTGCTTTTCACATATCTTGTCAAAACGTACCTCTAGCTTTTTCCATTCCTCAGCAACAACATCAGGAATATTGTTCCAAGCTCCTCGATCTCTTGCTTTCCCTTTTCCACCTGTTCTGCCATGGGGAACCGCAGCCTCAAATGCATGTCTTATTCCTGCCAAGTTGTCTGGTAACTGGTTGGCACTGAGTGTCGTTTTCGTTGCGACCATACCACAGCCAATATCTACACCAACGGCTGCGGGAATTACTGCATCGACAGATGGAATCACACTACCTATCGTTGCTCCTTTTCCTAAATGAACATCAGGCATCACGGCAATATGGGAGTGAATGAGTTGCATACTGGCAATATTGCTTAATTGTTGTTGAGCCCTCTCTTCAAAAGGTACTCCTTTTGTCCAAGCCTTTATTTTTGCTCTTCCCTCTTGTTCGATTACTCTATAGTTACTGCACATTTTTCTTTGCCCTATCTAGCCTGACTTAATCAATCGCGCCTGTTTTTTTGTTGAGGGGATACAACCTTTATATAGCAATCTTTGGGTCGATTTATCCATCTTCATAAAACGAGGCATAGCAGTCTTATCAATCTATGTGCCAAAAGTTTCAAAAGATATATCTATTTTCTATCCAATTGTTAATTAAGACTTTATTTTATTTTTTTCTCTTTATCTTAAATTAGTCATTGATATCATCACCTCCAAAACATACTATTTAGGATAGGCAATGTATCCAAATAGATAAGTCGTAATGAAGAAGAAAGTAGCCGTTAGCCTGATAGGCACTCAGCTAGACTATGTTGGCAAGCGAGTGAATAGATGGACTCGGTGGCGTCCTAATGTGAGTCTCTGCAGTCAAAAACATCTGATTATTGATGAGCTTCATATCCTGCATGACAACCATAGCCAGAGGTTAGCTAACAATGTAGCGGCCGATATAGAAACTATTGCTCCTAACACCAGTATCTGCCTCCATATTGTGAATTTCTCTAATCCTTGGGATTTTGAAGAAGTGTACGCCAAACTATTTGACTGGTGTCAGCAACAAGAATTTGATACCGACACCAATGACTATCTTTTTCATATAACGACGGGCACCCACGTCGTACAGATTTGCAGTTTTCTCCTAACAGAAAGTCGACACTTTCCTGGCCGATTAATTCAAACATCGCCAGATAACAGCAACGAAAATAGATCGATTGGGCAAGCACAGATAATTGATCTGGACCTATCTAAATATGATCAGCTCGCCAGCCGATTTGATATAGAACACCAAGAGGGAAAAGTGTTTTTAAAAGGCGGTATCGAAACTCGTAATACTGCATTCAACAGCCTAATCACACAAATTGAAAAAGTTGCCATACGCTCAAGCGATCCTATTTTACTTATGGGCCCAACAGGATCGGGGAAAAGTCAGTTGGCGACTCGTATCTATCAATTGAAAAAACACCGCTCAATGGTTACTGGTCAACTAGTATCCGTAAACTGTGCAACCCTCAAAGGCATCAATGCAATGGCTGCTTTGTTTGGTCATACTAAAGGTGCGTTTACAGGTGCACAAACATCCCGAGATGGCTTCTTGTTAACAGCGAATAACGGTGTTCTATTTTTGGATGAAATAGGTGAATTAGGTCTTGAAGAACAAGCTATGTTACTACACGCGATCGAAACCAAAACGTTTCATCCGGTAGGAAGTGATATACCAGTAGGTAGCAATTTTCAACTCATCACAGGGACCAATCGCGATCTCAACCTAGAAGTCAAGCTGGGTACTTTCAGAGAAGACTTGCTGGCACGAATTAATTTATGGACGTACCAATTACCTGCATTAAAAGACAGAAAGGAAGACATCCCAGCAAATATAGACTACGAAATTGAATTATACGCACAAAAATCTGGACTAAGAGTACAATTTAATAAAGAAGCGAAAACGACTTTCGTCAACTTCGCAACGTCTGGTCAAGCTATATGGTCAGGCAATTTTAGAGATTTAAGCTCCTCAATCACACGGCTATGTACTCTTGCCAGTTCATCAAGAATATCTGTTGACGATGTTAATGATGAGATCCAGCGTTTAAAATGTATATGGCGTCAAAAGGAGACAAGTGCAACTCGGGATACTTTAGTCAATTATTTAGCGAGTGAACAAATAGACCATCTTGATCATTTTGATATCAACCAATTAGGTTACGTACTGTCGGTCTGCCAAAAACACTCTAGTATGGCTTCTGCGGGAAGGGAGCTGTTCAATGTAACCCGAACTCTAAAAACTCAAACAAATGATTCGAGTCGACTACAAAAATATTTGGCTAAATTTGGCCTGAAATGGGCTGATATCTCATCCAAATAGTCGCTTAGTGTTTTACACAACCTAGCAAATATATAGGCGCTTTATTGCAATAAAGCGCCACAATGAGAGTAGTTAAGTACGCTTATAGGGACAAAAACTACTTCGCACCGACGATTTCAAATTCGTCAGCCCTTAGCTTAGCTGAGCCGTCATCTTGCACCACCCACAACTCCTTGGTAATAATCCCGTAGGCTTTATTCATCTCCCAAGAAGCAGAGAGCACAGCGGCGTTAGTATCAATCACTTCAATTTGGGTGTTTTTATACTCTACGTTTTTGTAACCGCTGCCAATAATGAAGTCCCATAGTCCTTGCGCAGCATCTTTACCCATATAAATACC
Source organism: Vibrio zhanjiangensis (assembly GCF_030161235.1). GTDB lineage: Bacteria > Pseudomonadota > Gammaproteobacteria > Enterobacterales > Vibrionaceae > Vibrio > Vibrio zhanjiangensis. Next base: position 56,632 of record NZ_BSPW01000084.1, on the reverse strand, counting down.
AAATGGAATTGCAGTGACAACACTGTTTGTTTCATAGAAACTCGCTGCCGCTTTTGCGTCCCCGCGGTTAAACGCCGCTTTCCAACCTTCACTGGCCTTGCGAACCGCTCGTAATACGTTTTGTTTCTGGCTTTCACTAATCACTCGATCCGCTGGTGCTTTATAAACACTGACGACATTTGCAGGTAAGATTGGTTGAGGATTGGCATCTTCTGTGGTTGCAGCTTGAGGGGCTGCTGACACTAGGGCTAATGACACTAACGCTATTGCTGGCTTAATCTTGATTAAATTCATAATGGCTCTCCAAGTTGAAACGAATGTGTTATCAAGGTAAAGCCAGATTAATCGAATAAATTGAAACGAAAAACAAACATAGTAGAAAACATTGTTCTTTAATACAGAACAATAAACCTCAATACGTCACCGCCTCATAATTATTCAACTAACTCGTAATAACGCTGAACATTTGTGGTGACATTTCCCCATCGAGAAGCTTTGACTCTTTCTTGGTGATAGTCAAAAGCAGCCCTATCGATAAACTCTTCATAAACATCAAAACGCAGTGGATTTTGTGGATCTTCAGTCACCTGAAAAGTGATGCACCCTCCTTCTTCTAACGTTAGACGTTTATGGTTGGTGAGCTCACTTTTAACCAACCCTAATTCTGATTCAAGGACCAAAATAAAGCCCTTTAAAACAACTTTTGACATCAAGATCCTTATTATTTATTTCGAGATTGGCCTATATAAGCTTGGCTCAGTGCTTGCTATCCACCCACTTTATCAGCAAGATCTACAGTTCTACCAGATTACGCATTTTTTGACAGTTTTATACAAATATGTTTTCTCTATTGTTCTTAAATTATTGAGTGACGTGCGAATATGTTAGAAACTGAGTTTTGTTAATAGCCATGCCACATTGTTAAAACGAATCTCCCAATATCCATCATCACCCGGCAAGAAGCCTAAAACTCCAGATATTTTGCCATTTTTTGATTCTCTATAATCTAGAGTTGTAATTTCTAAACAATTTAAAGAGGTACTAGAAAAGCTATTTTCCATACAATAATCAAGCTCCCCATCAAGTTCAAGACGATAACTTTCATACTCCTTAGAGCTTTCATTGAATGGGCATAGCGTAAGTTTTAAGCCTTTTGAACTAAACATGACTTCTTCAACAGAAAGATCATGCCATTCAAATTCACTCAAACTCACATGACCCAAACTACAACTATCATCGCAAGTATGTTCCGTCACTCTATCACCTTATTCCTTAATTGGACGAAACAATATGAGTGGCACACAGCTTATTGCCAGCAGGGTCTCGCAGGTAAGCTAAATATAATGTCCGCCCTCGGCTTTCACGAATACCGGGAGGGGCTTCACACGCTGTGCCGCCATTTTCTAGACCCGCTGCATGCCATGCGTCCACCAAGTCAGGGCTGCTGACTTTAAGCCCGATTGTCATTCCATTACCATGAGTAGCGACTTCACCATTGATAGGTTTAGTGACACCAAGAACACCATCTTTTGTTACATAGAGGCAGCGGCCTTTGTCATCCATCACACCTTCTGAATATCCAAGAACGGCCATCACGGCATCGTAAAAAGTCTTGGATTGATTAATATCATTTGCGCCGACCATAACGTGACTGAACATCGCTATTCCTTTTTTGTCCATTAAAGTAGCACTCACTGTGCAATATTAAACACAGAATGTCGAGTGCTAAAAAGACAACTGAAAGTACCAAGTGTTAGAAATCTTAGACGTTGGTGTGTGCTCTACTCACCCTCTTCGGTGTTCACAGGTAGTTTGGGTGGGGCACAACTTTTCTTAGGGTGCCTGTCCTATTTAAGTACATTGACTTTCAATAATTGGCTGGTTCAAACAAGGCTCTCTGCCAGATGAAACACAGCAAGTACCAGGTTACTAATCAGGGTAATCCCTGATAGGGTTTTAGCAGACCTTTATTACAATGGCTACCATTTTGAACATTACTCATAAAGTTACAGTAAGGTCTTTAGGACAAAAAATGAAAATAGATTTTAATCCCATCAGCATGCTGATTCTTTTTTATGCTATCTCTTTTCCATCACTAGCTGGAAATGACGATAAGAGTCCACCAAAACAACAAAGGGGTGTTGTTACTATCACCCCCTACGTGACGGATGATTACTTAGTGTTAAATGAAACACGGCTTCCTCACCACCAAGCTTTACTGGTCGCTAAATTTGCATATGAAGGAAAAAATAATCCCAAGTTTAATCAAATAGTAAACTATGACGGTGAAGGCGGCACACCCATTAGCTCGATTGATTCTGGATTACTTTTAGAACGTGCGTATAAAAACATAGATGACACAGCCAAAGAATGGGGTATGTCTCGAGAAGAAGTAATGGTGATACTTGGTGGTGACCCAAGTCAACAAGATCCTGTCTGCGGTGTTTCAGCCCAAAATATAATCAGACTTTTTTTAGATACAGTGACTACAGGCAGAGCCAAAGTAGAACTTCCTTTTACTGGAAAAGAGGAACTTTTAAGGCAAGTTGAAAATAGAGACTCCTCAAAAAATTATATTTTAATGATAAACGATCCCAATATGGGGCATGCTTATACCGTCGATATTCCCGCTCAATCAAGTGAGAATACAAGGGTTTACCTTTATCAATCAGATGCAGGTTTTGGTGTAACGAGCGAGTTAAGTTTGTCGGACTGGATGAGCGTGAAAGGTAAGCAAGCGATACCTCTTGACCGTTTAATTGATGCTATTGATGAATTTAGAGCTGGGGTATGTAATCAACAGCTCATCGCCGATGTCTTTGATATAAATTCCGACCCAAATGCTATTCATTCGGAGAAACAAACTAAATTCGGAGAGGAAATTAGATTTTCCATGGATGCGTATGATCCTAGTAATGCAAAACTGAATATGGATATGATAGAAAGTAATCTGTACTAATTCAGACCTGATCTGACAGCTATCCATTTGAACAATGCCCGCTACACTTAAGCGGGCATTTTTACATACCTAGAAAAGGTTTTAATCTTCTTCATCATGCATCTGTGCCCAGACTTGAGCACATTTCACTGCACGCTTCCAACCTTTATATCGACGGCTACGCTTTTCTTCATCATGATGTGGGACAAAGATCTTATCTACTTCTGCTTTATCTTCCAGTTCATCTAGACTATCCCAAAATCCCACCGCTAAGCCAGCAAGATATGCGGCTCCTAAAGCGGTTACCTCGGTTACTTGTGGACGAAGTACTTGAGTATCCAGCACATCAGATTGAAATTGCATAAGAAAGTTATTGGCAACTGCGCCGCCATCGACTCGAAGCGCCTCAAGCTTTATGCCTGAGTCGGCTTGCATTGCATCCAGTACATCACGCGTTTGATAGGCAATTCCTTCTAAGGTAGCGCGAATGATATGATTGGAATTAACACCTCGAGTCAAACCAACAATGGTTCCTCGCGCATACGCATCCCAATACGGAGCGCCAAGGCCCGTGAAAGCTGGTACCACGTACACGCCATTCGATGTCTCTACCTTAGTCGCAAAATACTCTGAGTCTTTTGCATCGGCCAGTAACTTCATTTCATCTCTAAGCCACTGAATAGATGCGCCTCCCATAAACACCGCACCTTCAAGAGCATAAGCAGGAGCGCCAGTTGGCCCACAGGCCAGTGTGGTAAGTAAGCCATTCTTTGACGTTACCTTCTCTTGGCCTGTATTCATTAACAAAAAGCAGCCGGTACCATAGGTATTTTTCGCTTGCCCTGCATGGACACACATTTGACCAAATAAAGCGGCTTGCTGATCTCCTGCGATACCTGAAATAGGAATTCGCGTACCACCTTTACCACCAATATTGGTCTGCCCATACACTTCTGATGATTTCTTAACTTCTGGCATCATGGATAAAGGAATATCCATCTCCTGAAGCAGCTTTTCGTCCCACTGAAGTGTGTTGATGTTAAATAACATAGTTCTAGAAGCATTGGTATAATCGGTGACGTGAACTCGGCCCTGAGTCATTTTCCAAAGCAGCCAAGTGTCAACTGTACCGAAGAGAAGTTTACCTTCGTCTGCTTGTTGTCGGGCGCCGTCAACATTATCGAGAATCCATTTAATTTTTGTACCTGAAAAGTAAGGATCTAAAACAAGCCCTGTATTTTCGCGAACATACTCTTCCAATCCGCGATTTTTAAGCTCCTCACATATTACAGCCGTCCGGCGGCATTGCCATACAATCGCGTTATATACGGGCTTTCCTGTCTCTTTATTCCAAACTATGGTGGTCTCACGTTGGTTGGTTATGCCGATAGCCGCAACTTCGTCACTACGAATACCCGATTTACCCAAGGCTTCTACCAACACTGAGCTTTGGGTAGCATAAATTTCCATTGGATCATGCTCAACCCAGCCCGCCTGAGGATATATTTGCGTAAATTCTCGCTGAGAAACACTGACGATGTTAGCATCATGGTCAAGTACAACTGCGCGGGAGCTGGTCGTTCCCTGATCGAGCGCGACAATATATTTTTGCTCCGTCATGATCATTTCCTTTCTATTTCAATATATAAATCAAAAATTTTTTATTAGCTATGAGCTTCGACGCTCTCTTTAACATCATCACACTGATTAGGAATCGTGCAGCCAGTTCCCGTTGTGGGTAAGTATTGGGCAATGACTTTCGGGTAAACCCATGCGCCGAAGCATGCACCAGCAATAGGCCCCAAGATAGGAACAATGAAATATGGGATATCCTTAGCACCCGTTAGTGCAAACTCCCAACCCGCTAGGTAAGCAAAAAGTTTCGGTCCAAAATCTCGTGCTGGGTTCATAGCAAATCCAGTGAGTGGACCAAGTGAGCTACCAATGACCGCAATCAGTACACCAATCAATAACGGGTTCATTGGCCCTCTTGCTGCTCCATTATTCTCATCACCCAGTGCTAAGATAGCGAACATCAGTACGGCGGTAATAACAAACTCCACGGCCAAAGCACCAGAAAATGACAACGAAGCATTGGGATAAGTTGAAAATATGCCTGCCGTTGCTAACGCCTCTTGACTACTGCGAATAAAACCATGGGTAATTTCATAATCAATAAATAAGTTGCTATATAAGCCATAGACCAAAGCAGCTGAACAAAATGCACCCAGCATTTGCGCTATGATATAAGGAACCACTTTCGCTTTATCAAATCCATGAAAAACTGCCAGCGCTATTGTTACCGCGGGATTAATATGTGCTCCAGAAACGCCTGCGGTACAGTAGATTGCGATTGCCACACCGAAGCCCCACACGATGCTGATTTCCCATTGGCCAAACTGTGCACCAGTTAATACCAACGCTGCTACGCAGCCCACACCAAAGAATATCAGTAATCCAGTCCCTATAAACTCGGCAATACATTCGCCAAGCAAACTGGTTTTTCTGTCCGTCATAGTAAGAGTCCTTGTTTACACTAATGGGTACATTGGTTTTATTAATATTGCGATTGGTATTCTGCACACCTAACCAAGAGATGAAACGTCCACCATTCATTAATGAGCGTTCGAGCGCATTTTGTTGCATTTATGTTCTTTAATTTGTTAATTAACTCCAATTTTACACTTTGTGTTAACAATTAAAATCAAACTAAAGCTAGGGTCACTTATGAGTGAACAGAGTCCCCCCCCCTTAATTCCCCTTACTCTTGGATACGATAAAGCCATAGTTCGCACCGTTAGCAATGAATCGTATATAAGTGCCAGCGACTATGCCAAATCTTCATTGTGTGTCTCACTTTGAACTATTGATGTCGAATTCAAAATGAGCGTTAACGAAAAATATCGAAAGTATTACTGATGTACAGATGGTGATTAGCGGTAGTTAAGGTGAACGTTTAGAATAGATTGCAGAGCGCCATTCGCTTTTATTACTTTTAATCCCTCATTGAATAACACCATATTATATTGGCTTTGAGGATTTGCTTTCGGCATCAGCAAGTGGACGGAGTTGGTAAATAGTGGTTTCGGGTGATAGGTGAACTCAGCTCTTCGATCACCTAAGCCTTGTGTCTTTAAAACATAGTTGAAGCTGGTGATATACAATGGCGCAAGGTCGATTGAGCCGTCGACAAGCTTTTTGACATTTTCTACTTCATCATAAACCCGAACCACCTTTATCTCTTGAGTCTTTTCTGCTGCCTCAAAAGCATCACCATAATAACCACCAGTGAGTGCACTGATGTTGTACCCTTTTAAGTCACTGACCCTGCGCCAATCGAAATCCATTTTCCTGTTGTAAAAGAAATGGGCGCTAATTTTATACACGGGATCACTGATTAAAAAATCTTGCTTATGAGCTTGGTTGTATTCCCACAAAGCGGCTGCGTCTGCCTTTCCTTGCGCTGCATAATCAAACGCTTCCTTCCATGTGCTCATTTGGATGTATTCAATCTCTACGTCTTGGCTTTCAAACGCTGCGGTGACAATTTGAGCGTTAATGCCAAAACTCGGCAAATCTTTCGAATGGTATGGGGGATATTCGCTCACCGTAATGGTCAACGGCTGAGCAGCAACGGCTAAAGGTGATAATAATAGCAATAGATAAAGAAGTATAAATTTTGATGTAGTATCTACACAGTCAGACATTTGCTTTCCACATTAAACCAGACAAACAGCTAAGGCTACAAAGCAAAGTCTAGTTGTGGCTTTATTGAAGTGCGAATTTTATCTTTAATTCGATACGATGAATAATACTTCAACACGGCGATTACACGCTTTTCCAGCACGGGTACCGTTTGAACAGGCAGGGACATATTCACCATACCCACGAGTGAAAATAGAGTCCATAGAAACATTATTACGAACCAATTGCTGTTTTACCGCCTTTGCTCGTTTCATTGATAACACATCATTATTTGAGGGTGCACCTGTGTTATCCGTGTGGCCATCAATCACAATATCAATGCCTGGCTGAGTCGACAAATAACTGCCCATCATATTGAGCCAGTGCGCTGAGTTAGGCTCAACCATCGACGACCCAGTACTAAATTTGATGGTATCTTTAAGTTTGACCATCAGATGATCACCGGGGAGCACTTCATGCTCAACACCGTTTTTCATTAAAAAGTTTTGTAAATCGCTATAATTTGCTTCACGCCCTGATGACCCCATGACACTGGAATACGTGACCATTCTTGGCCCATCTCCCCAAGACGGATGACGAACATCCATATCGGATTTGGGCGCGGTTTCCAACATATCGTCTGACAGATAACGCATTTCTTTCGCAAGGTTGCCACAACCGGTAAGCAACAAAAGAAGCGGTAAAGCAAGGTATTTCATCGTCCCACCATTCTTTTTTGTTTCGATACATCATTTATATCGGCGAACTGGGAAATACTTTAATTATAAATGAAGACTTTGCTTATGACAGAAATACGCCACGTAAAGTGTTTTTTTCGCAGCTATTGCAAGGTAGAATCATCGACTTAACCCTATAGATTTCTCTCGATAGCAAAAAAGTGCTGAATATGAAAACAATACCGGCTTTAATAAGCGCTATTCTGATATCCCTGCTAGCAGCTTGTGGTCAGAGCAACCTTCCTCAAGAGGGCAAACAATTTGAACGCTTACCTACCGATTTGTCCGCTTATCAACTACCCGTCGTCACCGAAGTGTTCTCTCTCAATTGTGGTCACTGCGCGAATATGGAACCAGCCATTCCGCAACTTGAGGCCGCAACCAATCAAACGTTTGGTAAGGTCCATGTAATTTTTAACCAAAGTGCCCAAGTCAGTGCCATGATCTACTACAGCGCACAAACTCAGCTAGGAAAAACGCCGAATAGCGAAATGATGAAAGCCATGTTTGATGCAATACAAATGGGTTACGACTTAGCACCTAAACAGCAAGAGCAAGCGATCAATAATGCGTTTACGGCGCATGCTTTAGCCAGCCCCGATAAATTAACGGAGTCGCAGAAAAAAGCCGTCTTGGATGCAATGGAAAAAGCCGCCGAAATATCACAGAAAGGCCAGATTAATGCGGTTCCTACCTTTATTGTAAACGGTAAGTACATGGTACTCCTTGCCGGACACAAAGATCTTGATGGCATAGCAAACACCATCAACTATCTTATCCAACAACCCTAACAATTACGGAAAGCCTCATGTCTAAAATTATTATTCCCATCGTCATCTTGGTACTCGCAGGTTTTATGATTTATCGTACTCTGGTGTCGAGTAAGGCGGGTGAAGAAAACTTCGCAGCGGGCCAAGCCTTCCTAATGGAAAATGGCAAACAAGAAGGCGTTATTACCACCGAAAGTGGCCTGCAATATAAGGTGCTATCCAAAGGTGAAGGCACAAGCAATCCTAGTCCCAAAAGTAAGGTAAAAGTGCATTACCATGGTACGCTTATCGACGGCACTGTCTTTGATAGCTCGGTCGAACGTGGTGAGCCGATTTCATTTGGTTTAAATCAAGTTATTAAAGGCTGGCAAGAGGGCTTAACTTATATGGTTGAAGGCGACAAATTCCGTCTATTCATTCCGAGCACCTTGGCATATGGAAAAAAAGGCACGGGCCCTATCCCGCCAGCTTCGACCTTGATCTTTGATGTAGAACTACTCGAAATCCAATAACTGGCTTATGACCCTTTCATGGGAAAGTGAAAGGGTCAGATCAAGGATGATCCGATTAGACCATTTCTCCCACTTCTCTTTGTAAATGCTTGGCTAAATGCTTACGAATGAAACTCACATCGGCTTTGTGAAATTCGTCAATGGGTAAATTGTCCAAACTAAGCCAATGAAAAGTCTGCCGGCGGCTTGAGTCGCTTGCGCTTGGTTCATCAGCGTTACTGGCATGTAACACCACATAATAGATACGGCCACCGTACTCATTGATATCGCTATAAGTTGCAGCGTGAGATAAACCACTCATGTGCGTTTCTTCGTATAGCTCGCGGATAGCAGCGTCAGTACCCGACTCATTGGTTTCTACTTCACCACCGGGAAACTCAAACACCATACCTTGGTTAGAGCGATAACGTTCTTGGATCAAAACCTTACCATGTTTGATGACCACCGCCATCGATAAATACTTCATTAAAGACTCCTTGAGAATAAGCAGACATTATCGGCTGAGCGACAAAAATAGGGACAAACGACTAGAAATACACTTCCCTTGCGATGTTACATCTTCGTCCAAAGCGCAAGATTAGCGAAATATGTCGCTGAGTTCTGATACTGCGTTCAAAAAACACGATATCCATAACAAAAACGGCACCTTAAGGTGCCGTTAAATGATGAGTTTTACTTTCAAACTGCCTACTTGTGCTTTTTCTGCACAAACTCTTTACTCACATCGACAATCGCCACGTCGGTGACAAAACTTCTACCCAAAAGTAAGGGGTAGTTAAGATGTGTACGGTCGGCCAAAGTAAACTCGGTTTTTTCTTTTAGATCCCCAAGCTGAACCCAAGATTCGACCACAGCGCGGCGCTGAGACTCTTCAGAACTGGACTGGCGAACCTTAACCCATCGCACCACAGGCAACGCCATCTGTTTGCTCTTTTTGCCGTCATGTTCGATAGTGAACTTGACCCAATCTTGTCCGTCGCGCTCGAATTCGACCACATCTGTTGCACTTATCGAAGAGGTCGTTGCGCCAGTATCAATGCGTGCTTTGAAGTTCTCTTCAAGACCAGGGACATAAACCCATTCCTGCTGGCCTAAAATCAACTTGCCATCCGCGGTTTTCTTCGGTTGAGGTTGAGGTTTGACCGGTTTGGGCTTTTCAGCAGTTTGCTTATCTTTTTCAGCCTCTGGACTTTCAGGCTTATCTTTGGGCTCTTCAATTGCGGGCTTAGGTTGGGGCTCCTCAGGCTTCTGGCTTGTGGTGGAACAAGCCATCAATCCTCCACTGAGTAGCATGGCTATCAAAGCCTTTGACGTTCTATCCATTTGATCACCTACTCTCTAACAAGATGTATCTGACAGAAAGGCCCACTCGAATGTGGGCCTTAGCACAAAACTTAAGAGACTTTCACGATGGCTTCAGCGACATAAGCAATGTCTTTTTCAGTCAAACCAGCGATATTAATTCGCCCGTCACCGACACCATAAATACCATATGTCTCACGAAGTTGCGCCATTTGGTCTTGGCTAAATCCTAGCACAGTGAACATGCCTTTGTGGCTCTCAATAAAATCAAACTGTGACGTGTTATGAGTATTTCGAAACTCTTGGCATAAACTCTTTCTCAAGCTAACCAATCTCTGCTGCATTTCGCTCAGCTCTTGTTTCCATATTCCTGTCAGTTCATGACTTTGCAAAATGGTTTTCACTAAAGCTGCGCCATGATCAGGTGGCATAGTGTAAGTTGAGCGAGCAAGGGTCAGTGCTCTACCTTTTGCATTCGTAACCTCTTGCAAAGATTTGCCCACTACAATAGCAGCACCAGTTCTCTCACGATAGAGACCAAAGTTTTTCGAGCATGAGGTCGTGATCATCATCTCTTCGACATTATCAGCCATAAAGCGTAAGCCTTGAACATCTTGCTCTAAGCCATCGCCAAAACCTTGATAAGCCACATCGACAAACGGCACAAACCCATTTTTTTGTGCCAGCTCAGTGATGGCTTGCCATGCAGCAAAATCAATGTCTGCGCCCGTTGGGTTATGGCAGCAGCCATGCAGTAAAACCACATCATTTGGACCAGCCTGAGCCAACTCTTCCAACATACGAGCTGTGTCTACTTGCTTGGTTTGCGGGCTAAAGTAGGTGTATTGCTTAACTTTTAAACCTGCCGCTTCCATTACCGGCCTGTGGTTGACATAGCTTGGGTTAGATATCCAAACGCAAGTATCAGGCTGCGCAACTTTGATTAAATCGCCTAGCATTCTTAACGCACCACTGGCCCCCGGCGTCTGAATCGCAGCAACTCTCTCCATCGCAGAGGTCCCTGATAGCAGCAGTTCAACCATACTTTGATTAAACTCCTCACAACCGGCTAGGCCCACATAAGATTTTGTTTTTTGGGTCGCCACGACAATATCTTGTGCTTGAGAAATGGCCTTCATAACAGGGGTTTCACCCGCACTGTTTTTATAAACACCTATGCCCAAGTCCACTTTATCGGGTCTGGGGTCATTACGGTAGGCGACGGATAACGAAAGAATAGGATCAAGAACTGGCGTGGGTAGATGAGAAAACATGTGACGAAATAATCCTTTGCTATTTTGATTGCAACGCTCAACTTAGCATTGAACCTAAAAATGTCGAAATAAAATTTTAACCTCGACTCACATTACCGAGCAAAAATCACCGTCAGAATACAATGAAGGTTATCAATTAAGCATTATCTATTTCTACTATTCCAAGTAAAAAGCCCCGCTTGTGCGAGGCTTCGAAATAGGTAGTAACTCTATAGAGCACCCGCTACTGGGTGAATATCGGCAGCTGCTCCTCAGTCAATATGCTGTCTTTAGCAAAATCGGTATGCTCAGTCACTTGGCTAACATTCCAGTTGCTTAAGTCTTGTGAAAAGATGGTGTTACCTTTAAACGTTTTGTTCATATTGGTGACACTAGACGTATCCCAGTAGCCTATATCTTGGTTAAACGCCACAGCATAAGAAAACATGCGCTCCATATTGGTCACATTCGACGTATCCCAATGACTTATATCTTGATTAAAAGCTTTAGCCCAAAGAAACATGTGAGACATATTAGTCACTTTGGAAGTATCCCAATAACCAATATCTTGATTGAAGGTACTTGCTCCACCAAACATATTGAACATATCACCTACTTTTGAAGTATCCCAGTGACCAATGTCTTGGTTAAAGGATTTGGCATTGTTAAACATAGCGCCCATATCATAGACATTCGAGGTATCCCAATGACCTATATCTTGGTTAAAAGCAACAGCGTAATAAAACATGTAAGACATATTAGTCACGTTAGAAGTATCCCAGTGACCGATGTCTTTGTTAAAAACCCATGCTTCATTAAACATGTACGACATGTCAATTACATTAGACGTATCCCAGTGACCGATGTGTTGATTAAAGGCTTTCGCACCACCAAACATTTTGCCCATATACTTCACATTAAAGGTATCCCAATGACCGATATTTTGATTAAAAGCATCAGCCCTATAAAACATGGACCGCATGCTAGTCACATTCGAGGTGTCCCAATCACTGATATCGGCATTGAAGGTGGTTCTTTCAGAGAACACTCCATCCATATTGGTGACTTGGGTAGTACAAAAGCCAATATGGCCTTGCTCTAGGTTATCGAGCAGGGTTTGGTTTCTAATCAAATCGTTGTCGACCACCACATACACTTTACCATTTTCCATTAGCACGGAATTGACAGGCTGATCTGGGCATTTGACTGAAATATCTATGGCGTACGCCTGCTGACTGGCAAGCGCTGCCGCCCCGACAAGCAGTGACAAAAGGTTTTTTTTCATGGTTAGTTCCTAGGTTGAATAGACATTATTAACAGAAATTAGTGTTGAAATTGCGGCAGGTAATAATCAGGCAGGCCGCTTTGCAGGGCGAAATCTTGATGGCGAGTGACCTTTTCCACCGACCAATTGGATAAATCTTGCTTAAAGCGCTTTGCTCCTTTAAACATGCGATCCATATTGGTCACGCGGCGCGTATCCCATTGACTGATGTCGTAATTAAAATACGGTGATTGAGCAAATAAATCGCTCATATCAGTGACATGACTTGTGCATAGCTCTATCTTGCCGTTGATAAAGTTTTGCCAGTAATCTTCTTGGCGCAATAGCCCATTATCGACCACCACATATAAACGCTCATCGATAATCACCACACTGCCCGGAGGATTGGCATCACAACGAATGGTATGATCTTCTTCGGCAAAGCTGGCTGCACTACCCAAAGCCATGCAGGCTAAAATAACAGACGTTAATTTCATGATGTATTATTTCTATATTTTTATTTTAATGAGAGGAAATAATACTAAAACCCGATTTAAAAGTAATCATTAATCAATGACAATCATATATAAAACAAAAACATATCGAGAAAAATCACACATATGTGCGATTTATAATGATAGTTTTAAATTTAAATCCATCATTTATTTAAAACTACGTAATACAAATATTAAAAGTGAGAAAATAAACCGTTTATGAAGAAAATATAATAAAGCCTCGCTATGCGAGGCTCAAAGCTAAGTAATAAATCTAAAAGGATCACCCGCTACTGGGTAAATATAGGCAGCTGCTCCTCAGTCAATACGCTGTCTTTAGCAAAATCGGTATGCTCAGTCACTTGGCTAACATTCCAATTGCTTAGGTCTTGTGAAAAGCGAGTGGCTTGAGAGAACATCTCTTTCATATTAACCACATTGGAGGTATCCCAATGGCCAATATCTTGGTTAAATAGAAGCGCCGCGTTGAAGGCACCTGACATGTCGGTCACCTTGGAGGTATCCCAGTGACCGATATCTTGATTAAACGCATAGCTACCCAGAAACATTCGGCTTATATTACGAACGTTCGACATATCCCAATGACCAATATCTTGGTTAAAGCGATAAGCGACCATAAACATTCCTTGCATACTGGTGACTTGGGAAGTGTTCCAGTGGCCGATATCTTGGTTAAACGCTTCTGCACCATTAAACATGTAGTCCATAGTCGTGACTTTGGAGGTATCCCAACTGCCAATGTCGGTGTTGAATACGCCAGCGCCTTGAAACATGTTATTCATATTCGTTACATTGGCGGTGTCCCAATGACTGATATCTTGATGAAAAGCGTCCGCTTGATAAAACATCCCAAACATGTTGGTCACTTTGGATGTATCCCAATGCCCGATATCTTGATTAAAAGCTTGGGCTTTATGAAACATTGACTGCATGTTTGTGACACTGGCGGTGTCCCAGTGGCCGATATCTTGATTGAATGCTTTGGCGAAAGAAAACATTTGCATCATAGTGGCAACATTGGCCGTGTCCCAAAAGCCAATATCTTGGTTAAAGGCCTCTGCATATAAAAACATCGAGTGCATACTGGTGACATTTGAGGTGTCCCAATCGCTGATATTGGTATTAAAGGTTGCTCTCTCAAAGAACACCATATCCATATTAGTCACTTGGGTAGTGCAAAAACCTATGTGCCCTTGCTCGAGTTTATCCAGCATGGTTTGGTTGCGAATAAGCGCGTTATCCACGACAATATACACTTGCCCCTTTTCTATAAGCACAGAGTTAATTGGCTGTTCTGGGCACTTCACTGAAATATCGATGGCAAATACGCATTGGCTAGCAAGCACGAAGGATCCAGCAAATATGGAGGTGACCTTTTTTATCATTATTATTTCCTAGTTTGAATAGACGCGGTTGGATAAATCCTAATAAAAAGATTTATTTCAGCTTAAGACTCATTTTAGTTTATTATTTTTACGGAGATTATATTGAATCCAAGCCTAAGAAATAAATATATTATTCTAAAATAATCCACTTCTAATAAAACAAATAGAATAAAATCACAATAATGACCAGAATCTATCGATAGTATTAAATTTTATTGGCGAAAGCACTATTGGTTATTTCAATAATCAGATTTATTATGATAAATTAAACCCAATATTAAAGCTCTTGTAATATATCGACTCTCTGAATGATCAACAAACAACAGCAAACTGAACACGTACCGCAGGTTTAGCCATTCAATTGGGCAATAGATTCAACACTGATCGCATCATGACGCCAGTATTCAATATCACAATCAATAAGTTCACCATGTTGATTGTAGTTCAAGCGTTCTATCACCATAGCAGGCGTTCCAGACGTGGCTCTTAATGCCTGCGCAATATCTGCCAGTAAACTACTCGTGCTAATTCGGTATCTGATTTTTTGGTACACAACCCCAAATTTATCACGATAGATATCTGTCAGCGACTGAGACAAATCAAAATCGAGAAGGTTTGGCAACAATTCAGGTCGAATATACTTGGTGACAAATGCCACAGGTCTATTTTCTAAATAGCGTACTCTGTCTACTCTATAGACATCTGAAAATGGTTGTAGCCCTAATAAACTTGCGGCTTGCTTATTTGCCAGTATACCTTTTGCTGCCAATAACTCCGTAAGAGGCGTACGTTTTTGAGCTAAGGCCAGATTGGTGAAATTCAGTGTCTGCGTCGGATCATATTTAAGAGGCTGCGGAGAAATAAACCAACCACGGCGATCTTCTCGATAAATACGACCTTCTGACTCCAGAAGTGACAAAGCTTCACGCAACGTCACTCTGGTTGTATTAAAGGAGTCGGCCAGTTTGCGCTCCGATGGCAATTTTTGTCTAGGCGATAACAAGCCTGACTCTATTTGCTCAACAACCGCATCTTTAATTTTTACGTACTGCACTCGTTGTCCTTATTTTCTGCGCCAAGTTTGTCATTATCTGCATAAGTATCGCCGCTGCACCAACATAACCTACTTTATTTAGGTTATCACCGGAACCGATGCAAGAAGGGTTTATGCTGACTCCCTATGTTACACAGATGAATACTAGCGCAGAAAGGGGAGTCAATGCATTAGTAAACTGGTAAATAGTGCCTTCAAATTGCTCTTTACGTCGCCTAGATAAGGTCAATTTGAAACAAAAACTAACCTGGCTGTGCGGCAACCTCCCCTACCAGCCAGTAACTGGAAAATTGTTACTGGCCGTATGTTAGATAATATTAATACCAGCTAAAGTAACTTAATGGTTATGCGTAAAGTATCTCTGCTGCGCTTGCTTTTTTTCCTCAATAAAGTCAGAGCCAGTGAAATAAGGCTGCTGGACAGACGCCAATGCACTACCAATTGCAAACTCACTGTAGTCCCTTACCTTAGATACGTTCCAACGGCTTAAATCTTGTGAGAAGTTACTCGCATGATCAAACATCTGTGTCATTTGAGAGACGTTTGAAGTATCCCAATCGCCAATATCTTGGTTAAACGATGTCGCGCCGACAAACATCCGATGCATAGATGATACCTTCGACGTATTCCATTGACTGATATCTTGATTGAATTTTTTGGCTTTGTAGAACATCGAGTACATATTCGCCACATTTGAAGTATTCCAACCGCCAATGTCTTGGTTAAATGTCTCTGCTCCGCCAAACATTGACTGCATCCATCTCACTTTAGATGTATTCCAATAACGAATATCTTGGTTAAACCGTTTAGCACCAAAAAACATCCAAGCCATGGTCACTACTTTGGAAGTATTCCAATAACCAATGTCCTGATTGAACGAGCTTGCCCAAAAAAACATGGAATCCATATTCGTTACCTTTGCGGTGTCCCAATAGCCTATTTTCCGGTTAAATGATCGGGCACCATAAAACATTTCCTGCATGGAAGTCACCTTTGACGTATCCCAATGACCGATTTCTTGATTAAAAGACTCAGCCCAATAAAACATCGAGGACATATCGGTCACATTTGACGTATCCCAATTCGCAATGTTGGTATTAAAACCTTTACGCCCTTTAAATAGTGATGCCATGCTGGTGACTTGAGTTGTACAAAAATGGAGGCTACCCTGCTCTAAGCCATCAAGTAAGACTTTGTTGCGAATAAGGTCATTATCAACCACTACGTAAATTTGATCGTTTACCAACTTTAAAGAGTTGATAGGTTCATCTGGGCATTTCACCGCTATATCAATAGAGTAGGCACTATGGCTCGTAAGCGCAGCGGCACCGAATATGACTGACGTTATTGTATTTATCATTTTTTTTCCTAGTACGAATCGACGTTGTTGAGAAAATACGAGGATATGGTTCAGGCAAACCGTCCAATGCACCCATCGATAAACGGCACACGTCGTAAGTTCTGTTCATGCGAGTCACACCAGAGAATGTGCGTTTACTATTGGTCATTCGACGAAAAATGCCCTGACTAAAAACCTGTCTTTGATGAATAAGCCACTTATGTTTGTGACCTGACTGCTCCACGGTAAGTGAAGTCATTGTTATATGTTGGGCAACTTAATGCCCATAGCACCTTGATTCAAACGCAAGTTGTTCTATTCTTTCCAAATCAACTGTTTGAAATTGTGCGCATTTTTTACAAATTTATGCATCTATTAGAACACAACACCAGATAGCAACAATGTAAATAAATGTATTTTTGTTTCATTATTGTTAAATTAACGTGTTTGAATGTGACGTGGATCGGTTATATTTATACCTAGCAAAAATGAAAGCCCTATTTCACATTTGCCAAATCGAAGCATAAAATGTAGGGGGTTAATCACGATCGTAGACTGAAAAGTTTGACAGTGAAAAGCGAACAGAAGTGATGGATTCCGTATCATTAAAAATACGTGGGTCGTTACTCAGGAGATGAATGTTGCGTTGATTTTAATACCATACAACCGAGAGACTCACGTCAGTCGCACAGGCAAAATGTGCTTCACCTTGAGCGACTGAATCGATCATATCAATCTAGACTATGGCGTATACCACCAACGGCTATCAATTTGGCTAAAACTTTCTTTTGTATCAGGGCTGTCGATGTTCACCCTAACCCGATTTGTCAAATCTGCCTTATCAAACGCATCCTGAGAAAAAGGATGTTGCTTGAGTAGCTTAAGCAAGCTACCATCTGCGAGCGCATTTTCCATTCCTGTTGTAATAGCATCAGCAAGTTTAAGATGATTCTGGGTCACATAAAAAAATCGGCCATACGGATAGACAATGGTGACATTAGAATCTACGACTAGGTTTTTGCTATCGGCACCAAATTTTTGCAAAAACTGATAGACTTCCGTTGCCCCCAAAGGAAATAAATCAAAGCGCTGACCATCAACCATTTTTATCAACTTTTCGATCTGGGAGGCGGTCACCACTTTAAAGCCCGCATTCTCTAATATGGGTATATCTCCCCAACCTTGCCCTTGCCCAACACTGAATTGAGTCAGTTGATTGAGATCTTTGACATTCGCAAGCTTCGCTTCTGTATCCTTGTGTACAATCGGAACCCTCCAACCCAACAATCCCATTTCAAGTGGCAAGTAAATCGGCAAAAAGCGTTGTTCAAGCTCTTTTTGAAAGCCGGTGTCGAACACATCCAGCTCACCAGCTTCGACCATACTTCGTGCGCGATTTTGGTTCACACTTCTTTTATCTACGGTGACCGTGTAGTCAGTACCTGATTTACTTAGTGCCAATTCCAGCACCGCCAAACCTATTGATTCTTTGCCTATTCCATCTATATTGGGATATTTAATTTCTTGCCCAAAAGCAAATGTCGTCGTCATACAAACTGCAACCATCAAACCAACTCGAAATACACGCTGTATCATAATATTGCTTCCCTTCTCTTCGATATGCACTGTTAAGTGTAGTCAGCAAATGTCGGCTAACATCCAATTTATAAACACTTAGGTACGGTTATGGTATATTGCACACCATTTCCAATATCAGAACCTAACAATATCTCTCCCTTAAGTTTCTGATTCACTAAGTTATAGACTAAAGTCAGACCCAAACCAGACCCGCCACTGCCACGTTTAGTGGTAAAAAATGGCTCAAACACTTTTTGCTGGTCTTCGCTGGCGATGCCTTGGCCATTATCTCTATAGGTAAAGATAATTTGTTGGTCAGATTGCTCGTAATGAATCACTATGTTGGCTGGTTTTGTACTTTGCTCAAATGCATGATGAATACTATTGAGAACCAAATTAGTCATCACTTGCGTCAACACACCGGGTAAGCTATTCATAGTGAGTTCTTGATCACCGATAAGCTCTATATCAACAGGCACCTTTTTGGTCTCTGCAGTTAGACTAACCAAAAGTGCATTGAGCACACGGCAAATATTGAATTCAGATTGGTTTTCTGAAATCTGATCGACAGCGGTACTTTTGAAGTCTTTGATGAGTAGAGAGGCGCGCTGCAAGTTCGCTTTAAGCATAGAAAGCCCTTTGTCCATCACCTGACTTTCATTGGTAAACTCCGTGCTGGTTAACGTCTGATTGTCAAAGCTGTCACTGAGTTTATTTAAGCTCTCTTCAACTAGCGAAGTCGCGGTAACCGCGATACCAAGAGGCGTATTCACTTCATGTGCCACCCCAGCAACTAAGCCCCCCAAAGCGGCCATTTTTTCCGATTCAACCAATTTCTCTTGGGTGGTTTCAAGTTCCCTTAAACTTTCTTGCAATGCGTGAGTTCGTGCTGCAATCGTAGCTTCTAGCGAGTGATTGAGCTTTTCTAACTCAAATTGAGCTTGCTTGAGCTCAGTAACATTGATCGCTGTCCCTCTATAACCCAAAAAAACACCATCACTATATCTGGCAATCGCCTGAAAAACGAAGTAGTAGTCTTTCCCCTCAAACTCAATCTTATCTTGGCACATGGAAAAGCTCCTCTTTTGTTCTAACTTTTCAAGCAGCTTTGATGATTTTTTTAACCCTTTGATATTGTACACCACAGGCATTTGATCATCAGTAATGCCGAGCGCCGCTTTCATGGGATCAGAGCAAAAGCTTAGCCGATGAGCATGATCGGTTTCCCATAACCAATCCGATGATACGTAAGTGAAGTCTTGTAGCTTTTCTTGTTCTGATTTAATACTCTGGTATAGCTTAGTAAACGTACTCGTCAGCTTATTTATCTCATCAGCGACCCAGCTCAATTCGTCCCTGCTTTCTATGGTCCAATGCTTGTCATTCATTTGCAAACTCGCCGTAGCATAACGAGGAGAATAATGACGCAAGTATTTGACAATGTTGATCACTCGAGTATTTATGCTCTTATGGAACACCCAAAATAATATGCTACACACAAGAAATGTTCTTATTGCGTTGAGTATGAGACTGATAAAAAACTGCTGAAGTAGAAAGTGGTAGATTTTTTCTGAATTTGACGTAACCGCCAGCTCTCCCACTGTCGCTTCGAGATTGGTATTTTGATCATAATACTGAATATTGAATTGACTAGTAACATGGCTGCCTTCTGGCGCGATACCCGCCGAAATTACCTCGCCATCAAGACGCACCTCAAGATAATCCACTTTTGGCAAAGTAGCCAGCTCTTCAAGTCTCTTTTGCAGTGATGGTATGTCGTAAAACCATAACGACGTGGCAAGCAATCCAGAATAAACTTGCCTTATTTCCCTATGGGTTGACTCCACATCATCAAACTCACGATCGTAGTCTAAATAGAGCTGTAACCCCGTCGTTGTCAGAGTTATCACACTACTAACAGCCACCAAAATAAGGAGTACACGACGACCAATCCTACTGACGTACTTTTTGCTCATTGAATATTCTCTGCAAAACCGTACCTCAATTATAGTGGCAGCTGGAGTGCTAGTAACAAATAACTATACTAAAATTCAGATTCCTAGGCAGAGACTCCCGTTATGAAGGTATATTTTTTATTGCTGCTGAGCGTGCTCTCCAGCGCTATTTTTGCCAGAGAAATACGCTACCCAAACCTTGACGGTATTGGAGAACAATCGATTGGCCTTGCCATGTTGAAACTGGCGATTGAAAAGTCAGGTGCCGATATGACTGCCGTGGTGGACTCTAATGAAGTCAATCAAAACCGTGCTCGGCAACTGGTCGAAAACGGCCAGCTCGATATTTTTGATACCGGTTTTGACGAAACACTCGATGGACGTTTTAAGCCTATTTATTTACCTATTGACTTAGGCCTAACGGGTTGGCGATTGTTTATCATCCACCAAGATACTCAGGCCAAGGTAGAAAATGTGAAAGATGTGTCGCAACTCAGTCAGTTTGTTATGGGTCAGGGTCAAGGTTGGGGAGACATTCGAATTTTGGAAGCTGCAGGACTGAAAGTCACTACCGCACCGCGTATTGAAATACTAATCAAAATGGTCGGTGGGAAACGATTTGACTTGTTTCCTTTGGGGGCAACAGAAGTCCATCAATTTTTGCAAACGTACCGAGGCAATCAAACACAGTTAATGGTCGAAAATCAATTAGTCTTGATATATCCCTATGGTCGATTTTTCTATATACGCAATGAAGACCAAGAATTGGCCGCAGTAATGAACAAGGGCTTAGAAGCTGCATTTGAAGACGGTAGTCTGCAGCAATTGTTGATAAATCACCCATTTTCAAGCGATGCCTTTACGAAAGCAAACCTTGCAGAACGAACTCACATTCGTATTCCTAGCCCAACGCTGACTGAAGGTTTTAAAGCTATCGACAATAAGTGGTGGTATGTACCATAAGTTAATAAATTGGCCTTTGATATTCACCTCATTATTAGTATCAAGTCGTTTACAATTTGTGCAAAAATAACGACTCTCACTCATTGCAAGCTATTAAAGCTATATTACTGATAGTATGTAGGAAAGTATCGCTTCCAAAGGATGATGACCTTCAGAAGAAAATTCTTGAAAGGTGAGGGAATGACGGATAACCGTGACGGCAGAATCGATGCCATCGATATGCTGCGAGGCTTTGCTCTTGTCGGCATATTAATGGCCAATATTTTATGGCATAGCGGATTTTTAGATAGCCCAATGTCTGTCCGTATAGAGCGGCTTAACGTTACATTTTTAGATCAAGCGCTGCTCTTTTTCACCCGTTTATTTGTTCACGGAAAATTCTATTACATTTATTCCCTCTTATTTGGGCTCGGATTCTACATTCTTTACAGCAGATACAAAGGAAACGAACGGGTCTTTCCTTATTACTTCGTCAAAAGACAGAGCATTTTATTTCTAATCGGCTGTATTCATGCGCTGTTTATTTGGTGGGGCGATATTCTGAGGTACTATGCCATCTTAGGTGTATTACTGATGCTGGTGCGTGACTGGTCCACTCGCTCTCTACTGATCCTATCAGCAACCCTTCTATTGCTGCCTGTGGCGCAGGACATTGCCAAATATTATGGCATTTCGACACCCACGATAGATCTCGCCCATGGTTTTAAAAAAAGTCAGCTCTATTCGCTCTATCAGCAAGGGGAGTGGTTTTCTGCTAACTTTCAGAGGCTTATCTTTGCAATAGAGAGCAACTTTAATACCGGACGTTTGTACAAAAGTACCTCCATGTTTCTTTTAGGTTATTGCTTTGGACGCACTGAGTTTTTCTCATCCAGCGATGCTAAACAGCGCATGAAAGTCCAGCTTATGATCGCCGCTATTATTGTAGCTTTTCCTGCTGGAATACTAAAAGCCATGATGCAATACACAGCGATTTCAATAAAGCCTGAATTGAGAAGTATTGCCTTAGAGCTTTTATATCTGATATCGGTCACGGGTATGGCACTTGGGTATGCGGCGGCTATCGCTTATTTTTCTGAACACTTAAAAAGGGCAAAACTCGGCAATGCTTTTTGTATATTAGGGCGCTTACCTCTAACCAACTACCTGATGCAGTCATTGATTGGCTTACTATTGTTCCATGCAACTGGTTTGTTCTCCAAGCTATCATTGAGCTGGGTTTATCTGATTGCACTCGCCATCATTCTCGGTCAGCTACTTTTTTCACACCATTGGCTGAAAAGCCACAAAACCGGCCCAATAGAAGAAATCTGGCGAAAACTTGCCAGCCAGTAAGCCGCCAAATCTTTGATTGAGAGATTTTCAATAAATAGTGTAGATATTGATACATAATAAAAAGGCCTCGCATGTAGCAAGGTCTGGGAGTTGAGGTTTAGCTGGGCACACTGCCAAGAATAGGAATGTGTTCCTAACATTCTACTCCCTAAAATAGTGTTTTGCTGCCTTTTCCCATCCATATTGTTGAATTGAGTTCCACTCAATGTTTTCAGTCTCAAAACCTTCTTCAAGACTAAGGAAACTTTTCGCCTTTTCACTGGCTTCTATTAATATCAGAAGAAATTGTATTATTGTGAATATGGATTACTTTACTATTGGTTAATATATATCCTGAAAATCTTTACTGTGAACGAAGCTTATATACCGTCCCTGTCATTGTTATACAATTAGGACAATCGTTAGAATTCCCCAGCTGCTGATGATCAATTATTAAAATACTTGCACCTATCTGTGCAGATTTATTGCGTAGATCATCTCGACATTGTTTTATATTGTCTGATGAAGAACGAAAGTTAAAACCAAAGTTACAAGAAATTGTACCGACTTCATCATAAGAGTCTAGCTCAGATATAGATAGGTGCTTTAAGATTTTTACTTCCTTACCTGCGTTGGATAGCGTTGTGCTAGCACACCCTAAGGTTACTGAAGAAAGAGTAAGTAGAGTTAATAGCATTAGTATTTTTTTCATTTTTATTTCAGGCGCTTGTATCTATAAAAAACGTATGCCCAATATATATTATTTTTTATAAAAAACAATATATTAGTCCATAGATATGAATCCGATGGGTGATTTTTTTAAAGTGGCATCCCCTTATTTGGACTGCGCACCAATTTTGGAAGTCTCTTCATCAACAATAGAAACAAGATCCTTCATCCAATAAATCATTTGGTTTGAGCTGCCGCGCCATTTTAAGGTAAGATCTTTTTTGTCTTGTTCAAACTTACCGTCAATAAGTACATCGACTTGCTGAGCAATAGCGCGTTGTTGACCATTGAGATCGCCTAAAGTGTAGCCCGTCCAAAGCCATATATCTTTATCAGGGCATTCTGATTTTACTCTTTGAATAAGTTCATTGATGGCGAGAAGATTTACGGGATGAAGAGGGTCTCCGCCAGATAAAGACAGTCCTCGGCGGTAAATTCGACTGTCTTTGAGATCAGCAATAATGGTGTCTTGAAGTGCTTGAGTAAAAGGCTGCCCAGAGTCTGGGCGCCAAGTTGACTGGTTATAGCAACCTCGACATTGATGCTCACAGCCTGAAACGAACAAAGTGCAGCGCGTTCCCTCACCGTTAACCACATCCACTGGGTAATAGGCGTGATAGTTCATGGCTTAGAGGTGTTTCACGCGGCGAATGACCTCTTGTTGCTTGCCTACATTAAAAGGTCTTGCATCCGGGCTGCCTAAATAACCACATACTCGCCTGGTTACAGACACTGTGGAGGAATCGTGATTGCCACAGTTTGGACAGCAAAACCCCTTACTTGTGCAATCAAATTCCCCGCGATAGCCGCATTCATAGCATTCATCAATCGGTGTATTGGTGCCATAGTAAGGTACTCGTGAGTAACTGTAATCCCAAACATTTTCAAGCGCTTCAATGTTCGATTCCATATTGGGAAATTCGCCATAACAAATAAAGCCACCACTTGAAATTTCAGGGTACGCCATTTCAAAGTCAATTTTATCGTAAGGGTTAACCTTCTTTTCCACATCAAGATGAAAACTATTGGTGTAATAGCCTTTGTCCGTCACGCCTTTGATTACGCCGAATTCTTTGGCATCAATACGGCAGAAACGATGACACAAGTTTTCACTTGGTGTGGCATACAAGCTGTATCCGTAGCCTGATTCTTGAGTCCACTGGTTAACCGCCCGTTTAAGATATTTCACTATCTTGATTGCTTTCGCTTGCAGGCTAGGACTGTCAAAAAGGTGCGCCGCGGTTCCATATAAGGCGTTAATCGTCTCATGAAGGCCGATATAGCCAAGCGAAATAGACGCACGACCATGTTTAAATATGTTTGCGATAGGTTCATCACCACCGAGCCTCATTCCACATGCCCCTTCCATGTATAAAATCGGCGCAACACGAGCTTTAACATTTTCTAACCGAGCAATGCGTGTTTCTAATGCTTTGCGCGCAACGAGCAACTTATCATCGAGCAAAGTATAAAAAGTCTCTTCATTTTGCTTAGCTTGTAGGGCAATTCGCGGAAGATTCAGACTCACAACCCCCAAATTGTTACGTCCATCATGGATAAGCTCTCCGTTTTCTTGATACTCATTAAGAAAACTGCGACAACCCATCGGGGTTTTAAATGACCCTGTCACTTTCACTACTTGATCGTAGTTAAGAATATCTGGATACATACGCTTTGACGCACACTCTAACGCGAGTTGCTTGATGTGATAATTGGGATCGTTGTGACTACGGTTTAGCCCTTGTTTGATGGTAAATACTAGCTTAGGGAACACCGCCGTCTTGCGGTTTTTTCCAAGACCTGCCAAGCGATTTTTTAATATGGCTTGCTGAATCATACAAGATGCCCAGCAAGTACCTAAACCAAAGCCAAAGGTGACAAAAGGCGTTTGTCCATTGGCGGTATGCAAAGTGTTTACTTCATACTCCAAAGATTGGAATGAATCAAAACATTCTTTTTCTGTACGATTTTTTGCAAAGCGTTGTGCATCTTCTATTCCCCATTCTTTTGCCACCACAAGATGCTTGTGGTAACTTGCCATAACATAGGGTGCAAGCACTTCATCAATACGATTTACTGTCGTACCACCGTAAATATGGCTCGCAACTTGAGCAATAATTTGTGCTGTGACCGCAGTGGCTGTGGAAATTGACTTAGGGGTGTCAATTTCAGCATTACCCATTTTGAAACCGTGAGTCAGCATGCCTTTTAAATCAATCAGCATACAGTTAAACATGGGGAAAAATGGAGCGTAATCCAGATCATGATAGTGAATATCGCCGAGTTCATGTGCGGTAACGATATCACGTGGGAGAATGCGAGTTTTGGCATAATGCTTCGCCATGATTCCCGCCAGCAAATCTCTCTGCGTAGGAATAACTTTGCCATCCTTATTGGCATTTTCGTTGATCAAATCAACGTTACTCTCGGCAATTAAACCCTCGATTTCTCGTGTCAGAACACTTTGTTTTTCTCTCGCAACATCACGATCATGGCGATATTCAATATAGGCTCGAGCAAGGGCTGGATAGGGCCCCTGCATCAATGTATTTTCAACTTGAGTCTGAATCTCTGCAATATTAACGTGCTGATGTTCATTCAATTGCGTTTCTACCGCTAGCGCAACATTCAGTGCGTAAACCGCCACCTCTTTACTGCTACTCTCATCCGCAGCTTCAATGGCTGATTGAATACGCCCGCGACAAAATGGCACCTTGGAACCATCACGTTTGATTACAATTGGCTTCACCGTTTCTCCTTAATTTCGGCCCACTAGAAGATCGTTAAATTCACAATATAAAGGAACATTTAACATCAACAGCACCACATGTTGTGGTGAATTTAACGAGACTTGGTAAATGCATGTATTGACGTCGATCAACAAACTTCTGCGCTTGGTGAACAACACACCGATCTTTCTGGCTGAGATCGCAAGTTAGTGAAAAATCATGATCTGAGTTTGAAGCGTTTATCACTGAATCAGGTGTGATTTCATATAAACTATGCTGTTTTGGCGTGATGAATCTATTTTTGTATGACTATAAGCCGCCCTAATTGGCAGAACTATACCTTTGCATTGATTCTCTTTTTCGTATCGAGCGCGATTGCCGCCGCTCCTCTTGCAGTGACAACTTGGAATATAGAGTGGTTAACCACTAAACCATCAGAGCAGTTTGTTCAGTCAAAACGCAAACAAGCCGACTTTGATGCACTTGCCAAACATTTTGCCACCATAGGTACAGATGTTCTGGCCTTTCAAGAAGTTAATGACTTGGAGGCGATTGGTAAAGTGGTCGGCAAAGACTATGATATTTACCTATCTGAACGTGCAAATACCAAGTATCAGAAACAACAATTTAATGATATAAACCAATATACTGGCTTTGCGGTACGCAAGGGAATTCACTATAAAAATCAGACGGATCTCAGGCTTGATCCACGAGAAAACAGTAAACTTAGATTTGCCGCTTATGCTATCATCACGGTCAATCAAAGATCGCCTATACATGTATTGTCGGTACATCTTAAAGCACGTTGCAGCGGAGCATACAACAGCAGCAAAGATTGCCAAGTTCTGAAATCTCAGGGAAAAGTGCTCAACCAATGGATTCTAGAACGCGAAAAAGCCAAGCAGCAATATATGGTTTTGGGTGATTTTAACCATAACCTTGGCTACCAAGGCGACTGGCTATGGCGAGACATTGCCCAATTTT
Organism: Vibrio zhanjiangensis; assembly: GCF_030161235.1. GTDB lineage: Bacteria > Pseudomonadota > Gammaproteobacteria > Enterobacterales > Vibrionaceae > Vibrio > Vibrio zhanjiangensis. The sequence continues at coordinate 29,627 of NZ_BSPW01000084.1, read as the reverse complement.
CTTCTGCCAAGCTAGCTACACGTTCTACACAAGCGAGTTGCAAGGTGCGTTCTAGGCATCAACCGAAACGACTTCATCAATTCCGCTCTTTGATCGACCATATAATCGTTAGTGACGATCTTTCCTTCAGCCCACCAAAACAAGTGGCATTTCCCAGCGAACAGGTTCTTAACTACCATTTAAGTGATCACTGCCCCTTGAAAACATCGCTTAATTGAACGAGCTTAACCTCGCGTTAAGCGTTTAGCCAGCAAAGAGCCGATTATCATTGCAACAATAAATATAGCGATATCTAGATTACCAAAACCTAAGCTTGCCACAGCAGGTCCTGGACAGATTCCCACCAGTCCCCAACCGACGCCAAATATTCCCGCGCCAACTATTAGACGAGTGTCTATGGTCTTGTTGGGTGTAAAGCAATACGTCGCCCCTGACCAAGCATGTGTTTTGTGTTTTAGCCAAAGATGATAAGCAGGTGTGTACACTGCTAACGCCCCACCTAATACAAACGCCAAACTGGGGTCCCATTGCCCTGTAATGTTCAGAAAACCAATAACCTTATCAGGGTCAATCATACCTGAAAGCGTCATCCCCAACCCAAACAATAACCCACTAATGAAGATAGACATTTTAACCCATGCTTGCGTCATAACTTTATCTCTATAGTCAGCCACACTGTTATGATGGCAACCAAAATAAATGTACCGGTTGCGAGCAAGGAGCGAAGCGATAAACGCCCAATTCCACATATTCCATGCCCACTTGTGCAGCCATTCGCCAATCGGGTCCCAAAACCAACCAGAAATCCCCCCAAAACAAGTATATAAATGGGAATACTATTGGTGTCAGGTGCTTGAATCCCCATAGTGATTAAGCCAACCAGACCTCCTATTACAAGGCCTGACAAAAATAGAACTCGCCAAATGATGTCCCCTTTGGTCGGGGACAACAAACCGTTAATAATCCCACTAATCCCTGCCACTTTTCCACTAACCAAGAGCAAAAACGCAGCCGATAAACCTAGTAAGCCACCACCAATTAAGGAAAGCCATGGTATGTCATTCGTCATGTATTACACCTTTGTTTGCCACCCTGTGTCGCTCTACAGAATTTTGCCTTCCACTAAATAAGCATTTACTAATATACTAAGTGCTCACTCTAAGTTAGTCAACGACTAAAAGTTAATACAATTCAATGGATAGATAGGAGTTTAGGATGTATATGATGGTACTCATCTTCCGAGTCTACCATTTATCCAGTGAAGCGCGCTTTATTGATGATCATCTATAGTTTTTAACTTTATTCAACGGTGCTAGTACATGTCAGGGGCGTCGCCCCTGAACAAATTTGGCATTACCGTGCAATATCGTATTTATCGAGCACATCGTCGGTTAATGGCGGTGGCAAAATACTCCATGGTGTGAGCAAACCATCTAAATACCCTGACTGAGAGAAAAGTTTTAGCGCAGCTTGATTAAAGCGCTTAACTAAGTTGATGTCTGTTTTTTCTTTTGGAAATGCAACAAAATACAACAGCTCTTTGTCTTTCCATGCATAGCGAATGTCTTCGTTCAACTCTTTCGCTCGATACATAGTCACCGCCTTATTGTTGTAGATTGCATCGATTCGACCATGGTTGACCATTTTAACCAATTGTCCTTTAGGATCGGTTTGCAGTTTGATTGTTATCGGCTTTAGACCATCCTGTTCCATCTTTGCTTGCAGCTTATCAAGAGACTTCGACGTATTTGATGGACCGAATACGCCAACATGAAATCCCTGCATATCTGACAAACCTGATATCTGTGTTTGGTTCTTGTTAGACACGAACACACCATACTCTGTCAGCATAAATGGTACTGAAAAGTACAACGTTTTTGCTCGCTCAGCATTCCACCCATAAGGAAAGCCACCGGTGACTTCACCATTTGCAACCTTCATTTTGAGACGACGATTCGGTACCATTTCAAAAGTGCAAGGTTCATTCATTTCCTTACATATATCTTTAATAATTCCAACAAAAGGACCGGAGACCTCCCCACTCTGATCTTGCTGCGAGAAAGGTGGAAAGTTAAAGGTTGAAAAGTCTAATGCGTATGAAGGAAACACAGCCACAAGACATGTGCCCATCATAACCCGAGAAAACATTGCTGCTATACGTTGAACTACCATCCTTAGTTACCCTATTCAATCAACTAGTGATTTTAGTATAGCCATCTCTCAGATTTTGACGAACGTGATTTAGGTATTACAATGCCATAACTCATTCAATACATTAGTAAATAAGCACTATAGGATATAAGTAAACAACCGTAAGCGAATCACCGATGAGATCGTCTAACTACACTACTTAGTGGCACTTTTTAATCCATCAATGACAGATTGAGGCGCTAGCTTTGCTAATTCACTTAAGCACTGATCCGTTTTAGGATTGTTATAACGGATATAGATATCACATACTGCATAAAGCTGCTCTGGTGCGCCAGAAATCAAATATGCATGTTCGAACGACTGCACAGACTGGTCCAAATCATATTCTTCCTGTAACACTCCATTTAAATACCAATAATAACTATTATCCTCCGCCATCTTTGCTGCCTGCTCCATTTCTTCGGCGGCCCTTCTCTTATCATCAAGTCTTACTAATGCAAGCGATTTGGAATAATGCAGAGCAGCGTTGTCAGGATTGAATATGATCGCTTTATTCAAAGTTTGGATTGCTTTGGTGTTTTGCCCTTGACCGCGATAGTTATCAGCTAAACTCAACCAAACCTCTGGAGTATTCGGCTGCTTTTGGATTAAAGTTTGATAGATTCTATCCGCTTGACTCCAGTCACGATGCCAGCGATAAACATCTGCAAGCAGTAACTGAGAACTCTGATCTTGCTCGGATTGTAGGTAAGTGATCAGTTCAGCTACCGGCTTTTGCAAAATCTCTTGCTGCTTGGGACCTAGATTTGAATAATCCCGTACTAAGTTAGTTGCGGCAGCAATTCGTACCTTAGCCTCACTGTCATTTAGTAGCGGCTCAATAATACGCCAACGATGTTCAATAGAGTAAGGAGCGGCACCGACAATGGCCGCTTCTCGAATATTGGTGTTATTGTCTTGTAAACTACGCACGACAGCCACAAGTGCATTTTGACTGGGATAATTGGCCAGCTCATGAAGCGCCTCAATGCGTTTTTCTTGAGGTTGCTTGATATCCTGTGCTTGATAAGACAGTCGAGTAACTCTTTGCTGTGGCGTCACATTCTGTGCTTTTTCATCTGAGATACCCATAACCTCTTGCTCCGACAGCATAGGACTTTGGTTACTGGCCGCAGAAGTTTGCATAAACGACATCCCCATAATAGCAACCAGAAGCATCTTAGAAGATAAACCGCTATAAAGAGGAACATACCGCTTAGTGCCTTTTGCTAACATTTTCATCAACCCCACCTTAAAACTTAGTTTCAAATCTTGGGTGCTTGGCAAGATGTTCGCGCAGCAAAGCATCACTATATTTTCCATGAGCGACAGGGTTACCCGTGGCACGAAGGACGTACGCAATAGCCTTGTCAGCATGAGTGAAAAACTTCTTCCAGCCTGCACACAAATAGTTCAAACCAGACTCGCCATCCTGACTGCGGACAAACCGGTTTTTCGGACACTCTCCGTAACAAGCGAATTGATAGTCACATCTTTGGCATTGCAAAGGCAATGTGCGCTTTTTAGCAAAGCCAAACTTTTGCTGCTCACGGCTGTAAGCCAATGTCTCTAATTTTTGATGATGGATATTGCCGATTTTATATTCCGGATAAACATAGTGATCGCACGAAAATACGTCACCATTGGGCTCCATGGCCAACCCTTTACCACATATCTCACCTAAGGTGCATAAAGGATTTTTCCGCCCCATCCAAGTCTCTATACTGGCTTCGAAATATTGTACAAACACTTTACCTATATCGTTTTGAATCCATTCGTCAAAGATTGCAATCAGAAAGTTTCCCCATGCTTCATCTGCCACACACCAAGGTTCAACAACGGATTCTCTATGGCCTGGAATCAAGCGTTTATCGCCTTGTTTTAACTGCTCTTGCGGCTGCCAAGTTTGAGGGGCTTTTGTGCGAAATGTTTTCTGCTCTACAATCGGAATAAACTGCATTTGCGGAGAGCGCACCTCATCTCGCAGAAAGCGGTACACTTCCAGTGGATTACGACTGGTTAGGTTGTTGACACAAGTCAAGGTGGCGAACTTGACATCATGTTTATGTAACAGCTCAACCGCATTCATCACTTGCTTAAAAGTTCCACGACCCGCACGATTGGTTCGATAGGCATTATGCAGCATTTCTGGACCATCAATACTCAGACCGACCAAGAAATTGTTCTCTTTCAAAAAGGTACACCACTCATCATTAAGTAAAGTGCCATTGGTCTGCAAATCATTGGCGATAGTGACACCAATTGGCTTGTACTGAGCCTGAAGTTCAACAATCTTTTTAAAATAGTCCAAACCCAGCATTGTCGGCTCACCACCTTGCCAAGAGAAAATGATTTCAGGTGTATTTTGACCTTCAATATACTGACGGATGTAAGCTTCTAATGTCTCATCGTCCATAATGGGTGAACAGCCTTGTTTATACTCAAGCAAGTCCTGTTTGCTGAGGTAATAGCAATAAGTGCAGTCAATGTTGCACACGGCCCCAATGGGTTTGGCCATCACATGTAAGCGTTTAGATGCTTTACCGTTGAACTGAGGCCCTTGAGTAATATGCATAAATCACCTTTATTCGATATGAAAGTCTGGCGAGCACATTTAAACCATTCCACTCTCGCCTAATTGAACTCATCATAAGTGCCATTAATGCAACAGGCTTGTTATACCCGATATAACCTTTTTTCATGGCTATTACTGCTAACCTGAGCCTTCACTTTTTGAGAGAGAACTTATCGATGACACAACTCAAAAGCCAATACCTATCTACGTTGTTTATTGTCTCATCGGGCTTTTTAGTCAGTAGCTGTGCGACTCAGCCTCCCCATCCTATTGCGGCCAATATTGACCAAACTATGGTCCTAGTAAGCGGGGGGACCTATATTCAGGGCTCGAATGACAACTTGGCAAGCAAAGCGGAAAAGCCCGCCAGAGAAGTGGCAGTGCATAGTTTCTATATGGCTAAGTTTGAGGTCACACAAGAGCTGTTTGAATCCGTCATGGGCTCCTCTCTGAGTTATTTTCAAGACCCAAATATCCCCGTAAATAACTTAAGTTGGCAACAAGCAAATTACTTTATCAATAAACTCAATCAGTTGACTGGTGAGCACTACCGGCTTCCTACCGAAGCTGAATGGGAATTTGCAGCTAAAGGTGGCAATGAGAGCCTTGGCTTCACCTATTCTGGCTCAAATAATATTGACGATGTCGCTTGGTATGCGGCCAATTCAAACAATCAAGCCCATGCTGTTGGGCAAAAACAGCCTAACGAACTCGGCCTTTATGACATGACGGGCAATGTGGGTGAATTTGTCATTGATTCGTATGACGATACTTTTTACCGATTTGGCCCAGCGGATAACCCAAACAACGCCAAAGACGAAAAGGCAGGTTTAGCGCACAAGTCTGTTCGAGGTGGAAGCTTTGCCTATGATGCAAATGAATCAGAGAATTACCGCCGAGATTTTGCCAGTCAGTCTATTATTATGTCGGACATGGGACTTCGCTTAGCTAAAGACATCGATTAGCGACACATCGATGGCTTAAGCTCCATAGCATCAATCTAACGTCTTGTTGAACGCATGAGAAACTCGCCAAATACAGAAAACCTCAAGCTTTCCATTTCTGTGTTTGCATCGATAACAACAACACATAGGTAACCAATAATATGAAAAAACGTCTCTGTACCCTAGCCGTCTTATCCGGTCTATCATTCTCCACCATGGCTTTAGATTGTGATCCAAATATACTGCCTTCATGGAAAGATGGCGCTAGCAAAAGTGAAATCACTCGATTTGTCTCCCAAGCCACCGATAAGTCGCAAAACACCTTTATCCCAGAGCAGGACCGTATTGCTGTGTTTGATAACGACGGGACACTTTGGTCAGAAAAACCCTATTATTTCCAACTCGTTTTCGCCTTCGACCAAGTCAAGTCAATGGCAAGTGCCCATCCAGAGTGGAAAACGCAGGAGCCATTCAAGTCGGTCCTGAACAACGATATACCAGGCGTTTTTAAAGGGGGTGAAAAGGCACTTTTAGACATAGTGACAGCGACACACAGTGGCATCACCGTTGACGAGTACCAAAACCGCGTGGCAACATGGCTAGAGGCGGCAAAAGATCCGCGTTTTAACAAAGCGTATACAGACCTTACCTATAAACCCATGCGTGAAATGCTCACCTACCTTCAAGACAATGGCTTCAAGACATACATTGTGTCAGGTGGTGGCGTTGATTTCATGCGAGTCTGGGCGACAGAAGTGTACAATATCCCAAGTGAGCAAATCATTGGCAGTGCACTCAAATACCAATACGACTTTAACAAGGGTAATCCAACCGTCACAAAGCTCAATGACATCTTAAGTATCGATGACAAGGCCGTGAAGGTTGAAAATATCCAACACGTCATCGGCAAAAAACCGGTACTTGCGATTGGTAATTCAGACGGCGATCAAGCCATGATGCAATGGGCCACAAGCCAGCCTAACGCTATGGCGATGATTGTGCATCATACGGATAAAGACAGAGAGTGGCAATATGATAGAGAATCAAGTGTCGGCCACCTAGATAAGGCCATGGATGAGGCCAACCAACGTGACAATTGGCACCTTATTGATATGAAAAAAGAATGGTGCACTGTTTACTAAGCTATCCGCTAAACTCCCCTTTTTTGGGGAGTTTTGATAGTAGAGCTTACCCTTCGCTCTACGATTTTTTTATCGCCTTTCCTGCCTGTTTAATTTGCAACCTCAACCATTGGTGCGCACTTTCATTGGTGCGACTCGAGTGCCAAATTGCGTACAAGTCATGAATACTGTCACTAAACGGTAAAGGCAGCGCCTTAAGGTCATAAGTTTTGGAAAAATGCTCGATGGTCGATTGTGGCAGAGTACCGATGATCTCACTGTTATTGATCACAGGTAGCATTTCCATGGCGCCTGCGGCTCGATAAACAATGTTGCGCCGCGCCAAATCTTCAATGTCTTCACCAGTGAGTAAACTGTCTCTTGCCTGCCACCGAGACACAACCGCATGCTCCTCTGCTAAAAACTGTTCAACGCTACACGATTCTTTGATACGAGGATGTTCGGCGCTGCATACCACCATTAAACGCTCTGAGAAAATTACTTCTGTTTTCAATACAGTACGCCCACGCGGGGGCAGATCTATGATCAAGTCATAGCGCTGTAAGCGCAGATCACTTTCATAATCTTTAGTAAATAAAGGGTGAACTTCCAAAGCAATGTTGGGCGCTTGCTGACGAATCTGACTCATAAGCTGTGGTACCAACTCGTAACTTGCCACCGACAAACAAGCAATCGAAAAAATTCGATTTGATACTTTAGGATCAAATCGACTTGAAGCCGATAACGTCGAGTTAAAATTCTTTAGCGCTGCTAACATTGCAGGATAAATATCAGTAGCAAAACTGGTCGGTTCGACACCCGATGTACTGCGATGAAATAAAGGCTCATCATAGATATCTCTCAGTCTAGCCAGAGCTTTGCTGACGGCAGGCTGACTAATATCCAGACGAGCTGCGGCTTTGGATAGGTTCTTTTCTTCGTATATCGCCACAAATATAGGGATAAGGTTTAAGTCTGTACTTTTCATTGTGCCAACACAAAATCGAACATGGCCTTATTCTAACCAACTGGCCCAAACATAACGACTTAAAATAAAAAAACTGCGCTGCGATACGTGTTTTGGACAGATCAATCGTTCGATTAACCCAAGATTTCTTCACTTTGTTGACAGGTCACTCGTCATCCCGATGGCTTACGAGCTTCTGGGAAAGTTTGGGCAGAGCTTTGGGAAATGCTAGCCTCTGCCGTGCGGATTTCATTCTGGAGATGGCTTTCCATAGTGATTTGAATAAACGTTTATCTTGATAGCCACCTTGAAGACGGCCGCTCAGTGTTTGCCAGTTATCTGAAGAATCTGCTTTTGTCAGCTCTAACTTATTGGTATTTATCCATAAATGTTTATACAACAGAGTCCGAGCGACGGCCCAATGCTGTTGTCTTAGCGTCTTGTGGAAAACCCACCATGATGGCATTGGGTGAGCGCGATAGTATCGACGCGCGATAATGGCTACAATAATAATGGCTGAGATTAACGTCACGCTAGCCCACAACCACCATGCGTAGGCCAGTAAAAATGACTTAAGGGTATGTTTCACAGTGAACATTTTTCCAGCAACAACCTCTGTTTCAAGCTGTTTGGTCTTGCTATTCCACCATTGAAACCTGTACTCAGGGATACGAACTTCACCACCTTGTTGGAGCACGTAAACCACTTCTTCAATGCGACTTGACTGATAATTGCCTCGAGTTTGCGTGTCTGTCAGAGTGTTGGGTTTCGAGTATGTTTGGTACTGGGGAGTCGCTTGCTTGGACAAAAGTTCCGGAAGCAACACCGAAAGGCTATCTTTGACGTCGATAGCGACACTTCGCGTAATCACATCTCCCACTTTGAGATCTTCATGTGACGTTGACCAGTTCTGTTTCAGCTTCACATCCGTTGCCGTAAACCACGGTGTGTTATCACTGAGAAGGCCCGAAGGAACACTCGCTAAAAAATGAATTGGCTTGGTATACAAAGTCCCCGTCACTTTTTCTCCATTGGGCGCTGAAACTTGAATACGGACAGGGATAGACGGAACAACAAACTTACCAGAAGATTGAGGGTAGAGAGTAACCTCCCAACGTTGCCGAGACCAAGTTTTACCTAGTTTTTTCTCAGTGTAATTGGTGGCCAGTTGATTGCGCTGCTTGACAATAACATTGGGTATTTCAATACTGCCAATACGAGTCCCGCCAGTAAACCAGCGTGGTGTAGCGACTTCAATGTATAAAATCACTTGCTCATTAACACTAAATTGGGGTGTTTTCGAGCGATTTGGTTCTTTAACTGGTTTACCTACCCATACCAAAAGCTCAACGTCATGACTACGTTCAAGATCCAGTATATCTTGTGCGCGAGCAACACTTGAAGCCATGATAGCAACAGACATCAATAGCCAAACTAGGCCGCTGGACAAACAGCATTTCAACGAAACGTTCATTGGGTTTGCTCCTTTGGCGCCGAATGAGTAGACCGTTGACGTGTTTCACGTAACTGAATCTGAAATTTAGTCCGCAAAAAGTGTTTGGGATCGGCTTCTACACGCTTTAACCATTTATCAGCAAGCGCTTGATCTGCCAGAATATCACTGGCCGATAGCGTCTCTTTAAGCAGTAGCTCCGCCGACGTTTTCTCATCGGCTCCCTCAGCCGTTTGTGGGTTTTCACCTAACTCTGTCGATGTATCGTTCTCGGTTCCAGCTTGGCTTTCACTCATTTGATTGATTTCTTGTATTATCCCATTGATAACGTGCAAGTTATGCTCTGCATCCGCGCGTAATTTTGGATGCAACTCGCCAGTCTCGACAAGAGATTGAAGTACATCCCGGGCAGCCAAATATTCTCGCTGACGCGCTAGTGCGCTGGCGGCGTTATATAATCCTATGTTTTGCATTGCTTGCGACGAACCACTCTGCATCTCCAAAAATGCGCTATGAGCAAGCTTATATTCCCCAGCATAATAGTACGCCGTGCCTTTTCTTAAAGGATCGGTAAAATGTTTAGCCGCCTCCAAATAATCATAATTATTAAACCACCGCTGACCTTGTTGGTTGGGAGTTAGCCATAAGTCCCACCACCATTGAGACACTTTATCTGACATCGTTCGCACTGCCGCTTGCTCCGTCGTCTTAGCTTTCAGTGACACCGTTTCTGCCACCGCTTTGTGAGGCAACACAATTGTGGCAGAAATAGCAGCAACCAAACACCATTGCACCAACCAGCCTCTACGAAACCACAGCAACATCAGCAAAGCTATTGGGGCCAACAATGGATACCCCATATCTTGCCATGGCATCGACGATTCACCATTGAGTTGCATGTTACGTTCTATATAGCGATTTAATGTTTCGATATCTGAGTTATCAATGGTCACCTCAATTAGGTGTCCTGAGGTTACTTTGGCAAGTGCGCTGAGAGAGCCCATGTCAACTGGGCTATTAGAGACAATATCAGTATTTCCTGCCGCCAAAATCAACAGTTGATAAGGTTTATCAGCGAAATAGGTTTGGTAAGCCTCGATGGTCGTCGGATTGACGCCATCGGTGACCAACAGTACTGTCGAGCCTAATTCACCTTTTAATTGCTGCTCAATTAGAGGTAATGCTTTTTCGGCCATTTTACCTTCAATTGGCATAATTTCAGGTGAAATAGCGCTAAGAAAAGGGGTAAATACCTTGCTATCTTGAGTAATGGGCATAGCAATATGAGCAGACCCTGCAAATACAACAAGACCCGTATTGCCACCATTTCTTCTTGACATCAAGTCTTGAATTTTATGTTTAGCTCGCTCTAAACGATTGGGAGGTAAATCGGTTTGCATCATAGAGTCGCTAGCATCCAAAATAACCAACATGGATGCTTTATCTTCTCCAAAAGGCGAAGCTTGGCGTTGCCAACTTGGTCCGGCACAAGCAATGACGGCTAATCCAATGATCACAACCAGCAGCTTAAGTGGTAATTGTCTACGCCAGCCCTGTTCACCCAACGTCAGGGCTTGGCGCAAATGTTCAGGCAATACATCCTTCCAGCTCGGCTTGTTTTCTTCTCTCCATCTTAACCACAATAAAAAAAGCATAGGGATAAACGCCAGAAGCCAAAGCGGACGAATAAAGTGAAACTGAGCCAAAAGCGGCTCTATGTTTGAGGTATCAACCATGGTGTTCACCTAAGACATTCGCCTCCTTATCTTGAGCACTGGACAATCGCTTGGGACTTAAAAGACGCTTGCGTTTTATCGTTGCGAGTGAAAATGCGGTTAAATACATCAACACAACCAAGGCAATCAGATAATGATGAATACTTTGTTTTGGTCGAAATGTGGTACTGTCATAAAGTTGTGGCTCCAATTGGCTGATTGCCATATAAGCATTGTTCAGTTCTTCTCGATTTAGTGCTTCAAACGCCTCACCGCCAGAATCCTTTGTAATGCGCGTGATCGTCTCTTGATCTAATGCATTTTCCCCAACCGTTTTAGGATTACCCATTGCAATCACATGAATACGAACACCTTTTGCTTTCGCGACTTTCGCCGCATCAATCGGCTCAACAAAACTGCCAGTATCATTGCCATCGGTCAGCACTATGGCCACCTTTTGACGATCACTTTCTCGCTTACCACGAGATTGACCGCTTTGCTGAAATACTTTTATCGCCAGTCCAATAGCATCGCCAAGATGAGTACTTTGCCCTGCCATCGCAACATCCGTTTGCTGAAGTAATTCCAGCCACACTTGTTGATCTGGAGTAAATGGTGTTTGGACAAAGGCAGCATCCCCAAAGAGAATCAAACCAAGCCGATCACCTTGGCGTGATTTAATGAAATCCGCCAGCACTTCTTTAACCGCATCAAGGCGAGTTATTGCATCGCCCGTTTTAGACATAAAATCTTGCTCGGCCATTGAACCAGACAAGTCGACAACTACCATAATATCGCGTCCTAAACTCTCGCGAACTTGCACCGGCCCCAGAATCGTTGGCTTTGCAAGAGCAGTAACCACGAGTACCCAAGAGAGTACTAAGGCTGCGCGTTGCCACCAACTCGGCGTCAGTTGGCTTGCTCCCTCTGAAGGTGTCTCACCAATCGCATTGACCAGCAATTTAAAAAAAGGCACTTTGATTGCCATTTGTTTGGTGCGATAAGCTGGCACAAAATAATAAATAGCGATCGGTAAAGGCAGAATGAGAAACCAGAATGGGTGTTCAAACTCTCCACTGGTGAGCGTAGCGATTAAGGTGAGCAACTCATTCATTTTTCTCTCCCCAAAATTGCCGAAAAGTGTTAATCAAGGATGGTTTTTTTACCATGTTGTCATGAGTGTTAACCCAGTTGATCGCACGCTCCATCAATAGCTTACGTTCTGAAGATTCCAAGGCCATATTTGGATTGAAAACACTCCTAACCCAACGTGTGCTGATATCACCATTAAATTGGACGCCATTGGGGTTTAATTCATCGAGCTTTTTTAGAAATTGCTCATCAAATAGCGGTGCATTGGTATTGTCGAGATAGATAAGAACAATTTTTAAAATCGAGAATAGCTGTTTGGTATCATTCGCATCATTTACTTGTAATTGGGCTATGGCTTGAATGGCCTCACTACGATAGCGGTTCTTCCACCAATGAGAGACAAAGCGGTATACCCCATAGAGAAACAAGACAAAGCAGAGAACCGCGAATATTTTCCAACCCGTTGTCTGAGGCCACCAACTGACGCTCTCTGGCACAGCAACATCGTGAAGATCACGTAGAATATAGGTGCTTGGAGGTGTATGAGTTTGAGCCATTTATCGTCTCCCCACCTGCTTTTTAAATTGAGCGATATGGTTACCTGAGGTATCCAGCTCGATATGAGGAAGCCTTTTCATAGCCATTAACTCGGTTAAGGATTGACGCTGCTTATCCGTTTTCTCAGCTAAACTAGCGCTTGCAACATCTACCTTGGTTTTACTGTCAAGGTTTAACTGATGACGACCATCCCCAATCACCCATTTCATTTTTCCTAAGTCTTTGGGTAAAGCTTGCTCAAGCGGATCACTGATTGTCACCGCCAACACATCGTTGTGTTGCTGAAGCTGTTTTAAATGGTCAAGATGGTGCTCTTCACAATCTCGCCAATCACTAATAATGACAAACGTTGATTGCTTAAGCTTTATTCGCTTTATCAGAGTGAGCCATTGACCAAAACTCACCTTATCTGAATTTAGGGAATGAACATTTAAGCGCTGATTTTCTTGCGACAATCGCTTCAATTGGGCGAGAAAACCATACTGTGATCGCTCAGGCTTGCTTTGGTATAACGCCTTTTCACCGGCAATAACAAACCCAACCCGATCGCCATCTTTTAATACCCGCCATCCACACATAGCGGCCAATTCAGCGGCGACAACCGACTTCATAACTTGGGTCGAAGCGAAAAACATACCGCTGCGCTGGTCGACACAAATAATCACATTACGATCTTTTTCTTCTGTGTAGCTGCGTATATGTGGCTTACCGGTACGCAGAGTCACTTTCCAATCGAGATGACGAATATCGTCCCCGATTTGATAGTGGCGTAATTCTTCAAAATTCAACCCACGACCGCGAAAAAGCGATTGATGCCGCCCTGAAAGCGCACTACCAGAATTCAAATGAGGCAATAGACTGAACGATTCTACTTGCGCTTGCAAACGGACCAAGCGCGCATATTCACAATACAAGCGAGGATCAAGACCTTGCGCCTGAGGAGCCATTTTTGGCTGTGCCATACGAGTCTCCGTCCTACCCAATTGCTACGCAATTTAACAGCTCTTGGACAACTCTCTTGTGATCGACACCATCTGCAAGGGCATCATAAGACAGTGAAAAACGATGACCCAGTACCGACGGCACCATAGCACGCACATCATCTGGCGTTACGTGGTCACGCCCTTGTAACCATGCATAAGCTCTGGAGCATTTATCCAAAGCAATCGAAGCCCGCGGGCTGGCCCCTATTTCCAGCCATTTTGTCAACTGAGAATCGGGATAACGCTCCGGCTTACGCGTTGCCATCACAAGTGCAACAATGTAGTTTTCAACCAACTCTGAAACAGCCATTGTAGGCAACTGACGACGTGCCTCCATGACTAAATCAGGATCAATATGCCACAAGTCTTCAGTTCCAGTTGACGTTTGAGTCCCACATTCTTCACTTCGCACCAAGCGAATAATATCACGCTCAGCTTCATCTTCCGGATATTCGACCGTGACCTTCATAATGAATCTATCCATCTGCGCCTCTGGCAGTGGATACGTGCCTTCTTGCTCTACTGGATTTTGTGTTGCGAGCACCATAAAAAGGTCAGGAAGGTGATGTGTTTTATCACCCACTGTGATAGTACCTTCTGCCATCGCTTCAAGGAGTGCCGCCTGCACTTTCGCTGGTGCTCGGTTTACTTCATCGGCTAATACAATATTGTTAAAAATGGGGCCGGCTTGAAACGTAAGCTGAGGTTTTCCCTCAACCTCTTGATATACCACGCTTCCCGTTACATCAGAGGGCAGTAAATCAGGAGTAAACTGAATACGACCAAAACGGGTGTTTAATCTTTGTGCTAAAGACTTTACTGAGCGAGTCTTCGCTGTACCGGGAAGCCCTTCAAGTAATACATGCCCATTGGTGAGCAAACTGATGACCAAGGCTTGAACCACATGACTCTGTCCGATAACGCTTTCTTCAGTGCGTTTTATCAACTCATTCATCGCTTTCTGTACATGATTCATCGAATTCCCTCAACATTCATAGTGTTCGCTGTGTACATCCTACCCACAAGCGCCATAACTATTAGTTATAAACATAATACCCAGCCGCCCGTAAACCTCGCCTAATGCTCAATTTATCTACCATCGGCCGATACTTTCATCCTCAATTGCTCAATCACGTCGGGCGGAGCCAATTTGCTGAGTCGATTCATGCACTGTTCAAAGGCGAACGCGATGCTCCCCGATTTATAATTGCGCGCCAGTACCTCACACTCAGCATACAAATGCTGGGGCTGTCCCCCAATCTCATAAGCTGTATTTAGCGCTTTACTGGCTGCTAGAATATTTGTTTTCTCTAAAGCAAGCCCATAAACATACCAGTAGTGTGGATTATGTTCGGCTACTTCAGCGGCTTGTTTTAGAGACTCAATCGCTTTGACATCTTCTCCCATTCGAAGCCAAGCTAAGCCGGCGCTGTAGGGTAAAACACTCGACTTTGGCTGCGCTTTCATCCCGGCGACAAGCGTCTCTATTGCTTTAGTGTCCTCTCCTTGTGCGCGATACAAATCAGCCAAATTGGCGTAACTGTTTTCGAAATATGGCTCAATTTCTATCGCTTTTTGATAGGCATAAATTGCCTTGTCTAATTCACCAAGATCACGATAGAGATTGCCAAGATTGGTCCTGCCAAAACCTCTGTCCGAATTAAAAATCTGAATATTTTTATACTCTTCAAGGGGGGATTGAAGCTTCTCTCTTTGTAGCGGATTCATTTCAGAATAGTAGCGAACCAAAGCACCCGCTGTTTCAGCTCGAACAGAAAGCACAGGATCGCTCAACAAAGGTTCTAGAATTTGCCATCTATCACTCAATGAATAACCTGACGATCCGGTAATAGCGCCCAGTCGAATCATTTCATTATCATGCTTGACCGAACGTGCCAAGGAAACGAGAGTATTTTGTCCGGTGTTACCTGCCATCCGCTCTAACGCTGATGCTCGGATAATTTGACTTAACGAAGAATCTTGAGCAGAAAACGCCAAAGCATCGGGTGCCCCCCGATGACCAATACTGTCCGCATAAAACGCGAGCGAAAAATGGCGTTGATTACGATACTTGGAATCTGGATACCATTTGCTGATTTGCTTATCGGCCCATTGTGCCGATTGATCGTCATGGCAAGAGGTACAGACATTCGGTGTATTGATATGCTGGCTAAGGTCAGGACGGGGAACATGCCAACTATGGTCACGACGAGGATCAATTTGCATGTACCGTGTTTCAGGCATGTGGCAAGTGGTGCATTTTGACGCCTGTGTATCTGCTGCGTGAAAAGTATGCGTTTCAGAAGCATAATTGGATGCAGAGTGGCATTGTAAACAAACCTTCTCTTGCGCTACTTTAAGCTTAGCGCTGTGAGGATCATGGCAATTGGTACAAGTAACCCCTTTTTTGGCCATTTCAGATTGCAAAAAGGAGCCGTACACATACACTTCATCATAAATTTGGCCATCATGGTAATAAAGCTCTGGAGTAATCAAGCTCAATCGATATTTATCAAAAAAGGAACCCTTGATATGATCGCCCGTCTCATTAAGCTGAGTTCGGCGGCTATGACACTGCCCGCAAGTCTGAACTTGCTGTGTCAGCATAATCTCTTTAGGTTGCAACGTGCTGTGGCCTTCTTTTTGAATCCATTCTTTCACCGCTGTAGATAAGTCACGCTCAAAGCCTAAGTGCACTGGTTTGTCCACAGCAAGCTTGTCAGATTGCATCCACTCAACATGCTGGCTCGCTGGACCATGGCAGGCCTCACAACCGACATTGATTTCAGACCAAGTGGTCATATAGGCGTTGGATTGAGCATCATAGTTCTTTTTGACATTGGTCGAGTGGCAATCAGCGCACATAAAATTCCAATTTTGCCCAGAGTTAGTCCAATAAAATTCATCGGTTGGTGTTGTATCCGGGTATAGATGGAACCATCGTTGGCCGCCTTTTTCTCTACGTCTCGAGTCCCATGCAAAAGGGAGTAATTGTACCCTTCCATCTTCAAACTCAACCATATACTGCTGAAGAGGCTGCCAACCAAAAGTGTAACTGACCTTGTAATCATGCCAGTCTCCGTCAGGTCCTTGTATATTGACCCAATACTCTTCATTTTTGCGATAAAACCGATTTGCCTTACCTTGATGAGTCAAAATATGATCGCTAAAGTCACCCAGTACCGATTGTGAGTCAGCCTGTTTCATCGCCATATCATGATGAGAGCCCTTCCACCCATCAAACTCTTTTTGGTGACAAGCTACACAGGCCTCACTGCCGACAAAACCAAAGCTGGCCGTTCTTTTCAACTCCGATGTTTCTGAGGATATACTTTGTGCGGATGCTAAAGAAATGACGAGTACAATTACACCTTGAATCAACTGACGACCACTTGCCCACAGAGTCATGATTACCTTTATGCGAGTTGTTATTATTTTATAAGCAAAGATAGAAGAGCTTTTCCTTAAAATACAATAAATTGCATATATCGAAAGATAAAAATCTTATCAAGATCAAATAAGGGGCTATCGCCAGCCCCTTAGTAGAAGATTTATCAATTTACTTATTATGACTTTCCTGCAATTTTTCCATCACTTGATCAAGTGAAAAACTGGCTGCTTTTTGTCTTGGCGGGAATTCTTTAAAGGTTTCTAAGAATTTTCCAACATATGCTTGCGCTGGTACCAACATATAAGCCCTATCGATCATCCAATCATAATAGGTATTGGAGGTAATGTCTGCGTTTTCATATGGGTCCATTCGTAGATTGAAAATTTTAGGCAACCGCAGTGCGACAAAGGGTTCTGCCCAGATACGTAACGTTCCCTCGACTCTCTGCTCCATAAAGACTATTTTCCAGTTGTTATAGCGAAGCGCAGTAAGATCACCATCATCAGAGAAATAAAACACTTCTTCACGAGGGCCTTTTTGCTCTGCACCAGTCAAGTATGGTAAGAAATTGTAGCCATCCAGATGGACTTTGTAGTTGGTTCCACCCACAGATTCGCCTTGGACTAGTTTCTCTTTGACATCACTTTGTCCAGCCGCGGCGAGGAAAGTCGGCATCCAGTCCATATGGTGCATAATCTCATTGGAAACCTCTCCCGCTTTGATTTTACCCGGCCAACGAACCATAGCAGGCACACGGAACGCTCCCTCCCAGTTAGTATTTTTCTCACCGCGGAATGGTGTAATACCCGCATCAGGCCAAGTGTTCATATGTGGGCCATTGTCGGTTGAGTAAAACACTATTGTATTGTCTTTGACGCCCAGTTCATCGACTTTTTTCAATAGCTGACCGACATGATTGTCATGTTCAACCATGGCATCAGCGTAATAACTGATACCGGTCTTGCCCAATTGGCTTTCTTTGACATGTGTACGAAAATGCATGCGAGTCGAGTTCCACCACACAAAGAAAGGCTTATCGGCTTTGACCGCTCGACTCATGAAATCAAGCGCCGCGTCCAACGTTTCTTCATCGACGGTTTCCATTCGCTTACGTGTTAACGGACCTGTGTCTTCAATCTTACCGTCAGCAAAAGATTTTATTACGCCACGAGGACCAAACTTTTTTCGGAACTCTGGATCTTTCGGGTAATCAACATTTTCAGGTTCTTCTTCTGCATTCAGGTGGTAGAGGTTGCCAAAGAACTCATCAAAACCATGCTGAGTCGGAAGATGCTCATCTTTGTCGCCAAGATGATTTTTACCGAACTGCCCCGTCATATAACCATGAGGTTTGAGCAGCTCAGCAATAGTCACATCTTCTGCTTGCAGTCCTAAATCAGCACCAGGAAGGCCCACTTTACTTAAACCCGTTCTCAGTACCGTTTGACCAGTAATAAAAGAAGCGCGGCCAGCGGTACAAGATTGCTCACCATAATAATCGGTAAACATCATGCCTTCTTTGGCAATGCTGTCGATGTTTGGTGTCTTGTAACCCACTAAGCCAAATGTGTAGGCGCTGATATTAGTTTGGCCAATATCATCGCCCCAAATGACCAAAATATTGGGCTTGTCTGCTGCGACACTACTTGTCGTAACGCTCAATAAAGCAGCGGCAAGGATCGCTAGCTGGCGTTTGACGCCATATTTGATTGTCATATAAACCTCTGTTTGTTGGAGAAAATTAATCCTGCAATCAAATTTATAGTTGACAATACCTCGCAATGCGAGCCTAGATGCATAATTAAATCAAAATTCAAACTGCGCTTTCATTTTAGTAGTGCCTAAATCAATTAATGTGATTTATGTCCAATTCGATATCCGACATAAAATGAGCCAGATGTGAAAAAACCACACAAAAACAATCTATTATAAAATTCATAACTTATGGTTATAAGCAGTATAAAGCGACACCGAATAGGCGCAGCATTATGTTAGTTACCAACGAAGCACGCGATACAGCACTCGTTTTCAACTTACTAACCAATTTGGAGTTCTTATGGCTAACCAAATAAGCAAGCTGGCTGTTGGCATTGGTATACTGGCGACCTCTAGCGCCGCAATCGCCGCCGACAAGCCCAATATCCTCGCGATATTTGGCGATGATGTGGGTTACTGGAATATCAGCGCATACAACCAAGGTATGATGGGTTATGAAACCCCAAATATCGACCGTATTGCCAATGAAGGTGCCTTATTTACCGATCACTACGGCCAGCAATCCTGTACCGCAGGACGCGCTGCCTTCATTACCGGTGAAGAACCCTTTCGAACAGGGTTGCTCACGATAGGTATGCCAGGCTCGACACATGGAATACCCGATTGGGCACCCACTATCGCTGATCTTTTAAAACAGCAAGGCTATATGACAGCGCAGTTTGGTAAAAACCACTTGGGCGATCAAGATCAACACCTTCCTACTAATCATGGTTTTGATGAGTTCTTTGGCAACCTCTATCACCTGAATGCCGAAGAAGAGCCCGAAACTTACTATTACCCCAAAGACCCAGAATTTCGTAAAAATTACGGCCCTCGCGGTGTAATAAAATCTTTTTCTGACGGTAAGATTGAAGACACTGGCCCTATGACGCGCAAGCGTATGGAACATGCTGACGAAGAATTCCTAGAAACCTCACTCGCCTTCATGGAGAAAGCAGTAAAAGCAGACAAACCTTTCTTCATTTGGCATAACACCACCCGAATGCATGTTTGGACACGCCTACAAGAAAAGTACCAAGGTAAGTCTGGCGTCAGTATTTATGCGGACGGCATGTTGGAGCATGATGACCAGGTCGGTATCTTACTTGATAAGCTTGATGAACTCGGCGTTGCAGACAACACCATCGTCATTTACTCAACCGATAATGGCGCAGAAACCGTGACATGGCCAGATGGTGGCGCAACCCCATTTCACGGTGAAAAAGGCACCACATGGGAAGGAGGAATGCGTGTCCCTCAATTGGTTCGCTGGCCTGGTGTGATCAAACCCGGCTCCAAGTATAACGATATGATGGCGCATCAAGACTGGTTACCAACCCTTCTCGCAGCCGCAGGCGTGCCCGATGTTAAAGAAAAACTCGCTAAGGGATATAAAGCCAATGGTAAGGATTGGCGTGTACACATCGACGGCTATAACTTTATGCCGTATTTCCAAGGCAAACAAGAAAAAGGTCCACGTGAGTCTCTGATGTACTTTTCGTCAAATGGTGAGCTCAACGCGGTGAGATGGAATGATTGGAAGCTCAACTTTGCCACAATGGAAGGTAACATTTCCGACGCAACACGAGCGACACCTAATTGGCCTCAGATCATTCATTTGCGTGCCGACCCATTTGAGAAAGCGCCTAAAGAGTCTGGTATGTATCTAAGATGGATGGCAGACAACATGTGGCTATTTGTTCCAATTCAAGATGTCGTTGGTCAGTTCACTGGTACGCTGCAAGAATACCCTCTTCAACAAGGCGAAACCATGAACCCTGCGGATATGAGCTATCGTTCGCTGTCTTTGCAGCAAAAACTCAAGCAGCTTGATCAACTCAAAAAGCAGTAATCCAAGAATAGGTCCTAAGCGCAGGGACGCGCTACCTCTAGGCCTAAGGCGACACCTTACATTTAGTGGCTGTCGCCCTAACAATGTCCATTAATGGTATAAAAAGTTGCAGGTTTACCATGAAAATCAGTCATAAATTCATTGTCTCAACGCCAATATTATTTCTTGCTACCGCTCATGCTGGTGGCCTCTATCTATATGAAACCTCCACCACCGATATCGGCCTCGCATCAGCAGGTATGGCAGCACGGGCTCAAGATTCATCCGTTATTGCAGCTAACCCAGCAGGGCTTGCCAATGTAGAGGGTCAGTCTTTTTCAGGAAATTTTATTAACCTCTATGGCGATGCTACCTTAGATACGATAGGGGGTGGCAACGCAGGTAATACTATCCAATATGTTCCGTTAGGCTCTGCATTTTATAGCCAAAAACTCAACGACAAGTGGACCATTGGCGCAGGTCTATATGGCAACTATGGTTTAGGTTTGCAATACGAACATTTGTTTTCTCGCTTAGAGATACCAAGCGCAACCACACAAGCCCTAACATTCCAGCCGTCGGCGTCATATCGTATTAACGAGCAGTTATCGGTTGGCGCTTCTTTGGGCATTCACTACGGTATCTTTGATCTCGAAGCACATTCAACCAATTCCAATGCAATCAATATTGATCAACACGACACTGACGTTCAAGTGAATGGCAAGCTTGGACTGCTTTATGAAGTCAACCAAGATACTCGAATTGGTTTAGCTTACACCAATGAAACAGAATTTGAGTTTGATACCACCAACGCCCTCGCACCTCAGCAATTTATCGTTAGTGCCTTCCACAATATCAATGACAAGTTGGCGATAATGGGCAACCTAAACTGGCAGGATTGGAGTGATTACCAAACCATAATGGGCGCAGAAACCCAAGATACCTATCAAATCGCGCTTGGCACTCAGTACAAAATTAATCCACGTATCACTTGGAATGCAGGTTTTGCCTACGATTCAAGCATGTACTCCGACCAATCACATGGTGATATTACTCTTCCTGCGGGTAAAGCGTATCGAGTGGGTTCAGGTATTGATTATAAGCTAGATAACTCAAATACTATTTCAATCGCGTTGGAAGCCACATTGATTGACTCTTCAGAGTTTCAAGGACCGCAAGGTAAGTCAGTGGCACAGTTTAATGATCCAGCATTGTATTTTCTCAGCTTAGGTTACAGCTGGGGCAATCATTAGTCACAACTACCTACCAAATCATATAAACTTCCCTCTCCACCAATGCCAGTGACTATTGAAATTGAAGTCACTGGCAGAACATTCCGATTATCATCTCCCTCATAGTAGATTAGAAAATGACATATGCCCTCAACCGCTCATACGACTCGCCTTAGACAAGGCATAACTATTCATAAAAATCCTGAATGCAAGCATTAAATTCACAAACAATGACAATTTATTCACACAAGTCTGACAGAGGCGCTAGATTTTACATTATAGTCTCGCCCCAGAAAAACCTAATAAAAACCTAATAAAAACCTAAAACGGCTAGGTTGTAACTTCTAAATACTAGGGGAGTAAACATGACATCCTATTATAAAGTGGGCAACCTGATACTTGATGAAAGCTCACTATCCATACTCAATATTGAAACTAAACAGAGCAAACGAATCGGCACACATGATTTTTGTGTGCTTTTAGAACTTTGCAAAAATGCTGGAAACATAGTGAGTAAAGAACAGCTTCTGGAAAATGCTTGGCCGGGCAAAATTGTCGCCGACAGTTCAATCACCCAAGCCATAAGTAATGTAAGAACATTGATCGGTGACGATGGAAAAAAGCAGCTATGGCTTAAAACGGTATCAAAGGTGGGATACAGACTTGAAGATGGTATAGTCACACAAGCTAGTATCGAAGAGTTAGGTAGTGAATTACAAAACCAGACTCAGTCCCCTTTATTAGAAGTAAGCAAAGAGCTTACTGATAATAGTTGCAAAACCGAACAACAAAAAACTAATGTCCGAAATTTACCAGTTATCAGCAAAGAGAACCTTATTTTCGTCTCCATTTTTCTGCTAATAACTGCGCTATCATGGACTGGTATTACCTATTTTCAAACAGCCAATGAAGATGGACTCGTAAATACCTTACCTCCAGTTATTTTCAAGGATGACAATTGTGTTATTTATTCCTACACGGATGATATCCCTAAAACTTTGATAAATGGAGTTCAGGAATCTGCCAAATCTCATAACACAAAGCTGGTTGCATTAATGATTAAGAAGAACGACTTTTCTCTGTCGTTAGTAAAACAAGATGGTTCGCTCTATAACAAACTTATATCTACCCGCTCACCTAAATCTCAACAAGGTCTAATAAACTCTGTGCTGAAGGAGATCGATAATGCGTATTATTAAAATTTTTTCATTTACGGCGTTATATCTCATTGTGCTGTTGATTTTGACCAAAAGTGACAACTCTAAACATGCTTTTTCTGCAGAGTTTAATGTAACGAGTGTTGATGATCCGTCTTACTATGGAAAAGGAACTTACGAAATCTTTCGAAAAGGAAACTCTGTTGAATCTAAACTCTTCATAGATGAACAAAGTAACAAAGGGAAGATATCTGGTGAAATTTTAAAAACAGGTGAGATTAGCCCTCTAACGGGTGGAGGTTATAGCTATAGTATTGACGAATTCACCGCAAATTTTTCAAACTTTGGCAAAAAGAATTTTCCTATGAGCAAAATTGCGAGTAGTTCAAAAAAAAGACTGCACAAGAGACACCCAGTTGACATCATATCATCAACGGACAAGTATATAGTGATCGCTACCTATCTAAATGGTGGGCAAGTCATTGCTCTTGAGCGGCATTAGAGAGAGTTCAAACCTACGTCAGCTACAATTCTCTTTCTAAATATCCTCACAATAAACAGCCGAGTATACATACTCGGCTTATTCCGTTGTTTAACATCGTCAACTCAAGACACTTTTTATTACTGAATGAAAATCTTCAATAACACTAGAAAATTCATTCACATCATCTATGCATCTTGGGTTTATTAACGCTTTAATTTCAAAGCCATCTTCACATTCACCAATGACTGGCTGAGAGGTCTCGACATTTAACATAGGCCTAGATAGCAGCTCCAATATTGATTGGGAGAAATGAGTAAGATCTGATACTTTTGTATTGAATCTACTCCACAACCAAAGACGGTCATTTTCTAGTGAAATATGAACATCTTTACAGTCATCGAACTCCATTTTGATCGTTGAGTAACTATCAAAGCCCGACAGTAATTCTTCACTACAACCAAGTTGCTTTAACGCATATCTAACCGACTCAGCTAAATCTTGAGTCGTATTTTGTGAAAATGACAATGGATCTCTGTACATATTGTTTTCCTTTATATTATCAATTTATAGGTTTATTTGGCTTATAGGCTGAATATTGATACTTTCATTCAATTCCTGAAATGAAAGTACTGGTAGCTCAGGAAAGCGCGGTTCAATCAATTTTTTCACATAGCGCCGTATATCCATCGCTGTAATAACAACTGGCATATGAGGTCTACTGTCCAAGTCACCAACAGTCGACACTAAATTTTCCAACAAAGACTCAGACTGTCCAGGGTCCATAGCTAAATAACTTCCTGACGATGTTTGACGAATAGCACTTCGAATAGCTTCTTCTGCATCTTGTGTTAGCATAAACGCCATGAGCATGTTGCTATCATTGCTGTACTTGTGACTGATAAACCGGTTAAGTGAAATTCGTACATACTCAGCCAGTTGAATTGTGCACTTTTCCTTTTGGCTCCATTCGACCACTGCCTCAAGAATCGTTCTTAAATTCCTGATTGGAACTTGCTCAGACACCAATCGTTGCAGTATCTCCGTCAATTTAAACACCGGAAGTTGACGCTGAACCTCTTTGACCAATTCCTCATATTCTGACTCTATATGTTCCAGTAGTAATTTGGTTTCCTGAACACCAATAAACTCCTGAGCGTGCTTACTAAGCAAAGAATGAAGATCTGACACAAGAGCATCCAATTCATCTACACTATCCAACCCCATAGTTCCTATAGTTTCAACTGTTTGGTCCTTTATCCAAAACAAGCTTTTATTGAGAAAAGTAGATTTCTCATATGACATATCTAACATTTTCAACTGCTGCTCATCCGAAGTAACAAGTTTATCGTTTTTCGCTATGTATCCTGACAGCACAGGAACTTCGTGCACGAAAAGCTGGTAGTGTGCATTGAGTGATTCGCTATTATCTTTTGCAGGCTGGCTGTAGAGATGGATAGTTGGAAAGGGAACACCAAGCTCTGTAGTTAACTTCTGACGAAGATCTGTCAGCGCGGGAACCAACCTTTCAATGGTCATACCTTTTTCTGGTAACTCTCTAATAGAAAACGATAACGGTTGTGTTAGTGAAAAACCTTCTTGTTTGTCCGTTCCAGGCCCATCCCCTTCGGTAACAGTGTCTACTCTATCGCTGTTAGAAGGAGTCTTTTTCGCAGCTCTATTCAACCAATATGCTGCAAAAAACAATAATGTAGACAGGCCAAGGAAAGTAAAAGTGGGAAAACCAGGTAACAATGCAAACAACAATAGAATAACACCACCGATTAACAACGCATTTGGCTGTTGTTTGATCTGAGTACTGATATCCTTACCTAAGTCTGCACTTTTCTCTGATGAAACTCGAGTTACGATCATTCCCGAAGTAATGGCAATAAAAAGCGCTGGAATCTGAGAAATCAAACCATCACCTATTGTCAGTAATGCGTATATAGATAGCGCGTCACCAGCAGACAAGCCATGCTGTGACATTCCGATTGCAATGCCTCCCAGTAGGTTTACTACGATTATGATGAGTCCAGCAATTGCATCGCCTTTGACGAATTTCATTGCTCCGTCCATGGCACCGTACAACTGTGATTCCTTTTCTATTTTGCTTCGACGTTCTTGAGCTTCTTCCATATCAATGGTTCCAGCACGCATGTCGCCATCTATACTCATTTGCTTACCAGGCATGGCATCTAAACTGAAGCGCGCCGACACTTCAGCCACTCGCTCAGCACCTTTCGTGATAACCAAGAACTGAACTATCGTTATTATCAGGAAGATAACGGCTCCAACGACCAGATTACCTCCCACAACAAACTCACCAAAGGTGTATACTATTTGACCAGCATCAGCTTGAAGTAATATTAGTCTAGTTGTGGTGATAGAAAGAGAAAGCCGAAACAAGGTCGTTAATAGGAGAAGGGATGGGAATACTGTGAACTCTAAAGGTGTGTGTATATAAATGGCCATCATCAACAATATGACGGCGATCGTTAGATTAGTAGCAATAAGGACGTCAACCAAACCCGTAGGCATTGGTAAGATCATCATAAACACGACTGCGATCAATAGCATTGCTAAGAAAAGGTCGTTCCGGCCAGAGAGTTTCGCTAATATATTCTTCACTTACAACTTCCTCACGGATTTAAACAATATTTGGTTCTTTATCCAAACTGAATAGATAAATTTTCTTGGCGAGAGCATTGTGACCAAGTGAAAAAACTGCTCGAGCTTCTATCCGCCTAACTTTTGCCATTTTTCGTATTGAAATTGGCAATCTAGTCAGCGTCTCCAAAGCTTCTGTGTACTGCTCAAGCTTTACCAATAGATCAACAAGCACGATACGTGCAGCAAGGTCACCTCGTTCTTCCAACCAAATGGCAGCCCACTTAGCTCGTCGCCACTGCTGTTGCTCCAAAAACAACACTAATAGTCGACGAACGGTAACAATATTTGGGCTATTCTCTTCTACGAACACTACGCACCTACCAAAGAAGACATCATTAATCTCAAACCACGCGACAACAACCAAAGTCTTTCTGCTTCTTTTAAGAGATTCTGACTGGCTTCGTCTTCCTCCAGTTGCAAGAATCGACCTAATTTCTGCAATTCACATTCATCAATTATTTTTTCAGAGAGCTCAGCTTGAGCTCTATACCATGAGCCCAAGTCTTCAAAGTTGAGCTCTCCAGTTATTCCTTCCTCTGAAAAATCTGGTCCCCTAGAATGAGAAACAACACTCGGATCTTTATCGTTTCGCTTCTCTACTGCCTTTACAGTTCTAGTGTCATAACTATCAATTGATGAATCTGACGGTACGACCGGATAGAGGCCGATGTCAGTCGGTCTTTGCGATGCTGGTTTTAACATGCTACCCACTCACTTTCGCTACTCTGAGTTTCTCTAATATCTGAACGAATTTCTGATAAAGCTGTTCTTGCCTCACCTCAGCACGCCTAAACTTAGATAGAATGTGTACTCGACCACTGTTATCGGTTGCGCATTGCAAGTGGCTTACCGACTCTAGAAGTAAACTTTGCAACGCTTTTGGCGTTAGCCATGATGCAGAAATGCAAGTTCCAAGTGACAACCAAGTTCCGTTCCAACTCAAATCGACATGAATTTCGTTTTCTGGCAAACCAAGCTCTTCTGGAACAATCGTAAAACTTAAACAGCCTTCTTTATCATTAAGACTTAACAGCAGTTCCTCATGACAATGATAATTGAGCAAACGTAAAAAACCGGAAATAGCATCATATTCACTACTGCGCATCCAGCCATTCCTCCTCTTTATTAATCGCCTGATCGATGCAATCTTGTAAACTGGTCGTCACCCTTACACGATGTTCAAGTGTGGGATACATCCCTTCTGGTAATGCCATAGCAATTCTTCGCATCTGTTGAGCTGCAACCACTTTTGCATTGGGAAGAGTTATCCCCATATCTCTCATGCTGTTGTCAAACCGACTCTGACCAACATATTGGCTATCAGCAAAAGTTAGAAGATGGTCCATTAAAGAGGAGCTATCAATTGGCACAAAGCAAAGTTTCTCAATAAGTTTGGCAACGCTTTCAACCAATTCAAAAACCGTCGTAAGCTGCTTCAACTGACCAAGGTTTAACATTACTTGACCAAGTACAGATCTATCATCACTAGGCTTTAGTGAATGATAGTCGGCAGAGAGCGCTTTCTGATGAATGTCGATTGCTTTCTCGATCGACCCATAGTCTTTCGCCATGATCTGTAAATCTTGCCATGCCTTGCTATGCGCTTGATACTCGGTAAGAGTTCGGTATTCTGATCTTGCTTGCGAGATATCTTCCACCGGAAGTTGCTCTGCAAAAGCAGCGCTAGTATTAAGCGTAATTGAGATCGATTTTTGATGCTGCTGAAAAAAGGTGTCCAGTGCCTTGTTGAAATGTCTTTTGTCATTTGGATCACTTGATTCAGCTAGTACTTTACCAGCAAGATACTGAAGTCCTTCGTCGTCACTGAAACTTTCCAAACATAGTAAGAACTCATCTGCAGTTTTGGATTTACCAAGATTAGCCGACACAAAAGAGAGCAATTTTTTTTGCTTTTCCAAATCTGGAACCTGCTGAAGATATTCTTGGATTTCTTCGATGAATTTCAGTTGGTCTCTGTCTGCCCTTTGGTTCGCTTTAGTCTCATCTTTACTGCGGTTACGACGATCAGCAATTGCCGAACCTAATTCTTCCAGAGAACTAGCCAAAGAACTTTGAGGAGAAGCCTTTACCTTGGAAATAGCACCATTTTCAGATATTCCTTGAGCCATTATCCCTGGATTCAACGCCGTATTAATTACGTTACCTGACATGCCTGTATACCCTCTTCTGCTAGGAACGATCCCCTAAGACAACAAAATAAAAAGCAACGAATTAGTGCTCATCACCCGATGTACAATAACAATTCATCACTATGAAAAGCTCAAAAAAAGGCAAAAAATTTCCATTTTATCCAGAATCAGGTAGGTGTTACCCTAACTCCTAGCATTATTGCCATTATTTTAGAACCAACGTTTTTTATTTATGTAAAACAAAGCCACTCACGTTATGCGAACCCAAATTCGCTTTCTGTCCGTATGACTTCTTATTTAGATGGGGTCAATATCGAAGGAATGGTTTTGAAAACAAACTTAACGATTCAATATTGGGGTATATGGCTGAGCGAAAAAATGAAGTGTCACGTAAAAAAGTGCTGAAAAAGGCCAAACACAGTCCTTTTATCAGCACAATTTATCAACTTTTTAGAAAAAGTAACTTATCCCTACAAACCCGCAGCACGAGCTAAAACGACGCCAAATTGCCAAACCCCAGGTTGTGTCGTCGTTGAACTCCCTCCAAGCCTTGCGTCCCTAACAGAAGCTAAATCATCTCCCGTACGCCGGTAAAGCGTATCCGAAAGCCTAGGCTCATGGCTCCTAGGTTGCCCAACAGAGGCAGGATTTGTCCTTCTAGAATCAAACACATCCCTGAAGGTTGTCCTTTGTATTGGCCTATAGCGACGGCCAGTTTGACGCGCATGAGGAGCTTCTGGACCACCATTTCCCCCCAATCTTCTAGCCGTCTTGTTTCGCCTCTAAAACCTTGCCCGAACGTATTTTGCCTTCTAGGTTGCACACTCGAAGAATGATCCGATGCGCTTCCATTAGGCCTAAAAGATCCACTTGGTGTGGGGGCGTCATCTAAGTTGTTAGCAAACGCACGATAAGCTTTAGCTCCTTTCCCAAGAACACCTTTTAACGCTTGACCAGCTACCTGACCACCAACCTCAGCCCCTGCACCAATTAAGCCTTCTATAATATAGCCGTCTTTTTCCTCTGGAGAATCTGCTATGGCCGCTTGCGCAAAAGCTGGGCCAGAACCCATAACAATACCTAGTGGAACAGCAATAGCTGGGTTGGCCAGTGCTAGGGGAACACTGGCTACTATTAACAAGGGCTTAACCATTTCTAAAGCCACCAAAGCTCTTCTTTCGCCATTACTAGTCGCTTCCCGATCTGCGATATCGACTAGACGATCTTGCATGACATTTAGTGTGTTTTCCGCAATATGAGACGGATTCACTTCTGTTAACTCTATACCATGCCTAAGTGTAGTGGTTTAATGATCCCGGACACCAAATTAGGTGGTAAAGTTTCCACCGTAAAATGAGG
>NZ_BSPW01000083.1 GCF_030161235.1 Vibrio zhanjiangensis | reverse complement strand
TGTAAGGATACGACAGAGTCGAATGGTATTTATCCCGTCAAGATCCCTCAGTAATGACACCCCTTCAACCATTGCAACGTCAACTGAGTCTGATTCTCCTTTCTGTTTGTGTTGTAGATAAGGAAAACCATGCTCGCCCAATACAACCAAATGAGGACAACTTATACTTTGCCTTACAGATTGAGCATGCTCATGAGACATGCGATACAAAGATTGACTTTGTAACTTCTCATCATGACGCCAGTACCACCCGTCTGAAGTTCGCTTTAAACCTCTCAGTACAATCGGGCGAATAAGTTCAGATGCAATCAGGTTAATCTCAGACCTCACTTCAACGGCATCGTCAAGTGACGAAAATGCGCGACTCGATCGACTGCGAATTTTCTGTCGACTCAACACGCCGTCCCTCAAACGCGAAACAGCTTGGTTACTGTCCTCCGACAAAGGCCCACGTCCTTCTATTTCAACTAACCCACTAATTTGCTCAGGGAAAGCGGCACTATAACAACTTGCAACCAAAGCACCAAGTGAATGGCCGACTAACACCAATCTGTTTGACGAGAAATTAGACAACAATTGATAGATATCATCAATATAGTCATGGAATGGATAAAAGTTATTACCAGACTTGTGGCTTGATTGGCCGTGTCCAGGTAAGTCAATTGCACATAGATGAAGGGCGGGATCCATGTGGTTAAGTGTCTGCATTACACTCATAAAACTCGCCGCATTATCCAACCATCCGTGTATAAAAACGATCGAGCATTTTGCTTGATGACTGTAACCACATTCAACAGCGCTTAGATAGCCTTCAGCTTGGTTATATCGAGTATCTCTAAAAGTCATTTTACTTCCTGGATAACCACTCCTTGCTGAGTTCCTCGCGTGATTTCTCGGCAGTAAAAGCTGCGGCAAGAATAGGTCGCAGGACCAAAGTCATTGTGAATGAGAACCCGCTCCTCTATCCTCCACAAATGATAGCCTATCGCTTTCATGACAGGGAATTCATAATGATAATCCCCAACATCCGCGGCTTCTTTGCCATCACTATTTCCAAGCAATGTAATCAGACGGCCCTCAGCAAATTTAACTGGATCAGCGAAACCGTCCACATAAGCAACAAAACGACCTTGAGGCTCTTGATCTATATCTGGTTTACCCGTCAAACCAATAGGCAAGTTAACCACTTCGAGTCTAGTTTTATCTTTTAGGTTTGTCACACTAGCAATCACACCACCTAAACGAAGTTCCTGTGAGCTCTCCACTGACATTTTCCAATCTGAATAATTGGTCTGCACATCTGGGTTACTTGACATCAATTCTTCTGGCAACGTGCTACACGCGCTAATACCAAATATGAATAGGGTTAATACGACAAATCTAAACATGTGTAATTTCATACATACTCTATCGAAAAAGCTAAATATAAAGATCGACGCCTAATAGCTGCGATAGTTCCTCTCTTTTCGTTTGGTTCATCACATTCATATATTCTTCTAACGCTTTTCTTCCTTGCCCTTCAGGGAGATCATACTGAAGTTGTGCTTTATGAATATCGGCTTCATTGGTATGACGGATAGAATGCGCCACCGCGTTCGCCACTTTACTGGGTTGGCCAACAGATGAAGTATTCTGAGATTTTTTTACTCCATCTTTCTTTCCAGTTTTGTTGGCTTTATTTGGCCCTGGAAGCGATGGAGGTAGTCCATTAATAGAAACCATATTCTCCGTCTTAAAACCTCTTATTCTCTACCCGGCAACTTCTTCCATGCGACTTTATCACGTAAATAGACAGGACTTGCCTCTTCAACTGCCACAGTATTGCCTTTCTCAAACTCAAGGCTTGCCAGTAGGGCAATATCCTCTGCATCAGGGTATATTACACATCCTTGAATCACGTCATACTTAATGTCACCCAACGCATCTGTATATGCATCCCAGCCAGTCCCCGCTTTAACCCAAGAGAACTTATCTGTTTGGCTGTGCTCTGCCAGAGTCGTTGGTGAAATCACAGATTCTTCATCGATAGTACACCAAGCGCCATCTTCTTGACGCATAAAACGCCCCCAATATACTTCACTCATACGAGCATCTATCGCACAAGCCACATGAGTTGCCCCCATACTGCGGTAACTGCCTTTCGCCATCGCCTCTAAGGTTGAGACACCAATCATAGGAAGTTCAGCCCCAAACGCTAAACCTTGTGCAATACCGATGCCAATACGGACTCCAGTGAAACTGCCAGGACCACGACCAAATGCTAATGCATCTAGCTCATTCAACGCCAGACCTGCTTCTTTTAACACTTCATCTACCATGGGTAGAATTTTTTTTGTGTGATCACGTGGGGCGACTTCTCTTCGTACATAAACATGATCGTTAACAAGTAATGCGACTGAGCAATTTTCAGTTGCTGTGTCTAAGGCAAGAATTTTTGCACTCATTTATTTCTCTAATTATTGGTTCGTTTGTGATATTTGTGCGAGGAAATCCTGCACTACGGTCAAGTCCCGAGTTCGGGGAATTGGGGGTAAACTGGCGAGAAACACCCCACCATAATCGCGCGTGACCAATCGGTTATCACAAATGATCAACACACCTTTATCTTTTTGGTCACGAATCAATCGACCAACCCCCTGTTTTAGCGTAATTACAGCGTCTGGTAACTGTACTTGCGAAAAAGGCTGCCCACCTTTTAACTGACAGTCCTCAATTCTCGCTTTTAACAAGGGGTCATCAGGCGCGGTAAAGGGTAGCTTATCAATAATAACACAGCTAAGTGCATCACCTCTAACATCGATTCCCTCCCAAAATGCACCGGTTGCAACAAGTAGAGCGTTACCCAATTCCATAAATTCACTCAGCGTTTTTTGCTTACTTGTTTCTCCTTGCATAAGTACAGGAATTGATAACATACTGCGAAACCTCTCACCCAACTCTCTCATCATATTGTGAGACGTACAAAGAAAAAAACACCTTCCCTGATTTTGTTCAATCACAGGCCCAAGCATAGAAACCAGTTTATCTGCCATTTGCGGACTATTGGGCTCTGGTAAATAGCGGGGAACACACAATTTTGCTTGGCTTTGGTAATCAAACGGGCTCGCCAAAGCAAGCTCAATATCTGGGTTAATTCCAAGTCGAGAGGTGAAATGGTTGAAGTCACCACTAACACCGAGTGTTGCCGATGTAAAAACCCAAGTACCACTCGTCTGTATCATCTGTTCTTGAAACTTGTCGGCCACCGAAAGTGGTGTGATATGCAGACTAAACTGACGCGGAGTTGTCTCGTACCAATATGAGTATCCGGTAACCGATACGTCACAGACCCTCATCAATCGTGCATTAATAGTGCTTGCTCGCTCATAGGCCGTATCCAACAGTTGACTGCGACCGAGCGCCAATTTTAGCACTTCGAGGCAAAACTCAAGTGTATCTCGCAAACGCTCGAGTTCTCTTGCTATTGGAGGAGAGCTTATCGCTTCGCGCCAGTTACCTCTATACCCCGGCTCTCCCAACGCAATTCTGAGATCCATTGCGTTTTGCATTAATTTCTCTCCAACTTTTTGCAACTGGCGCATATCTTTGGCTTCTGTGCGGTAACCTATTTCTATATCCTTAGACAATTCCTGTATCTGACGACTGGATAAAGATTGGCCAAAATACTGGCTAGCAATATCAGGTAATTGATGAGCTTCATCAAAAATAAAGACTTCCGCTGCAGGGATTAACTCACCAAAACCCGTTTCTTTTATTGCTAAATCGGCCAGAAATAGATGGTGATTTACAACGACAACATCCGCATCCATAGCTTTCTTGCGTGCTTTAAGCACAAAACATTCTTGGTAACTAGGACACTCTTTACCCAAACAATTATCGTTGGTAGACGTAATGCTTGGAATCACTGAGCTGTCTTCAGCAATATCACTGCATTCACCAAGATCACCCGTTTTTGTTTCGCTCGACCAAGTTCTTACTTTGACCAATTGACAGAGTAGATCCGTATCCGACTGAATACTATGACTTTCAATCATTTGTCGACTCAAACGGTCAAGACACAAATAGTTTGCTCGTCCTTTTAACAGTGCGATTTGCCCACTGAAGTCTAAAGCATCCGTAATCAAAGGTAAGTCTCGATGAAAAAGTTGTTCTTGAAGATTTTTTGATCCTGTACTTATGATGGCTTTTTTACCACTTTGAAGTGCGGGGATAAGGTAAGCGAACGTCTTCCCCGTTCCTGTTCCAGCTTCAATAACCACCTGCTGGTTAGCCTCAATTGCCGTTGAAATAGCCTGCGCCATTTCCAATTGAGCTTGTCGAGGTTGGAAACCTTGAATGACTTTGCCTAAAGCACCTTCAGCTGAAAAAATCTTTGATATCATCGGCAAGAAAACATGAGAGTTCGTGTACTAAGGAGGAATTATGTCAGGTTCATGCTGGCGAAGCGAATTAATTTAAGGCGAAGCATGGCCTCACCTTGATATGTGCAGAATAAAATGAAAGCACGCGACGTGTTTATCAGTAAGTCAGCGTCGGTTTAAATAGCGCGACAACCAAGCTGGCCCTTCAAAATCACTTTGACAATCAGTCATGGCTCGCGCCGCTTCACTGGGCGAAGCTTTGTTTTCCCACATCTCATTGAGAAGTTCTTCATTAAGCTCTTGATCGCCAAGTAGTGCACTCACCCTTTCTGAGTACAACCTACGTGCAAGTAGATCCCTATCCATACTTACAACCTCTTCGGCCGAGATAAGGCAGTTTCTGCAAAATTCACTTAACCTATAGGTTTGCTGGAATTAATTGTTGAAACTGTCACAACATTAGGATAATTGTAGTTGCTATTGTGGCTAGCTGCTTAGTTATTTAGTGCCAATAGCCAATTTCACATTAAAACAAAATAATTCACGGAAGTTTTCACCTAATGGAAAAGAAAATACTGCTGACTCATTGTAAAGACGCGCCCGGCCTCATCTCAAAAATCACTAACATCTGCTACAAGCATCAACTTAACATTATTCACAATAATGAATTTGTCGATAACACCAGCGGCCACTTTTTTATGCGCACAGAACTTCACGGCTACTTTAACGACAAAATACTTCTTGATGAACTCGATCAGGCTTTACCTCAAGGTGTGTCACGGCAATTAGTCGGACCTAATCAAAAACGCATCGTCATTATGGTAACAAAAGAGGCGCATTGCCTCGGTGATATTCTCATGAAAAGCTACGATGGCAGTCTTAATGTCGATATTGC
The DNA here is from genome assembly GCF_030161235.1 of Vibrio zhanjiangensis. Classification (GTDB taxonomy): domain Bacteria; phylum Pseudomonadota; class Gammaproteobacteria; order Enterobacterales; family Vibrionaceae; genus Vibrio; species Vibrio zhanjiangensis. Next base: position 68,510 of record NZ_BSPW01000083.1, on the reverse strand, counting down.
TGCAGTGGTAAGTAACTATGATACTCTCAAGGGCTTAACCGAGAAGTTTGACATACCTTATCACTGCGTCTCACATATCGGCCTAGATAGGGAAGAGCATGAGGCTAAAATGCTTGAAATCATCGATATGTACAATGCAGATTATCTTGTATTGGCTAAGTATATGAGAGTGTTAACACCAACTTTTGTCGAAAAGTATCACCATAAGATCATTAATATCCACCACAGCTTTTTACCTGCTTTCATTGGGGCCAAACCGTATCAACAGGCTTATGATAGAGGTGTGAAAATTATCGGAGCGACGGCTCATTTCGTCACTAACGACCTCGATGAAGGGCCAATCATTAAGCAAGATGTTATCCCCGTCGATCATAACTTTAACGCGCAAGATATGTCACAAGCAGGCCGTGATGTAGAAAAGAATGTACTAAGTAAAGCACTCAACAAGGTGATCAATGACCACGTATTTGTGTTTAGAAACAAGACTGTCATTCTTTGAATATCTGGAGGAAGACTTTTGATATAGGTCTTCCTCCCTAAATAAGCTTACAACTTAATCGCGAGTTCCACTCCTTGACGAATGGCCCGAACGGCATCAAGCTCTCCCGCATGATCTGCTCCGCCAATAATATGTAGCTTATCTCCCATCTCTTGCCATTGCTGTTCAAATGGCCTAACCGATTCTTGACCAGCACATATTATAACCTTGTCTACTTCAAGGAGTTGGGACTGTTCATTGCATGTTATGTGCAAACCTTGCTCATCAATTCTGTCATAGCTCACACCACCTAGGAGATGAACACCTCGCTTTTCTAGCGTCCTCTTATGGATCCAACCTGTCGTTTTTCCTGGACCTTTGCCAACGTTGCCGGCTCGACGTTGAAGCACCCAAACCTCTTTGTCACTTTGCAAATTAGGGTAAGGAAATAAACCTCCTGGATGAGCAATTTCTTTATCAATACCCCAATCATGCAGCCAATCATCTAGGCTGTGCCCCGCGGGCTCTGTGAGCATGGTAGCTACGTCAACACCAATACCTCCAGCACCTACAATTGCTACTTTTTCACCAGCATAGGTTTTATCTTTGATTAACGTTTGGTAATCAATGACTTTGTTGGGATTATCTATCCCTTCAATGTTCACTTTACGAGGCTCAACACCTGACGCCATCACCACTTCATCATACTCAGAAAGTAAATCAAAATTGGCCTCTGTCTCAAGATGCAGTTTTACTCCCGTCTCATCAATCTGATTGGCAAAATATCGAATCGTCTCGCGAAATTCCTCTTTGCCAGGAATTTGCATCGCAAGGCGAAACTGTCCGCCAATTCGGTCATTTCGCTCAAAAAGATCGACATGATGCCCTCGTTTGGCCAAGGTCGTCGCACAGGATAATCCAGCAGGGCCAGCACCAACAACGGCAATATTTTTTGGCGAAGGTGTTGGGGTTATTCTGAGTTCATCTTCGCGACAGGCAAGTGGGTTAACCAAACAGCTCGCTCTTTTACCTTTGAAAACATGATCCAAACAAGCTTGATTACAACCAATACAGGTATTGATAAGATGAGCCTTGTCATTTTGTGCTTTTACTACGAAATGTGGATCTGCAAGAAATGGGCGAGCCATTGACACCATATCAGCATGACCACTCGCCAAAATACGTTCCGCTTCCTCCGGAGTATTAATACGATTACAGGTGACTATTGGGATAGACACATGTGGACGTACTTTTTCAGTCACCCAAGTAAAAGCTCCCCGTGGGACTTGAGTTGCAATTGTGGGTATTCTTGCTTCATGCCAGCCAATACCGGTATTAATGATCGAAACGCCCGCTTTTTCTAACTCCTTAGCTAGAATCACCACTTCATCAAAAGTACTCCCTTGTTCAACGAGATCGAGCATTGATAAACGGAAAATGATTATAAACTCGTCACCCACGGCTTGTCGTATTGCTTTGACAATCTCCAGTGGAAAACGAATACGATTTTCATAGCTTCCGCCCCATTCATCGTATCTAGTGTTGGTACGCTTACAGATAAATTGGTTAATCAGATATCCCTCTGAGCCCATAATTTCGATACCATCGTAACCTGCTGACTTGGCAAGCTCCGAGCTATGAGCAAAAGCCATAATGGTTTTCTTGATCTGGCGGCAACTCATTTCACTAGGTGCAAAACGAGCAATGGGAGCTTTGATCGCAGACGCACTCTGAGAAAATGGATGCATGGCATAACGACCAGCGTGAAGTAGCTGGAGGGCTATCTTACCACCATGTTCATGCACGGAGTCCGTTACCACCTTGTGTGCTCTTGCATGCTTGGCTTTACTAAATTCTGCGCTAAATGGATGCAACCGCCCTCGAAAATTAGGAGAAAAACCACCTGTTACGATAAGGCCAACGCCACCTTTCGCACGTTCGGCATAAAACGCAGCCAGCTTACCTAACCCTTCTTTATGTTCTTCAAGACCAGTATGCATTGAGCCCATCAATACTCTGTTTCTAATCTGAGTAAATCCTAAATCCAGTGGCTTTAATAAATTTGGGTACATAGAGGACATCACTTTGTTATCAATTCTGGTCTGACCACAATAGATTTGACGAGAGTTAAAATCAAACAAGTGTTTACATTTTTGTAACACTGATCAATCTTGTAGTTGTTCAGGTATACTTGTTTGAGTAGGATGTAGGACTACTAACAGCTTTATACTCAAACGTATCAAGATTTATACCTGTGCAAGAGCACAGTGGAGCCACAATGAAAAAAATATTCAAGTATATTGGCATGCTTTTCAAGGGGATATGGAAGCTCATCACCTTTGTTCGCCTTGCTCTAGTGAACCTTATTTTCCTAGTCACTCTCGGAATTTTGTATTTTGCTTTTACAACCAATAGCTCGGTCACACCCAAAGTCACTCAAAAATCAGCTCTGATTCTCAATATATCGGGGCCGATTGTTGAGCAGTCACGTTATACAAATCCGATGGATTCAGTTGCGGGCTCTATATTTGGAGAAGATATACCAAGTGAAAACTTGCTATTTGATATTGTAGACACCATCCGTCATGCGAAAGATGATGACAAGATAACAGGCATAGTGCTTGCTCTTGGCGATATGCCAGAAACAAATTTGACCAAGCTGCGCTACATTGCTAAAGCACTGAATGAGTTCAAAGCTTCTGGAAAGCCTGTTTACGCTGCCGGTGATTTCTACAATCAGAGCCAATATTACCTCGCAAGTTACGCAGATAAAATCTATCTAGCTCCCGACGGCGCAGTGCTGATCAAAGGCTACAGTGCATATTCTATGTACTATAAGACTCTGCTAGAAAAACTTGATGTAAACACTCATGTATTTCGAGTTGGTACCTATAAATCTGCGATAGAGCCATTTGTGCGTGATGATATGTCTAATGCGGCAAAGGAATCCGCGTCTCGCTGGCTGGGGCAACTTTGGGGAGCTTATGTTGATGATGTCGCCACCAATCGCCAAATTTCGAAACAGACCCTAAATCCCAGCATGGAAGAGTTCCTAACACAACTTAAAAAACAAGACGGCGATCTTGCCAGCCTATCTCTGACGCTTGGATTGGTCGATGAACTGGCCACCCGTCAGCAAGTCAGATCTGACTTGATCGAAATTTTTGGTACGAATGGCGAAGACAGCTACCAGCATATTGATTATTACCAATATATGGCCACCATCAAACCCAAGTTTGATACAGCAAAAGACGATATTGCCGTAGTGGTAGCAAGCGGTGCCATTATGGACGGTTCGCAACCATCAGGTACAGCAGGAGGGGATACTGTCTCTGCCCTACTTCGCAAAGCCCGAAATGATGATAACGTTAAGGCAGTTGTATTGCGTGTGGATAGTCCAGGAGGAAGTGCATTCGCGTCTGAAGTTATTCGCAATGAAATACAAGCTCTGAGGGAAGCTGGAAAACCCGTCGTCGCATCGATGTCCAGTTTAGCTGCATCTGGCGGGTATTGGATTTCGATGAGCGCGGATAAAATTGTTGCCCAACCTACAACTTTAACGGGCTCAATTGGTATCTTTAGTGTGATTACTACATTCGAAAAAGGGCTAAATAAACTCGGAGTATACACCGATGGCGTTGGCACCTCTCCGTTCTCTGGGGTGGGTATTACAACAGGCTTATCTAAAGGAGCCCGTGACGCATTTCAACTCGGCATTGAACATGGCTATCGTCGTTTTGTTAGCCTTGTTAGTGAGAACCGAAATATAGATTTCGGTGCGATGGATAAGATAGCTCAAGGCCGTGTATGGACAGGCCAAGACGCTGAAAAATTCGGCTTGGTCGACAAAATGGGAGACTTCGATGATGCCATAAAGCTGGCCGCAGAATTGGCTAAGTTGGATGATTACAATCTATATTGGGTTGAAGAACCTTTGACCCCTGCTCAAGAGTTCATACAAAATATAATGAATCAAGTGCAGGTAAAATTTGGTATTGATGTTTATTCCAAAATTCCTGACTTATTGCGACCTATCACAAATCAGATGGTTGATGATGCAAACCTATTAAATAGCTTTAATGACCCCAAAGGTCAGTATGCGTTTTGCTTAAACTGTCAAGTTGAATAGTTAAATAAACCAACCGTCGCTTTAGCGCCTATATTGATCACCAGTATAGGCGTTTTTCTTTATTAGTGTCTAAAACACATCTCAAAGTTTATTTCTCATACCTAGTATGGGCTATTCTTGCAAATTAATTCTTTATCGATACTTATTGCATAGTGTATCATTTCACATGTTTTATTTTTCATTACTTTATTTGGTTATAGATGGATAACGTTTAACTATCAAGATATTGTCCACATGCTGCTTTAGCTCCCTTGATGTATGTTTAGAACAGTAAAGAAAACGATTGTTTCCTTTAAATGATTCACATAATCCAAGCCGTATTTTAAGTAGTAATCGTGTGTTTACTTGAATAGAGAGCCATCGTTAAAACTATCGATATATAGGTGTATATAGAAGTGTCACTAACTTGGAAACAACGAACGAGCGCCGTTCTCGGTAATGCAATGGAATATTATGATATTGCTGTATTTGCATCAATATCCATGTACATTTCGCAACTTTTCTCCAAACAAGGTATTGAACATTCGGAGTTTGTTGTATGGGGAATGTTTGCGTTAAGATTCTTAATTAGACCAATAGGTGGAGTGGTAATTTGTCGCTATGCGGCTCGCCACGGAAGGAAAAAAGCGCTAGTGTTCTGCAATCTACTAACGGGGTTCGCCACCATTTCAATGGCTTTAGTGCCCATTGAAACCGTAGGTCAATATGTAGTCATTGTATTCTTAATTCTACAAATGATCCAAGCATTCAGTTTTGGGGGAGAATACCCAACACTTTTTAACTATTTGCTATGCGGAGCAAAGGAATCTGAACGCTCTAGAATTAGCAGTCTAATTGTGTCCAGCTCCATATCAGGGGTCATTATATCACTTTTAATCGTCGCAGGACTTGAACATCAACTTTCCGAAGAACAGATGATAAACTGGGGCTGGAGAATACCTTTACTCATTGGTGTTATAAACATTATTGTTAGCCTATACCTACGCCTATCTTTACCAGAATTACCAAAGCCTGAAAAAATGACCAACCAACCAAACTACAATGTCATTGCAAAAGTCTTTTGTTTGTCCGTTCTTGCTGGGGTTATATTTTATGTACAAAACTTAGCAAGCGGTATTTTGGGCAAAGCTATGAATATCGAAAACTTAGCGCTCATTAATTCTTCAGTACTTGTATTATTGATATTTATATTTTCGTTTGTTGTGGACAAACACTTTTCAACTCAAAAAGCATTTAAATTTGGCGCAATAGCCATGCTGTTTTTGGCAATTCCACTTTTCGCTTTACTTGGATCAAACCAATTTTTTTGGCAAGTATTTGCAGTATTAGGTATTAGTACCTTATCCGCCATTATATTGGGCAACACAGTTGCGGTCCTTTGGCAACATTCAGACAATCACATCACCAGTTTAGGAATTGGCTACAACATCGCTTTATCAATTTTCGGAGGACTCACTCCTTTGATCGTCGCCAAAGCAATGACTTATAGTTCTGCGTATGTGGGTATCTATCTAACGATAGCGTCAATACCTAGTTTAGTCGTGTTATACAGTAGCCAACCAAGCCAAACCATCTCTGCCACAAAACTAGTGAAAAGCTAGATCGGTTGTCGTTTCTTAGGCTCAGTGTACCTGAGCCTGATACCATCTATTCTCATCACGATGTGACGCTTTCAATTTCATGGAGAAGTGTCTCTTTTCTAAAAGGTTTGGGTAGATAAGCATCCATTCCAGAATCAAAACAACGACGAATATCATCATCGATGACACTGGCTGTCAGCGCGATAATAGGTGTTTTCGACAGTCCTGAAAATTGTTCATATTCACGTATTTTTTGTGAAGCTTCAAAGCCGTCCATTACTGGCATCATGCAATCCATAAGGATAATATCGAAATCACTATCTTGCGCATATTTGTCCACCGCTATCTGCCCATTTTCCGCTATTTCAAACTGGTAACCCGCTTTACTGAGCATCAACGAAGCCACTTTCTGATTAACATTGTTATCTTCTACCAACAAAATACGCCCAACATAATCAAGTTCAGATTTACTCTCCTCCTCATCCACAGCAACAGTATTTGGCTGAAGCTCTAAAGCTGGTGGTTCATCCGAGTTTTGAGACACAAATATCGCAAACTTTTCTCGTAATACTTCAGCTTTAAAGGGTTTAGGTACATAGTCATCCATACCCACATCAAAACACTTTTTAATGTCCTCATCCACAACACTAGCCGTAAGGGCAATAATGGGGATACGCAGGAGGCGATTTTCGTCCTGTTCTATCTGACGAATTTTCTCTGTTGCCTCAAACCCATCCATGACGGGCATCATACAATCCATGAGGATTAACGCGTAACGATGCTTTCTAAACATCTCTACTGCTTGTCGACCATTTTCCGCCAGATCGAAACAAAATCCCGATTTTTCGATATGAATAGTGACCAACTTTCTATTCACTTCATTATCATCTACCACTAATATTTTCTGAGCTTTAGCTTCGTTACTTATGCGTTGTAAGTCTGCGGGTGAGGAGTGATCTATATTTCCCTCCAATCGCTCTATTAGCCTCACCAAGCGCTGGCCAAGCAGAGGTTGAGTAATCATTGCGCCAACACTTTCTCCAAAGTCAAATTGGTCGCTGTGAAGATGCTTTATGATACAAACTTGAATATTCAAACCATGAAGGTGATGAAAAAAGCGTTCATATTGAACCGCAGCATTGGGCGAAGTTTCGACGTAGATAACAATTACATGCTCTTTTTCATGCACCCAACCGGGAAGTTCATCTAACCTTTCCACTGCTTGATATACAGGCGCATGATAGAAGTTTAACGATTCACATAATTGTTGCTCTTGCATTTTATCGTCACACACTAAACATAGAGGACAGAGTCTAAAAGAATGTTTTGAATCGTAGTCCATTTGAGTCACCGGCAACAAAAGCTCGAAGAAAAACCGACTACCATGATTCTTTTGTGACTCTAGACCAATTTTTCCACCCATGAGTTCGACTAATTGAGTGCTTATTGCCAAGCCAAGTCCTGTGCCACCAAATTGTCGCGTGGTCGATTCATCTTCTTGGGCAAAAGGCTCAAAAATTTTCTGCTGTTGCTTTTCATCAATCCCAATTCCTGAATCTTGTACAGAAAATTCAACTAGGGCGCTTGCTGCTTTTATTTCCCGAGTCGTTACACAAAGATGAACCTCTCCCTTGTCGGTAAATTTCACTGCATTAGACATAAAATTCATAAGCACTTGACGCAAACGGTGATCATCTATTATCAAGCAATAGGGTGTGTTGACACTCACCGTCACCTTGAGATCGATACCTTTTTCTTGCGCTTTTGTGGAAACAATTGAGGCAATATCATAAATTGATTCCCGCAAGTTAGTTGAATTTGGACTAATCACTAGCATGCCTGATTCGATCTTTGAAAAGTCCAAGATATCATTGATTAAATTGAGCAACAGATGCGAAGAAGTCTCAATAGTATCAACGTAATCACGCTGTGTAGCCGTTAGGGGCGTATCAGAAAGTACTTCCGATATCCCTATCACACCATTGAGAGGAGTGCGTATTTCGTGTGACATATTTGCGAGGAAGCTACTCTTCGCCTTACTTGCTCTAATTGCTTCATCTTTCGCTCGCTCTGCATCTTCTCTTGCTTGATTAAGCTGTGCATAGTGCGTTTCAATCATATCGCTAGATTGATTAAACTTGTCTGCTAAATTGGTGATTTCATCTTTAAACCAAGGAGAGGGAAGGACAATTTTATTAGGAGCTTGATCATCTTTGCTATCACTGACCGTTTTTTCCATCAAGTTGATCCGTTTGATGACAAAAAACCAAGTAAAAGCAAGTACACTCGTAAGCAGCAGTACAATACGAACACTTTCAGCAGAGAGGATATGTACAAACTGCAACCAAAGACTGTCATAGGTTTGAGTGAGGTCAGACTGAACAATCAAGTTGCCCAACACATAACTTGTCCCACCAAGTTGATATGTGAGAGGCCATATCTGCGTAATTGCATTTTCATCCAGTCGATTTCCTCTCTCAATAACGGATTCTTTATCGTTCCATATGTTGGCATAATCCACACCAGGTAATGTAAGTAAACCTTCGATCTGAGATTCAAGTTGCGCTCTATCTTCAACCCACAAACTTCCCGTAATACTCGAAAGCTGGCTATTTTTGATATTGGATAGCGTGTTATTGATATTCTCTATGTCAAGCTGTAACCTGTGATAAAGATTGTAACTTGTTGTCGTCAAAGCAAGAACTACGCTAATAATGGTGACGGCAAAGAGTAACTTTTTATTAATACTCAAGTATCGACACTTACCTTTCATATGAAACCTAGCTCTTATTTTGTATGTTTAAAATAAGGATAGTCGGGTGTAGGAAAAGTGTGAAGACTCGGGAAGTAGATTACAGGCAAATAGCTACGTTATTTTGCCTCTGTTTTTGCAAACAGAGCCCATCAATTGCAAGGTTCACCGCCAAATCTGAGTCTAGCCAATATCTTTGCTTCATTTCTGATACTAACGATTCACCTTGCTAATGTTTACATCAATCTTTGCCTTAATTAGCGTATGGGTTCAGGTTCAGCTGGTTGATAATATAGCTGACCGCTCTCTGAGCTCGAACACTATTACCGAATTGATCAAGTGGTGGAGAAATCACACCGATAGACATCTTGCCCGGAATAATTGCAATAAACCCTCCACCGACACCACTTTTGGCGGGTACTCCAGTTTCATAAAACCAACTCCCCGAGTTGTCGTAAACACCTGACATCACCATCGAGGACAGTATATGCGGGACATAATCACTCTTGAGTATTTGCTTATGTGTTATTGGGTGCAAACCGTCATTAGCCAAAACGGAGCCCATGACCGCTAAGTCGTGGGAAGTGACATTCACTGAGCATTGCTTTGTATATGCAGTAACCGCATCGAGAGGAGTGGTTCCCAGTTTTCCATATGAATCAAGTAAGGTTGCGATGCCAAGATTACGTTTGTTATCCTCCATTTCTGACTGAAGAACATCTGTGTTAACGGCAAGCTTTTTGCCCGCAAAGCTGTCCATATTTTCTTTTATTGCCTTCCAAAGCTCTGGCTCATTTTGAGGTGTTAGCCAACTCACGGTAGAAATAGCACCCGCATTCACATAAGGATTCGATGGTGAGCCCTGCTGATTCTCAATAGCCAAAACGGAATTGAAAGGCATACCTGTAGGTTGAACCCCTATTGTTTCCTCAACAAAATTGGGGCCTTTCTCTCTCATCAACAAAGCTAAGGTGAATACTTTTGATACGGACTGGATAGACACGGCAGCGTTATAATCACCAAATTCACATATACGACCATCAGCGGTCACTATTGAAATTCCAAATGTTTTAGGATCAACGGCTTGCAGCGCCTTAATGTAATTGGCATTCTCGCCTGAATCTAAGTTTCTATATTTCAAATACGCCGCTTGTGCTGTCGCACAAAGTCGATCCCCATCTAGCTGACCGGCAAACACAGGCATTTTACTCAACGACAAAAACAAGGTAGAAAAGATTAAAAAGAGTCTAAGCATGTAATGCCTCAATACACATTGGCTATCCGAACGACAATTCATATCATGGCGATGTGAAGGTAAAGCTTCATATATTTCAAAAAACACAATAAAACAACTCGCCAATTAAGAATTGATAAATCATTAATTTCTTTAAATTTAGCGATTTGAATCACTAAAAGTTCAGATTCTAGCAAAATGCAACCTACATCATTTTATAAACCATAAAGATCTCCACCATATTGGTCTGACCAGGTTTTATCATGTACATTTGGAGTTTTCTGAAACACCGCTTATCTTATTTACAATGCAATACTATCTATCGAAACACTGCAGTAATAATCTTATTGATGATTTGGAATATAAAAGCCCATTGGTGAGGTGATCTCCTCTTTTTCTTGTCTTATATTGATATATAATCTCAGGCTCTGTTCCCCTATCATTTACTGGTTTTAAGCAATGGCAAGAAAACATATTTATATCGCTTACACTGGTGGAACCATCGGCATGAAAAAGTCTGATGACCACGGATACGTTCCTGTAGCAGGCTTTATGGAAAAACAGTTGGCAAGCATGCCAGAGTTCCAGCGTCCTGAAATGCCAGAATTTACCATCCACGAATACGAACCTTTGATCGATTCATCGGATATGACACCAAAAGATTGGCAACAAATCGCCGATGATATTCGAAAACACTATGATAAATATGATGGATTTGTCATATTGCACGGCACAGACACCATGGCTTACACAGCATCAGCTCTGTCATTTATGCTGGAAAACTTAGCGAAACCTGTGATTGTAACAGGATCACAAATCCCCTTAGCGGAACTAAGGTCTGATGGTCAAGCTAATTTGCTTAATGCTCTTCACATCGCCGCCAACTATCCGATTAACGAAGTAACGCTTTTCTTCAATAATAAACTGATGCGCGGAAATCGCAGCACCAAATCGCACGCAGATGGATTCGATGCTTTCACTTCACCAAACATACCACCACTTTTGGAAGCGGGCATCAATATTCAGATCAGCAAAGATATTGTGGTTGATGAACAACCAGTAGGAGCATTTAGAGTACACGACATCACCCCGCAACCGATTGGAGTGATCACCATGTACCCAGGTATTTCTCACGAAGTGATTCGCAATACTTTAATGCAGCCAGTCAATGCAATGATTTTATTGACCTTTGGTGTAGGCAATGCTCCACAAAATCCTGAGCTCTTATCCCATTTAAAAGAGGCTTCTGAACGTGGCGTCATTGTGGTCAACCTCACTCAGTGCCTAGCGGGCAAAGTTAATATGGGTGGCTATGCTACAGGCTGTGCTCTTGCTGAAGCAGGTGTGATCAGCGGATACGATATGACACCTGAAGCGGCACTGGCCAAACTGCATTATTTGTTGAGTCAAAACCTCAGCTATGAGCAGGTCAAAGAGCAAATGCAGCAAGTGCTTAGGGGTGAGATGTCTATTTGACCATTAGTTAGTAGCTCGGACAAGCTATACCAAATAAGCCGATAACTCATCGGCTTGTGAATAAATTTGATCGAATATGTTCCATTCAACCAATTCGGTCGATTCGGTTTTGAAAAACACAAGAGCTTAAAATATGCAAATCGACGTCTATCTATGGATTTGGCTAATACTCGCAATCTCAATAACAGCAGCTTTTCTCAAGATAAATAAAGCTTCATCGATTCTTCTCTTCATGGTTATTCTATGTGGGATGTTTTATGGCGTTGTAACGCCAATTGGCTTGATGATTATTGGCACATTTTTTACAGCTCTATACTACCTAAGGGACAAAAACTGGCTCCCACCAACGATTTTATCTGCTGTTGTTGTGGTATTTTGCGTGTTCCTTTTCCTTCACCTAATCCCTGGTTTTAATAACCCTCAGGTACTAGAAAAAGTTCAAGCTGGTCCTCTCAGTGCAGATTTCAATATGTACATAAATTTGGACAAACCACTCGTATTTTTTGCACTACTATGCATCTTTCCGCACTTACTAGGCACGCCACGAAAACCCAATTATCGAACGTTATTTATTGTTTGTACTTTACTTTTTTCTTTACTACCTATCGCATCGGTACTTGGTGCAATCAAGCCTGAATTGACTATTCCATCTTGGTGGTGGCTGTTCGCATTTAATAACTTAATGTTTACTAGCGTATCCGAGGAAGCCCTATTTAGAGGTTTCATTCAACAAAAACTAACCGATAAATTTGGTTTGTATATTGCCCTAGTTATTACGAGTTTTTTATTCGGTGCCGCTCATTTCGCAGGGGGCCCACTGCTGATAATATTTGCTTCACTAGCTGGGCTTTGCTACGGGCTAGTTTTTCATCTAACTGGAAGGTTATGGGCTGCCGTTCTTATCCACTTCTTATTTAACTTTAGCCACCTAATTTTTTACACATATCCTATGTTGCGAGGATAAGAACGCAAAAAAGCCAGCCTTCAGGGCTGGCTTTGGATTATATTGTGCTTTTATCCAATATGCGTTGCACCACCCATATATTTCTGCAGTACCGCAGGAATAGCGATGCGACCATCGGCTTCTTGGTTATTTTCCAATATTGCAACCATAGTGCGGCCAACCGCTAAGCCTGAACCATTTAGTGTATGCACGAGCTCAGGTTTTTTCTCACCCTTACGGCGAAAACGGGCCTGCATGCGACGAGCCTGAAAATCCCATGTATTTGAACAAGAAGAAATCTCGCGATAAGTCTCTTGTGCTGGAACCCAGACTTCAAGATCATAAGTTTTACGAGCACCAAAGCCCATATCACCAGTACATAAAACAACCTTGCGATACGGAAGTTCTAGCATTTGCAATACTTTCTCAGCATGCCCCGTCAGCTCTTCCAAAGCCGCCATTGAATCTTCAGGTTTGGTAATTTGAATCAGTTCGACCTTATCAAACTGATGCATGCGGATTAGACCACGCGTATCACGGCCGTAAGAACCAGCTTCAGAACGGAAACAAGGGGTATGTGCCGTCATTTTAATCGGCAGATCGGCTTCATCAACTATGGTATCTCTAACCATATTTGTCACGGGCACTTCCGCTGTTGGAATAAGAGACAACTTTCGTGGCTCTTCATCATTGACTTTTTCAGTCAATGGCTCGGTATGAAAAAGCTCTTCCCCAAACTTGGGTAGCTGTCCAGTTCCAAATAAACTGTCAGAATTGACTAGATAGGGTACATACACTTCTGTATAACCATGCTCTTCGGTATGCAGATCAAGCATAAACTGAGCAATAGCACGGTGAAGGCGTGCAAACTGTCCCTTCATTACAATAAAGCGGGCACCAGTAATTTTTGTCGCACAGGCAAAGTCAAGGCCATCACCCATCTCGCCCAAATCTACATGATCTTTAACTTCAAAATCATAGGTTTTAGGTTCACCCCAGCGAGATATTTCTACGTTGTCATTCTCATCTTTGCCATCAGGTACCTCATCGTCAGGTAAGTTAGGAACCGATAAAGTAATGTATTCCAATTTATTCTGGATATCAGCTAGCTGTACTTTTTTTGCTTCGAGATCGCTACCTAATGTACCAATCTGCTGTTTTATTTCTTCTGCACCATCTTTGTCTCCAGCCGCCATTTTTTGACCAATTTGCTTGGAGATGGAATTACGAGTGGATTGTAAATTTTCGACTTCAACTTGAATCGACTTGCGTTGATCTTCAAGTGTACGGATTGTCTCTACGTCTAGCTTAAAGCCTCGACGCGCCAGTTTTGCAGCTGTTTCATCCAGCTCTGTACGAAGTAATTTAGAATCCAGCATTGTTAATCCTATGCTTTGATGTAGTGAAAATTACGCTTAAACGTCGTGCTCAAGCGCTTTAGTAAATACCCTGACAAATGTATCCAAAAAAGACACTTATTCATAGCGCTTTTGTGGGCTTTTTGCGTCTAAACTCGCTAGATATTCTAACTTTTCCGCAATTTTTACCTCTAATCCTCGCTTTGTCGGAAAGTAATATTGCGTATCACGCATTTCTGGAGGGAAATAGTTTTCACCGGCCGCATAAGCCCCCTCCTCGTTATGGGCATAACGATATTCTTCTCCATAACCGAGATCTTTCATCAATCTCGTAGGTGCATTACGAAGATGAACAGGTACTTCAAACTCCGGTTGATTGTGAGCATCACTGAGTGCCTGCTTCCAAGCTGTGTATACCGCATTACTTTTAGGCGCACAGGCCAGATAAACAATAGCTTGAGCGATGGCTCTTTCACCCTCTGCAGGGCCAACACGAGTAAAACAGTCCCATGCTGATAATGCGACTTGCATTGCTCTTGGATCCGCATTGCCAATATCCTCAGATGCAATTGCCAGCAAACGGCGAACAATATACAAAGGGTCACAACCTGCAACCATCATTCTCGCAGCCCAATATAATGCTGCGTCTGGATCTGATCCTCTAATCGACTTGTGAACAGCAGATATCAGGTCATACCAAATATCGCCTTTGTTATCAAAACGAGAAACCTTTTCTCCTACCACCTCGGCCAACAGAGATAAGGTAATTTGTTTGGTGCCTGTCTCATCTTCTGTTGCCATGTCATAAAGTAATTCAAGGTAGTTTAGCGACATACGTACGTCACCGTTTACTAACTCTGATAAACGTTCAAGCACATTGTCAGCAAAATAAGCGTTTAGCTTACCTAGCCCTACTTCGTCATTGCAAATGGCTTGTTCAAGCGCTTGACAAATCTCTTGTACGGAAAGAGAAGTAAGCTTATACACACGAGCGCGTGACAATAAAGCGTTATTTAATTCAAATGACGGATTTTCTGTGGTCGCACCAATAAAGGTTATCGTGCCATCTTCAATATGGGGCAAAAAAGCATCTTGCTGAGATTTGTTAAACCTGTGAACTTCATCAACAAACAAAATCGTTCGCTTACCCGCCATTTGGTTCTCTCGAGCTTTTTCAATTGCGAAACGAATATCTTTAACCCCCGACGTTACAGCAGACACACGCTCGACTTCTGCATTAGCATAGCGGGCAGCAATTTCGGCCAACGTCGTCTTACCTGTGCCGGGCGGTCCCCAAAGAACCATGGAATGCAAATGCCCAGACTCCAGTGCACGACGCAAGGGTTTACCTTGAGCTAATATATGCGCCTGACCTATATAATTTTCGAGGGTTTTGGGCCTCATTCTAGCGGCAAGAGGTCGAAAGTCCTCTTGCCCAGAAAAATCCAAACAATAATTACTCACTCTTACTTCCTTTGGTCATCGACCTCCACCCCCTCAGGGACACTAAAGGTAAAATAATCGGCACTTGGCTTAGACAAATTTATATTATTAAATTTGAACTCGCTCTTTTGACCATCTTGCTCTATCACACTAAAACCTTTGACCGCACCTTTTTTATCAATTTCAAGCTTGAATGTACCTTGGTTGCTCTCTACCGCAGTTGGAAGTAATGTAAAAAGATCGCCTTGTTGTGAAACCTTATAGCTGTCCCAATCACTAGCTCGATTACGAGTGAGCAAAATAAACGGCGTTTGTTCTATCGCTTGCTCCTGAGAATAAATACTGACCTGTTGTATAAAAGGACTGTAATACCAAAGTGATTTTCCATCAGACACTAATAAATTTTCATCTGGCGAGGTGGTTTCCCAACGAAATAGACTTGGTCTTGAAATATCCACTTTCCCAGCCCCTTGGGTTAACACTTCTCCTTCTGGGCTGATTAATTGCTGAGTAAAATTGGCACTGAACCCATCAGACATTTGTAGCCGTTTACTCAGCTCATCTTTAGGGGCAGCCATCACAGAAAAACTCAGCAGAAGTAGCACAGCAAATTTTTTCATTCTTTTCGATCCTATCTGGGGAAAAATACAACTTTACATCTTGATTTCATGATCTATGACCGATTCTGGTCAACTTTGTTCTATTGACCACAGCACTGTTTGAATTTTTTTCCGCTACCACACGGACACTGATCATTGCGACCAACATCCTTAAACGGATTCACTGACTGTGCTTTCGCACCTAGCATAACTTCATCAGCCGCATGCGCCACTTCATTGATCATTAAATCCAGTTGACCAACCAAATCGTCTAATGCCGGAGGTGATTCGATTCCAGCCGCTTTCATCTCAGCCTGTGTTTGGTCTTCATCAATGGCCAGCATAAAAGTAGTCAGCAATGCTTGCAGCATTCTTAACGAACCATCACCAGACACAGTCTCTTGCCAGTGCCCCTCAATCGTAGGCCACAATGTCATAAAACCTTCAGCAAAATCTGCCAGCTGCTCATCTCTTTGGGTCACATCAAGTAGTGACAATACTGAGTATTCATTGCGCTTTAGACAAGCATATTGTTTGTGGATATGATGCTCAACCTCTGCTTTTATGGACATCGCATTGTCGGCAAAAATATCTGACAGCCATAGCTCAGGGTCTAGTGGTTTGGTTGCAAGATTGGCGGCAAGCATTACCCCTTCAAAGAAAACATCAGATTCGTCAATTTGCAGTGCTTCAAGTTTTAGTAGCTGGTAGGTCATACGTTAATTTTATGATCAAAGTAAGGTAGAACTATTATAACCTGACCAATTGGCCATGGTCACTGATGTCTTGGCGGCTTAAGCCAATAACCGGTGCTCGTTGATACAAACTATAAACAAATCACTTATGTCATTAGACATCTTATAACTAAATCTCTAAAATCACGCCTCCTGACTAAGAGATGTTGTTTATGCGAGTTGTTTTAGGCCCCATGGAGGGCGTATTAGATCATTTAATGCGAGAGATCTTGACTGATATTAACGACTACGATCTTTGTGTGACCGAATTTGTGCGCGTCGTTGATCAATTGCTGCCTGAACACGTTTTTTACCGCCTATGTCCTGAGCTCAAGCAAGGGTCGAAGACTAAGTCGGGTGTCCCTGTACATATTCAATTATTAGGACAAGATCCTCATTGGATGGCTGAAAATGCCGTGCGCGCGGCCGAGCTTGGTGCAAAAGGGGTGGATATTAATTTTGGGTGCCCAGCAAAGCTGGTGAATAAAAGCAAAGGCGGCGCCGCCTTACTTCAACACCCCGAACTCATTCATCGCGTTGTCAAAGCCTGTCGAGATGCGCTTCCACAACACACGCCACTTACAGCAAAAATTCGTTTGGGCTGGGAAAACCCTAACGATTGTTTCGAAATTGTCGACGCCATCCAAAACGCCGGAGCTAATGAGCTCACTGTTCACGCGCGAACAAAAACCGACGGATACAAAGCAAGCGAGATAAAATGGTCTTACATTGATGAGATTCGTAAACGCTTTCACATTCCTCTCATCGCCAATGGTGAAATATGGAATTTTGCAGACGGACAAGCTTGCATTGAAACTACGGGAGTGGAATCTGTCATGGTTTGCCGAGGGGCATTTAATATACCGAATCTTGGCAACGTCGTGAAACATAATCAAGCACCAATGCCATGGCATGACGTCATAAAGTTACTATTACTGTATTCTCAATATGAAATAAAAGGCGATAAAGGGCTCTACTATCCTAATCGAGTGAAACAGTGGTTTTCGTATTTACGCCAACAATATCCTCAAGCAGACACACTGTTTAGAGAAATAAGGACCTTCAATCAAGCTGCGCCTATTGTTGAAAAAATAAAAGACTACCAAAATACGCGCTGTTTGTTATAAGTTGGTCCCCCTTAGTTGAGAAGAAGGCTATCATCTGAAAGCTCTTCTCCCCTGACTTTGGTAAACAAATCAAGCAAATCTGAGACTTGCAAATCCGATCTTTGCTCACCAGCGACATCCAGAACAACCTCACCTTGATGCAACATCACAGTGCGATCTCCACAAGCTAAGGCATCTTTCATCGAATGGGTCACCATCATCACAGTCAAATGAAATTCTTCGACAATCGTTTTGGTTAAATCAATAATAAACTTCGCCATTCTCGGATCGAGCGCGGCTGTGTGTTCATCAAGTAACAAAATCTGGCTGTCCGATAAAGTAGCCATAACCAGACTGACAGCCTGACGCTGTCCCCCTGATAATAAGCCAATATTATCTCCCAACCGGTCTTCCAAACCGAGTCCAAGAATGCTGATTCTATCTTGGAAAATACGGCGTCTTTGGCTAGAAAGTGCAAAACGCCAGCCTCGCTTTTTACCCCGCATGTAGGCAAGTGCCATATTCTCTTCAATTGATAGGTCAGCACAAGTGCCAGCCAAAGGGTCTTGAAACACTCTTGCGCATTGCCTTGCTCTTTGATGGACAGCTTGCTTCGTCACGTCCAAACCATTTAGAACAACACGACCGCCTGCTATTGGGGTTTCTCCAGTTACGGCACCAAGTAACGTCGACTTACCTGCACCGTTGGACCCAATAACTGTTAAGAATTGGTTTTTTTCGACTTGTAATGACACTCCCTTGAGCGCAGGATTTTCCAATATGGTTCCGCGATTAAATATGACTTGGATATTGTTAAGTTCAATCATACACCTCCTCCACATATAGCAAGCTAGTTTCTAATGTTATCCGAGATTACAATTTCTTGAGTCGAAGGTTCGCTTTGAGCTTTGGCGCAATCAAGGCGATTGCCACTAACACAGCGGTAACAAGGTTAAGATCAGAGGCCTGAAGACCAAATAGCCCAGAGCTAAGAGCAAAAGCGACAGCGAGACGGTAAAGCACTGAACCGAGAATAACGGCCACGACCGATACCCATATTGCTCTTCCCGGCAGTAATGTTTGGCCCAGAATTACCGCCGCAAGCCCAACCACAATAGTACCAACACCAGAAGTCACATCGGCAAAGCTATTCGTTTGAGCAAATAATGCCCCTGAAAAACCGACAAAACCATTTGATAATGCAAGACCAAAATAGACATAAAAAGCGGTACTTCCACCCTGAGCTGAAAGCATACGAGCATTGACACCTGCTGCACGTAAGCCTAAGCCAAAATCACTGCTTAGCAGTCGAATAACAAACAGCGCTGACAACATGACCAATACCCCAACAACTAGGGGACGTATCAGCATGGGATCGGCTAGATTTTCAAACGAAGTAAGAATCGTCTCTTCACCAAGAAGAGCGACATTGGGCCGCCCCATAATGCGGATATTAACCGAAAATGCGGCGATCATAGTGAGAATTGAGGCTAGTAAATGCAATATACCGCACCTTATCGCTAGAAATCCCGTAATCCAGCCGGTAACAGCCCCAGCCACTATCGCCATCCCTGTCGCTAACCAAGGATTAACACCAGCCACTATCGCGGTCGCCGCAACTGCGGCTCCCATGGGAAAACTGCCATCCACACTCAAATCGGGAAAATCAAGCACCCGAAATGTGAGAAATACCCCAAGAGCCACCAAGCCATAAACTAGACCAATTTCCAGAGCACCAAAAAATGCGAAAGCCGACATCATCAACCCCTTTTCTGTTAGTCACAGACCAACATCTTGCACGTAATCATTTCACTTTGGTTGCGCGCTCCAACACAGACTCTGGAATAGTGACTCCTAATGTCTTGGAAGCTTCAGTGTTCACTACAAGGTCAGAGCCATTGGCTACCTTGACATCCAAAGTACCTGGCTCCGCGCCTTCTAATATGGCAGCAACATAATCTGCGGTTTGTATTCCAACTTGATAATAATCAAATCCTAGCCCCACTATCGCCCCCTTATCAACATAGGAAGTCGCCCCCCCAAACACAGGTGTTTTGGCTTGATTTGCAGCAACAAGCATACCTTCAATTGCACTGGCGACCGTATTGTCAGTAGGTGCATAGAGAATATCCGATTTATCTGCGATCGCTTGAGTCGCCGATTGGACATCAGCACTCTTTAAAGCCGTCGCTTCAAGAACATTTATTCCTTCAGCCTGTGCGTTTTCTTTTAGCAACTTTACTAAGGTGACAGCGTTAGCTTCACCCGGATTAAACACCACGCCAATAGAACTTACCGTTGGCATGATTTCTTTGATAAGAGCGACATGTTGCTTGACTGGTGAAAGGTCAGAAAGCCCAGTGACATTTTTGCCCGGCTGAGTCATGCTGTTAACCAGCTTTGCCCCCACAGGGTCAGTCACTGCGGTAAAAACAACCGGAATAGAACGAGTTGCAGCAACGAGAGCCTGAGCTGTGGGGGTGGCAATTCCGACCAATACATCTGGTTTTTCTCCCACGTATTGACGAGCAATCTGAACTGCGATAGCAGGGTTTCCTTGAGCGGTTTTATAGTCAAATTGGAGATTTTTTCCTTCTATATATCCCTTTGCTTTGAGTCCGTCTAACAGTCCTTGGCGCACTGAATCCAGTGCTGGATGCTCCACAATTTGAGATATCGCGACTTTAGCTGTTTTTGCCATACTGCTTATTGGTAATACTAGCGCCACACCCAATACGAATAATCCTAATATAACCTTTGCTGCTTTCATCTCGACTCCTTGGTCTAAGCATTACCGACGTTGGCGGCTTCGATCACTCTGCCGCTAGATATCCATATTTATTATTGGCAATAAGTTCGGAAAATTGAAAGGTTGAACGAATAAAGTTGCCATTTAGGTGAGCTAAGGCTTGGTTGCTTGAATTAAAATATTTCTTGGCGTTGTTTTTTCAGAACAAAAAGTTGCAAGTGATACCTTATATCCTTTTTCTTGGAGATAAAGCGCTTTGTCATAAACCAACCACATTTCTATACTGCGACGAAAAGGCTGCTGAACTAAACTAAACCGCTCCATTTGCCAATAGTGTTCAATCCCGCGAAGGTAAAAATCATCAAAAGCTAAGTCTTTGGGTAATGACAAATGTTTTAACTCAGCAGCCCATTGGCAAAACGCAGAAAAGCCTGCTGACAATTGCGATTTTTTAACACTTGGGATCGGTGTATAGTCTCGGCGACCCAATACTTCTCTCAAAATCAAATCCAACCCCAATCGATAACTCATCTCAAGAAAGCGATGCTTTTTAACTCTTTCTCCACCGGTTACTGTTTCTTGCAATGGAATTCGCAACTCCGATTGAGTGAGCTTAAGCTCTGATAATTTCCCAGACAGAGACAAAGGTTGGTAATGATTGTCTTGGATAAGATGATAGCAACAAGGTGATATGGTGAGAGCGGGTACTCCAACTGAAGAGGCTTTTTCAATCAAAGAAACATGCAGATCTCCACAAGCGTGTAAGGCAATCGCATGTTGATTTGGGTTAAGTACAGACAGAGCGCTCGAAGACAGCGCATCACCTTGGACAAAAGTCATCGGCAAATTGAGTTGATTGGCTACTCTTTGTCCAGAATCACACAAGCTGCGTTGATATTCAAAGCTGGTTACAGGCTTTCGACTGCAGTCGGCTAGCACTCTGCCTAGATAACCTTTTCCAGAACACCATTCCAGCCACTCACTGCCATGCTGACACTTTAATGCCGCTTCCCCCATAGACACTATTTGATCTAGTTTTCTTCCGGGCACTCCCGCACGCAGAGATCTGTCCAATCGCAAACCATCTAATTGAAGAGGCTTCAACTGAGTAAACGCTGAAGTAGAGATCAACTGAGGAATAAACTCAGACAACTGGCACCTGAGTTGTTTTGAATCGAGTTTAAGTTCTTCTATCTGTAAGTCCGATAGACTCGCAAGCCAAGAGGAAAGTTGTGGATAGTCTTCCCTCCAAGGTACTCCCCCATTACACGTCACCAAAAAAGGCTCAAACCGCCAAAATTGCTGATGTGAGGTAAGAAAAGAATCCAACTGCAAAAACTTTGCGTGCATATTTGTTCTACTTGCCATAACCCACACAGGGAACAGACAGACTAAAAAACGGCCAGATTATCTAATCGGTAGCTGTATACCTTGAAACATCTCTTCAATCTCAGCGTTGGACTTTAAAGAAAGCGCTTTCTCTACAACAGGACGCGTCAGATGAGGTGCAAAACGCTCCATGAAGTCATACATATAGGTTCGAAGGAATGTTCCTCTTCGAAACCCAATACTCGTCGTACTTGCACCGAATAAATGACGCGCATCAATCGCGACTAAATCATGATCTCGCTCGTTATCGATTGCCATACTCGCGATAACCCCAACCCCTATTCCCATGCGGACATAGGTTTTGATGACATCAGCATCAGTCGCGGTAAAAACGACCTTGGGTGTCAGTCCAACTTTGTTAAAAGCGGTATCTAACTCAGAACGTCCAGTAAACCCAAACACATAAGTCACCAATGGATACGATGCAAGATCCTCAATCGTTACCGTGCTCTTCTGTGCCAACAGGTGGTCCTTGGGAACGACAATGGATCGATTCCAATGATAGCAAGGTAACATCACTGCATCTTGATATAAATGAAGAGCCTCTGTTGCTATAGCAAAGTTAGCAGTCCCTTTTGCAATAGCTTCGGACATTTGAGATGGTGTTCCCTGATGCATGTGTAAAGATACTTTGGGGTAACGAGCAGTAAATCCCTTTATTACCTCTGGCAGTGCATATCGAGCTTGAGTATGAGTGGTGGAAATATTTAGCGTTCCCATTTCTGGATGAGTATGTTCACCAGCCACTGCTTTGATGCTTTCGACTCTCGCCAAAATCTCTTGTGAGATACGTATGATATCCTCACCAGCTGAAGTAACTTGTGTTAAGTGCTTACCACTGCGTTCAAAAATTTGAATACCTAGTTCGTCTTCTAACAGGCGTACCTGCTTGCTAATCCCTGGTTGAGATGTATACAGACTCTCTGCTGTTGCAGATACATTCAGATTGTGGTTGAGGACTTCAACAATATACTTCAGTTGCTGTAACTTCATTTTTAACCCTGCAATCCCTTACCCAATGCCCCACAAAAGGCAAACATAGTTTATAATATTTAGTTATAACGCCTCTTGAAATAAATTGATAGTCCAACGAGGCATTTGGATGGTTTCTAATGAGCAATTTCTGAATTGGACGGTTTTTTTGCAATCAATAACTCAAAAATCACCCATAGATCGGAGTTTTCGTTAATAATTAGCCTAAGAAACGTAATAATATAAAATAGATACAGTGGTACATAAGAATCGTGTATCCTTAAATGCTAGCCAACAAAAGATACGGAATTTATGAATATAGGGTTAATCATAGCTTTAGTCACCATCCTACTCGTCTTGGTACTTGGCTATAACATCATGCTTCAGTACAAGGTCAAAGTCGAATCGGCCAAAAAGCAAGAAAGTGTGAGATACTTGTCAATCATAGATGCGACGGAAGAACTCATCGGATACGCTAACCACATACCGTACAGCAGAGACTTGCTAGTTTGTCTGAATACCCGAATATTAGATTCGGTCCAGAGTATGTACGAGCTGGATCCTAAGAACAAACAACTTGAACAGCGGGTTGCCCATGTTAAACAGCAAATTAATCAACTGAAAAACGATAATAGCGGTGCGGAAAGCACTACGTTCAAAACACCAAGCAGTGATAAGCAAGCGATAGTCATGCTCAAACTGGTCAAACGTTTAAGAGACACAATTAGAAGCGAGCACAACAAAGGACGATTTGATACTCAAGCCTATGTAGCTGAAAATGGCCGTTTAGAGACCATTCAAATTCGCATTAATATTGAAAACGTACTTAAACGTGCCAACGATGCAATTGTTCGAGGACAGCCGGGAACTGCTCTTCAGTTAGTTAGAAAAGGTCTGGATGCGCTAAGCACCAAAAATGATAACTTCTCCAATCAGGCACGCGAAAAGCTTCAGCAAATGCACGATGAATTGGAAGAAAAACGTCAATCGAAAAGTGCTGAGGATCTTAGCCAAATGACAGATGAACGACAAAGCGATATGGACGAACTCTTTGGTGAAAAGAAAAAATGGTAATATAATCCCATCATCCCGCTTGACTAAGGCCGCTTACGCGGCCTTTTTAGTTGTAAAACAATTATGATCGATTTAAAGAATTACCAAGACCTACTGCAACCTATAGATGACTTTCTCCATTGCCCAACACCTCAGTCATGGATCAATGAAGCCCGAAAACCTCAACACCTCAAGACAGTATTAATTGATCATCTATTATGCGAGCTAAAGGCTGGGCAATCCGCTATGTATCTTATTCGTAGATATGCCGTAGACAAACAAAGCACACAGAATTTACTAGATTGGTTAAAACCTTTTGAGGATTTTGCGTATCGCAAAGTTGGTTGCTTAAAAACCCTCAAAGGTAAGTGTAATATTTCCAAAGCTATCATCGCAAAGTCTGACTCTCCATATAGCCAAGAGCTGATAGATAAAATGGTCATGCTCATCAAAGAGGAACTTCATCACTTTTATCAAGTTCTTGAAATAATGGAAAAACGAGGTATTGACTATGAGCCAGTTCAAGCCAGTCGATATGCCAAAGGATTATTAACTCATATGGCAACTCACGAACCACAAGCCTTGACCGATAAGCTCATTATTGGTGCCTATATAGAGGCCCGTTCTTGTGAACGCTTTGCTAAGCTTGCTCCGCATATGGACGAGGAGATTGCAAAATTTTACATCTCGTTACTGAGATCTGAAGCACGCCATTATCAAGACTATCTGACACTTGCCGAAAATATCGCTGGTGAAGACATATCTCAAAGAGTTGCCTTCTTTGGACAATTGGAAGCACAATTAATCTCTAGCCCTGATAACGACTTCAAATTCCACAGTGGAGCACCCGAAGCTGTGTAAAGCTAAAAATCTCGGCTATCACACCGTAATTGATTGGTTTATTTCAGCTAAAACTTGAGCCGGATCTTTGGCCTTGGTTATAGGTCTGCCAATAACCAAATAGTCCGAACCGGCTGTAACGGCCTCAACGGGTGTCATTATACGTTTTTGATCTCCAACCTCTGAGCCAAGAGGACGAATTCCGGGTGTGACTAGTTTAAATGACTCACCAAGTCGACCTTTGAGCATAGATGACTCTTGAGCTGAGCATACAACACCATCTAGACCTGAGTTTTTTGCTAGCGTAGCAAGTCGAGTGACATGATCTTGGGGGCTAACATCGATACCAATACCTGAAAGATCACTTTGCTCCATACTTGTGAGCACCGTGACACCAATAAGTAGCGGACGATCTTGTCCATAAGGCTCAAGTATCTCTCGTGACGCATTCATCATGCGCTCACCGCCACTGGCATGGACATTCACCATCCAAACACCAAGCTCTGCTGCTGCCCTCACCGCTTTCGAACAAGTATTCGGAATATCGTGAAATTTAAGGTCTAAGAATACTGAGAAGCCACGCTGATGCAGCTGTTTGACAAATTCAGGACCAAAGAGCGTAAACATCTCCTTACCGACTTTTAGGCGACATGACGCAGGATCAATCCTATCTATAAAAGCAAGCGCATCTGCTTGACGGTCGTAATCCAGTGCGACAATGACTTTTTGGTCGATCATTTCATTTCCTACCTAGTTTTCTTCATTGCTAAAAAATGCAGCGAACAGAAGGTCTGTTAGCTGCATTATGATTATTCTCCATCCAATCCTCGGATTGGTTTGATCGTCCCCCAACCTTTACAAGAAGGACAATGCCAATACATAGAGTGTGTTGAAAATCCACACTTACGGCATCGATAGTGAGGTTTAATCTTCAGCTGCTCACCAACCAGTCGCTGCAGTGTTTGAAGGCTGGCCTTTGCTCGCCCTTCTTCTGCTTCTGCCAAATGATAATCCATCAAACGATAAAAGCCTTTCATGGTTGGATTCTTGACCAACTGACGTGTCAAAAGCTCCTGTGCAGAGCCTGAGCCTTCATGTTGAGCAACCATCTGAGCAAGCATCAATTCTGCAGACACACCTGCTTTCGCTGCAATACATTTGCGTAGAAAGTCGAGGAGATCTTCCTCTCGACCTAGGTGATGGTAACAGTCGGCTAGTGTTGGTAATACTTCACTAACAAAGTCAGTATCTTGCTCAAGTACCATCTCCATGTACTTTATTGTTTTGACGTAATCCTCATTTTCTAGGTGCAGCTTACCAAGTGCAATACTCGCTCTAGCACATTTCGGATCTTCTGATAACGCTCTTTTGAAATGCAAAACAGCACGATTGCTATCCCCTTCGGCTTTCTCCTGCATGGCAAGCTCACACCAAAAATGAGCGATGCTGTTGCGCATACGCTTACGACCCATTTTGACTAATTGAGAGGCATACTGAATGGCTTTTGACCATTCTCGAGTTTGCTGATAAATAGCCACTAATTGTTGCAATGCCGCTTCTCTGTGCTCAGGCTCTTCAACAAGCTGTTCGAAAATTTTCTCAGCACGATCAAGAAAGCCTGATGCCATGTAATCTTTAGCAAGTTGTTGAAGTGCTATGTTTTTTTGGTCGATAGTTAAACCAGATCGTGAGATTAGATTCTGATGGATACGTATTGCTCGGTCGACTTCACCTCTTGAGCGAAACAAGTTCCCCAAAGCTAAGTGAGTATCAATAGTTTCATTGTCGACTTGGAGTAGTTCAATGAAGTGATCAACGGCTTTGTCAGACTGATCAGACAAAAGCAGGTTCAAACCCGTCACATACTGGCGGGAAATCTGATTAGAGTGCTTCTGTTTATCTTGCTGGGCACTACGGTTACCCATATACCAACCATACGCTGCAGCAATTGGTAGAAGCAAGAAGAGTATTTCTAACATTGAGTAAAAAGCTTACCTATAACACTTAATTTGGCGTTAACCTGTTGAGGTTGATTCTTCAGAAGGTGACAATTTCTTCACCTGCTTTTTTAGCTTACGTATCTGTAGCTGGGAACGCAAATGGAGACCACCAAATATGAGCCAAGCCAACACAAAGCCACTGACAAATATCACACCCAGCAAGGTGGAAAGATGAAATTCGCCTTGCGCTAATAAATAGTTGAAATTAACAACTTCTTGATTTTGCGAACCTAAAGCCAAAGCAATAAGAAACAAGGCCAGCACGATAACAATTTTAATAATTTTCATATCAGGTCACCTGAGTGAATGTCTGCCGATACCGATTATGCAGTAAATCCCGTAAACAAACCATGCCTATCTTGGAATTTCATTCTTTAAAGACCCCATCCCTCGGAAAAAGTAACCTAAAGTCCCCTTGTTGACCATAGGTTACAAAGAAAACGAATCGTTAAAGCGAGCTATTGATATAAAAAAACGGCAAACAAATGTATGCCGTTTTTCAAAAATTAGAATGGGATTTAGCCGATATTAACACGCTCTCGCAGCTCTTTACCCGGCTTAAAGTGAGGGACATGTTTTCCATCTAGCTCCACTTTTGCACCAGTTTTAGGATTACGGCCCACTCGAGGCTCACGATAGTGAAGAGAAAAACTACCAAAGCCACGGATTTCAATTCTATCGCCAGTTTCTAGTGTCGAAGCCATGTGTTCCAAAATGTCTTTCACAGCATCTTCAATTTCTTTAGCTGAAAGATGGGTTTGCTCTGCACAGAGCCTTTCAATCAGTTCAGACTTAGTCATAGTTTTCCTCGTAGAGTATTTTATCACTTATTATAGTAAGTAATACCAATTCCAACAAACACTTGGTAACTATTCTAGACACAAAAATGAAGCTTTGCTCGGCGAAGCATCGTATTTTTTGAGTGACTTGATGAGATTGGTATTAAAACTATTTTAGTTCAATTGATAAAAAAGGAGCCTTTCGGCTCCCTTTTTTATAAAGGAGAGTTATTATTCGCCTTTAGCTGCTTTGAAAGCATCAGCCATTGCATTACCAAATGAAGCCTCATCAGCGTTATTTAGTGTTGCCATTGCTTCTTGCTCTTCAGCTTCGTCTTTAGCTTTAACAGATAGGTTGATTACGCGATTCTTACGGTCTACACCAGTAAATTTCGCTTCAACACTATCGCCAACGCTTAGAACTAGAGAAGCGTCTTCTACACGGTCACGAGAAGCTTCAGAAGCACGGATGTAACCTTCTACACCTTCTTCAAGCTCGATAGTTGCACCCTTTGCGTCTACTGCAGTCACAGTACCGTTAACAAGTACACCTTTCTTGTTGTCCGCAACGTAAGCATTGAATGGGTCATTTTCCATTTGCTTAACGCCTAGAGAGATACGCTCACGCTCTGCATCTACTGCTAAAACAACTGCTGAGATTTCATCACCTTTCTTATATTCACGAACGGCTTCTTCACCAGCAACGTTCCATGAGATATCAGATAGGTGAACTAGACCATCGATGCCACCTTCAAGACCGATGAAGATACCGAAGTCAGTAATAGACTTGATCTTACCAGTTACTTTATCGCCTTTAGCTTGTGCTTCAGCGAAAGATTGCCATGGGTTAGCTTTACATTGTTTTAGACCTAGAGAAATACGACGACGCTCTTCATCGATCTCAAGAACCATAACGTCAACTTCATCGCCAACATTGACAACTTTAGATGGGTGAATGTTCTTGTTAGTCCAATCCATTTCAGAAACGTGAACTAGACCTTCTACACCTTCTTCGATTTCAACGAAGCAGCCGTAATCTGTAAGGTTAGTTACACGGCCAGATAGTTTGTGACCTTCTGGGTAACGCTTAGCGATAGCTACCCATGGATCTTCACCTAGCTGCTTAAGACCTAGAGATACACGTGTACGATCGCGGTCAAATTTAAGAACTTTAACTTGGATTTCATCACCAACATTAACAATCTCAGAAGGATGCTTAACACGCTTCCATGCCATATCTGTGATATGAAGAAGACCGTCAACGCCACCTAGATCTACGAATGCACCGTAGTCAGTTAGGTTCTTAACGATACCTTTAACTTCTGCACCTTCTTGTAGAGACTCTAGAAGCTCATCACGCTCAACACTGTTTTCAGACTCGATAACAGCACGGCGAGAAACAACAACGTTGTTACGCTTCTGATCAAGTTTGATAACTTTGAACTCTAGCTCTTTGTTTTCTAGGTGAGCTGTATCACGAATTGGACGTACGTCTACTAAAGAACCTGGAAGGAAAGCACGAATACCGTTGAGTTCAACAGTGAAGCCACCTTTCACTTTACCGTTAATGATACCAATAACAGTTTCAGCTTCTTCGTAAGCCTTCTCAAGAACAATCCAAGCTTCGTGACGTTTAGCTTTCTCACGAGAAAGTTGAGTTTCACCGAAACCATCTTCAACAGCGTCTAGCGCTACGTCGACTTCAGAACCAACTTCAACTTCAAGTTCGCCTGCTGCGTTCTTGAATTGTTCTGCTGGGATAGCTGACTCAGACTTAAGACCTGCGTCAACAAGAACAAAGCCGTTCTCGATAGCGACTACAGTACCTTTAACAATGGTACCTTGTTGAAATTCGGTTTCGTTTAGAAACTCTTCAAAGAGTTGAGCAAAAGATTCAGTCATTTATTTAATCTTCAATACATTAAACGTCCATGGGTATCCTACCACATGGGGTTATTAACTTCGCCGATCATCATCCATGCGATCAACGTCCTTATTTGGCAGCCTATACTACCAACTTAGATTCGATATATTGTAGCGCCTTTTCTACCACTTCGTCGATACTCATCGTAGTAGCATCAAGCAAGAGCGCGTCTTCTGCAGGCCTCAACGGCGCAACCAGACGATTACGATCGCGTTCATCACGCTCTTGTATTTCGCTCAAAAGGTCGCCAAATTTAACATTTAAACCTTTATCTTGCAACTGTTTAAGCCTACGATGTGCACGTTCTTCAGCGCTTGCATCTAGGAATATCTTGGCTTCTGCATGTGGAAATACGACTG
Organism: Vibrio zhanjiangensis; assembly: GCF_030161235.1. Classification (GTDB taxonomy): domain Bacteria; phylum Pseudomonadota; class Gammaproteobacteria; order Enterobacterales; family Vibrionaceae; genus Vibrio; species Vibrio zhanjiangensis. The sequence continues at coordinate 38,613 of NZ_BSPW01000083.1, read as the reverse complement.
TCCCCATATCTCGACCATCAGCAATCAGACCAGCGCCGCCTTCAAAGGATCGTTGACGACGCAGCAAAGCTTCTCGTACACGTGGCAATGCTGCGACTTTCGACGCCGCCATGCCCGTCTCTTCTGTACGTAGTTCCCCAGAGACATCCTCACCTTCGAGAATCACTTTGACTAACTCCCCTTCAGCAATAAACTGAACGTCTAGGTGAGTCGCCAAGGGAACCAATGCCTCCTCTGAATCAAGATCGACACCATGATGAATTGCTGCCAATGCTAAAACTCGGTAAATAGCTCCCGAATCAAGTAGTTGGAAACCAAGCCTTTTAGCCAACAGCATACAAAGAGTACCTTTACCCGCACCACTTGGTCCATCAACAGTGACAACCGGCGTATGAGATGACATGCATTACTCCATATTAATTGAAAACAACTGCATTAATACAGCCCATCATTTGGCGTAAAATTATAGAGGTTATCACCTAACTGTACCAGAGTGTATTGAAGGTAATTCAACAAAAAGGAGCGCAAAGCGCCCCTTTTTCAAAGTTTTATCCGACTTCGGTTTTTATCAACCAAAGAGAGACCAATCCCTTTTACTTGAGCTAAATCCTCCGCGGTTTCAAAAGGTCCATTTTCATTTCGGTACCTAACAATTTCTTGAGCTTTTTTGAGTCCGATACCACTGAGAAGGGTCGCCAATTCCTCCTCCTGCGCTGTATTAATATTTACTGTTATGTCTATTTGTGCATATTTATCATTGACTGGGGTTGTCTGTGAATACCCTATTGAACTGTGACAAGCCAATACCAACAAAATTGCTGTCGAAAGATGTCGTATCATAGTGTCTTCTCCTCATATTGAATCCGACCTTATATACGATAAAACAAATACTACGTTGGACGAGTGATAGGTAAGAAAATTAAAACGGGCTGCACTTGCAGCCCGTGGTATTAATACTATCAATTTCATCCAATCACTTACTGGGAAACTGCATAATACTTGATGTCCGTAGTTTTACGGAGAATACTGATAAGTCCAGACAGGTCTTGCTGGGCATTCACTTGAACCAATTGAGTGCCAATTTGCTGGTTATACTGCTCATTGACCTCTGATTTCACACCGGTCAGTTCAACGACTATGATGTCACCATTGAAGTCTTTTGCCTGACCAAACTCCGGCTTACCATCTTCTGGTTTCCGCATAGCAAATATAACGTCTGCCAAAGGAGAACTACGATCCACACTTTCAGATTCATCAAAAGAAAGGTCGTTTTTCTTCATCAATTCTTGACTGCCTTTTTTAAGCTCGGCGACAAGGTTGTCAGCCAGTTCGATAGCCGTTTGCTCGCCTTTCACTTTCGATAAAGAGGCAACCACTTGCTCACGAACGTCATCTAAAGGCAACACTTTCTCTTCACGGCTATCTGAAACGCGCACAACAACAACATGTTCAGGAGCCACTTCGAGCACTTCCGAGTTAAGACCATCTTCTTTCACTTCAGGGCTCTGAATGGCTTGGACAATCGCAGGTGTATTCAATAGCTCAGGCAGATCCGATTCAGAAACAAAGTCTGTGGTGTGGATATCGACGTTGACCGCTTTTGCAGCATCCTCTAGAGAATCTGGATACTCAAAGGCCACTTTTTCCAATTTGCTTTGCAATGCATAGAATTCATCGATAGCTTTTTGGTCTTGAATCTCTCGCTTAATATCTTGCGCAACATCTTCATATGGCTTGATAACGGAACCTTTGAGTTCATCAAGTTTGATAATATGGTACCCAAAGTCAGATTTTACTAGTCCTGTGGTATCACCGACCTTTTTCAAAGCAAACGCTGCTTTTTCAAAAGCTGGGTCCATCACATCGCGTTCAATCCAACCTAAAGCGCCTCCCTCTGAAGCACTGCCTACATCATCAGAGTTTTCTTCTGCCAATGTGGCAAAGTCTGCCCCTGCAGCGACCTTGTCAAGAATTGACTGCGCCTTAGCTTTGTCATCACCTTCAACTAAAATGTGACTTACGCGGCGTTGTTCCTCTGAGGAATACTTATCTAGATGTTGCTGATAATACTCTTCTGCCTGCTGATCAGAAATCTCAATCGTGTCTTTTAATTGCTGAGCTGACAGCTCAATATAAGAAAGTTTGACCTGCTCTGGGCGAGTATATTTGTCAGAATTTTGCGTGTAATAATCATTAATTTCGTCTTCGGACAATTCTGCTTTGGCAGCAAAGTCTGCAAGTGAAAGAGTGACTTTCTTAATCTCACGTGTTTGAGTCAGCAGTTTACTTTGAGCTTCGACTTCCCCTTCCAGAGAAAAATCACTGCTCTGAATTGCACTTAACAATTGATTTCTCACTAGATCACGACGTAAGTATTCTGCAAAGCTATCTGGGCTAAAACCTGCACGACGTAGAGTCGCTTGATACACGTCTTGATCAAACTTACCCTCTACTTGGAATTGAGGCATATCGACAATCATTTTCCTAACTTGCTGATCACTGACACGCAAACCTAGCGATTGAGCATGTTGCTCCAAAAGTAGGTCATTGACCATGCGATCCAGCACTGACTTACGAAAAGATGCCACATAGCTTGGGTCTGCCAACAAATTCGCAAAATAGTCGCCAAGCTGAGCTTGCATACGATTTCGCTCGTTCTGGTAAGCCTGTTCAAACTCACCACGACCAATCTCCATACTGCCTACTTTTGCAGCAGAGTTGTTGCTGCCACCTACGATATAGCTACTTACACCAGCAAATACAAAAGATAGGATGATAATCCCAAGGATAATTTTAATCGCGATGCTATTGGCGCCCTCGCGTAATCGATCCATCATAATTTAACCACTCTCCACGTGCAGTTCATTCTCGTTAAATCAAAACTGTCACGACATACGTTACAATAAAAATCAGATAGCGCGATGATATCAGAAAAAGAAATGCGCATCAGTATGATGCGCATATTTTAAAAAGGTTCGATAGAACTGCCTATATTGGCTTTTTTTAAACCAACAATCTGCTTCTGTATATCGGCAAATATTAGTTACAAGAATCCTTTAGCGCCTTGCCCGCTTTAAATGCTGGGACTTTAGCCGCTGCTATTTTAATTTCTTCACCCGTTTTAGGGTTACGACCAGTACGTGCAGCACGAGTACGTACACTGAACGTACCAAACCCAACTAACGCAACTTGATCACCTGACTGGAGTGTATCGCCCACTGCTTCGATAAATGCGTCTAGAGCGCGACCTGCTGACGCTTTTGAAAGGTCAGCGTTCTGTGCAATTTTTTCTACTAATTGTGTTTTATTCACTGTGATTCCCCTTTGCGCCACCAATGGTAATTTTTTAAAGGCAGCTTTCGTTCCATTCCAATTTAAAACTAACCTCAACCCTTACCCAACAAGGCCTGAGGCTATGTGGGTAACGTTAGCTCTCAAAAAAAAAGCTGACAAGCCTTTTTGTGCTTATCAGCCTAATCTTTTATTTATTTTTGCTACACATCACTATTTTACAGCAGCAATTTCGACACCTGACGGGTCTTTTTCTAAGGCAACTCTAAGGACATCATCAATCCATTGCACAGGTATAATCTTGAGATCAGCGATAACGTTATCTGGAATTTCTTCCAAATCTCGCTCATTATCCTTGGGAATAAGCACCGTCTTAATTCCACCACGATGGGCCGCCAGTAACTTTTCTTTAAGACCGCCTATAGGTAAAACCTCGCCTCTCAGGGTGATCTCTCCTGTCATTGCGACTTCGGCTCTAACAGGGTTACCAGTCAAGCTTGAGACTAAAGCAGTACACATCGCAATACCGGCACTTGGCCCATCTTTAGGCGTCGCACCCTCTGGAACATGAACATGAATATCTCGTTTCTCGTAAAAGTCCGTATTGATACCTAATCGATTGGCGCGAGCCCGAACAACGGTCATCGCAGCTTGTATAGACTCCTGCATGACATCGCCCAAAGAACCCGTTTGAGTCAGTTTCCCTTTACCTGGCATAGCTTCGGTTTCAATCGTTAGCAAATCTCCGCCCACTTCTGTCCAAGCAAGCCCCGTCACTTGACCAATACGGTTGCTACCATCCGCCTTGCCAAAATCATGACGCTGAACCCCTAAATAATCTTTTAGGTTATCCATAGTCACTGTGACGGTTTTCAAACTAACATCAAGCAAAATATTTTTCACTGCTTTGCGGCATATTTTCGATATTTCACGCTCTAGATTGCGGACGCCAGCTTCACGAGTGTAATAGCGGATAATACCAATAATGGCTGAGTCCGTAATCTCCAGCTCTCCGTTTTTCAGACCGTTGCGCTGAATCTGCTTATCCACTAGATGACGCTTAGCAATATTGAGTTTCTCGTCCTCGGTATATCCAGACAAACGAATGACTTCCATACGATCAAGCAAAGGACCTGGAATGTTCATCGAATTTGATGTTGCGACAAACATCACATCAGATAAGTCGTAATCCACCTCAAGGTAGTGATCATTGAATGCACTATTTTGTTCTGGATCAAGCACTTCAAGCAGAGCAGATGAAGGGTCTCCACGCATATCAGAGGACATCTTGTCGATTTCATCTAAAAGAAATAGTGGGTTTTTCACCCCAACTTTAGACATTTTCTGGACAAGTTTGCCTGGCATGGAACCAATATAGGTTCTGCGATGGCCACGAATTTCAGCTTCATCTCGCACTCCACCTAATGCCATTCGTGTATATTTTCGGCCTGTCGCTGCAGCAATAGAGCGCCCCAAAGAAGTTTTACCGACACCAGGAGGCCCAACCAAGCACAAAATAGGCCCTTTGAGCTTATTAATACGATTCTGTACTGCGAGGTACTCTAAAATACGTTCTTTTACGCGCTCTAAGCCGTAATGGTCTTCATTTAGCACTTCTTCGGCTTTAGCCAGATTCTTTTTCACTTTAGAGCGCTTGTGCCATGGAACACCAAGCATCCAGTCAATGTATCCACGTACTACTGTCGCTTCCGCAGACATTGGTGACATCATCTTAAGTTTCTGCAACTCTTGCTCGGTTTTTTCTCTAGCTTCTTGAGGCATCTTTGAATCAATGATTTTTTGCTTGAGGGCCTCAAACTCATCAACACCATCCTCACTCTCACCTAACTCTTTCTGGATAGCCTTCATTTGCTCGTTGAGATAGTACTCGCGCTGAGACTTTTCCATTTGCTTTTTCACCCGTGTTCGGATGCGTTTTTCAACCTGAAGCAAATCTATCTCAGATTCCATTTGCCCCATCAGAAATTCTAAACGCTCTGTAATATCGAGTGTTTCTAGAACAATCTGCTTATCTGAAAGTTTGAGTGGCATATGGGCTGCAATAGTATCAGCGAGGCGAGCCGCTTCATCAATACCATTAAGCGATGTCAGTACTTCCGGTGGGATTTTTTTATTGAGTTTGATGAAGCCTTCAAATTGGTTGATTGCGCTGCGAACAATCACTTCTTCTTCACGCTCATCAAGCTCAGAGGTCATTAGATATTGGGCATCTGCAGTGAAGAATTCTTCTTCAGCAAACTTATGAATTTTTGCGCGCTGCTGACCTTCCACCAATACCTTAACCGTTCCATCAGGGAGTTTGAGCAACTGAAGAATAGTCGCCACTGTACCAACACTGAACAAATCATCTTTAGTTGGTTCATCGGTTTCAGCTTTTTTTTGAGCAACCAGCAGTACTTGCTTGTTGTTATCCATCGCAGCTTCGAGGCAAGCGATTGACTTTTCACGTCCAACAAACAAAGGAATTACCATGTGCGGGTAAACGACTACATCTCTTAGAGGTAGTACAGGGATCTCGATACGTTCGGAACGTTCCAAGTTCATATTCTTCTTCTTCTCTCTTCCGCTTAGTCTTATGAGGAGTATATGGGGGCTAATTGGTTGGATTCAATGAAAGAACAAAAAAAAGGAGGTAAATCACTACCTCCTCAATTTAATCCTAAATTTATGTGAATCACACTTAAGATTCTGCACCTGCGGCTTGATTGTCAGAGTTGCTGTAGATAAGCAAAGGCTCTGATTCACCATTAATAACCGATTCATCAATCACCACTTTACTCACGTCGGTCATCGATGGAAGTTCATACATGGTCTCAAGTAGAACACCTTCTAAGATAGAACGTAAACCACGCGCTCCCGTTTTACGCTCCATCGCTTTCTTCGCTATGGCTCGTAATGCATCTTCACGGAATTCTAACTCAGCGTCTTCTATTTCAAACAATGCTGCATATTGCTTTGTTAATGCGTTTTTAGGCTCACACAAAATTTGAATCAGCGCTTCTTCGTCCAACTCCGTAAGAGTGGTAGTCACTGGCAAACGGCCGATAAACTCCGGTATCAAACCATACTTGACCAAATCTTCTGGCTCAACCTGTGTAAAGAGTTCACCCACTGTTTTGGTTTCATCTTTCGAACGAACCTCGGCACCAAAGCCAATTCCCGTTCCGGTTGCAACACGCTGCTCAATGACTTTGTCTAGCCCAGCAAAAGCACCACCACAGATAAAGAGTATCTTAGACGTATCTACTTGAAGAAACTCTTGTTGAGGGTGCTTACGACCGCCTTGAGGCGGCACAGAAGCAACGGTTCCTTCGATCAATTTCAGCAGTGCTTGCTGAACGCCTTCTCCGGAAACATCTCGGGTAATTGAAGGGTTCTCAGCCTTACGTGAAATTTTATCGATTTCGTCAATGTAGACAATGCCACGTTCCGCTTTTGCTACATCGTAATCACACTTTTGCAGCAGCTTTTGGATGATGTTCTCAACGTCTTCACCCACATAACCAGCTTCAGTAAGCGTTGTCGCATCAGCCATTGTAAACGGAACATCGAGAAAACGAGCCAGTGTTTCTGCCAGCAATGTTTTACCGCTACCGGTTGGTCCAATGAGAAGGATATTACTCTTGCCAAGCTCCACCCCTTCACTGGTCGTATCTCCATTACGTAAACGCTTATAGTGGTTATATACGGCTACCGCTAGCACTTTCTTAGCGTAATCTTGGCCAATCACATAATCATCTAGATGGTCACGAATTTCTTTAGGCACTGGTAATGCTTCAGATTGTTTCTTTGGTAACACATCTTTAATTTCTTCTCTGATGATATCGTTACACAAGTCAACACATTCGTCACAGATGTATACGGATGGGCCGGCGATTAGCTTGCGAACTTCGTGCTGGCTTTTGCCGCAGAAAGAACAGTAAAGAAGTTTACTACTACCGCTCTCTTTGCTTTTATCTGTCATTCGCTAACCTCTTAGCCTTTACTCATTATGATCTGAGTGTATATCAATTATAGCCAAAATGCTCTGGCAATTATTGCTCACTGCGATGAGTCAGTACAGCATCAACTAAACCGTAATCTACGGCTTGTTGCGCAGCCATAAAGTTATCACGGTCAGTGTCGCGCTCAATAATATCGAGCGGTTGTCCCGTATGCTCAGCAAGCAACTTGTTAAGTTTTTGCTTAATGGTCAATATTTCTTGAGCATGAATTTGAATATCTGATGCCTGCCCTTGGAAGCCGCCAAGTGGCTGGTGAATCATCACTCGTGAATTGGGAAGCACATAACGTTTACCTGGCGCACCACCAGCTAATAGAAATGCTCCCATAGAGCATGCTTGACCCATACATACCGTACTCACATTTGGCTTGATGAACTGCATAGTATCGTAGATAGACATACCCGCTGTCACACTACCGCCAGGAGAGTTGATGTATAAGAAAATATCTTTATCAGGATTTTCAGACTCTAAGAAAAGTAACTGCGCCACCACAAGGTTTGCCATGTGGTCTTCTACTTGACCTGTTAGGAAAATCACGCGTTCTTTTAATAAGCGAGAATAAATATCGTAAGAGCGCTCACCACGGGAAGTCTGTTCGACCACCATGGGTACCAGTGCGTCTAGAATGGGTGACATTGCATTTTTTTCTTGGTAGCTCATATTGTTATGTCCCTAAAATAAATGGTCCGGATGATAAATACCACACGGACCATTGTTAGCAGAAGAGTTAACGTTCCGTCAACCTTGTACGCAAGATATTGCTTATTAAGCTGGTTGCTGTTGGTTCATTAGCTCGTTAAAGCTAATCGCCTTTTCAGACACTTGCGCCTTAGCAATAATGGCATCAATAGCTTGCTCTTCTAGAGCAACATTACGCATGTTATCCATCATCTGAGTATTCTGCTCGTAGTAGGCAATCACTTCAGATGGGTCTTCATAGGCCGTAGCCATCTCTTCAATCAGAGCTTTCACCTTGTCATCATCAGCTTTAAGCTCTTCAGACTTGATCACCTCACCTAACAATAGACCAACCATAACACGACGCTTTGCTTGCTCTTCAAATAACTCACGCGGAAGCTGAGCAGCCGCCTCTGGGTTACCACCGAAACGCTGAGCAGCCTGCTGGCGTAGAGTACCAATTTCTTGGTCAATCAGGGCCGCAGGAACTTGGATTTCGTTCTCTTGAACTAAACCTTCTAATGCTTGCTCTTTGATGCGATTTTTAACTGCTTGCTTAAGCTCGCGTTCCATGTTTTTGCGTACTTCAGCTTTCAGTGCTTCAATACCACCTTCAGAAACCCCAAACTTAGCAACAAATTCGTCGTTAACTTCAGGAAGCTCGCGGGCTTCAACTTTGTTTAGTTTAATTGCAAACTTAGCCGCTTTGCCTTTTAGATTTTCAGCATGATAGTCTTCAGGGAAAGTCACATCGATTTCGAATTCCATACCCGCAGTTTTGCCTGCGATACCATCTTCAAAACCAGGAATCATACGGCCAGCACCCATCTCTAGTGGGAAGTTTTCTGCTTTGCCGCCTTCAAATTCTTCACCATCAATAGAGCCAACAAAATCAATCGTCGCTCGCTTGCCTTCTTCAGCCGCTTCTTCCACTTCTACCCAAGCCGCTTGCTGCTTGCGTAACGTTTCAATCATTTCGTCAACATCTGAATCTTGAACTTCGGTGGTTGGCTTTTCAACAGAGATATTCTCTAGGCCTTTCAGTTCAACCTCTGGATAGACTTCGAAAGTTGCGTTGAAAACAAGATCTTCACCCTCTTTATTTTCTACAGGAGCAAAAGTAGGTGCGCCTGCTGGGTTGATTTTCTCTTTTACAATCGCTTCAATAAAGTGACGCTGCATCACTTCACCCATCACGTCCTGACGTACTGCTTTGCCGTACATCTTAGCGACCATTTTTAATGGCACTTTACCTTTACGGAAGCCATCAAAACGGCGGTTTTTTGCGATGTTGCGTAGTTCAGCTGTCACAGCATCTTCGATGTTGGCAGCTGGAACAGTAATGTTAAGACGGCGCTGTAGGCCTTCTAGCGTTTCAACAGTAACTTGCATTATTCATTAACCTCAAAACTGGCTCAAATTGAAACTGAGCATATGAACTCGACAAAAAGTTCATCTTCATTGGTACTCAAAGAGCACTATTTGTAAATCGAGAATCGATAACCAAACGAGTCAGTCACCGGACTAATTAGTGATCTCTTTATTGATTCAATCGCAAAAGCTATCTCCGATTAGCCTCAGGATAAAATTCAGACGCCGCATTCTACCGACCTGATCGGTTACTGTCGAGCTTATACCCAACATCACTTAGCCTTCTGACCTAAAAACTCCACCAACCGCTAAAAAAAACGTCAATTAATCAGACGACAATTTTTCAAATGGGGCCTTTCATCACTTTTTCAAGTCAAATAGGATTTTTTTCTTAGATAAGTAAAAAAACACGGATCTGAGTCTGATTTTCCTCTATCAAATCACGCTCGCTATCTAAGATTGGTGGTTTATAGATACTGAGACATAAAAGAAGACTGAAAGACAAAAATATTCCGACACAAAGCTTATCACACCATGTGATAAGCCCCAAAAACGAATACGCGATTGTCAAATAGCTTATAGACTTACTCTTAACCTCTTAATAGAGCGTCTAATTGATCAACAAGCTCAGCCCAGTCGGCATCTTCATCTATGGCCTGTCTCAGAAACGCCGCCTGGGAAGGAGACCAAAAAAAAGCTTCGTGAAGTGCAGTGCCCACCACCAAGCCGCTGTGTGTTTTCACAAACTCACGTATGTTGTCATCTGAGCTCTCGAGTCCAAGCTGCATAAACAAATCGGGCATCGAGTGCTGGTGCATTTCCATATCCGCCTCACTCAATTGTGTCGTTAAAAAATAAGGCGACAATTTCGCCGCCTTAATTTAATTATAGCTCAATTGATTAGTTTTAATTTTGCATTTAAATTAATAACTTAAACTTGACTAATCTATAACTGGTAACGATTCAAGGGTTGCAAAGCTTGGATCAACAACTAAGGTTTCATTTTCTTTAAGAGATAGAAAGTCTACTACCAAATTTCGAATAGCGAAGGTGTTTGCAGTTTTTTGAACTTGAGCCATCATATCATCTGAATCTTCAAAATTAGGTACAAATAACGACGCATGATCTCCTTCTTTAAAAGAAGCGAATTGTCTTACAACATTCGTATCACCTTGCTCAAAGCCTTTTCGTAAGCCTTCTGTACCTACAAAATGAGCCGTCGGAACCAGCGGAGTCTTATCAAGAGCAAAGCCATGGTTTGGTACGGTATCATCATTCTCTACTTGTAACAGCAGCGTAGGTAAATCTGTTGGGTAAAGGCCTGCACTCACTACAGAATGAGGGTCCACGGTATCCATGAGAGTTTGAGCAACTATTTTGAACTGAGCAAACTTAGTTTCGAATTCTTGTGAATCAACAGGGAGACCCAACTTTGCCGCAAATGATTTTTTGATAACATCTCCAAATTTACCTGATATGGACAAGAGCTCAGCAATGTGGCCTCCTGACTTCGCAAATGCAGCAGACTTGAAGCCATATTGCGGCAGTTCGGTGGCGCTCCCTATTGCAACGGCCGTGTTGCCCAAGATTCCTCCCAGAGAATGACCAAGAAAATTTATGTTAGTTTTGTCCAACGCAGTAACATCAGCTGGAACCCCCAAATCAGGGTCATACACTTCAAGCTCTACCTTATCATTTTGAATATTGATATATTTACCTTCCAGAGCTAATCGCAATCCTAAGATATCCAGAACACTCTGCCTTAGGTTATCTCTAGCTACAGGTAACGCTGCTAAATTTAAGTAATAAAGTGGGTTTTCTTTATCGGTCACAATTAATTGATTATTACCCAAAGTTAGCGCTCGGGCTCCGTGAAGGGGATGATCAATAGCAATTACAGCCAACTTATTTTCGGTTAAATTGGCTGCAAAGGCATAGACATCTTCTTTAACAGAAGTAATACCATGCTGGTAAATAACTATTCCATTGACCTGAGTATCTTTTGGCGTAAATAGTGTAAATTCCACATCCTTGAGTGATTTAATCACTGGAATAGGCGAATAACGGCTAACAAACGAAGATCCTGGCAACGCAGGTTCGAAAGGTGTGACCGCAAAAGCACTACCAGATTCTAGAAAATAAGGTAGTGCCACCTTCCCTTTAGTAACCCTAACCAAATCCAAGTCTTTACCTGACGCTGTGTATAAATCCTTCAGTCCATTCTTAAACTTCTCACCGTCACTCCCTGCGACACTAAATACTTTTTCATCATCCAATGCGGCCGTAAATGACCGAGTTTTCACCTCTCCCCCTTCTTTTTTGTCCAGTGTCAAAGAGTAAATTGATGAAAGATCTAGGTTGCTAGGGTTTGCATTTTCTAACTTAAATGCCCCTTTATCCTCAATTTTTAGCTTTAACAGCTCTTTCGCGGTTTTAGTCACCACATCGCCAACTGACCCAGTAGTAAACCAAGCAGAATAAACGATAGTTTTGGGATCAATCCCGCCAGCCTGAGCAATAGCCTCTTGAGCTTTTAGTAATTTTTGTATACCAGCGAGTACACCGTCTGTATAAGGATGCGACTTTAACCCTGCATATGAGCCAGACATACCAATAGGCTCATCTTTAACATCTTTTATTTGATTGGTTAGCACCAATACATATTCACTGCTTGGCTCAAAGGGCTTAGTTGGCACTACAACAAGTTTGTCGCCCTTTCCAAATACTTGAAATTCATCATTTGCTAGCTTTTGTGGGCGTTCATGAAATACGGCGTTATTAGTGAGAGGTTTGGTAACTTTAAATAAGCTTACCCCTTCTGTAATCTCTGAATCATCACCAAAGCCTCTACCATCCATGGAGATGTATATTGGCATAGAGGTAGAAAAACCATCAGCGTAACCAAGTGCGAATTTAGGATCGCTAATATCACTATTGGCTCGTTCTTGATCAGACAGAACCTTTAACATACCTGTTTGACCATCCAGTAATAGATTGTTGTTCAAAGGCACATATTTATTGCCGCCACCAAGATACATTCTGACGGTGGTACTGCGAGATAAAGATTCACCGATGTACGATTCTGGTTCTGTACCAGAGCTACCTTTACCGTCTCCGCAACCTACAAGAAGTGAAGCAGAGCATAATAACGTTAGGCGAAATATATTCTTAAGACTTGTCATTCCTTAGACCTTAATTAAATGCATAATTGATTTGTATAGAGGAAATAAAGGCGCGGCCCTGTGACTCAAACGTGCGCTCTTGACCTAAACCATTGGTTTCTTTAAACGAACCGTCATCACTTAACACCAACGCAAAGCCTGCATCAAAGGATAAGGCTGGGCTCCATTGGTAGGTGAAACCTGTGCTGTACCAATGACGGTCACTGTCTGGGATGCTCAATGTCGCTTTACCAGCTTGCTCATCAAAGGCGTAACCTGCTCTTAAGGTCCACTCTTTGTTGAGTTGGTATGTCGCGCCGAGTGATAAACGGTCATTATCGTTATAGTCTTCTGCTTTATAGAAACATTGACCTTGGATACCGTTATAGGTACATTTGGGGCTAGTGGCTTCAAGCTTGGTAAAGGTGCTCCAATCCGTGCGCTGCCAGCTGTAATGCACAGCCCACTGAGGGCTCAACTGGTGAAAACCAGACAGTTCAAACATAGCTGGTAGCTCAATTTCAAGGCGACCAGTCACCGTAGGCTCTGAGGCAATCCCTGAGCTGTAAGAACTAAATTTACCCTCATCAAAATCTAAGTTCACCGCAGAACGATAAGCGAATGAAAAGCGGTTATCCTCATCCAGTTCATATAAGCTGCCGATATTCCAACCATAGCCAAACGTTTCTCCCGTCATGCCAATTAATTTATCGTTAGCATTACCACCATAGTACGTTGTGGTTTCACCTTTATAGCGGGTTAATTCAGCTTCGGCATAAACCAAATTGACACCAACGCCAAAGCTCCAAGATTCATTTAAGCGATAGGCAACATTAGGGTTTAAATTCACTGAACGCAGCGAGGTATTACCCGCCATATCACCCGCCGATATATTGGTTGGGTAGTCAGTTGCAACACCATAATTGGTAAATAAGCCAAGGCCCCAAGCCCAGTTTTGATTGATAGGCGCTATATAATAACTGGCGGGCACAATCTGAAAAGGTGCGATGTCATTGGATTGCTCATTATTGCTGACATCTTTAACATCAATTTCTGGATCGATAAACGAGACGGCGCCTGAAAAGGCTGCTTGCTCAAATCGCATCATAGCTGCCGGATTACGCGCCAATACACTCGCGTTATCGGCAATGGCACCCTCACCTGAGAATGCTCTACCTAGACCTGATGCGGAATGCTCCGCTACTTGAAAGCCTGCCGAGTGAACTTGGCTGGCGAGTAGGATGGACACTGCTAACAAAGAGCACTGCTGTGTGTTCATTCTTGCCTCTTTTTATTGATTAAGGTTTAGTCACAAGATATTGATGAGCTTTATGCTCATTCACATATGGGTTTACTATCAAAAATGGCAGATTCAGAAGAGTATGCTCCCAAAGCATATATTTATAAAACTCACTATTCGCTTGGGGGTGTTGCAGATCTCTACAGATGCCAATTAAATTGATGCCAACAATTTGTTAAGGACATGGTATTAGATATGAAAATAAAAGTTAAGTGGTCTGAGCAGATGAGGATTTTTATTTTTTGGTTCAAAAAACGAACACAAATGACAGTAAATTACATTAAAGCCAATAATAAGATAAAAACTTGAGATATGAAGAAATGCTGGCGTGAACGCATTAAGACAAAATTCAGTGCCACGAGTAAATAAAACAAATGGCAGCTCAAGGCTGCCATTTTACTAAGCGAGAATAGAGAGCCAGTAAGGAGACAAGACTGGCTTTCATTCCCAAGCGCAAACATGGGTTTGCTGTAATCCCCATGTTAATATGATAAGCATAGACCTAATTATCATTTTTATCAGACATTGGCCGATTTGCCTTTACACGATAGGGCTTGCTTCTCCCTCGTAAAAGGTGCAAATGGTTATCGTCAGAAGTTAAAGTCACTATTATTTTAGGGACAAACAAATGCGTATGAAGTCATCATCTTCATATTCGACTTTGTGTTCGAAAATTGAGGAAGTATATATAATACGCAAAATTGCATGCTTTTCACCTCGAGAACCACGAAACAACATCGAGATGTCTTGGACTAAACGATTGCGAGAGTCAAAATGCGCATTAAGATCAGGCGATAACACACAGAGCAGACAACTTTTGGGGTTAAAGGCTAAGTCCACGCTTTCTGGACTTGATACTAGTGCCGTCGTACTCACTTCTTTCTCGAGCATATTGATCAACAGAAGAAAACTGTCCAAATGTGGAAGTTCATCACCATTAAGCGGTGATAACAAATTACCCAACATTGACTCCATATCTAAACGTTGCGAACGCGCATGCGTCACAAGAGAACGGATTTTTTTCTTAAACGGTTTATATTTCTTACTATTTCCTGCTCTATTCAGCCATGCAGAAAGAATATCGTTCACCTCAAGTCGGGACTTGCGTGCGAGTATTTTAGCACTATGGTTCGTTCTTAAATGAAGTAAAGCATGTATCGCTAGTTCAGACAATAAAGGCTCAAATTCAGGTTTAATGTTGGTGTGGATGCTGCGCATGGTGTCTGAAGGTGTTTACGCTTCTGAAGCCTCGTTAGTTTGGATCATTTATAAGGAGCGATATGCTACCGAAAAGCAGTGGCCATGTACAGTTTCAAAAAAAGGTAAGTATCACAGCTTTACTCAACTTCAGCATTTTTTAATTCAATAGCCTTTATTTTCAATATCTAATAATTGGAGTGATAACAAATCTTTTGCAAAAGATTCGATAATTGACTTATCTGCTGACTTAATTGATGATTTAGCCATACATAACTGCACTGATTTAGATGGCTTAAATCAAAATCCTCATAATAATCGAGAAAATCAAAGCTGGTATATTGGCTAACATCACCCTCTGCAATTTCTAAACTCAGAATGTTCATCGCATCAAAAAGTTGGCGGCCAAGTTCTAGCATATTTGGAATTGAATGTGACCACTTATCTGTCAGCAAACTCTCGACTAATCCAAGTAATCGATGTTCAAGCGTTAATATCTCTGAAACAGTATCCGTTTGTTGCCTCGATTCACTTTTGACATGGGCTAAAATAGCATGTTGCTGTGCTAGATTTTGGCTCAATAAGTCTATGTTGAGATCCACTTTTTCATGTTTATCTTGGGAGTCAAATAAATGCAATAGATAATAATCGGCAACCAGTTGAAGAAATTCTGAGATCATCAATTGAAAGTGACTTAAAGCGCGTTCAGGAAAGACAAATCGGCTACAAAACCAAATTATTGAAGTTCCCAAAATAACATTAAATACTCTCCATTCTGTCACAGATAAATCCCCTAACTGAACATCAGAGACTATCGCCAATGTGACTGCAGCTAAAATTGCTGCATAGGAGTAACGGCTCCAAAAGAAATATGATGCTATTCCAAGTAATAGCAAAAGCAATATACCATGAGTTATCGTCTTTTCTACCGGAATTAAGTGAAGAAATACACCAGCGAAAGCACCAACCAATGTACCAATTAATCGTTGGCTTGCCTTAGAAAGTGTTGTTCGAAAGTATGATGCAGGTCCCATCACCACGACAATGGTGACTATTGTCCAGCTAGAATGCGGAATATCGAATAAACGAGTGATGCAGATGGCAATAAGGCAAGCAAATGTTGTCCTAAGAGCATGCATTCCATTGCGAAATTCAATACCCATACCACTGAAGATGACTAATAAGCTTCGCCGTATTCTTGGACTATCAGTTCTGGTATTGCGTAGCTCATTCATATTACAGCTCTGCATTGCCCATCGGTTCATGGCAGAAAAAAGATAACCGAGCACAAACATACCTAACAACAAGGTTTACATTAGCTTTAAAGAAGGTAAATTGAGTCATTTTACGACTTACGAAATGATCAAGAGAGAATGATGTAGGCACATTATAGAATGCTCTGCCCTAATGAGAATTGACTTAGGTCATTGATGTCGCTGTCATGATTATTTATCTCACTCACACCAATAATAATTCACAAAACACCATCAAACCATAAACATGAGATATAGATCACAAAGCAAAGCATTAAAGAATCTAATTAAAATTTATTAATCTGCTGTTTTTGATGTGGTTTTTATTCTTTGTGCTAAAAAAATCCGTACGGAAGATTAAAAAACACGCTTATTCTTGCGCTCACCCCTTGCCTTGCTGGTTATTTTTTGTACAATCCTATCAATAACAAGACTGAGGTTAAGGAAGTACTATGAGTCTATTCAACCTAAATCCTTTTTCTTTCACTAGAGCACAAAAGAGTGAATCGGTGGATCAAGAAACCTTTTCGGCTGAGGTCGAAACAAGTGTAGAAAATAACAGTTCTGAAACACTGTATGCTTATACGGAACATAGCGCAGCTCTCGAGGAAACGCGCCCAACGCCCGAAAGACCAGAGTTTGTAAAGCACTTTACCGCTCTAAGGCGATCAGATTTTTATTAACCATCGCTGTTAAGATAGTTGTCGAGCCACCTAAGTGGCTCGCACACTAACGCTTTCGTATCTAAGGTTGAGCAACTTTCTGCCCGTAACTTAAATCTCTAACTTACACTGGCTAGATGAAATAACCTACAAGGTCACCTTTTTAACCATTCCCGCTTCTGCATGACCTGGTATATTGCAGGCAAACTCAACGTTATTGTCTCCATGGAAATGCCACAATAACTGCTTAGCTTTTATGGACCACTTTGTCTAGATGCGGCTAAATGAAATTTACCTCCTGTAAACAATAGCACCGAAAACTGACACAAAGACATTAAATAAATCTTGGCTTTTATCAAATAACAACTTGAGTGAATATATCTATAAAAATAGTAAATATATATCATAAAGTGTCAGTTGAATGACATTAAATGATGTTTTTATTTAAAATTTTATCAATATTCATCACTATAAATTATAAAACAGAAAATTGACAGTAAAACCATAATTTAAATAAGGACAAGTATTAATATGAATATTGAACCTCATCAAGTAACAATTTAAGGGAATGTATGTCTTAAATTAATGTTATGTGGGGTTTTTATTTTTAATAATCTAATGGATGAGTTTTAAACAATGAAAGACATGAAACCAACCTTTAAGCCAACATTGCTCGCATGCGCACTGTGGGGCATATCTTCTCTTTCTTTCGCATCAGTCGATAACTTAACGGTGGCTGGTTTTCCCGATTATGTTTCCCACGGCACGGTAACGGATAACCAGACGGATGTTGCTGTTGGCACTCAAGTTGACTCGGTTTTTAAATATGCTGGGTTTGGAGGTAATGGCGACCCATGCCAAATATTGGGTTACGACGAACTGCCCTTGCACGATACCATAATTAATGCCCAAAATATTTCCAACGTGTCTGGAAAAGAGGTGTTGCCGGTTATGGTCATTTATACCGCCAATGGTAGCGGCGGGATGGGCTATATCGGAGCGAGCGGTCAATGCGAAGACGGCTCGGGAACTTTACAGGATCTACAAAACGATGAAGCACTGTATAAACATTATGCCACCTTCATTACTCAAGCCGTAGCTGCACAAGACTATAGTGATGGTCAATCGACACCAATGTCATTTATTCTTAACCCAGATTTCTTAGGAGAATTTCAAAAATATTGGGATCAAGATTCTCTCAAAAAAGACGGTAGCGTTCATGTCAATACACAATTGACGCAAGCAATCGACTATATTCGAGCTACCTATCCAGACGTTACTATCCCCTCACAACCTGAATTTGAAGATAATATTATCGGTTATATCGCATCCATTAACTTTATTATGGAAGCCTTCGCACCAAATATCAGCTATGGTTGGCAAATGAATATTTGGGCAGGTGACTCTGCATTGTGGCTACAAGCTGATAATGATCTTTCTCAAGAGAAAGCCGATATTGTTAATGATTTTTTGAAAGAGCTTAAAGTTTATAATGGTGAATACAAACCCGACTATATTGTCTTTGATAAATGGGAGAGAGATGGGTTTGATCAGGTACAAACCATTGATTTGTTGCATGCTGCCAATGCTACCAACTGGGATAGATACCTCAAGTATGTTGAATATATCAGCAGTGATGCACAAGTACCTGCAATGCTATGGCAAATATCAGCAGGCCATATGCCGACCAAAGATGAGGGCAGTCGTCTAATAAATGAAGACCAACAATCCTCATCAGGTCCCTATTTTATGGGGGACTCCCGTATTGGAACTGATATTTCCGTTATTGATTCATCACTACTTAATAAACCAATGGACGCCAGTTATTACTATGGTAACTCATCCAACGTCGAGCAGTTTCTCAGTGCCGATATACATGATTGGTCAGAGCCGATGATCAACACCCTCCCTAGCCATAATATTTTTGCAATTTTATGGGGTGGCGGCTCAACGACCTCTGTTTCACCGATCTCCACCAACTCTGGCGATGGTGACTGGATGGCAGACAAGATTGAACAATATAGCCACGATCCCGTGAAATTGGATGGCACTGGTGGCGGTGATGGCGGTGATGGCGGTGATGGCGGTGATGGCGGTGATGGCGGTGATGGCGGTGATAATCTTCCCCCAGAAGTAAGCCTGTCAACATCACAAGATTCAGTTGACGAGAAAGATGAAGTCACTGTCAATTCTGAAGTTAATGATCCTGATGGTGATAACAGCAAAGTTGTTTACCATTGGAGTGTATCGGAGGGCGTTGAATTCGAAGAGATCAACAATGGGCATTCTATCCGTTTCATTGCTCCTGATGTTGATGAGGATACCAATTTAACAGTCACTCTTGAAGTGACCGATTCTGAAGGAGAAAATAATCGCGATTCGATTGTTATAAACGTACACGACCTAGACAGTGGTAATGGTGGAGGTAACGGTGATGTCGATTACGTTTATCCAGATGGACTGGAGAACTATACCGAAGGAACCGTAGTTGATTTTGGTACAGAAGGTATTTGGCAATGCTACGGAGCTTGGTCAGCAAATTGCTCCAACTCTGCTTTCGCACCAGGCGTGGCTGCCGATCCTGGTTGGGTAAATCAACAGTGGAAAAAGCTAGACTAATGCTCTAGCTAAATCAGCGCTATAGCACAATCGGCTGTAGCGCCTTTAACCAAGTGCCATTTCACTTTTGTAGCAAGCACCAAAGAGCGAGCAAGTAACTTAAACCTCTACCGTGTCTCGCTAGATGAAATAACCTACAAGGTCACCTTTTTAACCATTCCTGCTTCTGCATGACCTGGTATATTGCAGGCAAACTCAACGTTATTGTCTCCATGGAAATGCCACAATAACTGCTTAGCTTCACCTGGCTTGACCGTAACAGCACTGCCTGAATCATGCATATGTTGTGGCATAGATTTCATCATTTCACGATGTTCTAACTGCTCTTTTGCTGAGCCAATAGTGAACTCGTGGTCAATTTTTCCAACATTCATCACCACAAACTGGACCACATCATTAGGCTCTATATTGACCTCTTGTTTAAATTGTATCGTCATATCATCATTGAGTAGAACTTGGACAACTTTATCAGGCTGTGATCCTTTTGCTGGCATGCCAACTTGTGACATCCCATCCATATTCATCATGGAGTGATCCATTTTGTTTTGGTTCATATTTGAATGCTCCATATTGGCCAGTGCCGAAGTCGTACTCACAGAGAGAAGTATTGCAATCAGTGTCTTGTTCATCATTTTTTCCTTACTAGATTGGGGGTTAAGTCAGAGGGAGAACCTAAGGCCTCTCCCAGTTTATATTGACCTTATTGCTTTGGATTTTTTTGTAATTGGCGAATTTCGTGCAATTTCCATAGTTTGAAGATTGCCGGAATGACCAAGAGAGTGAGGAGCAGTGCAGAGGCCATACCTCCTACCATAGGTGCCGCAATACGCTGCATGACCTCTGAACCGGTACCTTGTCCGAACATAATCGGAATCAAACCAATGATCACGGTAAGTACTGTCATCATCACCGGACGAACTCTAAGCCCAGCCCCCTCTCGTATCGCACCGACTAAATCTGATTCTTGAATACTTACATTTTGCGAAGCCGCATCAAGCTTGGTGTAATGCCATGCTTGATTTAAATAAACCAACATGATCACACCAATCTCCACTGCCACGCCAGCTAAAGCAATAAAGCCCACGCCAACGGCAATAGAGAAGTTGTAATTGAGCAAATACATCAACCAAAGTCCTCCTACCATAGCAAGAGGCAAAGTCAACATAATCACAGCAACTTCACCAACCCTGCGGAAGCTGAAATACAGCAGTAGCATGATGATGGCGACAGTAATAGGAATCACAACACCCAAACGGTCTTTTGCTCTTTGCATATATTCATATTGCCCTGACCAAGATAATGAATATCCAGCTGGTAGGCTAAGTTTCTGCGAGACCACCTGCTTCGCTTCTTTGACATAAGAGCCTAAGTCTCTTCCATCAATATCAACAAACACCCACCCATTAGGCCTAGCATTTTCTGTTTTTATCATCGGAGGACCATCTTCATATCGCACATCGGCAACATCGGCTAAAGCAATACGGGCACCATTGGTTGTGACGAGAGGTAGGTTTTTCAGCATTACCACAGAATCACGATAGCTCTGTGGATAACGAACATTGATAGGATAACGCTCAAGTCCTTCAATCGTTTCACCGACATTTAGGCCTCCAACTGCAGTAGAAATCACCTGCTGAACGTCTTTGATACTCAAACCATAACGCGCCGCGGCCTTTCGATTGATATCAATCGTGACATAACGACCACCCGCTACACGTTCCGCGTAAACCGATGCTGTGCCATCTATGCCATTTAAAATGGGCTCTAACTGAGAACCAATTTGCTCGATTTGTTTGAGTTCAGGGCCAGAGATCTTTATTCCTATCGGTGTTTTAATACCGGTTGCCAACATATCAATTCGAGTTTTGATGGGCATGACCCAAGCATTGGTTAGCCCCGGGAATTGAACCAAATCATCAAACTCTTTACGGAGCATTTCAGTGGTCAACCCCTCCCGCCATTGATCTCTTGGTTTAAGTTGGATAACGGTTTCTATCATGGTCAAAGGCGCTGGATCGGTAGCGGTTTCCGCTCGGCCTACTTTGCCCCACGCTGTTTCAACTTCAGGCACAGTCATAATGAGTTTATTGGTTTGCTGGAGCAGTTCTCTTGCTTTACCAATCGATATACCAGGATAAGTCGTTGGCATGTACATGAGATCGCCTTCATCCAACGGCGGAATAAACTCACTACCAAGCCGAGTTGTTGGATAATAAGCAGAGCCCATCAGCACAATAGCCAAAGCTAGTATGGATTTAGGGTACTTCAAGCTAAAATTCAATAATGGCTTATATAAGTTAACTAGCCCTTTGTTGATTGGGTTTTTGTGCTCAGGAAGCACTTTTCCTCGTATCAAATATCCCATCAGCACGGGAACAAGCGTAATCGCAAGACCTGCCGATGCGGCCATCGCATAAGTTTTAGTAAATGCTAAAGGGGAGAACATCTTGCCCTCTTGCCCTTCTAGCGCAAAGACCGGCACAAAGCTCAAGGTAATAATAAGAAGTGAGAAAAACAGAGGCGGCCCCACTTCTTGAGCTGCATCACCTATTACTTGCCAACGATTTTTGTCTGTTAACGGTGTTCTCTCGATATGCTTATGCACATTTTCAATCATAACAATAGCACCATCAACCATAGCGCCAATCGCGATTGCAATGCCCCCAAGAGACATGATGTTTGCGTTCAGTCCTTGCCAATGCATAATAATGAAAGCACAGAGAATACCGACAGGAAGACTAAAAGCGATAACCAGAGAAGAGCGAATATGGAACAAGAACAAAGCGCATACAATCGCAACGACGATAAATTCCTCTGCAAGCTTATCCCACAAGTTATCAACCGCTGCATTAATCAAGCTCGAACGATCATAAGTCGTCACTATTTCCACCCCCTCTGGAAGGCTGCTTTGCAGATGAGATAACTTCTCTTTTACTTCCTCAATCACCTTGCTGGCATTCTCACCAAAACGCATTACGATTACACCGCCAACAGCTTCTCCTTGACCATTGAGCTCAGAGATCCCTCGCCTCATTTGAGGACCAAGATTAATATCCGCGATATCACCAAGTAACAGTGGTGTCCCTTTTTTAGTCACCTTTAGTGGTAGCGCTTTTATATCTTCAATTCCAGATAGATAGCCAGTAGTACGGACCATATGTTCCGCTTCTGCTACCTCAACAACAGATGCTCCAGATTCCTGGTTGCCCTCTTGGATCGCCTTATTCACTTGTTGCAAAGTAAGATCATACGCTCTCAGTTTTGCTGGATCGATTTGTACTTGATACTGTTTCACCATGCCTCCAACCGTAGCAACTTCAGAGACACCATCCAGTGTTTGCAGTTCATACTTCAAAAACCAATCTTGCAAACTGCGCAATTGGGCTAAATCCATCTGACCTGTTTTATCTTGCAAAACATAGCTGTATATCCAACCAACACCTGTCGCATCTGGGCCTAGTGTTGGCTTGGCACTCGGCGGAAGTTTGGACGAAACCTGACTCAAGTACTCTAATACTCGAGATCTTGCCCAATACATATCTGTATCGTCATTAAAAATGATATAGACATATGAATCGCCGAAGAAAGAATATCCCCTTACCGTCTCAGCTCCAGGAACCGCAAGCATAGCGGTAGTCAAAGGATAGGTAACCTGATCTTCGACCACCTGAGGCGCTTGCCCCGGATAGCTGGTTTTGATGATGACCTGAACATCGGATAAATCTGGAATGGCATCTACGGGGGTATTTTTGACGCTATAGATACCTGCCGCAATCAAAGTCAATGTCGCAATAAGTACTAAAAGCCGATTGCTTATCGACCAACGAATGATGGTATTGATCATTGTTTACCCTCACTCATTTTTAGCTGCTTCAAGACAAAGTCACTGCCGTTCTTCTCAATTAAAAAATCAACCGTTTGTCCTTCTTCAAACCCAGCTAGCATGTCTTTTTCTGCTACGGAGAAACTCCTTTCTCCAGCTTGCCAACGCCAAGAGGACACCGGCTGATGAGACACAGTAATCATGCCAAAATCAGCCATAAGCATGGTAATATTGCCGCTGACCCATACTTCTTTGGCCCAAACCGTATCATCTAACCCGTTGATACGTGAAAGGTCTGCAGACTGACTCGATTCAGAGTCGAGCATAAAGTGTGCGGATGTAACGACCCGCTCTCCTCGCTTTAGCCCTTGCAATACTTCCACTTTATCTGATGCTTCACGGCCAACTTTAATTTGAACAGACCGATATTTGCCACCGCCTTGCGCAAGAACAACTCTCGCCATTCCTCCCGAATAAATAACAGAAGCACGTGGTATCGTAAGCACCTTGTCGCTAGTAACTGGCTTTAAGGTAACGTTAGCAAACATGTTAGGTTTTAGATCCCCATTAGGGTTAGGGAAACGCAAGCGAACACGTAGAGTACGAGTGCTAGGATCTAAAATAGGATAGACATAGTCGACTTCTCCTTTCCATTCACCTCTGGGAAGGGCATCTAAAGTCATAACCGCCTCACTACCCTGCTCAATCCAATGCGATTGACGCTCAAAAACCTCTGCATCAACCCAAACATCATCAAGGGGGCCAGCGCTGATCACAGCTTGAGCTGGAGACAAATACCCTCCTTCTCGGATGTTAAGGCTGGCAATAATGCCATCCGAGGGCGCCTTGATTTCTATGCTTTGAAAAGCTCTACCTCGGTTTGCTATTTGCTTTACTTGCGCTTTATCAACTCCTAGAGTAATCAGTCTCTCTGTCGCCGCTTCTATCATGCCTTTTCGTTTAGTTTGATAAGCATTGATCAGCTCTTCTTGCGCCTTCACCAGTTCAGGAGAATATAGGGTAAACAAGACTTCTCCCCGCTTAACTTTTTCACCAACGGCATTGATGTAGAGTTTTTCAACCCAACCGGAAACCCGCACATTCGTTTGCCAAAGCAGGCTCTCATCAAAAGCAATATAGCCAACGGTTTCTATTCTAGGCGCTAACACTTCATACTCAGCAGCGGCCGTTTTCACTCCAAGGTTATTCTCAACAGCAGGATCGATCTTCACGGTTCCCGGCTTATCATTGTCGCGATTTAGGTCATCAGCATAGACTGGGATAAGATCCATCCCCATGGGTGACTTGCCCGGTTTATCTCTTTGATAATTGGGGTCCATAGGCGCTACCCAATACAATGGATCGTTCGTTGCACTGGAATCTCCATCTTTTGTTTCAGACATAGGCTGGTTTATTCCACTCACAACACTGTTAATACCAAAACCCAAAACACCGCCAATCAGCAAAGCGAAGCAAGCAATTCTATATGTACTCATTTTTAATCCTTTATTACTGTTGTCGGTAGTTGGCAGTCGGAGTAGCCACTTGATATTCAAAGCCACCAAGCAGAGAAGCAAGCTGGCTATTGGTTTGATTTAGGTCAGTAATTAGACGGGTAAGCTCCATTTTTAATGCCAGCTCGTCAGTCGACGCCGTGACCACTTCACCAAACTCAGCGGTATTGTTTTGATATCCCCTTTCAACCGCTTCAATCCTTGTCTTCGCCTGCGGCAATAATCGCTCTTGGTAACGTTCGACACGCTCAGTAATATTGGTTCTATCGTTTATTAAAGCGGCAACTTTGGCAGACATCTGCGCTAACAAAGTATCTTTTTGATATTGCGATGCACCAACTTGGTATTGGGCTGCGGCAAGCTTTTTATCTTGTCGATTGCCGGTGAATAGCGGGATATCCATGGTGAGATAAGCGCTCACCAGATCGGATGCAGGTTCCCCATTCATCGCATCTGCTTGACGATAGGCATACATAACTTCCACACCAAATTGTGGTGAAAAAGCTTGCTCTGCTATCTCAACTTGAGTTCGATTGACCGAAATGTTGCTCTCAGCTATCTGAACCAGAGGGTGCTGATTAAGCAGGGGATAATACTGGCGCTGACTGTCCGCATTGTTCAAAATTGAATCTAACTTGGTCCAAGCAAGCTGATAATTGGCACTGCTCACGAGGCTCTCAGTTTCCCAACCACTCCCAAGCCATTCGGATAACTGCGCTACCAACCGGCTTTGTTTTTGGTGATTTAGCTGTAATTTTTCGTCTAATTTGCTAATTTGTATTTGGCTGTTGAGTAGATCTTGCGCTTCACTGTTGCCAATGGCGTAATTGGTTTTTATATACCGCTCCATCTCCATCATAAGATCTTGATTTTGTTTAATAAGATGGTAAGTAAATTTCAAATAGCCTAGCTCTAACCATAGCTGAGTAATACTATTGGCAACGTCCCTCTCTCTTACCTGAATCTGATAGGCAATGGCGTCAGCTTGTTGGTTATTTTGCTGTTGATTCAACTCCAAAGTCGAACCTCGTTCAAATTGCTGCATCAACCCAAGAGAGAGGTTAGTCATAGGGTCTTGATCGAACTCGAAAGAGTCAACTGGCAAGCCACCAAAACCCACTTTGAGTTTGGGGTCCATTAAGGTAGCGCTCGCCACAGCGGTCTCTCGCATAGCTTTAGATTGAGCAGCATATTGTGCACGGCTAGTATCATTTGCCAGCGCAGTTTCAATAACTAGGTTCAGTTGCTGCCTAGCAGCAAGGTTACTCTGCAAACTCTGGTCCTTGGCGCTAGACGACAAAGGCACAGCAGAAACGAGAACTGCAATCGTAACACTCAAGGTTTTAGGAAAACCAAGACGATAAAATTCAATAGTCACAATGTTGATCCATGAATAAAAATATGGACTACCTCAAACACGGCACCTATCGCCAGCATGTTTGAGAACGAACAGAAATGAGGATTGAACTACAAGGAAGGTGGACGTTGTAAGCCATCGATATATGCGACAGCCAGATCCAGTTTAAGTGATTGATGAAGCGCTCGTGAAACGGACACCATGCCAAGAGAGCTAAGTGTATCTATTGGGTATGGCACACCTGAACAAACAGAAGGACAACAGTTATCAACCGTTGAGTTAGCTCCCTGACAATGTGTCATCGTATCTGAGGCGGCCTTATCCAAGTCATCAAGCGACGACCCTACCATCGAATGGCAGTTCTCACGGGAACTTATTTGAACAAGCTCTGTTGATGTAGTCAAAAAGTCGATTTTGCGAGTATGGCAAGGCATATCACTCGATGACATCACAGAAAAAGGCATACTATTTCCTGGCATTGCGCGCACACTAGACACATAACTAGTCATCAGCATCGCTAAGATACTGAGTAACGTAATCAATGTGTGTTTAAGTGAGTGCTTCATAGTATACCTTCGGTTTGAAAGTTGAATATAGACCTTTCCCTAAGGGTAAGGTCAAGCACTTTAAAAATGAAAATATAGCTAAGCATGCCAGTCGGCAAAAACCCATATTGACGATAAAACACGTTAGGAACGTTCAAAAACTACCGTTTTGTCGTTAAATAAAAACACGCGCTTTTCAATATGATATTGAATGGCTTTGGCAAGCGTTAGCGCTTCAATATCCTTACCTTTTTTGATCAGATCTTTGGGGTAATAGGTATGATTCACATTTTCCATGCCTTGGGTAATAATCGGCCCCTCATCTAAGTCGCTACTGACATAATGCGCTGTGGCTCCAACGAGTTTCACGCCTTTATCATACGCTTGATGATAAGGTTTTGCGCCTTTAAAACCGGGGAGCAATGAGTGATGAATGTTAATCGCTTTTCGTGACCATTGTTGACACATTGAATCAGACAGAACTTGCATGTATCGGGCAAGAATCAATAACTCGCAGCCAACATCATCCAATACTTTTTGTACTTGCGCTTCTTGTTGTGACTTAGTTTCATGGGAAATAGGAAAGCAGTGATAAGGAATATCATGCCATTCCGCTAGTGACCTCAAATCTTCGTGATTAGAGATCACCGCTTTGATATCGATAGGCAGATTATGGGTGCGATAGCGGTAGAGCAAATCGTTCAAACAGTGATCATATTTAGACACCATGATCACCACAGAAGGTCTGTAACTCTTATCGGTCAACTCCCATTCCATATTAAAGGCTTTACTGCGTTCACCAAAGCCTTGCTTAAACGCTTGCTGATCAAACTTTCCACTGCCCTCTTGAGCAAATTCGACTCGAATAAAAAAGCGCTGGTTCAACTCATCATCAAAAGAGTTTAACTCGGATATATAACACCCAGATTCACATAAAAAGCGGGTCACTACATCCACTGTCCCAATACGGCTAGGACAGCTTGCGGTTAAAATGTAGTTGGAATTTGATTGATTCATTAAGTCACCTTAAGACTGTTATTGTCAGTCGCCAACACCAAATCGGTTTGGCGACTGGTTGTCCGGCTAGTCTTTATGAAAGACCACACCATACTCACGCCCTGCATCCATTAGCCACATCCATAGGTAGTCGGCGAAACTTCGACGAACCACAAGCTCAAATGCCTGCTCGCCAATACGCCGAATTTGAACTTGTGATTTGGCAAACGTGGTTCCAGCCACATGACCTATCGGGAACTGACGGATATGGACGTCATACAAGGTTGATTTTTTTATGACATTTTCAGCATTTGCTCCACTCAGACTCAGAAGAGTTTGGCCACTGCTCACTTCAGTGACCGCATAATGCCCCTCTAAATGCTGATGCAAAGCCAATTCGATTGCCACAGCTGAATTAGGCTCTCCAATAATCAACCATTCATCAGGAGATTGCCAGAAAACACGCAGGCGATCGGTTTGAACGGACGTTCCCGGTGCAATAGGAAGCGCTACGCCAAGCGCCTTTTCAACCCCAGAAGTAAAAACGGGGTTCTCTGTTTTTCCCCTCAAGATAAAGTGGGTTAAACCTTTAATCTCACGGATGTCAACGCTCGTCTGCTGATATAATTGGTCAGGTGTTATAAATTCCACATGGGCGAGAGGTGAAGCCTCTCGGGGCATCCATTGCGCTTTAGGGCTGGGAGAGGTGACTTTGTTGTCGGCCCTAGCTTCAAGAGTGATATCAGACATTTTGGCGCTCTCCTTTGGGATCATAAAATACAGATGTGGTAATTTCAGCTTCTACTGATGTTCCATCAGGCAGCGGGAAATACACCTTTTCGCCTACCCGAGACAAACCGCCTTTGATAACGCCCAATGCAATAGAGCGATCTAATACTGGGCTGTAATAACTTGATGTGACATGCCCAACCATTGTCATTGGGATTGGCTCACTGGGGTCAAAGACCGCTTGAGCCCCTTCAGGTAACACGACACTGGGATCTTGAGTTAGTAACCCAACAAACTGTTTTCTATCTTGCCGCTGGTTGTCTTCACGCTCCCATGAGCGCTTACCGATATAACTGAATGTTTTGTTTTTACCGACGATCCAGTTCATATCCATATCTTGCGGAGATACCGAGCCATCTGTGTCCTGCCCTGCAATAATAAAGCCTTTCTCGGCACGAAGAATGTGCATGGTTTCGGTGCCATAAGGCGTGATACCAAACTCCTCACCAGCAGCCATGACTTGTTCCCACACGTATAAGCCATAATTGGCTGGCACGTTAATTTCAAAAGACAGCTCACCAGTAAAACTGATACGAAATGCTCGTGCATCTACGCCAGCTACCTTAAATGACTGCCAACTCATATAAGGAAACGCGTCATTGGACACATCATGACCATCCACCAACTTTTCGAGCAAAAATCGGCTATTCGGACCAGATATTGTCATCGTTGCCCAATGATCGGTCACACTAGCAAAATACACCTCTAACTCTGGCCACTCTGTTTGATGCCATAGCTCTAACCATTCGAGTACTGCGGCAGCTCCACCAGAAGTGGTAGTCATAATAAAGTGATTGTCATTGATACAAGAAGTCACGCCATCATCGAAGATCATGCCATCTTCTTTACACATAACACCATATCGACAGCGGCCCGGAGCAAGCTTTGACCATGAATTGGTGTAAATTCGATTAAGAAACTCTCTTGCATCCTTACCTTGAATATCAATTTTTCCAAGCGTGGACGCATCTAAGATACCTATGCTACGACGCGTTGCCATACACTCACGCGTGAGTGCATCCTGCATGGTCTCGCCTTGCTTTGGAAAATACCAAGGCCGCTTCCATTGCCCCACATCTTCAAACTTTGCCCCGTGAGCAACATGCCACTCATGAATTGCGCTAAACCTTGCAGGGTCAAACAATTTGCCCGTATCTCTTCCCGCTAACGCACCAAAGGTCACTGGCGTATACATGGGGCGAAAAATGGTTGTGCCTGTCTCTTGGATGGTTTGATTTAGTGCTTTGGCAACAATAGCCATCCCATTGATATTGGATGTTTTCCCTTGGTCAGTACCAAATCCCATCGCGGTATAACGTTTTACATGCTCAATCGACTCAAAGCCTTCTCTTGTGGCAAGCTCAATACCCGCGGCGGTTACATCATTTTGAAAATCAACAAATTGCTTAGGCGCTCGACTGGTCGGTTTGATATGGGGAACATGATAAAGCGCCATTGGGTCTGACTCATTGTACTCATGAGCCTTAGGGGTAATGAAGTTGGCCTCGATTAGCGCTCCGCCCAATTCTTCACCACTGACGAGCCCTGCCCCAGCACCTTGTTCTAGAACAGCGCCTAATGAGTAGGTTCCCACGGCGCCGCCAACAAACAGTTGGTTATGAGAGGCAGGGCCGGGAACAAAGCCTGCGATATCTGAGTTCCAGATAGGCTTGCTCCCTGTGTGGCAGGATAGATGAACAACCGGACTCCAGCCACCAGAGCTTGCCACCGTATCGCAAGTCAGATGGGTTGCTTTACCAATAACTTCGCTGCCATCAGAGTTAAGGGAAACCACCTTAACCCCTGTCACTCGTTTGCTGCCAGAGACCTCTATAACCGCTTTCCCCATTAGTATCTTGATGCCCAAGCTGCGCGCTTTTGAAACGAGATCGCCGTTTGATTCCTGCCGAGTATCAACCACAGCCACCACTTCCCGTCCTGCATTGTGCCAATCAATCGCCGTTTGGTACGCGTGATCGTTGGTGGTCATCAACACAAGTTTGCTTCCCGCAGCAACGGCATAACGATTAATGTACGTAGAGACAGCAGACGCTAACATGCACCCTGGCACGTCGTTATTGGCAAAAACCAGTGGTCTTTCCAAGGCCCCCGTCGCCAAGATAACTTTCTTAGCGCGAATGCGATGCAAACGCTGACGAATTCCCGATACGTTTTCGCCTAGATGATCGCTGCGCCTTTCTACCGCTCCGACAAAATTATGGTCGTAGTAGCCAAAAGCCGTCGTTCTCGCCAACAAGGTAACGTTAGGGTCTGAGTACAAGATCCCCAAAGTTTCAGCAACCCAGTCCATGCAAGGTTTACCATCAAGCTTTTCAGTACTAGACAGTAGCGAGCCACCAAATTCGTTTTGCTCATCGAGCACAATCACACGCAGGCCAGAACCGGCCAAGGTTTTTGCGGCTGCAAGTCCAGCGGGCCCTGCACCAATGATCAGCACATCGGCATGATGATTAAGCTTATCGTACTGATCTGGGTCTTGCTCAGCAGGGACTTTACCCAAACCTGCAGCCTTTCTGATGTATTTTTCGTACGTTGGCCATAGGCTTTCAGGTTGCATGAACGTTTTGTAGTAAAAGCCCGGCGGCATCATGGCACCGCCTACCTTTCCCACCCCCGCCATCACATCCAATTCCACACTTGGCCAACCCGCAACTGAGGTGGCCGTCAGACCTTGATATAACTCAGCCTGAGTAGCGCGAATGTTGGGAATAGTGGTCGAAGGACTGCTGCCGACTTGTAAAATGGCATTGGGCTCTTCTGCCCCTGCTGCCAATATTCCTCGTGGCCGAGAATATTTGAAACTTCTTCCCACCACATCAACGCCATTGGCAAGTAAGGCCGACGCAATAGTATCGCCTTTGCAACCTGTGTAGCGCTTACCATTGAATGAGAATGTGAGACTGTGTGCTCGCTCAATACGACCGCCTTTCTCAAGCCTGTTAAGCTCAGCCATTGTGCTGCTCCTCTTGGTTGAATAAAGCACAGCTACTGCCGATTTTATAAACTTCTTCTATCTGGTAAGTTACTGTGTTACGGACAACATTAAAAAACTTACGGCACCCCGCACTGTGCGACCACATTTCCTGATGTGAGCCTTTGTTATTTTTTCGGTGAAACAGATAGTGACCCCATTCTTCATCGGTCACCGCCTCTGGTTCTAAAGGCCTGACAATATGCGCCTCTCCCGCGTAGTGAAACTCTTCTTCTTCGCGTATTTCATCGCAATACGGGCAATAGATTTGCAGCATAACTCTTTCTCCTAGACCTAGTGTGCAACGCCGGCTGCGCCGTGCTCATCAATTAAATTCCCAGTCACAAATCGATTGAGGTTAAAGGCATCAGCGAGAGGGTGCGGGTGATCTTTCGCGATGGTGTGCGCAAATACATGACCAGAACCTGGTGTTGCTTTAAAGCCTCCCGTTCCCCAGCCACAATTAAAATACAAACCTTTAATCGGGGTTTTACTGATGATTGGGCAAGCATCAGGCGTGGTATCAACAATGCCTCCCCAGTGGCGATTGAGCCTGACTCGGCTAACGATGGGAAACATCTCAATAATGGCTGCTATGGTGTGCTCAATAACAGGAAAAGAGCCTCTTTGTCCAAATCCAAGGTAGCTATCGATACCCGCTCCAATAACTAAATCGCCTTTATCAGATTGGCTCATGTATCCATGGACATGGTTAGACATCACCACAGTATCTAAACAGGGTTTTAAAGGCTCAGAAACCATGGCTTGTAGCGGGTGAGATTCTAATGGCAAGCTCATATTGACCATCTTGGCGAGCTCACCAGAGTTGCCTGATGCCACACAAGCCACTTTACTTGCACCAATAAAGCCTTTCTTGGTCTCTACACCAACCACTGAGCCCTTTTCTACGCGAATGCCGGTCACTTCGTTTTGCTGGATAAGATCAACGCCTAACTTATCGGCTGCTCGTGCATAACCCCAAGCGACTGCGTCATGACGGGCGGTCCCACCACGCGGTTGCCAACTTGCTCCCAACACCGGATACCTCGCAGTTGGCGAGCAATTTAATATTGGCACCAAGTCTTGCACTTCTTTGGTGCTCAGCACCTCGCTGTCTATTCCATTGAGCCGATTTGCATTCACTCGCCTTTCTATATCCCTCATGTCTTGTAATGTGTGGCCGAGGTTTAACACACCTCTTTGACTAAACATGAGGTTATAATTGAGCTCTTGAGACAAACCTTCCCACAATTTCATCGAGTGCTCGTAGAGATGAGCAGCCTCATCCCACAAGTAATTGGAGCGCACTATGGTGGTGTTTCGCGCAGTATTACCACCACCTAGATAGCCTTTTTCAACCACCGCAATATTGGTAATACCATGCTCTTTCGCTAGATAATAAGCGGTGGCTAGTCCGTGTCCACCACCACCTACGATGACAACATCGTAGTGCTTCTTGGGTGTGGGATTTCGCCAAATTCGTTGCCAGTTTTCGTGATAGGTTAAGGCATGCTTAAATAGACCAAACCCTGAGTAATCCGTCATTAGTTACCTTCTAATTTGCCTAAATTCTCACCTTGGCGTCATGAGGATTGTGCCCATCAAGCCCTAGGTGCTGTTTCAAACAAACTATCTTGCATCTTTTCCCTTTGACCGACTGTGTGCGTCAAGAGCGGTTGTTTTTGCGACAGTTCAATCCATTACCAAGCTGGATAGTAAAAATTATGTGATGAAGTTTATAAATATGCATGACGGATACTTGTCACAACAATCTTACCTGAGACACTGCCACAGCACGCCAACCATTAGATAAAGCCATGAAAACAATAAGAAGGTTCTCACCTCCAATGAGAGATACCAATCAATGCTTTATGCCAAAACCAAAGGCAGCGTTTGAGCAAACCAATGTTCTATTTGTTGTGCTTGAGCATTTTTCTTTGATGTCATTTACCTGCGCCGTGGATTGCCTAGTGACTTCGAACTTGGTGGAAGGTACAAAACGATTTGTCTTTTCAACTATCGGCTTAAAACCAGACAATGTGTTGAGTGATATTGGCATTCACATCACTCCTGACTATATATTGAGTGATATCAAGACATTGCGAGATAACGACATACTGATCGTCTGTGGTGGCTATCGAACCAACTTGATGGAACACGCGCGTCTCTCTAAGCTCATTTCACAGGGTTGCAAACGTAATGCAATTCTTGGTGGGATTTGGAATGGGGCAGTTGCTCTCTGTCAAGCGGGTGTTCTTGAGAAAAAACCGTATGCGCTTCATCCGGATAATCATGCCTATGCAAAAGAGCGCTTTCCGAGCTGCATTCTGTCTTCTGACTCATATGTCGATAGCAACAATATTGTGACATCATCTGGCGCAAGTAGCACCCTCGATATGATGTTAGCGCTAGTGGAAAAAATCACCAGCCAGGCCAATTCTAATGCGGTGAGAGAAATCCTTTCTTGTGACCGAGGCATGCCAGTAAATTCCAAACCGCAACTTCACACTTGCCTGCCCGACTCTGCGCCAGCGATTGTCAAAGAAGCCAATCTATTAATGGTCAGTAATCTTGACGAGCCACTCCATGTCGAAGACATTGCTCGTTGCCTCAAGATATCGCGCAGAAAATTAGAAAGACTGTTCAAGTCGCATATTCAAACATCTCCTTCTAAGTACTATTTAGAACTGAGATTAACCTATGCAAGGCAATTACTGCTCCAGTCAGAAGATTCCATCTCAGCCATTGCAGCATCAACCGGCTTTTCTTCAACCACACATTTTAGTCGATGTTTTAAAGAGTTTTTTTCCGTATCGCCAAGCATGATGCGAGAGAAAATGTCTATCTGTTAGACATTAATACTGCGGCCTAAAAGCAAAAACCCCAACATCAAATGATGCTGGGGTTTTCTAAATTAATGGCGCGCCCTGCAGGATTCGAACCTGCGACCACATGCTTAGAAGGCACGTGCTCTATCCAACTGAGCTAAGGGCGCGCTACAGGGAAAGGATTATACGAGTTCAGCACTTTAACACAAGACCTTTTCGTAACATTATGAACTGAATGACTAAAAAAAGTCCACCAAGTAGCAATTTGGTTAAAAACACCACAAAGCAAACGTTTGCCTATGGATGTTCGTTAGATAATTTGCGACAATGCCCGCAGCAAAATAGCTATTCTGTTTTTAAAGGAACGTCATGACCGCTCAAAATATTGATGGAACTCTTATTTCTCAAACTGTTCGTTCAGAAGTTGCCGCACGCGTAAAAGCACGTGTTAATGCAGGCTTAAGAGCCCCAGGCCTCGCTGTTGTACTGGTTGGGGAAGATCCCGCCTCGCAAGTTTACGTCGGCAGTAAGCGACGTGCCTGTGAAGAAGTGGGGTTTGTCTCGAAATCTTTTGATCTTCCTGCAAGCGCAACAGAGCAAGAACTGCTTGCTTTGGTTGATGAACTCAATGGTGATGATGAAATAGACGGCATTCTTGTCCAATTGCCCTTACCCGCAGGCATTGATGCGACTCATGTATTAGAGCGTATTCACCCCGACAAAGACGTTGATGGATTCCATCCCTATAATGTGGGTCGCTTGGCTCAACGTATTCCAAAATTACGTTCGTGCACACCTAAAGGGATCATCACACTGCTTGATCGCTACAATATTAATTTACGTGGCCTACATGCGGTTATTGTTGGCGCCTCTAATATCGTCGGCCGCCCAATGACGCTTGAGTTATTGCTGGCTGGTTGTACCACAACCACATGTCATCGATTTACTAAAGATCTGGAAAGCCATGTTCGACAAGCAGACATTGTGGTAGTCGCAGTAGGCAAGCCTAACTTTATTCCAGGTCAATGGATTAAAGAAGGGGCCGTGGTGATTGATGTGGGCATCAATCGTCTAGATTCAGGCAAATTAATTGGTGATGTGGATTACGACAACGCCAAAGAGCGAGCCAGCTTTATTACCCCAGTCCCGGGCGGCGTCGGCCCTATGACGGTTGCAAGCTTGATAGAAAATACCATGCTTGCCTGCGAGCAGTTCCACACTAAGAAAAAGTAACCAGAAAAACGAGTAATGCTCATCGTTTAAAGGTGATGAACCTTGTTACGATAAACGGATCATCCCCATCAGCTGTGTTGATGGGGATTTTTTATGTCTGGTAAAAATAGCGAATGAAACGATAAGAGCACAGATAATTGTACACCCGTCGCCAAAGCCACTTAGAGAGTAGGCATAACACCCACTTTAGACGTTGGGTAACGTCGTCTAAAATGTAAAGCGGAACTCAGTCAACTGCGAGAAGTACCTACCTGCATTGGCTTGATAGATGTAAAAATTCAACTGAAATTTCATATTAATTATTTTCAAATCACCAGTCCATTGGGTGCGATCTGAATTAATAATCAAAGCACTATTAACTTACTGTAAATTGAACTTATTTTCCTGAGTCTATTACATCCACATTAATACTCTTAACCAGAAACCCAAACTTCGTTGAGCTGCATACTTCCTTTTTGGACATAAACATCGGAAGTACAAACGTCACAAAGGTTTCTCTGAATATCGTTGACAACCCATACTTTACCTGAAGGAACCGTGTATAGCTGAGTGTTATCCAAACTCTTTGCATTCGCAGAGGCTGAAATAAATATAACTAACCAGACCAACAAATTTTGCATCATCTTCATAAACTGGTTTGACACCTTTGTCATTTGGTGAGGCTTTTTTTAAGTGTGTATTTAAGGTAAGTTTATTTTTTCAACTAAGTATTCACTAAACTTCGAGTACTCATCAATCAAACAATCACACATATTTAATGTCTCGGTTTCAGTACCTAAAATTTCAAAATTATCAAACCTACATTTTTCTTGTACATATTTATATGTGACTGAAAGCAAGTCAGAAACGACAGCTTCATTATAATTACCTTTGGACAAATTATCAGCATGGCTCTGTATGTCTTTTTTTAAAGAATCGATTTTGATATCACATTGCTTTTGCTTTTCAAAAAGCCAGTTCGCGCTAGCTTCACTCATCGCGTTAAGTTGGAAACTCACACAATAAAGCCATAAAACCATTATTAATTTAGCCACTTCAAAATATGATTTCCCTTTCATGTAATACATTAACTCAAGTTTCACCCAACAAATACTTGATTAAAATACTTAATTCTTTCTTTCATCATACGCAGTTTACATTCTTCTATTCGTACTCCACGCCATGGTGAATTTGTCAAAGATGATCCAATAAAGTCACATTCTGAGTCCTTGAACCTCAACCATGATCTCTGAGCCTCTCTGAAGCTTCCCTCTATATCGGGGGCTTCATCCAAAATTCTTTCAATAGCCTGTTGATAGCTTTCATTTAACACAATGTCGATATCCTTTATCTTTTTATCGACACAAAGATACCCCGCAGTTACACCACCATTTTTGATTAAACAAGGATCGCCTGCATCATCTGAAAACACGTTAAATGACAGAAAACACAAAAGAGCAGCGCACAACTTTACATTCATTTTAATAGGGCCTCATACCTAGCTTTATAACGATTGTGATTAACCCCAAATCTCTCAATCCAAACCTTATCATCTTTCATCAGTAAGCAGAGCTTGGAGTCACAACCATTCAATTTATCATTAATATCAGTCACTAAAGAAGGAATAATCATCTTTCTTGTGCTAGAAACATTATCTCCTCGATACGTCAAATCAACTAGAACCTCTCGTATACTAGATGATGACTGATTCCATACGATTACTGATTTCTTATCATACGCACTTCTGACGTCAGGCTTCGTCAATAACCTCTCTGTTTCTTTTTCGTAAAAAGGGTATATTTCTAAAAATAAGAAGTGCTGCTGCTTTCTTGTCAATACTTGCTCTAATTTCGGAACCTGCTTGTCTAAGTTTTTATAATGATCATACACATCCTGACCCTTCAGCTGTGTTGATGGGGATTTTTATGTTTATCGTCAACTGGCTAAAAAAATTGCTCTACTACATCAGATAACGAAGTGATAAATTCTTCTCTACTCTTGTACTCACTTACCATACATTCGCTTATAGCAATATCATGTGCTATTGAGCCCTGTTCCGCAAAGTAGGAATAAACATCACAATTTTGAGTAGCTAATTTAGCCCATGATTCTTGAGACAGCTTAATCTTTTTTTGATAATCAACAGCACCAGACAAATATTTATCCAAATTCAAATACGCCTTTTGCATTTTAGCTCTAGATGTTGCCTCAACTTCTTTTTTACAGCTTAAAAGCTCGCTCGATGACTTTAAATTAGTGCAAGCAGATACCGATATGCTTGAAAAAAGAAAAATAATTGCAAAAATTATAATTTTTGTATTCATTTACTATCGTACTTCAAACTAGAGTTGAGATGTCAATTATACTATTGATTACCCGTGATCTTTATAAGCTTTCCAGAGCTAAATTTATAGCAATCATAGTCATAAAATGTAGAGTCATATGCACTTTTGCCAGTAAAGCATATTTCATTCACATCGATACTATAATCAATGTTAAAATCACCTTCCTGAGAATCAATTAAAAATTCAGTTGGGAAATCAATCAAAGCATGCTCACTAGAAGAAAAAATATTTCCACAGATCGCCCCACCGCCACATGAATATGTGAAAACATAATCATACTTATTAAAGTTTGGACCTAATACAAATTGATTTTTTAGGCTGGCCTTAAAAAGATCGCTATAATCCTCACTATATATTATATCGTCAATATCACTCACCTTATCAGCTGAATGAATATACAAGCTAAAGACAAATAGAAAAATCAAAGGCGATACTAAACGTTTTTTAATCATGACTAGTGGTGTCTCCGCCGATAGAATCGATGTGGCTAAAAAGTATGTGTTACTTTACAGAGGGATCACATTCTCCCTTTAAAGACGTTGGATTTAGGGCCAGTGCAACATATGTTTTGTTATATTTCCTTATAACAATTGTGTAGTGGTTTAATGATCCCGGACACCAAATTAGGTGGTAAAGTTTCCACCGTAAAATGAGG
>NZ_BSPW01000082.1 GCF_030161235.1 Vibrio zhanjiangensis | reverse complement strand
CTGGGTACTATCAAAACAGATCAATCACTTAAAGTCATGTCCGAAAATCGGGGGCCACTTCTAGTTTAGGATCTGGAATAGGAACCGCTGACATAAGGGCCCGTGTGTATGGATGCTTAGGATTATCAAATAGCGCTTGTGCCTCGCCAAGCTCCACCGCATTACCCAAATACATAACTAAGACTCTATCTGAAATGTGTTTAACGACCGAAAGATCATGGGCAATAAACACTAGAGACAAACCAAGCTCTTTTTGCAACTCTTTTAGCAAATTCACAACCTGAGCTTGAATCGACACATCCAACGCTGATACAGGCTCATCGCAGATGATCATCTTAGGATTTAAAATCAGAGCTCTGGCAATGCCGATTCGCTGACATTGACCTCCGGAGAATTCATGAGGATAACGATTGATTACGTTAGGAAGTAAGCCCACTTTTGTCATCATTGACTTCACTTTATCCTTCACCTCTTGTTTGGAAAGCTCTGGGTAAAAGGTTTCAAGTGGCTCTGCAATAATATCCCCTATGGTCATACGTGGATTCAACGAAGCCAGTGGATCTTGGAAAATCATCTGAATTTCTTTACGTGTCTCACGCCGCTGAACTTCTTGCATCTTGGTGAGATCTTGCCCTAACCAAACGACTTCACCATCAGTTGCTTCGACCAAGCCAATAATAGCTCTGGCAAACGTCGATTTTCCACATCCAGATTCACCAACCACACCAAGCGTCTCACCTTCATACAGACGAACATTAACGCCATCGACGGCTTTCAAACTTGCAGGCTTTACCCAAGGCCAAGCCGACTTTGCCGCAATATTGAAGTGCACCTTTAAATCCGATACATCGAGAATCAATTTTTTATCTGTGCTCATCTGTCCCAAGCCTCCCATTCTGAAAAACACGCTCTTTGACGTCCATCGGCAAACGGTGTCAGAATCGGTGCTTCAACCTTGCAGCGATTCATCACTCTGTGGCAACGTTCTTGGTATGGACACCCAGTGGGCAAATTAAGCAAGTTAGGTGGATTACCTGGTATAGTAGGCAAAATTTCACCTTCGGTATCCAAGCGAGGAATCGCTTTGAGCAGTCCCTCTGCATAGGGATGACTGGGTTGATAGAAAATCTCATCGACCGTCCCATACTCCATGGTTCGACCTGCGTACATCACCAGCACTTTATCACATGAACCAGCAACAACGCCTAAATCGTGGGTGATCATGATAATTGCGGTATTAAATTCCTGCTTAAGCTCATTGAGCAGGTCCATAATCTGCGCTTGAACGGTTACGTCTAGTGCCGTGGTAGGCTCATCCGCAATCAACAATTTCGGACGACACAGCAAAGCCATTGCGATCATTACGCGCTGACGCATTCCACCAGAAAATTCATGGGGAAACATGGTGATACGTTTTCGCGCCTCAGGGATCTTAACCGCTTCTAGCATGCGTACAGATTCTTCAAACGCTTCGGCTTTGCCCATCCCTTTGTGCAGCATCAACACTTCCATCAGTTGATCGCTGACTTTCATATAGGGATTTAGTGAGGTCATAGGGTCTTGAAAAATCATTGCAATCTGTTCAGCGCGAACCTTGTTCAACTCTTTCTCAGAAAGATTGAGAATTTCCTTACCTTCAAACTTGGCGCTGCCTGATATGATGCCATTTTTGGCCAGTAGTCCCATGATCGCAAATACGGTCTGTGATTTCCCTGACCCTGATTCGCCAACAATACCCAAGGTTTCACCTTGATTGAGAGAAAAATTCAAGTCATTGACCGCCGTGACAATACCATCTTGAGTGGTAAATTGAACGCGCAGATCTTTGACATCTAATAAGCTCATCATTGCTTCCTTACTCTTTATAGATTTTATAATGTATTGCTTTTAGTTATCTGTCTTTAGGATCAAGCGCATCGCGCAGACCATCACCAACATAGTTAAAACAAAATAGCGTCACCACCATAAATGCGGCTGGGAAAATAAGCTGCCAAATGGCAATTTCCATTGTCTGAGAACCTTCTTGAAGCAAGGCGCCCC
Organism: Vibrio zhanjiangensis; assembly: GCF_030161235.1. Lineage (GTDB taxonomy): Bacteria > Pseudomonadota > Gammaproteobacteria > Enterobacterales > Vibrionaceae > Vibrio > Vibrio zhanjiangensis. The sequence goes on along the minus strand of NZ_BSPW01000082.1, from coordinate 60,930 downwards.
AACTTGTCATAGGCTCTTGGACACCCAGCCCCAAAAATGACAAAAACGATTCGGTTAAGATCATACTTGGAATCAGTAAGGTAGAATACACAGCAACAATACCGAGCACGTTAGGAACAATATGGCGAGTAATAATTTTCCACTTACTCACACCACATACGTGGGCAGCCTCAATAAATTCTTTGCTGCGCAAGCTCAGTGTCTGGCCACGAACAATACGGGCCATATCTAGCCAAGCAATCGCACCAATGGCGACAAAAATCAAAAAGATATTTCGGCCAAAAAATGTCACCAACACAATGACCAAAAACATGAAAGGCACAGCGTAAAGGATCTCAAGGATACGCATCATAACGCGGTCTGTTCTACCGCCAATAAACCCTGACGTCGCACCATAAAGGGTACCAATCAATACGGCAACAAACGCCCCCATGACACCGACCATGAGTGAGATTCGCCCCCCCATTAAGGTCCTGACATAAAGATCTCGACCTAAACTGTCCGTACCAAACCAGTGTTCTGCACTTGGACCTACATGCATCGCATACCAATCAGTATCATCAAAGGTATAGGGCGCAATCATAGGCAAGAAAATAACCGCCAGAGTCATAATAAATAAGATCAGCAGGCTCATCATGGCTGCACGATTTCGCATAAAACGAATACGCGCATCCTGCCAAAGGCTGCGACCTTGAATTTCCAATTCTTCGGAAAATTTTTCTATCGCTTCTAAGTTTTCTTTTTTTGTTAACATACTTCCAACTTCCTTGTTAGTAGCGAATTTTCGGATCAATCATCGCTAGCAAAACATCGACAACCGCATTAAATAAAATGAATAGGAAACCAATTAAAATCGTTATTCCCATCACCAGCGAATAGTCTCGGTTGAAAGCTGCATTGACAAAAAGCTTACCAATTCCTGGTAAACCAAATATGGTTTCAATCACCACTGACCCTGTAATAATACCGACAAATGCAGGCCCCATATAAGAGACAACAGGAAGCAGTGCAGGTTTGAGTGCGTGTTTGATGATGATGTATCGATAGCTCAACCCTTTTGCTCTTGCAGTACGAATAAAGTTACTGTTGAGGGTTTCGATCATAGAGCCACGTGTGATGCGAGCAAAGGTAGCAATATAGAGGAACGACATACCAAGGACAGGAAGCACCATATATTGCGCGGCTCCACCATTCCATCCACCGGCAGGGAACCATCCTAACCATATGGAGAAGATATAAATGAGCACAGGTGAAAAGACAAAAGACGGCAGCACAATACCAATCATAGAGGTCGACATAATAGTATAATCGAGCCAAGTGTTCTGTTTGAGCGCTGCCATGGTTCCAATGAAAACTCCCACGATCACCGTAAAGATAAAGGCGACCGTTCCCACTTTAGCCGATACTGGTAATGCATCAGAGACCAGTTCATTAACACTATAATCTTTGTATTTAAACGATGGACCAAAGTCCCCTTGAAGAATATTACCTAAATACGTGGTGTACTGCTCAAACACTGGCTTATCTAACCCGTATTTCTCGTTAATGTTCTGCATAACCTCTGGCGGAAGGGTTTTCTCAGAAGAAAAAGGATTACCGGGTGCAAAACGCATCAGAAAGAATGACACTGTGATAAGCACTAATAAAGTGGGGATTGCTTCGAGAGCACGAGAAAAAATTAGCTTTAACATAAGACAACTCACATCTAAAAAACCAGTGTGTTAATAACAGGCGCTATTAACACACTGGGTTTGTTACTCAGAGACTATTTTTTGATAAGGTATAGATCTTTCGAGTAGACATTATCCTGAGGGTTCTTCTCTGGATACCCGCCGATTTGAGCACTGACCAAGCGTGATTTAACGTATTGATATATCGGTGCTATTGGCATGTCTTTAGCGAGTTGTGCTTCTGCAATTGCGTAAAACTGGTTACGTTCCTCGTCCGTTTTTGCCACGTTAACTGCATCATTCATGGCTTTATCATAGATGGCACTTGAGTACTTCTGATCGTTTTGTCCGTTATCCGTCATCGCGACACTTAAGAAAGTTGATGCTTCGTTATAATCCGCGCACCACCCTGCTCGGCGTACATCAAAGTCTCCTTGTTTAGAGCTCTCTAAGTACGTTTTCCACTCTTGATTTTCGAGCTCTACATTAACAAAGCTACCCAATGATTTCTTCCACATTGATTGCACCGCAACCGCAATCTTTTTATGGTTATCGTCAGTGTTGTACAACAAAGTAAAATCAAGAGGATGACCACTGTTAAAGCCGGCCTCAGTTAACAACTCTTTTGCTTTGGCCACACGCTCTTTCTGCGTCATTTTGGCGTATTCTGGCGCATCAGGAGAAAAACCTGTCACCCCACTATGAGTGAGAGCATAGGCTGGTAATTGACCTTGCCCCAAAATCGCTTTAGTCACGATATCTCGATCAATGGTATAAGAAAGTGCTTTACGGACACGTACATCGTCAAAAGGAGGGCGCTTATTGTTAAACCCGTAGTAATAAGTACACAGCCATGGGTTTACGGCCACATTTTGCGGGTAATCTCTGACTAAACGCTTAAATTGTTCATCTGGTAATTCATCTGTCATATGAATCTCGCCAGATAAAAAGCGGTTCATTTCCGCATTCTGACTCTCAATCGGGAGATAGGTTACTTTATCAATAACCGTATGGCTATTGTCCCAATAATTTTTGTTACGTTCGGCAACTATCTTTTCGTTAACCACCCAATTTTTAAGTGTGTACGCACCGTTCGAAACATAGTGCTCTGGTTTGGTCCAACTATCACCATATTTTTCAACTGTCGCTTTATGTACAGGGTACATAGTGGTATGAGCCAGCATTTTCACCAAGTGCGGCAACGGTATTTCGGTTTCCAAAACCAATGTCTGAGCATCTACAGCTTTTACACCTAATTCATCTTTGCCTTTTTTACCAACGATGACATCACTGGCGTTTTTAATTTTGGCATATTCAATATACCAAGAATATGGAGACGCTGTTTTTGGATCGGCTACTCGCTTAAAACTGTACTCAAAATCATACGCAGTGACAGGATCACCATTTGACCACTTGGCATCTTTGCGAATTTTAAAGGTAAAGGTTTTATTGTCTTCTGTTGTCCAAGATTCCGCTGCGCCAGGAATTGTGTTACCCATCGCATCTTGAATAACCAGCCCTTCCATCAAATCGCGCAGCACATTGGATTCAGGAACACCTTCTGTCTTATGGGGATCAAGTGAAGAAACTTCCGCGCCGTTACCGCGAACCAGCTCTTGTGTTTTAGCGAGTTGAGTGCCTGCTGGAACATCTGCGGCGAAAGTGTAAGTAGAAGTGACCGCGACGGCCAAACTTGCCCCAAGAAGAAGGGCTTGAGTGATCTTATTCTTGTACATGCGTAAACTCCGAATTTTTCAATTTGCATCCATGACACCTTCGTAAGTCTACTTATAAGAAATAGTGATTTAGCATTATTTAGTGTAATAATTAAGCACAAAACACTAAAAGCTTACGAAGATTGCAGCACACATTATCAATCCTCCACTTGATTTGCCATAAAAATGTAGCAAAAATCGGCTTAATTCTCCGATCCATGCAACATTTTGAAAAAAATATTACAGAAGATATCGACCTTCGCTCACTATAGACCTGCACTATTTAGACTGATATCACAGCATCAACATGTTCAGTAAAATGTCTACTTATTGCCTTAATGCTGAGATATTCGACATTTGAATTAACAATAAAAATACAAAAAATAAAAAAATAAAACCTCAATAGACCGCAAGCGATAACAGGTTGAGCAAGGTAATAACAAACGTTTTAAGGCCAATTTTAATATTTGAGGTCAGTAGAGTAAGTGACAAAAAGCATCAATATCGCTACGTGAGGTGTAAGGATTAAGAAAAACCGCTTTTTCACCCGGAATCGCCAAGCACTTGCCACTCGGGGTGTAATCAGTATGAGTAACAGAATCAACCCAATTGGTCTTGAGACCTTTGCCCTTTCTCGCGACGAAATGTTGACGATGATAAGATGACACTTGGTTAATGATGCTTTTATTATACTTTCCCGCTTCCAATTTTATTTCCTTGTAGAATGCTTCAGGCACGGCTCTAAACTGTTTAGGGTATAAGCGAAATGCGACCGACGGACCATGGTTTGACGGGCATAAAACTTTGCAGCTGCTTATCCTTTCCAGTTTTTCACGCATATAATTAGCATTTTGTAAACCATGAGCCAGAATAACTTGGTACCCTTCTTTGCCAAGAAATTGTAATGCCGAGTAAGCAGAAAATACTCCAACAGCTCCTCGAGAGCATTCGATAGTAGATTGAAGATGAGTTTCACTCTTAAGCTGGTCTTCAAAATACGAAAAATAACTGGCTTGTTGCTGAAGCTTGTCAAAATCGGTACCCTCTCGCACCATGAATAGACTGGATGTATAAGGCACATAGCCCCATTTTTGGAAATCTACCGTGAAAGAGTCAGCGTCTTTTAAGCCTTCCAACATTTTTTTTAAATAGCGCAAACTCTTGATCGTAGCCTTATTAATAGCCAGCGGATTAAATTCCAAATCATAGTCGAGAAAAAAGAGCAGGCTCCACCCTACTGCCGCATCAACGTGAATATGAGGCGCTCGAGGTATTTCATAGTGACGACACAAACGTTCGACTATTTTGCGCACTGAGCTTATATCATCGATAGCAAACGTATCTGTGGTACCACATGTTAGCATTATGGTTGGCACCAAGACCCCCTGCCTAAAACAAGTCTCTAATTGACGCTCAAGATCATCAAGACAGATTTGATTGTTTCGATTAATGCGTATTCGAATGACTTGTCTTTCCATGTCTATACCTAATAGGGATAGATTAGTCATATTGGAGTAATGGCCTGACTCAGAGTTAAGCATACAAAAATTGCGACCTGCGATACCTTGAGTACTTGATTTAGGAAACGTCTTACGAAGACCAAGCAAATAGCCATAAAGATTGCAAAATGTGCCACCTTGTGTAAACAATCCTTCCGCACATGAAGGGTCGTAGCCAACTAAGGACGCGATTTGACGGACGACCACTTTTTCCAACTCAACCGCCATCCCTGCATACTCACTGTAGACTAAGTTTGGATTTTTTATTGTCGCTAACATGGCTCCATGAATGGCTGGATCACAGGGTGTAGAAATAACATTTTCAACGGCTTTCGGGTCCTGCCAATCTTTACACTGATAAGCTGCGAATAAAGCAAGAGGATCAAAGGGATCGGTTAAGGGCTGCATCTGCGAGGGTATGTCTTTTCGCTCGCGTAATTCCTTTTCAAGGTGACTGACATGCTGCTTAGAAAACGGCGATTCACCTTTTACTAGCCGGCTGATCTCAGGTGGCGAAAATAGCGGCCATAATGTTTTGTCTCGACTAAAAAAGCATTGCATCAATTGTTGATACTTTTGCAGATACTCAGTCGATAATGCATTGGCACCCACCGAATCTTTTTCGCGCGAAGAAGTTACATGAGCCATATCTTCTACCCCTCACCAGTATTGATCTATATATCACTTAAAAACACAAAATAAAGAGCATCAAATGCAGTTAGCCTGCACAAGGGATTCTAAAGGATTAGAAATGGGCCTAAACTCAGCCCAAAGGATTCATAGTCGCAAAGGATTATCTTAGTTTGAAGTTAGCCACCAACCTTTCAAGCTCATGGTTAGAATCATTCAAAGACTCTGTAGCCGCCACGGTCTGCTGCCCACTGCTTACTAAAGCGTCGACTATTTCACGAATTGACAACATATTACGACTGAGCTCCTCAGCAACGGTACTTTGCTGCTCTGTTGCTGCGGCTATCTGGGTGCTAACATCATCAATCTCTTTGACCGAAACTGTCATCAAGCTCAAACTTTCTGACACTTCTGATGTTTTTTCTGCCGTTGACTGACACTGACCTTTGGTTGCTTCCATCGCACTCACCACGCGCTCGGTGCCTTCGAGTAGCTGGCTTAACATTTCGGAAATTTCAGAGGTACTATTTTGAGTTCGAGCAGCGAGCGCTCTCACTTCATCTGCCACAACGGCAAACCCACGCCCTTGCTCTCCAGCTCTAGCAGCTTCAATAGCAGCATTTAAAGCCAGCAAATTGGTTTGCTCAGAAATCTCACCTATCACAGTCAGCACATCACTAATTCGGTTGGCGTCTTTTTTCATACTGCCAATGCGTCCAGCCATATCCTCAACTTCTGTAACTAATGCACTCACCGTTGATACGGCGTTGTTGACAATGTTCAAAGAAGACTGCGCTTCTGCGCTTGCCGCATCGGTGATTTTATTTGACTGATGAACATTTTCAGCAACGGTACGAGCGCTTTCACTCATTTGAGTGATAGCAGTGACTACCTGTTCAGTTTCACTCGAATGACTCAATAGCTTGGATTCATTTTCCTTTGCCGTGTCTCTAAGATCAATCAAGTTTGCCGATATGTTTTCACTTGCACGAGAGATATGTAACATCATATCTTGTAGACTTTGTACAAATTCGTTAAAGCCCTGACTAATCTGACCTAAATCGTCGTTACCAGTCACTTCGAGACGCTGGGTCAGGTCCCCATTGCCGTGAGAAAGATTGAGCACAGCAGACTTAAGTACAAGTAAAGGTTTGTAGGCATAATGAATAATAATAAAAATTGCGCCAAAGCTGATAGTAAACAAAATTGCACCTGTAACAATGGCCTCTCGCTCTGCTTTGTCTACCTCTGCTAATGCCGTTGCCTGATCAACAAATACCATTAAGGTCCAATACATATCTTGAGTTAAATTCACTCTTTGGAAATAACCATCGAATTGTATTCCAAGATAAGGGAAGGTCAGATGACCATTTTGCTGACTCTCAAACATCATTTCCATCTTGGCAAAGTTCGAGCTGACTTGCGATGGTGTTTTGCCAATATCATTCGGATCATCGCTGGCGAAAAAAACCGCATTTCTATCGGTTAAGGTCGCAGCTCCCCCAGCGAAACGCATGTTACTGACCGTATCAATAACACCGCCAAGTTGAATATCACCAAGCAGGACTCCAACCACATTACCATTTTGTTTAATTGGCATGGTCACGCTGACCACGTTCTCTTTTGTGACTTTGTCCTGATAAATATCAGTTAAAGTGACCGTCGAGGCTTGTTTTGCCGCTTGATACCAATCCCGACCGCGAAAATCAAAGCTGCTACTGTCCTCTATCGACATGAAGTGACGACCGTCTTCGTAGGTAACAATAACATTACTAAAGCGAGCCGTTCTCGCCAGTAAAGACACCAATTTCTGATTTTCGTCCGGAGTCAGATTTGTCCCAAACTGAGCAGCTGCCGTTGCAATAGAATCAATACGAAACTTCATCATTTGCTCAAGTTCCGTAACATGGAAATTGAGTTTATTTTGGGTTTCACTCACCAAAGCAGTGACCATTTTTTCTTTCATGGAGGAAATATTGAGAGTGCCGAGTACAACCAAAGAGATGGTTACCAGTGCACCTACCCCTAGATAGATTCGAGTTTTAAAGCCGATATTCATTGCGCTTCCTCACTACATGTACGAGCAAACAAAACAAATGTAAGGATGCGATCAGGTCTGTTGTTGTTATTACCGACAATCAGTGATGGTAGAGCTTTAGCTCAAGTTTAAACCGTCAATACACCCAGCCAACACTATAACCTTAGCTTCCCATCACAAATATATGCAACATTTATTATATAAATTTATCATGACAATGGGTGAGTTAGACATCAGGCATAATGATGAATATCAAATTTCATCATTTAATTCAGAAGATTAAGAGAACTGGATGGTACAACCTAAATCCATCCATCTGGTTCTGTTAGCGAGTAGATGCTTCTAACGTGACGCCAGAATATGAAGAATAGGCATTGAGCATAATATAAAAAGTACCTGGCGTTGCACTGCTAAACGTGCAGGTTTCGTTATTACCATATCTATATGGGCGGCAATCCCAATTTTGCTTACTTGCCTTTGAGCCAAATTTTACATATAAGTCCAAGTCCCCAGAACCACCCGACGTTTTTATATCCACAGTCTTTGAAGAATCCAGCTCGAAACTATAGGATATTTCACTTCCCGAGGCAGCAGACAGCCCAGTCACAGGGACACCATCTTTTAGTACTTTATCTGTTGGAGGATTTCCTCCATTTGCATTACCCATCTCCACCGCGTAAGCCAAGCCTAACTTAGTAAACTTGGCTGCGTGTGCACCAGTAGGATCTGAGTTTTCAAGTGTGTCTCTTGAGGTATGAATTTGACGATTGGAATCACCAAATTTTGACTCAAATGGCATACCTGCAGAATAACCAGCATTGTGCCATGATGCATGATCAGAGCAAGCGTAACCGCAGCGATCATAACCATAACTGAGCGAAGGCAAATACTCATCAAGTAAACCGGTTAAAAACTGAGTTAAACTGCTATCGGTGTAATCAGTAATGAAGACAATATCTTGTGACGAGCCTTTGTGATTGGTCATGTCTAGCTGCAGCACCGAAACCACATTTTTGCCTTGAGAACGGTACGTGTTAGCAATATCCTGAGACCCTCGCAAACCCACTTCTTCTGCTGCATACCCCATAAATGCCATAGAGCGCTTAGGGGCAAAATTATTTTCAGCCAATACACGAATAATCTCAGTAACACTGGCAATACCCGACGCATCATCATCAGCACCAGGAGCGATGGAGTATTCATTGGTTCTTGACCCCACGGTCGAGTCAAGATGGCCTCCCATTATCACCCACTCATCTGGCCTTTCTGTCCCCTCAATAGTCAATATCACTGATTTTTGGTTATAACCCGTATGAGAAAACTGAGTAACATTGGCGTTCGCAAGTCCAGACGTTAATGAGCGCCATTCGTTTGCAATCCAATCAGAAGCTTGTGAACCCGACGTCGTTTTATAGAAGCGGTTGTTAAAGCTCATCAGTGAACGAATGGTCTGAGTAATTTCAGCTGGATTGACTTGTGACAACCAAGGTGAAACCAAAGCCTGCTGTGATAACTTGGGAATAGCGAAGTTACTTAATGTTTCTGGCATTGCACTTGCTGCCATGGCACTTTGCAGTGATGGGTGCACCATATAACCACCGCAACGATGATGTTCTTCGTGCATATCGTGCGACAAACCTGCTAGCTGATCTTCATCTACCTGCCCTACCCACACGTTACTAGCGCTTGCTAGAGAGGTAGGCAAAACAGATTTAGCTCCCGCGTTGGCGACGGTTTGAGAGGCATCTGAACCGATCGATATCCATAATTTTTCCTCAGCATTCGCATTCATTGCAATAACAGAAAGAGCGATAGCCAAAGACGTCTTATTATATTTCATTTTCTCCTCCATGGAGTTTTCAGCGAGTCTCAAAACCTTGGATAATTATGTCGGTTTTGAGAATCATTTCGTTTACAGTCGGGCGTTACAAAAAATTGTCACATTTGTATCATTAGACTGGTGGTAAAAAAGGGTGCCAAAGCACCCTTTAATGTGGTCTGCTATTTAGGTGTGACTGTCAGTGTGAGACCAGAGAAGGAACTGTATGCATGAAGCATGACATAAAGGTCTTCATTAGCATTGGTCGCCTCGCAGGATTCTGTATTACCCGAACGATAAGGACGACAATCGTAGACACTTCGGGTTGGCTGCTGACCTGTTCGTACATATAAGTCAGCATCTCCTGTCCCAGAAGCAATTGACACCATCACATCTGAGTTTCGATTCGCCGCTCGAAGAACAAACATTTTTTCTTCGCCTTTGGTCATTGATAGGTTCGAGATAGGGGTATCTAAACTCAGTTCGGTTGCTCCATCGCTTGGGGGCAAACCTACTGAACCATCTGGTAGAACATTGTTGAAATAGCTGGCAACCTTGGGCCAAATCTTACTAATTTTTACCCCTTGGTTTTCACATCCACCAAAATGATGCAAGGCTATCGCTTTGTTGTTAGCGGTGGTTAAAACCGGCGAACCGGAAGAACCTCCAATTGTGTCACAAAAATATCCTGTATCTGTATCCGTTCCTCTACCATTGGCTGAAGCCAAATCAATCTGACACATTCCTGAACCGTTTTTATCACTTTCGATAGAAAGTTCTTTCGGATTTCCTGAACCATGCTGAGGGATATAAATACCGTTGCCAAAAACAGGCTCAGAGGCATCTAAACCAAGATAACCAAACGAGGATATTTTAGAAAAGTCATCAACCGTAAATAGTGTGTAATCCAAAGTGTAATCGGTGCTGAGAAGCTCATTACCCATCACTTTTACGGTTGTTGCCATTGAACCATTACAACTGGTGCGTTGGTAATTAAACCAAACCTCAGTATTTTTCAATTCAGATGCATTGTCTACACAATGGTTATTGGTAAACATATGGTTGCTCGGCCCAACACGCCAAGCAGTACATAGACTTCTACCATTGATCAACAAGCGAGCGACTGGTGCACTCCAAGCCACCTTATCCGGATGAGAGCCTTCCCAGCAAGCAACATCTCGACGTTCATTTTCACCACAAGTTGACAGTGTTGCCGCTTCCTGAAGAGCGATGTCTCTTCCCGCCATATAATAATCAAGTTCAAATTGGCCATAATGACCTTTAGCATTGGCAACCAGCTCAATAACCAAAGAGTCTCCTGATATAGATTGAGCAAACCAATCTATCTGACTTTTGTCGTATTCAACCATTTCACCTGTTGTGGGAGATTTCACTCTTAGCAATGCACCTTGCGGTAATGAAAGCTTTTTAAAGTGAAGTTTTATAAAGGAAGCTCCCTGATGCTTTACTGTTTGTCCTAACCCATGATCAGTCAGCATTTTAAGCTCACTATGTGACAAAGTGTACTTCACTTCATCGGCAATCACAGGCAATGCTGTATCTGCGCTAAAAGAGGATGAACTGATAAAAGCTAGAGCCAGTCCAACGCTAAATATATTTGTTTTCATTGGTAAGTCCCTTTGTAGGTTTATTCGAGTAATCCCAAAATCAACCTTAAGCACTCAAAACAAATAAGCAATAAATCTCATATTAGCCATTCAGTAAAGAATATTTGACACTTCAATATATTACAGTGAATAAAAAAGCACTCTTTGGATGCCTTAATGGCATAAAAAATATTAAAAATCAGAGTCTAAAAATTGACATTTTTGCCACTAAATCAACCAATAAAAACGTCATCGAGAGAGATCATTGAGAACGCCCTAGAGCGCTATTAATTGATTTCTCGTCAACTTATTTAAAAAGTGTGATGTCTTGCGATGCGTAACTAGCAATATGTCTACGCTAGCAGCTTTCCAATTTTGAATCGGTGAAGCCTAAAATGACAAGTAACTCAATAGGAACAGATGATAGTCGCTAAAAAGTTAATAATGGCATTTGAGTAACATTGTTTGATGTTCACCAATAGATCAGTGAGCAAAACAATAAATATTTGAAGTGACTCGAAAACAACTGGGTTTAACTGCAGATATTTCCATATCTGTGGGCACAAGATTACAAATTATCATCACAGTATGCTGATAATTTTATTTTAAATTAAATATTTTCCTTATCACTGCTAGGTTGAGATCATTGAGCAGCCATAAATCGTGCCTTCAGGCATGAATAGTATTTGTAAGGAGATATCATGAAAACCTGTATAACAACCTATCTCACCACTACAAGCTTACTAATTCTCACACCACTCACTGCCTATACGCATGGCTGGGTGGAATATCCAAATGCTCGGCAAAATATTTGTTACCTCGATGGTGGCTTTTGGGAAGATCGCATTCCTAATGCTGCCTGTCAGGCTGCGTTCGATCAATCGGGCGCTTATCAATTTGTTCAAAGGAATGAAATCTCGATTAACGTTTCACAATATTGGGACATGGCACAAGTTAAGGCAAGCGTCAAAGACGGCAGTCTATGCAGTGCGGGAGACAGTGCAAAATCAGGGCTGAACATCGCTTCCCCTTATTGGCAAAAAACCCCAGTAAGCCTCGATTCAAATAATCAGCTTACACTCATATTTCATGCCACTGCCCCCCACAACCCATCTTATTGGGAGTTTTATCTGAGTAAACCAGATTATGATGGTTCTCAACCTCTTAAATGGAGTGACTTAGAGTTAGTTGACTCAGAGGGAGATATTAGCGTCAACTCAAATAACAACTATGAAATAACGATTAGACTACCTTCCAACCGAAGTGGAGACGCCATTTTATTCACTCGATGGCAGCGAGAAGATCCCGCTGGAGAAGGGTTTTATAACTGCAGTGATATCACTTTAAAGTCACACAATGACAAACATATAACCGTCTCAGATACCAATAAATCAACCGAACAGTTATCTGCTCTAACTTATTTTATTCCGCCGCATTTCGGCCCAGTAAACGTTGGAGACACCATACGACTTCGAGTCTTTGATCGATATGGTCAAGAACAAAAAGATTTCTCTCTCGCAATAACAAAAAACCACATACAGCACAATACATGGCCCGCAGAACTCGCAGCCATGTTTAATAATAGTGGCTCACCTCTATGGCATATTGGCATTTGGCACAGTGAGATGAATCACTATATGTTTGATTCCAAAAATTTATACGCCAACCAAGTGTATGCTCCATCGTCAGAATTTAACTACCAATTGTCTTTGATTAAAAAGCGCTAAGTAATGAAATACGAAGACGATTATTCCATTGCTGGCTCAGTATCGATTGACTGGGCCTTTATTGCCGCTGATTTTCTATCGGCAATGACTTTACCATCTTTAATCGTGATCACCCGGTTGGTGCGCTCAGCTAAGGCATTGTCGTGAGTAACAATGATTAATGTGCGGCCTTGTGCATGAAGCTGATTAAACAAGGCTTCTATTTCCGCACCAGATTTCGAGTCAAGAGCGCCAGTAGGTTCATCTGCTAAAATAATTTGTGGGTCATTCACCAAAGCGCGAGCGATTGCAACTCTCTGCTTCTGCCCCCCTGATAATTGATTCGGTTTATGATAAAGACGATCACCAAGCCCTACTTGCTTTAATAATTCAGCAGCACGCCGGTGACGCTCTTTAACTGAGATACCAGAATAAACCAAGGGAAGGGCGACGTTATCAAGTGCAGTCGCATACTCAAGTAAATTGAAACTTTGAAACACAAAGCCAATTTTCTGATTTCGAATTGCGGCCAATTGATTATTGGTTAAACAAGCAACATTCTGCCCATCAAGCAGATAACTTCCGTGAGTCGGCTTGTCTAAGCATCCTAACATGTTCATCAATGTCGATTTTCCCGAACCCGAAGGCCCCAAAATAGACAAGAACTCTCCACATGCAATATGAAGATTAATCCCATCCAATGCCCGAACCTCAGTTTCCCCGCTCGAATAGAATTTGCAAATATTAGTGAGATTCACTAAAACACTATCTGCCTTCATTACTCGGTTACTCACTCTGCAAAGCCTCCATTGGTGTCACCTTCGCCGCACGATTGGCAGGAAGCCAAGCGGAAGCAACACCTGTCATGATCAACGTTAGAATCACAATAGCAACAACCAACCAAGATAACTCAGGAACTGGATTTCCAAGACGTTCATAAAATCTATTGCCTTCAAGATCAATTGACGCAATTGTCCATATGATCAAACACGTTGCAATCAGCCCAAAAACTCCGCCAATCATCATGGTCAACAATGACTGAAACAAATAGTGCACACGAATCACGGTCGGCGTTGCCCCCACCGCCATACGAACACCGATATCTCGTGTCGAACGCTTTACTGTGGCATACATCACATTAGCAATACCGACTCCCGCAACGGCCAAGGTTACAAATCCAATAATCCCTAAAAAACTCTGCAAGCCGACAAGAAACTGGCGCATCGTTTTTTGGTCAAGGTACATGTCTTCGATCTGAATAATCTGCTTGTCTTCAACGCTCGCACCATGTTTACGTGCCAACACTTGACGTATGGTATCGGCAAGCATAGGACGGTCTGCCCTCGGATACGGCTCAACATTTATCCCCGATATGTCACCATCTGGATGATAACGCTTCCATGTTGCAAGTGGGACAAAACTGGAATAATCGATGGGATCGCCTTGTTCTATATAGGCACTATTTTTGTTTAGTACGCCAATCACCGTAAATTCCTCACCTCCAATTTTTACTTTTTTACCCACTGGGTTCACTTTAAGTACCACAGTATCAAACCAGTTTTCACGTTGATCTGGATTAAAAAATTGAGCGGCAAGTGAATAACCCAGCACAACAACTTTGCGCTGCTCTTGCTGATCAAGTGGATTTAACCAGCGGCTTCCCGCAAGCAGATCAAGATTTGTCATTGACTTAAATTCATTGGTGACGGCAAGAGGCTGACGCCATGTGCTTTTATCACCAAAGGTAATATCCTCCTCCCATACCGCGGTTGGAGCCACGGCTTTTATTTCAGGAAGAGATCTCACAACATTAGAGTCCGCTATTTTCAGTGTTAGGGGTTTGCCTTTATAAAAATGGCCTGAATCTCTCGTTGCGATTCCTCCCGTCAGATAGATAAGGTTGCCGTTACCATTTTGAGCGGTCTTCATCACGCCAAGGCGAATACCCTCACCGACAGCTAGCATGCTAGCGATACATAACGTTGCCCAAGCAACGGCAAGAATGGTCAAAGCCAATCTGAGCTTCTCTGACGCCATTTCTTGGAAAATTTGTCGTACTGGTAGACACATAATTTAAGCCTTCGCATTCAAAGCAAGAACAGGCGTTAACCGTGACGCTCGTCTTGCAGGGAAATAAGAAGCAAGGTAGGCAAGACAGAAAGTCACTGACAAAGTCATAGCAATTGACCACGGAGTGATGGCAGGTTTACCTATCCAATCAGGTAAACTCATCATAGACAAGATAGAAACCAGAGCAAAAGAAAGCATTAAGCCTAGCGCGGTTCCAATTGCAACGAGAATGAGTCCTTCAAAAATAAACTGAGCGAGTATCGCCTTGGGTGTTGCACCTATCGCAAGACGAACACCAATTTCCCGCGTTCTTTCGGTCACAGACAAAAACAGAATATTTGCAACTCCCAAAGCTCCAACAGCCATTGTCATTGCCCCACTAGTACCAAGAAAAATCTGAATCCCTCGTAGGATGCTAATGATGACATCCGAGTTATCACTCATATCAATAAACGAAAGTGCATCTTGATCTGTTGGGTCAAAGTGAAGCTTTTGAGCATAAAATTCAACAATATTTTGCCGAAATAAAGGCGCATCCATCTGATAAGCGGGTTTGGTCAAAAGCATCCAAATCTTATCATCCCAAAGATCACGATAGGTGGTTTGCGGAATGAAGGCTCTGCGGCTATCACCAAATGAAATACCGCTACTTTCATCATCGAGAATACCTATTACCAAAAAGGGAATTCCATTGATTTTCATCTCATCACCAATATCGAGGGCCCCTAATTGAGCAAGCTGATCACCAATAATCGCCACTCTGGTATGATTCTTAACATCATTCGGCGATATATTCCTAGCACCCAATTGAAATGGGCGCTGCATCAAAGGAAAATAAGATGAATCTATACCCCCAACACCAGATGCGAGCTTTTGTCCCTCCATATTGGTTATGCTGGCATCCCATTTTGCATACGCGGCAGAAGCATCTGCAATAAAGTCAGACTGTCTTAATTGCTCCACCCCGTCTAGGGAAAAATCAATATCTCGCCGAGCGGGCATTCCTTGCCAAGGTTTGCTCGTCCTTGAAGGGAAGGTAATCTGGGTCTCGTTGATCATAAATGCAAAAGACTGGCTTTGTTGACGGTAAAACCCCTCCCCCAAAGCCATTAAAGCCACGACCGAAATAACCCCCCAAGAAATAGCGACCACAGCTAAGATGCTCCTAGTACGATGAGCAACTATTGTCTGCCATGTTTGCAACAACAAGGCGCTCACAATTGAAAAGCCCGTGAAATGTTCAAAATCGTATCATCGTCGAGCTGACCTGCTGTGTATAAAAGATCGACCCTCTTAAGCCAATAAGAATATAAGTTTGTCTCTAAACTGACTTTTGCTTCGTACAGACTGTTGTGAGCGCTAATGACATCTGACGCTTCTAACTTACCAGCATCGTACAATGTTTCTTTGCTATTGAGCACTTTAGCACTGGATTTAACAAGTTCATCTGCCATCAAAACACGATCCCAATTGATACCCACTTGATTGTATTGCTGCCGAATTCGCTTCTCAATATCGATTTCTACTTTACGTTTACCCTGCTTGGCTTTTAGTAAGTTGAGTGAGGCTTCTTCTACTTTTGCTCTTGTTGAACCATTTAGATCAATGGGAAGATTTAGTGTTAATCCAGCATTAAATTCACCGTCAGAAGAACTATCATCATCGCTGTATCCTAAATTGCCCGACACTTTCGGGTAGTATCCACCTTTAGCAGATTGTTGAGCAAATTCACTTACTTTTACTTCTTGCTCTGCAGCCAACAATTCTGGGCTGTGATCTTTGGCGAGCTTTAACCACTGATATTCAGATTTTCGCAACATTGGCGGTTCAATTAGAACATCCGTTTTGATTTGTTCTATCTTCTCAGGAATTTTATTGGTCAGGGCTGCAAGCTCTGACATTTGAGTTTGTAAGTTACTTTTAGCCTCAAGAATGCTGGCTTTTTCTGATAACTGGTTAGCTCTAATTTCTTCAACATCCACCGACGTCACCTTACCAGCACGGTAACGCTTCTCTATAATTTTCAGAAGTTTATTTCCCTCGGCAAACTTACTTTCTGCCAATAACAGCTCACTTTGAGCATTCGCCACTTCGAGATAGGCAGTTAATACCTGCTGAGCCAACAAATCTCTCGCTTTTGATAACTCAAGCTGCGCTTTTAAATAGTTAGCCTGCGCTTGGTCGAGATTCGACCATAAACTGCTATCCCAGAGAGTTTGTGACAAGCCAATATTATACGAATTGGTATTATCGCTATCTTGATTCCAATTCGATGAAGCCGTTGCATCCAGAGATGGCAGCAAAGCGCTTTGCCCAGAAGTCACGCCCGTTTCACCAATTTGTACGTCAATTTGTGCCATCTCATAATCAGGGTTATGCTTCTTTGCCAGCATCCACGCTTCATTGATTGTCAGAGAAAAGCCAGAGTGACTGAATGTCAGTACGAATAGAATGCTTACTCGGTTGAAAAAAAATCGATTAGCCATGGTTTCGCCCCAGCATGCTGTTATCGATAATCTCTTCGTTCAAGCTCACACCCTCAAGCACCTCGACATTGATTCCATCCGATAAACCCAACACAACTTTCTGCTGATGAAAGCCTTGATCTGAGTTGTCTCGAATTAAAACGTTTGGTGTAGAACCTTCAAATTTCAGTGCCCTTTCTGGTAGGGTCAATACGTCCTGAGCCTTTTTCAGAGTGATTTTTGCTGAGGATGAAAAGCCTGAACGCAAAATTACATTTTCAGGTATCTGGAGCTCCCCCACTTCTATTTCAAAACCATTATCAAAACTCTTAGACGTATCTGTAGCATCGGGGGAATTGAGTTTTTCTGACTGAATGGCAACCTTGGTCAACACACCTTTAATCTCCAGCTCTGGATAGGGAGCAACTGACAGTATTACAGGCATGCCTGCGGTGAGCTGCGCAGCATCGTGTTCACTTACACTGCCTTTGAATATCAAACTATTCATGTCAGCAAGAGACATGATTTCAGTGGCGGCTTGACTAGATGCTGTCGATATAATCGGCTCCCCGACCTCCACCTTCCGATTCAAAACCGTACCATTTATCGGAGCCAAAATGGTTGAGGTTAAATGCTTATCTCCTATCAGTGCTTCACCACTTTGAATCAACTCTAAGTTTTGACGTTTTTGTAATACATCTGCATTGGCAGACTTTACTTCAGAGCGAGCGCTGACATACTCATCATAATTACTTGGAATCACGCCCTGGCTTAATAACTCATCAAGGTTTGCCAGTTTTTGTTTGGCCGATTCCAGCTCAGCCTCGCTGCGCATCAATTCTGTAGACGCATCAGTAAGCTCTTGAGGCGTTGGATTTGGGCTCACTTTAACCAAGGGTTGACCTTGGTTAACATTTTGTCCGACTTGAACGTAAATTTCCCCGACGATACCTTCAATTGGAGATTTAATTGAGATCGCATGTGAAGGCACTATTTTTCCTACAGCAATGGCCTGTTTTTCAATGGTACCTGTTACTACGTTCAATGTAGGGAATGTTTCCTGTTGCCCAGAAGACTTTACATAAACCAAAATACCGCCGCTCAGAAATACAACACCTGCAATTGATATCAGCCAAGACTTAGCCATGTTTTACGTCCATTAATTGTATATGTAGCCATCAGACTACTTGCTCATTTATTAGTTCAGCCATAATACCTATTAACGTATTACATAGGCATAGCAATGAGTATTTATTAACAGACTTTTTACGCTGTTTGATTTCTTCGTAGTGGCAAATAGTTTCAAGATTACTGTTTTCCAGCTTAATTAAGCACTTTATATGACCAGTAAAAACTTAAATTAGAAACATAAATAACAATAAGTTAACGTGTGAATAATAGACAAATATAAATAGTAAATATCTATCTTCGAACCAATATCTCATTCATGGAAATAATATATAAGCATTTTGAACGGGAAGCACATATAAAATTAATTGCAGTTATTTTTATTTTAAATGATCACTACTCTGGATACGCACTTTTTACCCTCAACTAACTGAAATAAAAACAAAGGTGAAGTATGCGTACTGTTAATTTACTTCTCTTGCTACCGATAGCATTCGGTTCGCAAGCAGCAAACATTGTTGATTACTCGCAGGTCGATCTTTCTCATATACTTAATCAATCCACATCTAAGAATTATTCTCCTGCTACCCAACCGTTGGCATACCAAGAAGTCAATCACGTACAAGCAGGGACCAATACCCTTTTGCGCAAGCAGCAACTGCACTTCGGTGTTCCAGTCTATGGTCAATCCATTGTCGCTCAAATATCAGATCAAGGTGACATTACTCCTATTGATGGACAGATTCTTACAGGAATTGATACAGATATTGGCTCCACGCTACCAATGTTCAATGCTAGCCAAGCCATAGAGTTAGTAAAAGAGTCTAATAAAGGCTTTACCTTTCAATCTATAGGTGAACAAAGAGCCAATTTAATGATTTGGCAAGATTCACAACAAGTTGCTCACTTGGTCTATAAAGTGGATCTTGTGCAAGTAAAAGGCATGTCCCCCACCAGACCTATCACATTAGTTGACGCTAAAACGGGTGAAATACTGGATAGATGGGAAGGCCTTGCATTTATTGAAGCTGAAGGCCCAGGAGGTAACCAAAAAAGCGGCCGATATTATTTCAGTCCTACCACACATTACGGTGGTTTTGAGGTCAATCAATACTGTCAAATGGACAGCAAAAACGTCAAAACGATTGATATGAAAAACCAAAGCTATGGTGGTCAAGTTCATCAATTTAATTGTGGCACCAACAGTCAGCGACCTGTAAATGGAGCCTATGCACCAATGAATGATGCGCAATACTTCGGCCAACGTGTTTTCGATATGTATATGGATTGGCTAAACACCAAACCAATTCAACAAAAATTGACGATGCGAGTGCACTATGGTCAAGACTACGGCAACGCCTTTTGGGATGGACGCCAAATGACATTTGGTGATGGTGATCAGTCAATGTATCCACTTGCGACTTGGGATGTTATCGCTCACGAGGTTAGTCATGGTTTTACAGAACAAAATTCTGGCCTTGAATATCGTGGCATGTCTGGAGGCATGAACGAGTCATTTTCGGATGTTGCAGCGGCGGCACTCAGCCAATATGTCAACGGCAGTTTTAATTGGAAAATGGGCGAACATGTAATGAAATATTCCGACGCCATGCGATATTTCATTCAGCCTAGTAAAGACGGAATTTCAATCGACCATATCAACCAATACTACAACGGCATTGATGTACATCACAGCTCTGGAATCTTCAATAAAGCTTTTTATCATTTGGCGACCAGTCCTAATTGGGATATCAAAAAGGCTTTTATTGCCTATGCGACTGCCAACCAGTTGTACTGGAGAGCCAATTCCAATTTTCAAGAAGGTGCTAAAGGGGTGTGTAAAGCCGCCGAGAAACTCGGTTATGAAAGTTCGGCCGTCTATAATGCCTTCGCGCAAGTCGGTGTGCAGGTAACAAACTGTACTTCCAACCAGCCTAATCCAACGCCAACGCCAACGCCAGGCATTGTCAACTTGGCGATCAATATGCCTACACCTATTGACTCAAATGGTAACGACGAACAGCATTTTGTATTAAAGAATGCCCCAAGTCAGGACATTTGGGTTCAAACCTACAATGGTTACGGTAACGTTGATATGTATGTTGCAATCGATAGACCTGCTTCCCTGAGCGATCATGACTGTGCATCAACCAATCCAGACAATGGCGAATATTGTGGCTTTAGTGGTGTTGGGCAAGCAGATATCTACATTATGGTCAAAGGGGCAGTAGGTTCATCCGAAGCCTACGTCGGAGTCAGTGCCTATCTTGACGAAGTAGAACCAGACCCACAACCACAACCACAACCACAACCACAACCACAAGATAATTGTGCAACGTTGAATGAATGGTCACCAAATGATTACTATTCTGCGGGTACGCAAGTTCAGTATTATGGAAATCGCTTTTCAGCCATCCAAGATAACTGGGGAGTAGACCCATATAATTACTACTGGTATTGGTCGTTTGAAGGGACTTGTTATTAGTGAAACAATGGAGCTCAACAGAGCTCCATTTTATTTACTGTGAGTTTATAAAATTATTTCCAAACCCATTGACTACCATTGACATCAGCTTCCACAAGCCAAGTATTTGGGTTCCATCTCAGTGCATTATCGACTGCATTCTTAAGCTGGCCATTTTCAAAACGCCATTTCTGGTTTGGACGCTCATTACACTCTTCCATTGTGATGTTGCGACCCGTTTGATCAAGGCACATACCTGGCGATGCTTTGCTAATCAGTTTGCCAGCAGAAGTCAATTGCCAATGCTGGTTATCACCGGTATGACAGCTCCAACCGTACACTTTTGCACCTGCCGAACCTGAGCTGTTTTCAACGTCTAGACACTGGTTACTCTGCGTCACAATTTGCTTCCAATCTTCTGCAGGCTTTTCGGTATTTGAAGATGCTTCAAACAGTGCAGAGACGATCGATGTCATAGGCTGAGTATGACGCGATGCTCTTGGTGCCTGAGTTTTCCAGCTGTCTGGTATAGATTGAGTTACGTCCCAACTGCCTCTACCGTCGTAATACGATTTGGCAACTGCTTCAGGAGTCGGTGTCCACAAAAAGTCAGGATGGCGGTTCTGATACCACTCACCACCGATAACATTACCTGCCGAATCCAATTCTAGATCATAGTAATATCTGACACGTGATACCCCATCTAGTCTTGGCTGATCGTACTCTCTGTGCGTCGGATTGGTTTCAACCATATAGTCAACAACCATTTCTACACCCACTACCGATACTGCACGTGATGAACGATATTTAGTAAACTTATCTTTTGTGTAGTCTCCCATCGCAATAGTAACGTCTGCCGGATCATTTGATGTGTGATTATTTTCTGGGTTAAAGTATTTCACCTTGTAGCCCAAGATGGGTTGGTTCCATACTTGGTAATCATAGGTAGCATCCATAATCATGCTGCGACCAGTAATACCGATCTGGTTAAGTACCGACAAGTGCCAGCTAGCTGGGTTGTTATCCACACAATCTTGTTCAATTACTCGACCATTCTCATCTTTCTCAGGATCTTTAATGTTGCATCGACCGCCAATAAATCGCGTGTTAAATGGGGCACCTGCCCACAATAAGGTACCTAAAGCTTTAATATCTGACGGGTAGAACTTCAGCATTTCACCATTTGCATCAGGTACATTAATGGATTTTTCTGGACGAGGAAGCATATAAGCTGCTGCTGCCCAGCCATGACACAATCCCATCCAACGCTCTACTCTGCCTTGAGAATCGTAGTAACTTTTGCCTGACTCCCAAGAAAGTTTGGTTAGCGTGAAATTGTTGTCTCCAACTAATAAGTCATACTTTTCTGTTGGTGAAAGCAAATGACGTTGTTCATTCGAGTAGCTATCGACGGGCTTAATCGTGTGCGAAAAATCATAGTATTCTTGCCAATCGGACGCATAAAGTTCTCTGTCTGCGTATCGCCACGCCGCTGCACCTGAGTAAAGGGGCCAATAGGTGTCTGACCAAGGCTGGACTGACAAATTTTTCGAGTCAGGCGCTGCATCATCTAACTCTGCTAGGTTACGAATAAGCGCATTACCTGCATCCACTAACCGAGCTGGGTTATCATTGCCTAAGTTTGGTGCGAAGAAAGGAGTCGGAACGGGCTGAGATCTCTCTATTACTGAATCGCGCATCTCATTTCTGAACCGTTCGATTTCGTCCGCGTTCATGGTTCGATACTCGTCACCTTCTTTCGCAGGCAACATATCCATCACTTCTTGGGGGTTTTCATGAAACGCTTTCATGAACTGCTCTATTTTCGCATCATCCGCAATCGCAGCAAGAGGCACGGAAACAGACAATAATGTAATTATCTTTTTCATTTTAATATTCTACTCCATCAGATTTAGCACAAAAAAGTTGTTTAGACATTCCAACTTTGCCGGCGAGTAGATTGAATACAAACATTCATCAAATCAATCTAAAACTAGCATTAATTACTGAAAGCGTGAGTGAATCTAGCAAAAAACACTCCTAGTAATCTAGGGTTTATTTATAAATAAAAACTTTCAAACCATTGATTTAAAAAGAAAAAATATTAAAAAAAAGAATATTAATTTAGCCAAAGCTCATTATTTAAATTGCAAAAGTAAATATAAATGACGCAATAAAACCTACCCTTATCACACTTATTGCTTATTTTTTACTAACGGTAACGTTATCGTAATCATAACGTGTACTAGCTCATACTTGGAAAAAGTCATATTAATTACCGCATATTTAGTCAGTTAACCTATGTCAGTCCCCAAAATTAAGCCATTTAATTTAGACATATATTACTTGCCAATTTCTGGATATAAGTGAACAAAATTAACACAGCGAAGACTTATATCTTTTTTTCATGTAATAAATCACTTGAGTAAGTTACTTGGCGGAAAAACGAGTTTATAGCCTCATTTTGTGAAAAAATAAAATTTTCAACCATGAAACGAAAGATTTTTATGTCACTTTCAATTAGTCTAGAGACTCTAATTTAAGCTATTGAATTAAAAGAACTTTAGCAATAGCAATATCAATATAAGGGAGTTAAATTGAAAATGAAATTGTCTATTTCCACATTATTAGCCGCCTCCAGCACACTATTGGCAACCAATGTATTGGCTGAAGTTGAGCTTGCCCAACTTGACCCTTCTCAAGTGACCATCAAAAGCTTACAAAGCTCAGGCACAGGCTGCCCATTCGGAACAGTCTCTTCAACAATCGCACCCGATGGAAAGTCCTTTGTCCTTGGCTTTGACGAGTATATAGCGGAAGCAGGGCCAGATATTTCAAGACGAGAAAATCGTAAAAACTGTCAAATAACTGCTGTTCTTGGAATTCCAAATGGATATGCGTTTACATTTGCAGACGTTAACTATCGTGGATATGCCGATCTTGACGAACATGTCATGGCACAACAAACCTCTACTTATTTCTTTGCAGGTGAACGCCAAGAAGCCAGATTGAGCTCAGCATTTTCAGGACCTATTTCAGAAAACTACCAGATCAGTGACCGTCTTGGGTTACAAAGCTTAGTTTGGTCTTCATGCAATGCCACAGAACCTGTCGTCATTAAATCAGAAATCAAGGTAGACAATCGCCGTGATAGCCAAAAAAGTGGCCTAATCACACTAGACACCATAGATGGAAAGCTGACTCACAGCTATGGATTGATGTTTAGAAAGTGTGGTGATGTTGGACCTTCTAGAGAAAGAATCTAAATTTGCAACACATCAATAATTTTGGGGGCAGATAGCCCCCAAATTCGTAACTAATAAAAAGTGATATTTAAAGAGAATTAAACGTTACTTGTCTTTCACTGTATCCCATATTTGCTGATGTGTAGTTAATATCAATTTGGATATTACCGGACACTTCACCTTCAGAGCCATAAACTGGACAGGTTGCAACATGCGAAAGGTAGGTTGCCTCCTGCGGCTTCATGAAATAATAAATTTGTTGTAAGTTACATTCACCGATAGTCATTCCTTGTGACTGTAAACGCGCTCTTTGCTTATAATAATGCGGACCAGCATCAAGCAAATAAGCAGGTTTGTGAGTATAAACATTCACTTGATAATAATCGGTATACTCGTTGCCTGACCTGTATAAGCCAGTATCGTGACTATAGAGCACGTTCAAATGCCAGTATGCAAGCTCTGACTCATCCGTTGGGAGTGGTCCCGGTTTAGAGTAGAAACATTGGAATTGGCTATGTGGAACATCAGTTTGTTGCTGAACCGGCGCACTTTGTCGAATAGACTCAACACCGCAACGATGCAAAGTATAACCATTTTGTTCCATAGTATCACGCGTCTGGTTTGCCGATACAAACTTGTTAAATACTCCTTCAGGAGAACTATCTGTTATAACCTGAGGGTTTTCTGCTTGTACTTGGGCAGCTAAGCAAGTAAAAAAGCAAACGGTTGCTAATTGAGTTTTCATCATTATGTCCTCTTATAATTCGCCGACAAATTACCGTACAAAAAACATATTCAATAGAGGCTACTTTTAACTTTGTGATATTTAACAAAAAAGTATTTATTTATAAAAACATTTTATTCAATAAAAGCTGTCATTATTTATCAATCTTCAATGTCAAGATAAAATAAAAAATCACCTCGCAGATAAAATCATATGCATCAATAACGCCAAAATTAGAAATTTAATTTAAATACATTATGATAACATGAAGCAATATCACCTTTAAAAGTTAACCCATACATAATTAATGATGTATGGGTCAGCTAATTTGGCTCAGCAATTTTTTGATTAAATAGCTATTGATTAAACAGCTTCTCTAATCACATCTTCTTGAATATCCTGGATAGAATTATTTTCTAAGATGATGACATCACTTTCTATGTACATGTTATGTATAACAAATGGCTCTACTTCAATGATTGATGGAGCCACAACTCGAGTACTTTGTGGCACTTGAGCATCAATATGGCGATAATTAACTGTAACCTCACCTTGTAACAAGACAAACGTTTTGAGTCGAGTCCCTTCATTTAATCCCTTGTGGTAAGTATTACCACATATTGCACCCTTTTTACGTGTAATATAGATAAATTTTCCATAATCTTTGACTTCAAAAGTTCTAGTTTCACCTCGTTCATCAGAACCAATCACATTAAATGGTTTTATTGTTATCATATTGTCCCTTATCTATATATTAAATGATAGAATACAATTCTATCTAAATTAATTTACAAGGAAAAATGATATTAATTCCTGAGTTGTTAGTAAACTCAAAAGGATACATGTAAAGCCACATATAGGAATATTAAATAACCAGTGTTTTGGTAACAGACATTTCTCTTATCGCATATTTGATGCCTTCTCGACCAATACCGCTGTGTTTAACACCGCCAAATGGAAAATGCTCAGCCCTAAACCCTGGGCCATCGTTAGTGGCAAGAGTGCCGACATCTAACTCATCAAACAGTCTATGAATCGTTCTTAAGTCATGGGTAAATACTCCAGCCTGCAAGCCATAATCACTGCGATTAATCACAGGAATAATCTCATCGATAGACTCAAACTTACGCAGTGGGATCACAGGACCAAAGACTTCCTCTGTCATGACTGGGCTATCGTCTGGCACATTCTCCAATATGGTAGGGAATACGATATTTCCTTCTCTTTGCCCACCAAGAGCAATGTCAGCTCCCAGTTTCACACTTTGATCAATTACGTCTTTTATTTTTATCGCTGATTGCTCGTTAACAAGCGGCCCGACAAAAGTCTCTTCTTTAGCAGGGTCACCCACAACAAGCTCACTGCTAGTCTTAACCAACAAATCGCGGAACTCACTATATACATCTTGGTGTACAAACAGACGTTTTGCAGCGGTGCAACGCTGACCAGCCGTCGCAAAACGCTGTTGAATGGCGGCATTTACTGCTGCACTAAGGTCAGCATCTGGCATGACAATAAGTGGATCGCTGCCTCCCAATTCAAACAGCATTTTTTTATAGCCAGCATGTGCAGCGATAGCTTCGGCGGCTGGGTGACCACCAGTAAAATTAATGGCATTGACCTCAGGATGACTCACTAAGCCGCCCATTTGATCAATATCAGGCACAAGAAGCTGCAGCACTTCTTTCGGGATACCGGCTTCATAGCAAAGCTCGACCAACTTTGCAGCTGAACCATGGTTAATCGGTGCTGGCTTAAAAATAACCCGATTACCGGCAGCAAAAGCTGGCCCGATTTTGTGCATTGCTATATTAATCGGGAAGTTAAAAGGTGTAATACATAACACTGTACCAATTGGTGCAAAGCGCACAACGCCTGTCTTACCTCTAGCCGGCGCGTAAGCATCAGAGTCCAACACTTCACCTTGGATTTGCCTAGCCTCTTCACTACAAGCAATTGTTGTATTAATCGCACGGGTCAACTCGACTCGGCTATCTGCAATCGTTTTGCCTGTTTCTTGCGTTATCATTGATGCTAAGGATTCAGCATGAGTTTCTAATAAACCCGCTAATTTACGCAAAATATCAGAACGCTGAAAAGCCCTTAGAGTCGACTGTACTTTGCGTCCATCCTGTAGGGTGGCAAGACAATTTTCAATTTCTTCTTTTGAACTAAAGTGAAATTGACCAATGCTCTCTTGTGTATAAGGATTTTTTACCTGATAAGCCAATGTCATGAGTCTTTCCTATTATTCTAGTTAAGGTGGATGGTGATAATTTGATAGGTTAGCTGTCCACCAGAAATGAACAGCGCCCACCACATCAAACGTAAAAATAAGGCAGTGTTTACCTTAGTCAGTAGAAACACTCCTAGCTTTGTTGCTAAAAAAGCAGCCAGAGCAAAAATTACAATCAGCCCTGCATTGTCAGAGAATGAAAAACCAAGGTAGAGAAATGCCGGAATTTTAGTTAAGTGGACAAAAAGCTGCATGATAGACTTATTGGCAACAATACTTTCCTTTGACAAATCATCACGCATAAAAAATGCAGTAAGTAATGGGTCAACTGCACCCGCAATAATTCCTAAGCTTCCCGCAGCCAACCCTACCCAAAAAAAGCTCCTGTCCTTAATCTTTAACATCGGCAACTTTTTGGGTTTAAATAGAGTATAAGCAATCAACATGAGTAGTAGGTATAGAGCAAATAGGTCACTCACTAACTCAACAAGCAAACGAGTTGTCAATGCTGCTCCTATCAAAGCACCAAAGCAAAATGGTATGCACATTTTGGCAGATATTTCACCACGCAGTAACCAAGCTCGAATTCCATTTCCCACAACCTGAATGGACGCATGAATTGCAATCAACGGCCTCACGGGAATGAATACACTCATGCCAGTGAACATCAAAACACCACCAGCACTTCCAGTCAAACTCGATAGCACAGAAGCCAAAACCACCACCAAAATCGATAAGGATAGTGTTGTGGTTGAGAGAGAAATGACATCCATTGCTTGTTTAATACCCTGCCATAAATAGAGCCATTAATGTAGGTGAGCTAACCCATCAAGCGTAGAGCCAATGAACATTTTTTTTGGTACCAGAACTGGACTTAAAACCTGTTTATATCTGGCTCTACTCACCTCGTCACATAGGTCTGTAAACTTTATCTCTATGCGCACAGCTTAACTAAGCAAGTGGTGAGTTAACCAGACCTAATGGTTCATTCACCACACATCAAATTAAACCGTTTTAAAAAGTCGTAATCTTAAGGAGCTGATGATGAACGACCTAGATATTCAATCTCTGGTTAACAGCAATAATGAACACGTCTGGCACCATATGAAGCCACACCAGGCTACGCCTATGATGATAGAAAAAGGTCAAGGGATGTATGTCTGGGATGTCCATGGTAAGCAATACTTAGATGCGGTCTCAGGTGGGGTTTGGTGTGTCAATGTGGGCTACGGTCGTGAAGAAATCGCGAATGCGGTACGTGATCAGTTAGTCAAAATGAATTACTTTGCACAAACCGCTGGCAACCTTCCTGCAACACTCTTTGCAGAAAAGCTTTTGGAGAAAATGCCAGGACTTAGCCGAGTTTACTACTCCAATTCGGGCTCAGAAGCCAACGAAAAAGCGTTTAAATTAGTCAGACAAATTGCTGCCAAAAAATATGGTGGTAAGAAGCACAAGATACTTTATCGCGAACGCGACTATCATGGCACTACCATCGCTTGCTTAAGCGCGACAGGCCAAGAAGAGAGACGCGAACAATATGGGCCATTTGCCCCAGGTTTTGTTAGTGTCCCCCATTGTTGCGAGTACCGTTCTCAATGGGGCGAGACGGAAGATTATGGTTTCAAAGCAGCCAATGAAATTGAAAAAGTAATACTGAGAGAGGGTCCTGATACCGTTGGCGCTATTTGCCTTGAACCCATTACAGCCGGAGGCGGCGTTATTGAACCACCCGCTGGCTACTGGCAACGTGTACAAGAAATATGTCGCCAATATGATATTTTACTGCATATTGATGAAGTCGTATGTGGACTGGGCCGCACTGGTAAGTGGTTTGGTTATCAGCACTATGGCATACAACCTGACATTGTCACCATGGCGAAAGGTGTTGCATCGGGCTATGCCGCCATCTCATGTACTGTGACAACTGAGCACGTCTACCAAATGATTCATGATGAAGACACCACATCCCGTATGGATTATTTTCGTGATATTTCTACTTTCGGTGGTTGCACTGCAGGCCCAGTTGCTGCACTTGCTAATCTCGACATTATTGAAAGAGAAAACTTGGTTGAAAATGCGCATATACAGGGTGAATACCTGAAAGCAAAAATGCTAGAGCTGAAGAAAAAGCATTCTATCGTCGGTGATGTGCGTGGTAAAGGACTCTTTGTTGGCTTGGAGCTTGTTAAAGACAAAGAAACCAAACAGCCCGTTGATGAAAGTGTAAGCGCAGCTGTCGCAGCTAGCTGCCTAAAACACGGCGTTATTATTGGTAGAACCAATCGCTCATTCCAGACACTGAATAACACCTTGTGTTTAAGTCCTGCACTTATCACTCAGCAGTATGAGATCGACCTGATCGCACAAGCAATCGACAAAGCACTCACCGAAGTCGAAGAGCAGTTACTCACACCAGCGTTGTAGGCAAAAGTACTTGTTCCATAGCCTGAGATAAAAGACGGACCCCATCTCGAATACGGTCCGTCTTGATCAAAGAAAACCCTAAGCGAAAGTGCCGATTTGCCTGACAATTCTTATCGGCCAACGGATGAAAGTGCTGGATTCCAGTCTCAATATAAACACCATATTTGAGTGCTTGTGTTTGTAAACAAACACAGTCTAAACCATGAGGCCCTTTGAGCCATATCGCACTTCCGCCCAATGATGGGGCTATCTCTACATTAGGTAAAAACTCGATCAAGGCTGATTTTAGTAATTCATAACGTTCAGCATATCTTAGCTTCAATCGATGTACTAATGTATCGTGATAGCCGCCCGCTAGAAAAAGAGCCAGTGCACGCTGGTTATTGGCAGGAGTATGACGCATCATCAATCGTCTCAATGCACGAGCTTCCCGAATTAAGGCTTCTGGCCCAACCAAATAGCCGACTCGCAAACCCGGTGCTAACGTTTTCGATAAGCTACCTACATAAATTACCCTTCCTTCGTTATCTAAGCTCTTTAATGCTGGTGTTGGTGCTGAATAGAAGTTGAGCTCACATTCATAATCATCTTCAATAAGCACAAAGTCATGGTCAACCGCTTTTTGCAACAGCTTAAGGCGACGCTCAAGAGGCATAGTTACCGTAGTGGGCGATTGATGACTGGGGGTTACAAATACATAGTCACAATCATCAATTTTTTGGTTCACGACCAACCCATCTTTATCTATGTCCAATTCACGAAGTTTTGTTTGGTTAAGCTCAAAAATATGGCGTACATCGGGATAACCGGGAGTCTCTATGCCAAGGCAAGTTTGATTGCCTCCAAGTAATTGGCTCAGCAAATAGAGTGAATGTTGCGTGCCAACAGTAAGCAAAATCTCACTTTGGTTACAGCGAACCCCTCGTCGAGAAAGGATTCGAGTTCTTAGCTGATCAATAAGCAATGGGTCATCTTCATCAACCCTATCTTGCAACCACTCTTTTGCCTGCAGAGTCTGCGCCGCTCGTTGAGTACACTCTCGCCATTCTCTAACAGGAAAAAATTCTGGGTCAGGTTGCCCATAAATAAATGGGTATTCACAACGCTTCCAAGCATCCGGTTTATGTAAATGGTGTTGCCGAGACGGTACAAGTTTAAGTTTGTTGTCCCAATTCACACCCGCTTCTCTTGACGGTAAAGAAGAGTGACTTGCTACTAGATTTTCGTCGTAGGCATGGTGAACAAAGAATCCTTTTCTCTCTTTGGCAATGACATACCCTTCCTCAATTAACTTCTCATAAGCTAGAACCACAGTATTGCGAGAAACTCCTAGCGCTTTTGCCAGTTCTCGACACGAAGGTAGTAGTTCGCCGGAACGAATGTGTCCATCAAGAATACTGGTGGTGATCATATTCTTAATTTGAGTCTGTAGGCTGGTACCTTTGCCAAACTCCATATAAAATAGATGCTTCATATTTGTTATTATTATCAACAACTTATTAACGTATTGGCCCCATTTTTAACACACTTCTGGCTCTAATAGTCATCCGACCTTTTATCTATGATGTGTCTTACGCCGTTCAACAACGTAGGACTTTGTGTCATGCATAAACATCCGCCTAACCACGGTCTTCGGGCACTCGCTTGGTTAGTATTAACGACCTTATTTTTTCCTCCTTTTGCCGCAAGTTCAACGCTTAACTTTGACCAAAAAGTTGATTCATTTATTTCTCCTATCGCACAACAGCTTTCTTCAATTGTATTCTACAAAATCAGCGTATTTGGCTATGCCGTGCCTATCATTGTACTTTGGCTAAGTACCGCTGCGGTGTTTTTCACCTTCTATCTAAACTTGGTTAATTTACGGGGTTTAGGGACAGCATTTCGCCTGATCCGTGGTGACTATACCAATCCAAATGCCACCGGAGAGATCTCTCATTTTCAAGCCGTTGCCACGGCCATATCGGGTACTGTAGGGATAGGTAATATTGGCGGGGTTGCGGTTGCGATTACCATAGGCGGTCCTGGGGCAACCTTTTGGCTTATCGTTGCTGGCTTTTTGAGCATGTCGACTAAGTTAGTCGAGTGCACCTTGGGGGTTAAATATCGTAAAGTGAATCCAGATGGTAGTATCTCGGGAGGCCCGATGTATTACCTTGAACACTATTTAAAAAGCCGCAATTATCCGACTCTAGGTAAATGTTTGGGCGGCTTTTACGCTCTCGCACTTGTGATTGGATGCTTAGGCATTGGTAATATGTTTCAATCAAACCAAGCGTACGCACAGCTGCTTGTTGTCACGGGTGATAGCCAAAGCTTCTTTGCCGATAAAGGCTGGCTATTTGGAATGATAATGGCCGTTTTAGTTGCGTTAGTGATCCTTGGGGGTATCAGCTCTATAGCAAGGGTGACAGCAAAGCTTGTCCCATTCATGGCCGTCCTTTACGTAGTTTGTGCCTGCGTTATCCTAACTATGAGTGCAGAACACCTACCTAATGCTATATCTCTCATAATCTCACACGCTTTTACCCTTGAAAGTGCCACAGGTGGCGCGATTGGCGCCATCATCGTTGGATTTCAAAGGGCGGTTTTTTCGAATGAAGCAGGAATAGGCTCATCATCCATTGCTCACTCAGCGGTACAAACCGACGAGCCTGCTTCCGAAGGGTTAGTATCCCTGTTCGAACCGCTGATTGATACTGTGTTTATCTGCACTTTAAGTGCTTTGGTCGTTATCTCAACGGCCTATCCAACAGGGCTAATTGACAGTGATCTTGTCGGAATAGAGCTTACCTCAGCCGTGTTTGCCCATCATATCGAGTGGGCTCCGTACCCATTAGCTATTGCCGCTCTATTATTTGCCTTTTCCACCACTATTGCGTGGTCGTATTATGGATTGAAAGGATGGACTTATCTCTTCGGCGAAAAGCCCCACTCAAAACTTTTATTCAAACTTATGTTTTGTAGCTTTGTTGCTCTCGGCAGCATGATTCATCTTGATGCTGTTCTTCAGTTCTCTGATGCCTTGGTATTTTTAATTGCAGTGCCCAATGTCCTTGGCTTGTATTTATTTGCACCACTGGTTAAACGCGAGGTCGAAGACTATCTAAACCGAATTAAGCTTGGAGAGATTGTAAACTATCGTCTTCTCGAGCAAAAAAGCGACACACATATGAATGGTAGTAAATTGTGGTATCGGATCGTTCATCGCTCCGGATACAAATCAAAGCGTGCTTAGCTAGCATAAAAGGGCCTATTGCAATAATAGGCTCACATATTTAGCCTCACTCTACCTAAACCTCTTGTTTTATGGATTCAGTCATTTCTTCACTGTTCTGCTTTTCGGGGGCTATTAGCGGTAACGTTAATGTAAAACAACATCCTTGGCCGAGTTCACTGCTCACTTTAATATCCCCTCCCAATAAGTCAGTCACTAAGTTGTAAACGATATTCAAACCCAATCCGGAACCTCCTTGACCGAGGCGAGTGGTAAAGAATGGGTCAAAGACTTTGCTGATATGCTCTGGTGCAATGCCCTGCCCGTTATCAGTGATCGTAATAACCGCATTACTTTCTACTTGCTGCCCCTTTATATCAATGGTTCGATGCTTGTGGTCAGTAAAGGCGTGCACCAAGGCATTTGATAACAAATTCATCAAAATTTGTGTCAGTGGTCCTGGATAGCTGTCCATATTAATGGCCTGTGGACATTCTTCTGTCAGCGTCACTTTGCTTCGAGACAAACTCGGTGACATAGTGACCCTTAGTTCATGCAAAACCTCGTCTAACTCAAACTTACGTCGCTGATAGCTAGATTGGTCAACCGCCACTTGCTTAAAACTCGAAATAAGCTCAGCAGCGCGCCTCAAATTACGTTCGATACTATCTGCTGATTGAGCGCTTTGTTCGATATATGTATCAAGAGCCGATCGCCTGAGTCCCTCTTTCGTCGATTCTATAAATGCATGATTAAACTCTTTGAGGCTACTGGCGACAACAATGGCATTACCGATTGGCGTATTTAACTCATGAGCCACACCAGCAACCAAGGACCCAAGGCCCGAAAGCTTCTCTGTTCTGACCAGCTCTTCTTGGGTTGCTTTTAATACCTCAAGGGCTTTTTGTAGCTCTTCTGTCCGCTCGTCGACCCTATGTTCAAGCTCGATGGTTTGTTGCTTTATTTTCTCCAAATACTCACGACGATCGTTCTCAGTTGAAGCTGCACGTTCAAACCAGTAGTGCCAGCGTTCTGGTATTTGAGGAATAGTGAGATCTTTATTATGGGGTAACCCTTCAACAAAACGAGCTAAGCGCATAGCTGGCTGACTAAAATTCCAATGCTGGTATAAAACCGCAGATAATAGGAGAACAGCAAAGATAGTTGCCATCAATAAATGTGGCGTCACCACTTCCAAAATATGTGCGTTCAGCTTATCTTCTGTAATTTCGAGAACTAACCTCCACGGGGTGTTGGGCAAATAATAAGAGCTCCAATAGCCTAACTCTGTTTGATTAAGGACTCCGTGCTCGGCTTTATGAGCAACACCCATTGAAACCAAGGCCAATATGCCTTCCTGCCTCACCACTTGCTTAGCACTGATCAATGACCCTCCACTGTCCGCAACCACTAAACCCTGCTCATCGACGATGACCAAACGTGCCACATCAATCGGCTGCTCAATTAGGATATTGTCGAGCACTTTTAGAGTAATATCTGTTCCGACAGCACCAACGAAACGGTCTCGTTCATAAACGGGTGCCAATAGTGAAACCATCATCCCCTTGCCACCTGCATCCAAATAAGGCGTCGTCCAAACAGATTCTCGCTGTGAGTTTTTATCCGGCCCTACTAATTCAAGTGGGTAAGTTCCACCAGCTTGATAAATCACATCAATCGCTTTGTCCATATCCTTAGTTTCGGTCGCTACAAGCAAATCTTTGTAGCTTAACCAAGGGTATAAGTATGTCAGTGCTTGCTCACCATCATAGTAATAACTCCATTGGAAGTCCTTGTGTTGAGCATGGGTAGAAACAATTTCAGGCACTATGGTTAATATGGTCCGTACATCAAAAGAGTAATCTCGTACATTTGAGCGCACATACAATTGTCCAAGCTTTGGTTTCATTTCGTCTGGGAGGTTTTCCCAAGGCGCGTTTTGAACTGAACCGGCGGTCTTTTGCTCGAGAAACGTAACCGCGGATTGACTAGGAATAAGTTCAGGAAAACGATAGGCAATTTCGACGGTCTTTTGCATTTTATCAACATGAACGAAAGAGACAGATAGTGTTTTGTTGAGTGCCACTAGAATTTCTAGCGCTTTTTGTTCCATTTTCTCAACTTCTTGAATGCGGACTTCTTTACTGATATAAAAAGCGTTTCCTAGCGTCAGAAATATGATTAACAAAAGAGCACCATAAAGCATAAGTTTGTGACGACGAATTAAAGCGTCAGCACTCATCTGGTCAGTATTCTTTTCAGATTCTGTCATGTAACGACCCAATGGTTATTTTGTCTTGCCATCACTTTGAGCAAAGTTGAGCAAGTCTTCCATGATCATGGCTTTGGCAAACAACCACCCTTGCCCTTCCTCACAACCAAATGCTTTTAACTTTTCAAGCTGTTCTTTCGTTTCTATGCCTTCGGCGGTCACCTCCATGCCTAAGGTTTGACCTAAATTGACTATCATCTTGGCAATACTGTCATCTTGCAGCATTCCATCGACAAAGGTACGATCAATTTTTAAACGTGTTACAGGCAGTTTGTGCAGTACACTGAGTGAGGAGAAACCCGTACCAAAATCGTCTATCGCTATCTGGCAACCAAGCTCGCGTACCTTATTCAACACCTTACACAGTTCAGAAATATTCTTCGCTGCAACCGTCTCTGTGATTTCCAGCTCGATGGTATTAGGATCAATCTTGTAACGCTCCATCGCCTGACTCAGCTGTTTAATAAAGCCTGGTTGCTCCAATTGTCTCGGAGAGACATTGATCGCCATTGTTAAACTTGCATACCCAGCTTGCTTTAACATTTGAAACTGCATACAGCAATGCTCAATAACAAAAGCACCAATGCTGACCATCAATCCTGACTGTTCAGCTAACGGAATAAATTGATCGGGAGGAACGAGTACTCCTTCTTTATTCCTCCAACGTAATAAAGCCTCTACTCCCGACAACTTCATCGTCGACAGTTTGTATTTGGCTTGAAAAGTCATAAACAAAGCGTTGTCATTGAGTGCTTGTTTCAACTCTGCGAGTAAATACATACGGTCGCGGGCATCTTGCCCCATGTCGGTTGAGAAAGTCATCGCACCGCCTCTGCGGTACAACTTGGCCTGTTTTAGTGCAACTTGGGCGTCGTTGTAGTGTTCAGATGAATCAAAATCTTGTTCGATAAGATCAACTAAACCTACACTTGCCGTGACCATAAACGGCTGTTCGTCAACGCTAAAAGTCGATTCAAACAACGCTAAGATCTGGTCGCTCACAATATCTCGATGCGAGCCAAGCAACGCAAATACATCACTCCCTACACGGGCTAAAAAGCAATACGGAAACTTTTCTTGTAGGCGTTTAGATACGCTCACGAGGAGGCTATCACCAGCTGAATGACCAAAGCTATCATTAAACGACGAGAAATCATCAATATCGATGAGTGCGAAACGCGCAAAGTCGTCACCAGACACTCCTGTATATTGGTATCTGCGCAAGCTATTTAGGTTGGGTATATCAAGCAGCGGATCTTTGAATGCTTGCTCTTCAAGTCGGTTGTACAGAATAACATTATCAAAACCAACCGACAGGTTAGCACAAAACACTTCGAGTAAGTGCTTGTCTACGCTTTCAAGTGGCCTTCTAACGTCAACATAAGCTGCAATTCCTCTTCCTCGTTCAGTTGAAAAATAGAGCGTTACCCCGTGTTCTAGCAAACTCTTTTTTGTGTCCAAGCATTGAGTGATTGAATTTCTAATGTGTTCTGACTCGAGAGAATCCAAAGAATTTTGGACAAACCCACTGTATCGACCTGATGCGGCAATAATCACGGGACTGACCGTCTGTTCATCTTGACTTTCTTGAGCACAGATCAAACCATCCGGTTCAATTTGCATAATCGCACTAATCTGCTTGACCGCTCCCTCAGCAAACATTTGCATTCCGTAGAAATGAGCAAGCTCTGTGCTCGCTTGAACAACCTTCTCCAACCCTTGGCGCATCAGCTGCTGACTACGTATTTGGTTATAAGCGCGTACGGCACTGGTTAAAATTGTAAACAGACGAATGCGAGTCAATTCAGGCTTGGTGCGATAGTCGTTAATATCGTAGCGCTGTATCGTTTCCATTTCAGGTGCATAGCCTGGCTGCCCTGTACGCAAGATGATGCGCAAAGCGTTCAAATTTAGCTCTTCACGTATCACTTCTACCAGTTCAAGTCCCGCCTGATCCGTTTCCATCACCACATCGAGTAAAATGACACCAATATCACTTTCTTCGCAAAGGATAGATTTTGCTTGCTGCGCAGAATACGCGTGAAGAAGCTCCAGAGGACGTTCCTCAACGATAAGATCTTTCAGTGCTAATTGAGTCGCATGATGCACTTCTTCATCATCATCTACTACCAGTAACCGCCAACATCGAGTATGTGTTGTTTGTGCTTGCGCTTCAGACACATCTTCAATGATAGGCAGTAACTCATCAGAATCGTTGCCCTGCTCGCCCATCGCTTCCTCATACCAATTTCATACTTCTGAAATATGAGTTTAGTCCTAGTTCCGAACAGTTGCGTAACATTGACAATAATGTAACTGCCATCTCTTGACCATTTACCGCGTACAGGGCTAGAATCCATACATCATTTATACCGGAGCGTGACGCCAATGAACAACTAAGCCTGTTATCCATTTCACATCATCATTGGATCTACAGGAATTAGTAGGCGTAGCTCATATATACACCTCCTTTTGTTTATGACGGTTTTACTGACTGCATCTGTCAGTCAGCTGGCGTTCAAACAACAAACATCAATATATGTCGCTATGTGCACTGTTCCTGTTCTACAGGAAGCTATTTATGGCCATTTTTGACGCACACAATATTGGTTATACATTCGCCAACGGCGATACTCTGTTCAGCAACATTTCATGTACTATGGACAAGCATAGAATTGGTCTTATCGGACGTAACGGCATTGGAAAGTCCATTCTCTCTGCCATTCTTTCCGGAGAGATAAGCCCTTCCAGCGGAAAGGTATCGGCACCCTCAAACTTTTCTATCTTCACACAAGAGCGATTAACTGAACTAGAACACGGCCTAACCATCGCCGAATATCTGGAAAAGCATCATATATTGAACGCACTCAAACATGTTCAAATGGGAAGTTGTTTAGAAAAGTGGTTTGAAATAATAGATCAAGACTGGGAACTAGAATCCCAATTGAAGCAAGATCTTGCCAACCTTGGTCTTCCTCCTGAGCCTTCATTCCTATGCAATGAATTAAGTGGAGGACAATTTACTCGTTTGGCCCTTTGGAAACGCTTTAGGCAAAGCGCAGAGTTACTTATCCTCGACGAGCCATCGAACCATTTAGACAATACTGCTAAACAATGGCTTATAGAGTCAATGAACGTATTCTCAGGTGCCATACTGCTCATTAGTCACGATAGAGAACTGCTTAACCAAGTCGAAGAAATATGGCAGCTATCTACGACAGGATTGCAGGTTTTTGGTGGAAATTATGATTTCTATGAGTCACAAAAATACATTGAGCAACAATCCATCGACAAGAAATTGGTTAATATTAACCGACAAAAAAAGCAGCTTGATGCTCAAACTCAGCGAAATATTGAGAAAGCACAACAACGAGCAGCCAAGAGTAATAAGCTACGTCGACGGGGCAGCCAAGGCAAAATGTTACTTAACAAAATGAAAGAAAGTGCCGAGAACAGCTTATCAAATCGTAGCAAACTCTCTCAAATCAAAAAAACACAGTTACAGTGTCGAGAGCGGCAACTGACAACACAGCAAGATAGGTGGAAAAGCCAAACATTCAATGTATCTAGCTGCCAGCAAACATCAAATACTAGAGTGTTGTACCTCGATGGCCAACTCGCCTTTGGCACTAAAGCACAACTGAACCTACAACTTTTTTCAAAAGACAAGATTCATCTCCAAGGCCCAAATGGGTGCGGTAAATCCACTCTTTTGCAGACGCTATCAGGCAAACTGTCTTTGTCTCAAGGAGACGTATCCACAACGAGTCGCTTTTGTTATTTAGATCAACACTTAACCATCATTGATCAAACACGATCCGTTTTAGATAACTTCTGCTTGCATGTAAATGGAAATAGTGAATGTAGCGCACGAACAGTATTAGCTGGTATGGGTTTTAGAGGGGATGACGTATTCAAATATGCTGAATCATTGAGTGGCGGTGAAAAAATCAAACTTGCTATGTTGATCGTCAGTCATCATCCCAAGCAACCTTTTCTGCTACTCGATGAACCTGACAACCATTTAGACATAGATTCAAAAGCGATACTGGCAAACGCATTAAACGATTATCAAGGTGGATTCTTGTTAGTGACACATGATTGTGCCTTTGCCCATCATTCTGGCGTGCAACAAAGTTATTGTATGGATCATCAAGGCCTTACCTTGACTACTCCTCACGATAAAGATTAAGAATTCATATGCTCTTGAAGAAGCATGAATATCATTTAAGTTGTTGACGTCATATCACAAGCATCACTCCGGCTTTTCTGAAGGTGTCGAATGAAGGCGAACAAACTCCTTTGCTGACGCCTCTAAGGGCTTAACAAGATGTGATTTGGAAATATGGAGGTAATGGTACAGAGGCTCAATATACACTGGGGGGCTGGCAATTTTTATATCGGGAAATGTTGTTGAAAGAAAAGCATAACTCTGTAAAGGAGCCAGCCAAACATCAGCCCTACCAGCCATTAGCATTAAAGCCGCTTGGTCGACCGAATGCACACGGTGAAGACGTTTGTATTCCTTCAACACTTCAATGTATCGAGTCCCGTGCATTGAAACAATGATCTTGTCCTTAGCATCACTCAAACTCTGGTAATAACGCCCGTCTTTTGCATATAAATGCACTTTTATCTCCTCTAGCGGGACGTTAACTCTAACCAACTCAGGCTCTTTAGCAAGTTGATTGATTCTTAAGTCTAAAGCATCATATTGACCAGTAATCAGTGACTGTATTGCTCGCTCATCAGGCAAGTAGGTTACTTTGTATGGAATGCCAGCATTCTCATAAATCGCTGTAATGATGCCTTCGACTGTCATTCCATATTTCGTGATCTTTGAATCGCCCTGATAACTTTCTCCAATCGCAATATTGATAACATCAGTCTCTTTTGCAGAGGCCAAGTTAACCACCAGCAGTATGCTTAACAAAACGCTTAGAGCTTTCATGAAAATATCCTGCGCTAGCTATACCATCATCTACTATTATAGCGCTATAAATTAAAAGCATTTAATTTATGGATAAATATCGAAAATAACATATAAAATAAAGATAAAGAACAATTCACATCATCTATGCATTTCGCAACTTATAATTGATAGGATTATTTTTTCAATTTAAATTAAATTATAAATCATGCTGTCAGTTATTATCACGAATATTCATGTTGTTATTAACTATGATAATTAAAGTTTTAACAACAAGGACAGACTATGAAAATAAAAACAATTTCCAACTTTTTAGGCATTTTAATTTGTTCATATTTGAGTAACAGTTCTTATTCATACGCGACTGAACAAATGGATATTGCACAAAGAGCATCAAACTCCGAAACACGTTTCTTATTTACTGCAGACCCACAATTTTACACCAAGCGTTCAGATATCAATGATCCTACCCTTAATAAACTCGCTGGAATAATTGGAGAGCTCACCTACAGTCAAAATACGCCCCACCCAATATTTGGCTTACTCGTCGGTGGTGACATGACCCAAACGGCACATGACAAAAGTATTACTGG
The DNA here is from genome assembly GCF_030161235.1 of Vibrio zhanjiangensis. Classification (GTDB taxonomy): domain Bacteria; phylum Pseudomonadota; class Gammaproteobacteria; order Enterobacterales; family Vibrionaceae; genus Vibrio; species Vibrio zhanjiangensis. The sequence goes on along the minus strand of NZ_BSPW01000082.1, from coordinate 20,475 downwards.
CTGGGAGTTTGGGTTTTGGAAGGACATCATCAAGTACTATGGTGTTACAAATAAAGCCTATGAGACCATTGGTAATCATGATGAAACCACAGGCGGTGCCTCTGCACCTGGCGACATTGTAAAGTTCATTGACCGAGATAGAGAGCGCCCTCGCCTAAACTATCGACGAAATGGTGGGCTATATTCTTGGAATGTCAATGGTATCCATTTTGTCTCGTTAGGTACGGGCGTGTTCTCCTCCGATCGTCCAACAGTATTTGGCGATGTGAAGAATTATAACCAACTTGATTTTCTACAAAATGATTTAGATATAAATGTAGGCGATAGTAATAAACCTGTTGTTCTCATGTTTCATATGCCTGCAAACCACGGAGACTGGAAAGAACCAGATAGACAACGCTTCTTAAATCTTATTCAAGAATATAATGTCGTACTTTTGTTAACTGGGCATACTCACAGTTGGGGAGGCAGGAAATATATTACTTTGCCTAACGGTCGAAAAATACCTCAAGTGGTTGCTCCAACCATAAGAAATGATCAAAAACCTGTTGGTCAATATACTGACATCAAATTAAGAAGCGGTAGTCCATGGCTTGAAGTTGAACTTAAGCACAATGATGGTATTGAGAATTATAAAGGAAAAATCACTTTAGATCTTAAAACTGACGAAATCTGGTATCCTAATGCCGCTGCCGTTGAACAGCCAAATTACGCCAGCAAAAATAGCAGTTTTAATGGTGAAGCATTCTCTTATAAAGATGTGCACTACTATACGATTCAAACAAGAAATGGAACAAACCGCTGTATCGGATACGATGGTAATCCATCTTTTGGCAACCCACTGGTTCAGGTAAGTTGTAACATGTCAGATCCGAGACAAAATTGGTTTTGGTCTGCACAAACTCAGCAGATTCATTCAAAAATGGATTGGAACTACTGCTGGTGGCATGGCACCAATTACAGTGGTGGCTCAATCAAACTGGCGAAATGCGATGCCAATGACCCCAATATGCGTTGGCAATATAGTAAATTGAACCGTGAGCAAGATTGGATGAGACGCATTAAACCTGAAGGCTATCCTAACCTGCAAGTCGACGGATACAGAGAAAGCCGTGATGTGAATCTTTATAGCGCTCACTCAGGTGATACACAGCTTTGGGGAGTAAGTCATCGACGTTATCCAGCAAATTCAATATCATTTCGCTCACCGATACCAATGCACAATGATTTTGAATAACTAAAAATCCATCAACTTAAACCCCAATAACGCCTCAAGCATATCGCTTGGGGCAATACGACGAATCTATTGATCAAACGATCTTGCTTGGTTGAACTCTTTTATAGACTTTTCAAGTGGGGCAACAAGGTGCGACTTTGATACATGAACATAGTGATACAAATACTGTTTGTAAACCGATGGACTAGCAACTTTAATGATAGGAAATTCATCTTTTACTTTCAGGTAACTTCTATAGGGTGCTAACCATAGATCTGCTCGGTCTGTAGTGAGCATTAATGCCGCTTGATTTTCCGATTTGACTAGATGGCGCTTTTTGTACACCGTCGCGATGTCTGAATAACGTGCTCCCAAAATCGAGACCAGCGTTTTATCTTTGATATCATTTAAGCTCTGATAAAAATCATTGTTAATAGAAAACAAATAAATATCAGCCACAGCTAAAGGCGTATCAATTCGTATCAGTGTTTCTTGTTTATCAAGTGCATCGATACGCAGATCAAGCGCATCATACTTGCCGGATACAGCAGATTGAATGGCGCGCTCATTGGGTAAATAGATAAACTCAACATCAATACCCGCCGCCTGATATATTATTTTTAGATCACGCTCTAATGTTAAGCCTTTGTATATATCTCCCATAGCAACTTTAACCAGATCACTAGCTTGTACCCATGTTGCATATGGCATCAAAACCAAACAAATAAAAAACCCCAGAATCTTCGTTTTCATTTTTCACAAAGCACCTCATTCTAATCCAATATACTATAGACAGATATGGCTAAAAAGCCGAATAAAACATAGACCAAAAAGTGGTGAATTTAAGATATTCGGCACTACGAGGGAAGTTTGATAAGATAATGTACCAAGTTGCAATGATATCAACAATCGAGACTCAACCTTCAGTAAATATTATACACTGCCGTATACAACAATGATTTTCTATACAAACGGCTAAGGTATGAGTATAGTATCAAATACCTAAATATCTGATATTTCGAAATATGAAACATCAAAACGATACTAACCGTCGTCCCTTAAGCATCCGAAACTTTAGGATTACTAAAAGAATTGCTAAGTGGCTTTCTAAAAAAAATATTTCTCCAAATCAGATCTCATTAATGAGCATCGTATTTGCTGCGTTGGGCTATTTAGTAGCCGTCATTTATCACTTTTATCCTTCTCCTTTTTGGCTGCTATTTCTGCTTATTGCTATTCAAATGAGACTAATTTGCAACTTGTTTGATGGTATGGTTGCCATAGAAGGAGGTAAACTAACTCCGGTAGGTGAACTATTCAATGATGTCCCAGATAGAATTGCAGACCCAATATTTATTCTTGCTGCAGGGCTTATAGCTGTTTGCCCTTTTGCTATGACTCTCGCTTGGGTTGCCGCTTTACTCTCGATACTTACAGCCTATGTGCGTGTATTAGGCGTTAGTATGGGATGCCCTGCAAATTTCGAGGGCCCAATGGCCAAACAACATAGAATGGCTTTACTCACTATAACGTCTCTCATCCTGCTTGTTAGTCAGTCTTTCTCTCTATGGACCGAATACTTTATCTACACCATGGACGTAGCACTTGCCACTATTATTGCTGGTACATTACTCACCAATTGGAGACGTTTAAAAACAATTTACCGAGTAAAATCCCAACAATCAGACTCACTAACTGAGGGGTACCATGGCTAGTATTCCAAGTCACTCTCTATACTTGATGGCCGGAGTGTTAGTTTTTTTAATAATAAGTACCTTTATTTATTTGATTATATCTAGCCATAACACAGACAAAGATTATTGTGAGCTAAAGCTGCGCATTCGATCTTGGTGGTGGATGATCGGTACCGTATTTGTAGTTCTCTATTTGCCACAAAAATACGGACTGGTGTTTTTTGGTTTCCTTAGCTTCCTAGCTCTAAAAGAATTTCTTTCAATAGTCCCTACACGTCTCGCTGATCGTCGAGTTATTTTTTGGGCCTATCTCTCTATACCAATTCAGTATTACTGGATATCTCTTGGCTGGTATGGTTTGTACATCATTTTTATACCTGTTTATATGTTTTTATACCTGCCAATGGTCGCTGTGATAATTGGCGAAACTAAAGGGTTTATTCGCTCTGCTGGAGTCATTCATTGGGCGCTAATGCTAACTGTTTTTTGCCTGAGTCATATGGCTTACTTACTCGTATTACCCAGTAAAAAACTAGGTGCAGGTTCTATTGGTATGCTTTTATTCCTTCTTGTTTTCACTCAGTTCAATGATGTATGTCAATACATTTGGGGTAAAAGTTTTGGCAAGAATAAGATAGTACCGAAGGTAAGCCCAAATAAAACTTGGCAAGGTTTCATTGGTGGTGCCACGACTATAATGGTATCTAGCTATTTTGCGGCCCCCTATCTAACTCCACTCACCCCAAGTCAAGGTTTGGTAGCAGGAGCAATTATTGCCTTCAGCGGATTTATTGGTGACTTAGTGATTTCATCGGTTAAACGTGATCTAAAGTTAAAAGATACCAGCCAATTGATCCCTGGACATGGGGGGATATTAGATCGCATTGACAGTTTGATGTTTACTGCCCCTTTATTTTTTCACTACATTTACTATTTGTATTACTAAGGTGAAGTTTGAAATTGCTTAAACCTCTATTTATCATTCTCATTGTTAAACCGCTAGTTTTTGTTGCACTGGGACTAAATATCATTAATAGGCAAAATTTACCTAGAAAAGGGCCTGCAATCCTTGCAGCTAACCATAACAGTCACCTAGATACTATGGTTTTACTAGCCTTATTCCCCATAAACATGGTCCACAAAATCCGTCCCGTAGCCGCCGCTGATTACTTTTTCAAAACACGACTAACCAGTTGGTTATCCATAAATATTTTCGGTATCATCCCTATCAAGCGCTCTCCCTTACCGTCAGAGCGTAGTACGATGTTCAATGCGTGCCATCAAGCGTTAAACAATGGGGATATACTGCTTATATTTCCCGAAGGTAGCCGTGGTGCACCGGAGGTAATGAGTGGTTTAAAGAAAGGACTCTATCACCTAGCCAAAGAGCATCGAGAGTGTCCAGTACTACCCGTTATGATGCGTGGGCTTGGCCACGCCCTTCCTAAAGGTACAGCAAGACTGGTTCCATTTAACTGTGATGTTGTAATTGGTTCTGCACTCGAACATTATACTGATGCAGATGATTTCATAGAAAAAATGCAGTCCCAGTACAAAGAGCTGAACAAGTATTGTATTGTTAGCACTATTGACGATAAATCAGGTACGATTTAGCATAATGGCCCCTAGTAACTTTCAAAATGGAAGTTACTGGGTAAAACCATTATATTTTGAGACATTTGAACCATCATCGAGAAGAGTAATATCAATCCAAAACTGGGATATAAAATTTCCTAAGCTAACCATTCACTTATCTAGATGCCTTGATTGTGTGTTCAACATCTAGCTAACTAAAGTTGCTAACATTTATTCTTAAACAGATAAACGCTCAACTCGTTATTTCTATTATTCGACCCGCAAGCAAGCTAGGCACAGTTGTAATTGTGATCAGTTTAACGAGGCCAAGCCATTCCCCTCCATCAGATGGAAATGTGATCAAAAAGTAGAGCCCCGTCATTAGGACTAAATTAATTACTGCTCCATAAATAACTTGTTTATAAACTCTAGTTTTATTCCTCATAGAACCAAAAACCGTGGAGAAAACTATCATAGGCACCAAAGCATGGCTCAGCGTGAAAAGCAAGCTTAAGTCAAATCGAGCAATGAAAACGTTTACGAGCAAGGTGAACGCAAAAGCAGCTACCCCTGAAAACACCACTCTCTTCCAACTAAAGTCTTGCGATATAAAATCAGCAAACAAAGATTCAGTACTTTTCTCCCCTGATGAAAAAATAGCCTTTATCATACGTCTTTCTGCCAGAGTATGAATAAAAGTCGGCGACCACGTTTTTTCTTTATCTATGTCTACATAAATATAGCGCAGAAAATTTCTGTTTAAACTCACCCTATTTGAATTTTTTTTTGCCAATCGGTACAAATTAACATCTGATGAACCAACTATTACCGTTGTTACCACGACAGAATGAAGTTGGCTCTTTTCAAGTTCGTAAGCTGCTAAAACCTCTCGGCGCACATCATCGCATAATTTAGTCAGCCATTCTCGGTCAGGATGACATTGGTGCGTTTCGGTCAACAACAATACATGCGAACTTATTGGAGTTGCTTTAACCAAAACTCTGGACGCATAGTTTTTTAGTACCAGCAAAGAGGGTATGACTATTTTATCCGGCTCCCAAGCTACTTCTCCTGCCTGATAAACCACATCATCTTCATAAGGCCCACCAAAAATTGGTAGGCTTTCAAGATGCTTTTGACAAGCTCCAATATATTCCAAAGCTTCTTGCTCAAATGTCTCGTCACTACTATTTTCTAACTTTTCTTGCCAATATTCTTGATTCGGGATTTGAGATGAGGATCGATTAGCATCAATTAATAGTGAGTAGTTTTGTTCAATAAGCAAACGACTAAGAAAGTTACGATAAAAAACGTCTTTATTCATTTAAACTGCCTCTATTATATATTAGACTACGCCAGTAACATCAAAATAAATCAATATACTCTAAACAAATTTCTTAATAGACTTATCTATTTCACCATTTGACTCTTCGCTTACAGACTCTGATTTTAGCTGGAGAAAACACTTATAAACAGTTTCGTCTTCTGTAGCTTCTATACAAATTTGATAGCCTTCAGGAATTTCATCATCTAATATGTCGACGTGTCCATTCAGATTTTCTTCTACATTATTTAAGTGGTTATTAGTTCTTTCATCTATTAGGTATTTACTAACCTTAAAAATAAAAACACCTACTGTAGTTATCGGTCCCGGATATATTTGAACATATTGAAAAAATTGGACCCCAAAGCTCTGTCATAATAAATTATTTCAGGACCGGCAAATAGGGTATATAAACCTATAAGAAATACCATTATACCGATGAATTTAATAAGTATAAGCAATGTGTTATTAGGTTCTTCAATTTTATTAATTTTAATTAAACAAGGGATACTTTTTAATGTCGCTTTATCATAGAGTTTCATCGTATACAGTGCCAATTTTATAATATTTAAGTTTGGTAAAGAATGTATAGATAGTTTTATCTACAATAATATATACATTTATAACAAGAAAATAGTTGTAATATGAGGGGAACCTTCCCCTCAATTAACGAAGTTTCATATATGTTGGATAACTGTACTAGCGATACTTTTCACATCATTTCCATTGGCTTTCACACCCTTAGTAGTGAACTTCCATTCTTGATTTTCTCGGCTCAGCAAACCAATGAAAATTCCAGTATGACTCCCTTGCTCATTCAACGTAAAACGACAGATTTCTCGAGACGATTGGTCCAAGACTCGACAAAATGCATTATCAACTCTGTCAAATGTTTGTCCTCTAAAACTATTTACCGTAATTGCAATATGCTTGACTGACCTATCGAGTCTGTGAAGGTCTATGCAGATCTGTTCATCATCCCCATCACCTTGACCAGTTAAATTATCACCTTTATGCTTAACGGACTTACATTTTGATTTCAATTTACCAAACCATACTGAATCCAGCACAGTGTGGTTTTCATCAATGAGTAGGCAAGAAGCATCTAAATCAATACTACCAGTACCAAGCAAGAATGATAAGAAGCCTTTTTTGGGCTGTGCTACATCCCACCCCAAACCGACCGTTATTTTTGATAGTTTCTCTACTTCTTTAGTAAGAGAAATTGTCGAATTCTTTGATAAGTTTATAGACATAAATATCCCTTATTGGTATCCAGCAACAATATCACCAAGACCCAATTGATATCCTGCTCCAACTGCATGAAATTCCCATTCACTACCATTTTTGATAAGTGAGCCGACTTGAACAGCAGATTCGTTAGCAAACTCTTGACCTAATTTATATTCTGCAATCAAGTTACCTGTTAATTCATTGTACATTTTGATATAACTCGTATTTACATGGGAGAATCCCCGACTATCATTATGAATTGTCACAAAAAATGATAGTTCTTGAGCGTTGGGTTCAATGGTTTGTAGATCAATAGTGATGGTTTCATCATCACCATCTCCGGCACCGGTACGATTATCTCCTAGATGCTCAACAGCGCCTTGAGGACATTTGAGGTTGTTATAGAATACAAAATGCTGATCCGATAGTAACTTTGGCTGTTCTTGTGCATCATATTTACAAATAAATACACAGCAATCAATGTCGATAGGTGGTTCAGAAGATAGCAGATCCCAACCTAAACCAAGCCTTAATTTTTTCAATGAAGGTTCAGTTTTAGTCAAATTAATTGCGCTACCCTTTTCTAAGTTAATTGCCATATACTACTCCTTATTGCCTTTTAGGAATTGAGAACGTTCGTTTTTCATATTCACCATTTTTTCATCAGCGATTTGTCGATTTCGAGCACCCTCTTGCTCGATAGAAACTACATCTTGTAATGTTGAAATCAATGAGTTTTGCACATATTCTAAAGTCTCTATGTCAACTACGGATCGCTGGTTTTCTCTAGCTGATTGAAGAGTATTTTGTCTTAGTAAATCAGCATTTTTCTTAATTAAATCATTCGTTGCGTTATCAATTTTTCCTGCTAATTCAAGTGACTTTCTTTGTTCTAACATTGAAATTGCAAGCGTAAACTGCTTCTTCCATGAAGGAATAGTCAGTGTTTTTATATTGTCAAACTTTTCAACAAGCGTAATATTATTTGTTTGCACCATCCTAATCATCGGAGCAGTTTGCAAAGCAAGCATTTGCAATGATTTTAAATCGTGGATACGTTTTTCAAGACGATCGCAAAAGGATTTTAAATCATCTAATTGTTGAACTTTTAAAGGAGAGTTTTCAACTTCAAGCTCCATCGAAAGCAGCTCAACTTTATCATTAATTAGCAAACGTCTTGATTCACCATATACTATTGCTTCAGTTAACGCCTTATACTGGATAATATTTTGAGTGAACACTGTTTCAAGCTGGATAGAGCGTTCCTGAAGACGTTTTTGCTGAGAGTCTATTTCTTTTACTACACGATCAAGCTGTGTACTTACAGAGTTAAATTGTGCAAGGATGGCTTCCTTGGAATACTTAAACTTAGCGACTATCTTTCCAAAAAAGCTGTCTTTTCCTACTAACCCACTTAAATCAACACCTTTAGCTAAGCCAACAACTTGGTTTAGGTTATCCCCCATTTCCTCCAAATCCTTAGTTCGAACTTGCTTAAGCATTGAGTCAGAATACTGAGCAATCTTCTCCGCAGACTCATGACCTAATGTGGCAATGCCACGGGCTGAATAGGCATCGATCTGGTTTAGCTGCATAACCACACGTTGAAACACTTCTTGATGGCTTATATCTGCTTCCTTCAAATCACTTTTATATCTCTCGATAGCTTGTTTTACAGCACTGTCTATACTACCAGTCACTTGCCCTTCAATTATTGCTGGGGAATTAATTTCTGTATTTTCAACAACAGACATCTGACCAATCGAATTTGGGTGCTCAGCAATATTGGAGTTGTTTCCTACGCTAATTGAAGGTGCTGTCCTTGGTTTAAAAGTTCTTGGTTTAAATACCATTATCTTAGCTCCTCTATATTCCTAATCAATTGATCTTGTATATCATTTAACTCAAAGTACAGCATAGAGTCATTTGACTCATCAACTGCAATCACCGTTAGAAATTGCTGTTTCCATACTTGAATAATATCGACCTTAATTTTTTCAAATCGTTCGAAACTAGAAATTAAATTTGATGAATACAAATCAATTTGGGGGAATGTCAAATTAATAGATTGATTAAGAGAGAATAATGTTTGCATTTTTCTTTCCCATCGTTTAGTTGACTCGTTGTCACTTCTATGGAAAATATTCGGTGAATCATTATTATTTGCTAAACTCAATGATTCTTCATCATTGATTTTTAGTCTCAGCGCGATCATTTTAAACTGGAGATTTTTATTTAAGCTTTGCAAGTCACGATTCCATGCCTGAAATTTTTCAAGGTTGGATTTCATTTCAGAAAGATTATCAAATACTCGGTTTATTCGTAAGTCAATACCATCACTTGCATTATCAAATTCGTGTTTAATTCTTCTGACTTGAGCATTCCTTGTACCAAGAATCTTTGATAATTTTGTGCCTATTTTCCTCGGATTAAAAATATCTATATCAATACTTTTTGCAATTTTAATTATAATTTTTCCTAGATCTAAAATTCTATCGACCTTACTGAGCTTAGCGTAATCAGATAAAAATCCTTGCAGTTCCTGAAATCTCTTCGACTCATCACTACCAAACTCAATTTGGAAAGATGGGTCGTGAAACCTTATAGATTCATAATGGTTAGTGATAATAAAATAATCACTATTTATCAAAGCTAGATCTTTAAACTCTCTTGCGCAAACCTCATCTATTTTACTTTTAATAGACTCATCAACAGTCACTAAATCCGTCTGCATAGTGCTAATTTTTTTGCTAAATAACACAGATGGCATTTTTTTTGTCACTGAGTTATCAATATTATTTGACTGTTTATCCTGCCGACTTTCAGATTCAGATAGCAATTTTTTTGTCGGTTGCACATGACCAAATTGCTTTATCACAGATCTACTACCTTTATCAGTCTCAGTTAAAGCAGTTTTGCTTTGTAAATTTGATTGTTCACTATAAAATTTCTTTATCATGCACTTTGCCTCTAGTAATTTTAACCTACTAAAAACGGTCACTAAATATTAAATCAATCATTAACGAAATGAATTAGCCAAGTGTTTAGTTCGCCTCGCCCAATTGCTATGACACGAGACTTCCATCATCTGTCCATTGACTTGGAATACAGCAGGTGAAATATCCTCTAAAACCATTTCAGCCTGTTTAATATTATTACTTGAGTAGTCCCTGAAAAAACTTTCTATGTGCTTAACTTGATCAGGATGAATAGCTGTTTTGCCAAACAAACCATAGTTTACGTCCATATTAAGTTCTCTAGTTAATGTGTCTTTATCATGAAGCATGTCAAATACAGGAGCAGATAGTTCATATCCATAAGGCCTGAAAGCAATGATTAGGTTTTCTATTATACTACGAAGAGGAGTCTCATATATTGTTTGGCAAGGCATACGCTTTATTCCTAGAATATTAAATAAATCATTCCCACCTATACGAAGACAAATTATGTTTCCTTTCAATTCCTTTAGACTATCTCTAATATTGGGCAATTTTGTAGCGTTCATTACATCAATTGACTCCAAAGTAGGCATCAGTTCAAAATTTTTGGTACTTCGCTTTAAAACATTTCTGTATTCATCACTATTTCTTAGGTCATACTTTGGGAGAACAAAGCCATCAATTTTTTCTATCCCTTCGTAACTAAGTATTTCAGCTAGAACTTTGGGATTTCTAGGTCTAATAAACCTTTTAAATTTTGAACGAGACATATCCAAGTTCAAAATTGAATATCTCAAATTACCTAGTGAATGACTCAGTTCTCGCTCAAGAACAGCATCTTCGGTACAAAAAACCATACTTTTTGAGCCGAGTCCCTTTTGAAGAATCATTCTAAGATTTCTGTGATTGCAAGGTGTATATAAGGTTGCTCCCAGAGAAAAATAACTGGAGGTATTCATTCTAAACCCTCAATACTTACAGACTTGATCAAAGCACAGGCTTCAAATAGGAGTGATGAATCAACTTCTACCTTCACCTTTTTTTCTTTCGCAAGCATTAGTAAATGTTTAACTTTTTCGCACTCTATTGAGCGAACAATAAGCAACGAAGGCACACGCCTTAGTATAACTCTCGTTGATTCAGCAATGCCTGGCTTTATATGATTTATATCATCAATAACATATTTTTTTATCATGCTGGATATAAATTCTTCCATTGTTTTCTGCCGGCTTTTCCTTGCGTAGATTGCATCGATATTATAATTATCTTTTTTGGAGCCAATAATAATTTCTTTATCTTCAAAACAACTTGCAATTTGTACAATAAACCATTGTGAATAGTCAAAATCCTTTAGATGTCTATTTATATAGCAACCATGAAACTGCTGACTTTCCGGTTCTTGCCATAAAGTTCTCGATACTAACCCTGATACCGTAGAATTTAGCATAGATGATGGTATAGGATAATCTTCTTGTGACGCAAAATAGTCGGCAACACCTCCCGTATCACTAATCACATATAATAATGGCTTTATATATACTCCATTTTCTTGGTTGTAGGTTAAAATTGAATTTTTGAGTTCATTAGTTATTACTCCTTTGGCAGTCCAACCATCTATAAATACTATAGATTCTGGGGTATAGCTTTTCATTTTAATTAAATAATCAAGTGCTACTGTATCTATACCTCTATCTCTGATGATACTAATACTGTAATGAACTACATTTCTATTGAAAAAGTATTCCAAAGCCTTTTTTACTAAAACACCTATCGGGGTCCCAGCTCTAGCAAGAGAAACGAGTGTTATCTGCCCTTCTTGGTAGTGATTAATTTTTTCAGCCAAAATAAAAACATGCTGTGCTAACTTACTTTTATACTTTTCAGTGAAATGGAAAAATAGATTCAAGTAGTCATCCGAAGGCTCTAATTCTTTATTTAGAAGTTCAGAATAGTGACGCTTTCCTGATTGAATCAGCTTTTCCTTCTCCTCAATTGATATAAATTCGCATTTTGTTTCCTGTAATAAGAATTTACAGTCATTTTTTTCATAACTACCTAAAATAGGAGTAAGTGATGAATTCATAGTATCAACTACCAATTAAGGGAATCTGCTATCTGACTTTTTGTTGGCATCAACGAAAAATCAGCAAGTTTCATAAATGGAATATCCGACAAACTATCTCCCATAGTAAAAGTTAGATAGCTATTATTTTTAGTCAGATTTTTTTCCAAAAATTTCACAGCTAACTTCTTTTGTGTATAAGGAGGTAGCAGTGCCATATTTCGTCCATTAACATGTATTTTCATTCCATCTAAAAGAATGGATAATTCTGATGTTATTGATTCAAATATTGGCTGTGAGCAAATACCTTCCTTACACTTTATACAGATATAACAAGCAAGATCATCCTCATATAGGATATAGCTAATTGCTTCAAATTTGTTTGATTTAATGCATTTATTTATTGACTCATTAACCAGTCTCAATTTATCAGCCCACTCTTTTAATGGAAATTCACCATCAAGATAATCAAGCCATGCTCGGCACTTTTTCCCTGAAGGTTCAACAATCAAAGCGCCATGTGAGACAATTTTCCAAGACCTCAAGAGCGAGACTACTTGTATTCGATGCAACGCATCGTAGCTACGCCCTGTGACCGGAATAATTGTAGTATCAGCTTTAACAAATATTTCTAGCAAAGCTTTCTGCTTATCTGACATGTAAGATCGAGGATTACCATTGATGTCTATAGATGCAATAATGATGTTTTCATTGTCCAAAAATTTTTTCTTTGTGGCTACAAAGCAGTCGTCTATATCAGTAAAAAGGAGCGTTTTCATTGGAGTTTTTCACCCTCTGATACTGGAAAACGTTTAGCTAATTGATGCTCTGTTCTTGATGGTTCATCTTCTAAAAAAACGACTGGCAGTCTCTGGCTATCTTGCAAATTATAGATGTAGTGCTCTATGTCTCTGAGGTCAATTCGAAAAGATTCTTTGGTGTTAATTTCGTTTCCCAGCATAATTGGAGAACGGGTTGTAGATTGAAAAACTATATTTCCCCCACGTTTCTCTGCAGATTCCGCAGCTAAAAAAGGCAAATACAGGTGTTCACCGTCTCCTATAACTGTTCTTGGTTGAGTAATATCTAATAAAGGTACCTGGCCATTGAACGGCATCTCAATAGCAAAACGCCCTAAATCATCTCGATAAGGTTTATTGGTAAGATCCTTATCAACGTTTTTGGGTAGCGCTATATTTAGGTCAGACCTAGCTTGAAACTCAAATGTTCCGTCAAGAAGAGATACGTACTGGACCGGAATTTGCCATTGTTTATAGTGAGTGCGCTTTTCTTCGTCTAGCCAATTCACTAATGAAACGATGATCACCTCTTTGACATGCTTCATTTTGGCTATAATTTGGTCTCCAAGTAACTTCAAAGTACGACCAGTTGAAATCTCATCATCAACGAGAATCAAACGTTCGCAATTAACAATGTAATTCAACAGTTCCGATTCTGGCAGATAGCAAATATGATCAACCGCATGGCTATGCGACTCATCCAATGTGAACCAGATCTGACGATTACACTTGTACCGTGTCGTGTGTTGGTAATAGACTTTTTTATTTTGCGCTTTAGCGAGACTATCAGCAAAGCCTGCTCCAAGACCAACAGCAGTCTCTGCCATACCAACGACAAATGTACTAGCATCGTTTTCAATTTGAGAAGCTAGTAAATCATAAGTCATCCTCATTACACTGGGTGTAACGGGGATATGTTTGCCTAGCACTTTCGATACAAACAAAAAACCTCTTTTAGGATTTTCCCTTGAAGCGAACCCCAGCAGATTATGGAGAGACATCCTCTCTCTTATCACTCCAATATCTAAAGTGCCATTCTCAATTTCGATACGTTGTCTTTTCATTTTGTCATCTAAAGTAATAAAAGAAATAGCACTTTTTTAAGCTTGCTGATTTGGCTTAGATAGATAAGATGATGTACTCCTTTACAAAAAACGAATACTAATGGTCCATATACCCAGCGGTTACTATTTCGAAAAATGCTCTTGTAATTAAAAAGAATATTATAAGATAAAGTATTCCAAGGGCACATAGCTAAATATGATAATAGTCATTTTGCCTAGACATTTAGTTTATTTGTTTAGTAAAAATGACATATTATTGGTCAATTATATATGTGCAACGTTCTAATCAATTCACACCATTTTTAAATACTACTACAGCTAGTCACAGCGCTTTATAGTAAGTGCTGATACAGCTTAGAATCTGAGGCTATTATTTTAAGCAGTTACTTTCGGGATAACTCATATCAAGTCCAACTATTATTCTACCGAAACACAACAAAATTTTTCAAAGCCAATATTTGCTTTTTAGCCTACATGGTTAGGTTCGCAATTTTGCAGTTTAACACTCGATAAATCACCGCACTTTCTAACGACCATTAAAAGCTTGAGACTGTATCTAAACTTGTGATGTCCACAAGCAATTTCTCCCGATCTCGCTACTACCTTGACTGATTTTGCCGCATACTCATTCTTACTTTCGTTTCTTTTTCGGACAGTTAGAGGGCTGTATGCAAGCTTTCATCTATGGACTCTTAGTCCTAATTTGCTTAATTGGCTGTACTCCAGCACCGAGTAACCTTGCATTAGGAACACTCGAACGTGACCGCATCACTTTTACCGCGACTGCTAACGAAATTATTCGTCAATTGCCAATTAGAGAAGGAAGCCGAGTTGCCGAAGGCGATATTCTGGTTAAGCTCGATAGCAAAAACCAGCAAGCGATATTAGCTCACGCAATCGCCGAACAAGCCAAAGCGCAAGCTTATTTACTCAAACTCACCAATGGTGAAAGACCAGAAGATATTGCTGCAGCACTCGCTAAGGTCCAATTGGCGAAAGCTCAGCTTGTTGAGGCAGAAAAAAACTACCGCCGCAACGCTGAACTGGTGGCAAAAAAGTTAATCAGCCAATCTGAAAAAGACAGCGCCATTGCAACGCGAGATTCGGCCAAGGCAGAGCTCAATTCTTCTCAAGAAGAATTCAGTAAGCTAACGGCAGGCTCACGTTCCGAAGATATCGAACAGGCAAAAGCTCAGCTTGAAGCAGCAAAAGCCGATGTTGTCTTACAACAGCAAAAGCTTGACGAACTGACTATTGTTGCGACGCGAGATGGTATTCTCGACAACTTACCCTACAACTTGGGTGAACGGGTACCAACAAACAGCATTGTTGCTGTGGTTCAAGCGAACAATGTGCCCTATGCGCGAGTCTATGTCCCAGCCTCTCACAGGATCAGCATGGTGCCAAATGTAAAGGTCGACGTCATGGTGGATGGCATACAGGAGCCCTTTCAAGGTACGGTTAGATGGGTATCCAGCGAAGCTTCTTTTACTCCTTATTACGCACTCACTGAAAGTGAGCGCTCAAGGCTAATGTATCTTGCCGAAGTTGATTTGGAAGCGAGTGCACAAGCTCTGCCTTCCGGCATTCCTGCTCAAGTAGTGATGCCGGAGGTAGCGCAATGACAGAGCATGTGATTACAGCGAGTAATATTGTGCGCAAGTTTGGTGATTTCACTGCGATTAATAACATCTCTCTTAAGGTACAAAAAGGCACAATCTATGGATTTCTCGGGCCAAACGGCTGCGGTAAATCAACAACAATAAGAGTTCTGACAGGTTTGCTGAGTCCAACTTCCGGTCAAATAGACGTGCTGGGATTAGACATTCCTAAACAGTCTGACCTACTGCGACTTAAAATTGGTTACATGACGCAAAAGTTCTCGCTCTATGATGATTTGACCGTAGAGGAAAACTTGCACTTTATCGGCCAAATCTATGGCATAAACAATAAAGATTTAAAGTTACGCATTAGCGAACAATTGGTCACTTACGGGCTTGACCAACGCCGTATTCAGCGTGTAGGCGGCATGAGTGGCGGGCAAAAGCAACGCTTATCACTTGCTGCGGCGACGATGCATAAACCTGATTTACTCTTTTTGGATGAGCCTACTTCAGCTGTCGATCCGGAAAACCGTCGTGACTTTTGGGAAAAGCTGTTTGATCTCTCAGAGCAAGGCACGAGCATCCTAGTCAGTACTCATTATATGGACGAAGCTGAGCGCTGCCACCGCTTAGCTATTATGGAAGCGGGTGAAATCCGTGCTGATGGCGAACCAGAAAAACTCATGGAACAAATGGGGGTTTCAGTCATTGAAATCAAGGCTGAAAACCTTAGAGAGCTCAAAGAACAACTGTTAACCCAACCATGTGTACGCTCGGCTGCCCAATTAGGAATAAGGCTAAGAGTCTTAATTAGTAAACAAGTGAATACGCCGATTGAATGGCTGCTTCAACAGCTCCCGACTCTAGCCAAGGCTGAACTTACCATTGCCCGACCCAGTCTAGAAGATGTGTTTGTTTCAGTTACTGGAGAAGGTCGCCAATGAAAGCAATACATCGTATTAAGGCGATTATTTTTAAAGAGGTGCGCCAACTCTCACGCGACAAAATAACCTTTGGCATGGTGGTAATGATCCCCCTTATTCAGCTGCTTCTTTTTGGCTATGCCATCAACACCGATATTCGCAACATCCCGATTGCGGTTGTCGATCAGAGTAACAATGCGGCTGGTCGTATGATTACCGAATCGGTAAAAGTTACACAGGTCGTTGATGTTAAGCGCTATTTTGAGACAGCCAAGCAGGCAGAACGCGCTATTGAAGCTGGCGAAGTGCGTGCCGCCTTGATCTTACCCAAAGATCTGACTCATAGAATGGTACAGCAACGAGAATTAGGGCAGTGGATCGTTGATGGTTCAGATACCATGATAAGCTCCGCTATCCTAGGGCTCAAATCGATGCCACTGACTGATTTTGATTTTGAGATTCTGCCTCAAAGCCGCAATACTTTTGAAGTTACCCTACTCTATAACCCAAGCAGGCGCTCTGCAGTAAATATTGTACCTGGTCTACTTGGCGTGATACTCACCATGACGATGATCTTATTTACCAGCGCCGCTATCGTACGCGAAAGGGAACGCGGTAATCTTGAGCTTTTGATTACCACCCCTATTCATTCCATTGAGCTGATGATCGGAAAAATTGTTCCCTATATCTTTGTTGGCCTGATTCAGATTGTCATCATTCTCGGACTTGGGCACTTTATTTTCGACGTACCAATCAATGGTGCATTGAGTCAAATCTTATTAGGCACCTTACTGTTTATCTCGGCAAGTCTCACACTTGGCCTAGTGATTTCGACCATAGCCACAACCCAACTCCAAGCCATGCAAATGACCGTCTTTGTGTTACTGCCTTCGATTTTGCTTTCGGGATTCATGTTTCCTTACGAAGGGATGCCAATCGCAGCGCAATGGATTGCAGAAGCACTACCTGCAACCCACTTTATGCGCTTAATTCGGGGAGTCGTACTGCGCGGAGCTGATCTCATCGAATTATGGCGAGATACCTTATGGCTAGCAAGCTTTACAATATTGGGGCTCATTGTTGCCTCAGCAAGATTCAAAAAGAATCTCGACTAGAACATAATCCTTGCTCTATACAACTTCACCTGCCTCATCTTTTGCCACAATATCGTTTTCCAGACTTGCTTCTTGTAGCCATTGGCGCAATGACTCACTGGCTAATACTTTTTGTTGATAGGCCCGGGCGCGCTCAGATAATTCAATCCCATAAGTGAGGCAGCGCAGAGCCACTGGAGCATACATCGCGTCTGCAATAGACCATTCCCCAAACAACCACTCCCCAGGATAACGTTCTTCTTGCTCGGACCAAATTGCATCAATTCTAGCTACATCCATTAACGCACCTTGGCTAAGTGTTACTTTTCTTCTTGCACGAATATTCATTGGTAGCTCATTTCGGAGGTCTAAAAAACCCGAGTGCATCTCACAAGCAAGGGCACGTGCTTTCGCTCTTTCAACAAGATCGCTGGGCCATGCCCGCCCATTTAAGAAAGTTTCATTAACATATTCCAATATCGCCAGTGAATCCCATACTGTGACGTCATCGTTTACCAAAGTCGGCACTTGGGCAGTTGGCGTAATATCCGCCAACGTCTTATAAAATTCATCGCTACATAACTTCAACTTGATGACTTCCACATCCAAGTCGAATTGAGCAAAGATAAGCCACGCACGAAGGGACCAAGTGGAATAGTTTTGATTACCAATAAATAGTTGCATTGGTGACTCCATATCGTAATTATTGAGAATTAATTAAGTTGCGAAATCACAATATCTGATTGCTTCCTTTGGGACTAACAGATAGTTTTGATGGAATACTTCAATAAAAATGATGAATAAGTTCTTAGTATGGATATCGATGCTCTGCGCAGTTTTCTCGCCTTCGCCGAAACAGGAAGCTTTACCCGCGCTGCGAAACAAATTAACCGCACCCAATCCGCGTTCAGTACTCAAATGCGCAAGCTAGAAGAAGGCCTTTGTGTCAAACTGTTTGAGAAAGAGGGGCGAAATCTCGTTTTGAGCGAAGCGGGATTAGCACTGCGCTCTCATGCAGAAAAGCTAGTCGACTTACACAATCACACGCTAAAACAAGTTAAGTGCTATGAAAATAAAAGGCCTTTACGTCTTGGCTGTCCTGAAGATTATAATGACAACCTTCTGCCCAAGATGATTAAAATCCTGCAAAGGGCTGAACCGACTTGTTCTGTCCATATAGTCAATGAACCTAGTGTTAGCCTCAGACAAAAGCTCGATGCAGGAGAGCTCGATGCCGCAATTGTCACTCGTGCACCAAACAGTGAAGAAGGGTATTGGATTACCAGCGATAGAGGTGTTTGGATAAGCCATCCAGATTTCATACTCGATGACTCTCGCCCAATCCCACTTGCCTTGTTTAATACCGACTGTAAGTATCATGCTTCAGCTATTAACAGCTTAACCAAACAAAATACAGCCTATCAGCTACTGACTTGCTCCAATACAGCGTCTGCTCAGCGAGCTATTGTTCGAGAAGGGTTAGCCATTGGCGCAATGGGGGCACTCAGTGTCACCAGTGATCTTAAAATTCTTGATAAGATGCCAACCTTACCTACTGTTGACATTGTTTTTATTACTGGCATCAATTCTCACCCGTTATTAGACAAACAATGCTTGGAACAATTACAAACTCTAGTTTTGGTATCTTAGCGACCTAAGACATATTCTAATGCTTTATCAGCATCGACCAATCCTAGTCCGGTATTCAATGAACCTAACTCAGATGGACGCGTATTGCTTTTGATCGCTTGGGTTACCTTGCTGGGGACATCGAGTGCTTGTTGAGGATGATGCTCTAGATAAGCTTGCCATAATAATGCACTTATCGCAGCTAACTGCGGGGCAGCAAAAGAACTGCCTGACTCGAAATTGCCCGTCGACCAAGTGTATACCGTATCAGCGGGTGGGCTCAGACTTCTTGATGTTGCCAGAGCGTTATCGCCAGGAATTTTCATTATTACCCATTGGGGCTTGGATCATTAAACCACTCGATTACAGTCCGAGTTACTCACATCCCACAGTATCATCCTTTCCCCCCAACTTTTTTGAACCAGTCATCAATGACTTTCCAATGGAAAAGGCTAATCAGTACTTATTTTCTATTTTGTAAAAAATTACGGAGGTTATCAGATGCTTCTTCGAAGCTCACGCTCCTCGCGTGAGAAACTTTCCGTTCCCATTTAGGGTTAGTAGGAACTGAAAAGCCATGAGTTTTTGCCTGCTTTACAAACTCAGCCAGTTGGTCTGCGTTTTCTATTATGTGGATGACGTCGTAACCTGCCATATTTTCTGGCATAAATACAGTAATAGGATAATTGGAGGCTGGATCGGTGGCTGGACTGCCTGAGTCAGCATTATGATGTACCACTGGATTACCATTTTCCCCTACCGTTGCCAGATTTAACGTATCGATCATTCTGGCTATTCTTGGTGTAGCATTACCAATTGCTTGGCCAAAACTGCCTTTGGTCTCATCTTCCTTGGCAAAAAAGTGCTGAGGGGTAAATTTTGTTTGTTCTTTCTCTTCGTATCTCTTTTTATAGACTTCAGACACAGCACTAAAATGCACGGGCTTCACTGGGAGATTGTCATCTTTAGCCAAATCAAGATGCTCAGCTTTTGGGGCAATAAACATCAGATCATAGTCTGCGGTCAGCGGCTGATTAGTTTTCGGGTCAGCTAGCACTTTTAGAGGTTGCCCATTACACGAGATTTCAAACTTATCACCATTTTTCTCAGCCTTATATTCAAGCCCAGCAGAGGTGATTTTAAGAATATCATCCTTACCCTGTACTTTTTCCACCACAATAGTTTGATTGCTTACCAACCAATTTAGACGATCCCGACTTAGGCTTAAGTTCACCGCTACTGCATCACGTTTGGTTTGTAGTGGTTTAATGATCCCGGACACCAAATTAGGTGGTAAAGTTTCCACCGTAAAATGAGG
>NZ_BSPW01000081.1 GCF_030161235.1 Vibrio zhanjiangensis | reverse complement strand
TGTAAGGATACGACAGAGTCGAATGGTATTTATCCCGTCAAGATCCCTCAGTAATGACAGATTTTTCCCAGTCAACACGATTAGTGATCATACGTTAGAACGACCCATTATTTGGAGTAATAACAATGCCAACACCACACATTAACGCCCAAGCCGGTGACTTCGCAGAAACGGTTTTAATGCCAGGCGATCCATTGCGAGCAAAATTCATAGCAGAAAATTTTCTTGACGATGCCAAACAAGTTTGTGATGTACGCAACATGTTTGGTTATACAGGCTCTTACAAAGGACACCGTATTTCAGTGATGGGGCACGGAATGGGTATCCCATCATGCAGTATCTATGTACATGAGCTTATTGCCGAGTATGGTGTGAAAAACATTATCCGCATTGGCAGTTGTGGGGCAGTAAGAGATGATGTCAAGCTAATGGATATTGTGATTGGCATGGGCGCATCAACTGACTCCAGAGTAAACCGTATTCGTTTTAACGATCATGATTTTGCTGCAATTGCTGACTTTGATTTATTGGAGGAAGCCGTTAGTCAAGCACGATCACAAAATGTGTCAGTCAAAGTTGGTAACGTTTTCTCCGCTGATCTCTTTTATACTCCAGAGTCCGATATTTTTGAAAAAATGGACAAACTCGGAATCTTAGGTGTCGACATGGAAGCCGCTGGTATTTATGGCGTGGCCGCAGAACAAGGCGCAAGAGCATTAGCCATCCTGACTGTATCTGACCACATTATACGTGGCGAGAAGCTGAGTTCGGAAGAGCGTCAAGAATCTTTCAAAGACATGATGATGGTCGCTCTAGAAACCGCCATCAATATCTAACTTACCTTATTTTGCTACCAAGCAGGCTGCTTCGGTAGCCCTGAAAATCCCGAGGGGGAGATAGTGAAATCTGGCAAACTGCCGAAGGAAGCGGAAGGGTTACAACTCAACTTTTGTAAAACATTGGCGTGTAACAATTTTGGATCAAGTGATGCGCACAGATACGTGTTGCAGCATGCAAACCCCAAACGACCTACGATGGTTTGTCGGGAATGTGGAGCTTTCCCCCCCTTACTTAATAATCAAGAAGTCTTAAACGAACTGCAACGTTTAAGACAACTTCATTGTGAAGGGCTACCTGCCTGTAGAAATAGCGACTGCAGCAATTTTGGCCTTTCGGTACACACTCACAAACATCTATATCACGCATTTGGATACAGTGGCGACCGCCAACGCTACCGCTGCAAGCTTTGCCAATCAACCTTCGTCGATAAATGGTCAGGCACCAATCATAAACTCAATTTTCAAGAAAACTTACTCGGGCTTCTTTTTACTGGGTACTCTGTCCGCGAAATATGTCGAAAGTTAGAGATCAACCCCAAGACCTTCTACGATCATTTAGACCATATCGCCAGTCGATGTCGACGTAAACTCGCCATGTTTGATGCTCGCTGGGTCAATCATGCCTCTCAATATGAGTTATCATCTTATTACCTGCCGCTACAACCTAAAAGTAATAATGGCGTCCTTTGGTTTGCTACCGGGGATGCCCAAACGGGCTACATTCTCTGCCAGCATGTCAATTACTCTGGAGATGAAGAACCCCTGAGCGATGGAGATCATGATCCCTATAATGACTCGTGTCGACTTGTGTGCAGAGGATACGCTATCGAGCAAGATACCCCAATTTCATCAACCTCCTTGGTGTTGAAAGAACGAATTGACCTAAAGTATCAAGCTATCCTTGCACGAAATAATGTTGAGGACCCCATGGGCAACCTAAGCCATTTCCATTACCCGACCAAAGGTGCTCTTATCCGACCTCCGTATACGTCATACGCTCATTTTCTGCATGTTCTCTCGTTGTGTAATGACAATCGTAGAGTCATTCTTTATCTACCTCAGGACCCTGTGCTGCGCTCAGCAGCGTTAAGTGTCGCTCTCCAAAGAATCCAACATAAAACAATCGATTTATTGTATGTCGACGAAGACGACAATTGGAACGGTACTAACAGTATCGACAAAATCGATATCCTGCATATGGGATGGTGGCGAGATCGATGGGCAATGACAAGTAACAAAGAGGCGTCGAAAGGTATTTGTTATCTCGCAGGAAATAATAGTGACCCCAAAGAGTGGCTAAACAGAGCGAGTATTCGCCAAATCGCGTTCTATCAGCATAGATTTCAAACTCTATTTGAAGATTTCATTAATGAGCCAAGACGCAAACTCCGACCAGGAGGTTTACTGCCTCTATTGGATATATTTAGAGCATGGCATAATTTATGTTACCAAGGAAGAAACGGCCGCACTGCAGCGCAAAACCTAGGCATCACTCAATCTCCATTGACTCTAAAAGAACTGCTTTCCTAATGGCGACTAAATCGAAGCAGCATCATTCATCGCTGGATTGACGATAGCTACTTAGTGTTGACAAAAGGCGCAAACTAAAAATATATCAAAAGCACACATTGGGTATCCATGACCATTCGATAAGCCAAATAAATAGAACAAACCGCAGAAAATCACAAAAATACGCTTGTTAAGTTGATGCAAAGCGTATTTACTTTTGCTTCTAGAGAATCTCGATAAGCCTTGATTATTCAGAATATGTAGACGTCTCTCAATTTTCAACGAAGGAAAAGGACGCTATCGATAACATATTCACTATTCTTACTAATATATCCGCCTAAATTGCAGTTAATAATGACTACAAACATAATAACGGGAGCACAGTTATGTTTTTAGATTACTTCGCACTGGGTCTGCTGATCTTCGTTGCGCTAGTTATATTCTACGGCATCATAGTCATTCACGATATTCCCTACGAAATCGCCAAGGAAAGAGAACACCCACATCAAGACGCCATACATTACGCTGGTTGGGTTAGCCTATTTACCCTACATGCAATTTGGCCATTTCTGTGGATATGGGCAACATTATGGCGTAAAGAACGAGGTTGGGGATTCCAAAAACTCGCAGAAGAGCAACACGATATTCACCACAGGATGGAGCAACTCAGCGACCAGTTAAATCGCCTTCAACAACAAGTTGATGCAATCCACTCTCCAACCCAAGAATCATCCACTACTCACGCTGCCAGTAATGAGGAGCAACAATAATGGATTTACTCCTTATCCTAACGTATGCCGCTTTATGTATTGCCGTTTTTAAAATCTTCAATATCCCTCTCAATAAATGGACGGTACCTACTGCGGTACTCGGTGGAGTCACTCTTGTCGGCACCTTAATTTTACTCATGAACTACAACCACCCTTTCACACAGATTGGAAACCAAGTATTTTCGACTACTCCAATCGTATCTGGGGTGAGAGGACGAGTTATTGATGTCCCTGTTGAAGCAAACAAACCGCTGAAAAAAGGGGATGTACTCTTTGTTATTGACCCTACGCCTTTCGAAGCTCAAGTGGATAAGTTAAAAGCCAGAATTAAAGAAGCCAGTCAAAGTGCACTCAGCCTTCAGGCGGATGTTCTTGAAGCTCAAGCCGCTTTAACCCAATCGATTGCCGATCGAGATAAGGCGCAGCGAGAATTTTCACGTTATCAACGTGGCTATGATAAAGGCGCATTTACAGAACAAGATCTCGACACACGACGCCAATCTTATAAAGCATCTGAAGCTGCTGTTAAGGTCTCTGAAGCAAGGGTAAGCCAAGCTAAAATCGCACTTAATTCAGAAATTGGTGGGGAGAATACCAAAGTTGCCCAATCACTGGCAGAGCTGCGCCAAGCCGAATTCGATTTAGAGCAAACTATCGTCAGAGCTCCAACAGATGGCTTCGCAACCCAACTGGCTCTTAGGCCGGGTGTCATGGCTGTCCCTTTACCTCTCGCTCCCGTGATGACTTTTGTTCACACCGAAAATACTCTGTATGCCGCTGCATTTAGACAAAACTCTCTTCAACGCTTACAACCAGGCTTTGAAGCGGAATTTCTCTTTAGAGCAATTCCTGGTAAAGTTTTTAAAGGGAAAGTCATTGATGTATTACCCGCTATCGGTGAAAGCCAATTTCAGGCTCGAGGCTCTTTATTGGGGACTGAAGCACTGCGCACCAATGGGCGTGTATTTGTCACACTGGAAATCACCGATGATTTATCCAGCTACCACCTTCCTATGGGAACAGCAGTGGAAGTTGCCGTGTACTCAAACGAGTTCACTCATGTTTCAATCATGCGTAAAGTATTGATCAGAATGAAGAGCTGGCAAAACTATCTGTATCTTGATCACTAGTCAAAAAAAGTCCACTGGTTGAATACAACATGCCCCTACCGAAAGGGGCATGTTTTGCTTTATGCTTGGTTATCCAATAAACGAAATATAGCCCTGCAAAATAACCAAGTTAACAATGTCAATGAAAAATGCACCAACAATGGGTACCACCATAAACGCTTGAGGAGAAGGGCCGTATTTATTGACCAAGGAGCCCATATTCATTACAGCCGTTGGCGTTGCACCTAAACCAAAACCACAATGCCCGCCAGACATAACCGCAGCATCATAGTTAGATCCCATAACCTTAAAAGTAACAAAGTATGCAAATACACCTAACACCACGGATTGGACCGTCAGTATGATGAGAAATGGGATGGCTAAATCAAATATATTCCATAGTTTCAGGCTCATTAATGCCATTGCGAGAAACAGCGAAAGTGATACTGTACCCAAGATATCAACGGTTTCAACGTCTAACCTTTTCACTTTAGTCACTTCCAGAACATTGGTAATGAAGACACCTATAAACAAAGCGTAAACGAAATCCGGAATCATAAGCCAACTGATATCCATACTCGACACCCATTGCTCCAAGTATTTCGCACCGGTAACACAAATGAGCAACACAAACAAAATCTCGATTACTTTTTTCGCAGTAACCTTGTCTTCTTCATATTCGTTGTAGGTTACAAGTTCTGGAAATTTTTCATGGGTATTCACACCACAGCCGTAGTCTGATTCAAAGCCATTCTTGCTGATCAATTTTTGCGCTACTGGACTGCCAATAATCCCACCAATAATGAGCCCAAAAGTCGCCGATGCCATGGCAACTTCCAGCGTATTACTCAGCCCATAGTTTTCGGTAAACGTTTGAGACCAAGCGGCGCCAGTCCCATGGCCTCCTGATAGCGTAATAGAACCTGCGATTAGACCCATCAGAGGATCGAGACCAAGCGCTGTCGCCAGTGACACGCCCACCGCATTTTGGATAATGATGTAAAACGAAGCAACTGCCAGAAAAATAAAGACTTTAGCGCCACCTTTTAATAGCTGCACATAATTTGCTGCAAGCCCTACCGTACTAAAAAACATCAGCATGAAGGTATTTTGCAGTGGCAATGAGAATGCTAAGTCGATTCCATTGAGGTGCATCATTGTGATAACAAACGCCACAATCAATCCACCTACGATAGGCTCTGGTATATTAAATTTTTTGAGGATAGGGAGCTTCGTATTGACGAAATGTCCCAGAAATAAGACACAAATAGCGATTAAAAAAGACTCTAGTGGTCCAACTGAAATTATCTGATTCATACAACCTCTTCGTTGTCTGTCACCCCTCTTCCCTACCAAGGTAACGGCATTATGTTTAAACTCATTGGGCAACTAACACACTAGCTCAATTATCGTAGTTGAATCATTCAACTCAAAACTCTCTTAGTAACATGCATTTAAATACACCGAAATGAGTAAACAGTATGACGACTGATACTAAGTATCAAAAATAAAGTCCACATTATGAGTTTAACTGAGGAGACTTGTCGAGCAATGACTAGGAATTTGTCTCTTTTTTGGATGTAAACGCAAATTAGGATAGAGGAAAAAAAAAGCCAACCGCAATAATCGCGATTGGCATCTATATTTTGTGAACAATTCTATTCACTAACAACGTCAGTTGGCTAGGTGACCCTCGGCTTAATAAGGGTCGAACATTATTATGCATTTTGCGTGCCAAATTTAAAAGCCCCAAAAATGTTATATTGGTTCAATTTTACATCTAATTACGCCTTTATAATCGCATAATGCAAATTGCAAATTGCAATCACATGCAAAATAATATAAAACAAGTCTCCTATTGATTGGCACTTAGATCATAATGGGGTACTGTTTGATGCCCAATATCGCTATAATCCATCCATCCCAATTCACTGACTCAAAAGAATGAAATATCTATCGACTTTCCTCAAAGGATTAGCCATGGGTGCAGCGGATGTTGTCCCTGGAGTATCAGGCGGTACCATTGCTTTTATAACAGGAATATACGACTCGCTTTTGGAAAGTATTAGACGTATCAACCCAAAACTTATCACTATCATCAAGCGTGATGGAGTCAGCGCTGCCTTTGAGTATATCAACGGACTTTTCTTACTTTCACTGTTCGCTGGTATTCTGACAAGCATTGCAACTCTGGCTAAGCTCATTTCATGGTTGCTAGAAACGCACCCAATCCCTATATGGTCATTCTTTTTCGGCCTCATTCTGATTTCTGTATTTCATATGCTCAAACAGATAGAAAAGAAGAGCCTGAGCCGATTAATACTGCTTCTTCTCGGAGTAGGCTTTGCCTACAGCATTACCATACTCCAACCCCTACAACTGGACCCTATTGGCATCAATATCCTCTTCGCTGGTGCCATTGCTATCTGCGCTATGATATTGCCGGGAATATCCGGAAGTTTCATCCTTCTTCTTATTGGGATGTACGCCCCCATTTTAGGGGCAGTGAAGTCTGTGGATATTACCGTGTTACTGCTATTTTTAAGTGGATGTGTCATAGGACTGCTGAGCTTTTCTCACCTACTCACATGGTTACTCAAGCATTTCCGAGACCTTACCCTGATATTTCTTACGGGCTTGATGGTCGGTACTTTACCTAAAATATGGCCGTGGAAAGAAACTCTTAGTTGGAGAACTAACTCTAGTGGTGAGCAAGTACCGCTGCTTGAACGTAATCTTTCTCCGTTTGATTTTGAAGCCATTACATCGCAACCAGCACAACTAGTGACAGCAGTGCTACTTATGTTGAGCGCGATAGCTATAGTGCTGATTCTCGAACGATTTTCGGCTCCTTCAAAGACAGAGAATCAATAGACTAATATTCACTAACAAGAAGCCGCTAACTGGCGACTTCTTGTTTCATCAATTATGAATTCGCAAACGGGTAAACGTCTTTTTCCTAATCTCCCCCAATCGGTTGTTAGAATTTGAAAACCATCACCTTGTTTTCAGTGAAAACTCACGCTTACTACAGCTCTACAAGTGAGACGTTTCAAACAATCGGACAAATTGTTGAACATTGATGATTATGATGCATATAGTTTAATCACCAAGTGCTTTAAACTTGTACACTATGCTGGAAAGGAATGATTATGGCATCACTGAAAAGCATCTCCACCTTAATTGTTACAACCGTACTTTTCGTAAACCCCATTCATTCCTTGGCAAAAGATAAATACGTCACTATTGGTACTGGTGGAGTCACTGGCGTCTACTACCCCACTGGTGGTGCCATTTGCCGACTCGTTAACAAAACAAAAGCAAGTCATGGGATTCGATGCTCTGTCGTTTCTACCGGAGGGTCTATTTACAACATCAACACCATAAGAGCGGGGGAGCTGGAGCTTGGTGTTGTTCAATCGGACTGGCATTACCATGGTTATCACGGTACCAACAAGTTTACCAACGTTGGTCCGTTCAAAGAACTTCGCTCAGTCTTCTCAATACACCCCGAGGCTTTTACGCTTATAGCACGAAAAGATACTGGGATTCAGCGCTTTGAGGACATAAAAGGAAAACGCATCAACATAGGTAACCCTGGTTCAGGTCAGCGAGGAACCATGGATGTATTGATGGAGCAGTATGGGTGGAGCACAAGCGACTTTAAACTGGCCTCTGAACTCAAAGCCTCCGAACAGTCTAAAGCACTATGTGATGGGAAATTCGATGCCATGATTTATGTCGTTGGTCATCCTAGTGCAGCAATCCAAGAAGCGACCACTGCATGCGATAGCACCATTATCGAAGTATCGGGCCCAAATATCGATAAGTTGGTTGCCGACTCCAGCTATTATCGGTATGCCACAGTGCAAGGTGGTACGTATAAAGGGAACCCTAATGATGTAAAAACGTTTGGCGTTGGAGCTACTTTTGTCTCCTCGACATCAGTACCTGAGGACGTCATTTATAATATCGTAAAGTCTGTATTTGATAACTTTAACGGTTTCAAAAAGCTGCATCCGGCATTTGCTCACCTCAAAAAAGAAGAGATGGTCAAAAGTGGGCTAACCGCTCCACTCCATTCGGGCGCACTGAAATACTACAAAGAAGTGGGACTGATCAAATAAGGCTTTATTATTACTGCAGATATGCGAAGACGCGCCAGAGCGACTGCTGATGTATCAAGTCTCGCTTAAAAAGAGAGGCAGAAAGATTCTCCCTCTCTCATATCACAGCGCCGAGTTGCCACTAGGGACTAACTTTTGGGTAGGAAGATTTCACCTAGCATACAACGCACACTCCCTCCACCTATTGATTCTATTGTTTGCACATTAAACGGCATCAGCCTAGCATGACTCGATAACTGAGCTTTTTGGGCAGGAGAAAAAGCCTCATAAGCCGATTGTGACATGGCAATCACTTTGTCGCCTTTATCTGTTTGTAACTCTAGAATGTTGCCGCAAAACTGGTTCATCTGTTCAAGGCTAATTGATATCACTTGCTTATCTTTCGCCAGTGATTTGATCACAAAGCGACGCTCAAACTCAGGAATCACCTCATCACAAATGACACAGAAATGCTCACCAATTGCCATCATAACATTGGTGTGATAAATCGGCTTTCCTGAGGGTAGCGCCGTTTGGAAAGACACCACTCGCCCATAACCGATGCGTTCAGCGTAATCTTCTAACACCTCTCGATCACAACGCTGAGAAAGCGCCGCGTAAATGGTTTTGTTACGATGATCAATCACCATCACACCAGTGCTCTCCAAATGGGCATCTTGTTCAAGATAATCCACCAGC
The DNA here is from genome assembly GCF_030161235.1 of Vibrio zhanjiangensis. Classification (GTDB taxonomy): domain Bacteria; phylum Pseudomonadota; class Gammaproteobacteria; order Enterobacterales; family Vibrionaceae; genus Vibrio; species Vibrio zhanjiangensis. Next base: position 3,476 of record NZ_BSPW01000081.1, on the reverse strand, counting down.
GAGTCTTGCGATGTAACTTTGCGCCCTGCTCTCTCAAGCGCCGCACGCAAAGCATCCGGTCTCACTTCTTGCTGGCGATTTTTACATGCCATTGGAAAGGTAAATAAAGCGCCCTCAGTCGTAGTACTGAACCAATTATTTGGGAATACGGCATCGGGTGTTTCAATTTGCCCCAACGGATAATCAAATTCAATCACTTGCACACCAGCATCACTAAGCTGATCGGCCATCACGCGAAACTCTTGCATGGCCAGTGCACGCACTTGCTCCGTGGTTTGATTGACTTGATGTTGGAACTCGTTATCAAGTGCCGTCTCCGAATTAAAAGCAAACTCTTTTGGGGGTACCATCACCACACAATTGGCATTTTGCACTGTAGAAACGGATTGTTGTTCTGGTTGTTGTTTTAACATTGCAATAGACTCATTATTTATCACTCATTTTGGAGAATTGTAGACATAATGTTAAAATAACAATCACTGAAATCACTCCACTTTATGTTAAAGAACGATAAATATTACTAAAAATTTCACTAAAGCCCGTAAATTTTGCTGGAAAGTCATAATTCAAAGATTTTTGGCTGGATATTATGCACTCATTCCAATAACAAAAAGTAAATGAATGGTTACATTTGAAATATTAACAAGATACCATTGACACAATACGCTATTGGTCTCAATGGCTTGTCAACGTCGTAGATTTGAAGGCTAGTTATGTTTAAGAAATTTGAGGGATTTACGAAACCCTTCCCTAATGAAGAACCAACGCAGCCACCTTATGGGGTTTGGGCATTTTGTCGCTATTATACTCGAGGTTTTGAGCGTCCGCTTATTATTATGTCTTTGATGGCAATGATTATCGCTATCGCAGAAGTTTCTCTTTTTGGCGCGATGGGCAGTTTGGTTGACTGGTTAACAAGCAGCAGCCCAGAGACGTTTTGGCAGGACAATAAAACTGAGCTACTACTGTATGGCGGTCTCATACTCATCGTTATGCCCATTTTGGTGACCGCTTATTCTCTCATCATTCACCAAACTTTGCTTGGCAACTATCCCATGTCGATTCGTTGGCTCTCCCACCGATATCTTCTCAAGCAAAGTCTTAATTTCTATCAAGATGATTTTGCTGGACGCGTGGCAACTAAGGTGATGCAAACATCTCTAGCCGTGCGTGAAACAGTGATGAAGACCATGAATGTATTCGTTTATGTCTCGGTTTACTTCACCGCTATCGTTGTCTTGTTAGCTCAAGCTGATTGGCGCTTGATGATCCCAATGTTGGTCTGGCTGGCGTGTTATATCGGTATCCAAATCCATTTTGTGCCCAAACTCAAAGGTGTAGCATCAGAGCAAGCCGATGCTCGTTCAACCATGACAGGCCGTATTGTTGATAGCTACACCAACATCGCAACCGTTAAACTGTTCTCCCACAGCAAACGTGAAACCGCATACGCAGAAAAAGGCATGCAAGGCTTCCTTGATACTGTGTATCGTCAAATGAGATTGGTGACAGGATTTGATGTCGCGGTAGAAATTTCCAACTATTTATTGGTCTTTGCGGTGGCATCGCTATCGATTGTACTTTGGATGGACAGCTCAATCAGCATTGGAGCCATCGCGATTGCGATTGCGCTGGCACTGCGTATTAACGGCATGTCGATGTGGATCATGTGGGAAGTCGGTGCTTTATTTGAAAATATGGGCACCGTCGTTGATGGGATGAAAACACTCTCAAAGCCCATTGATATCAAAGATAAAAAGCAAGCTAAGCCGCTAGAGGTCAACCAAGGTTCTATTGAATTCGATAACGTTAGTTTTCATTATGGAGATGAAAACAAAGGCGTGATCAGCGATCTCAACCTCAAGATAAAACCAGGCGAAAAAGTTGGGCTGGTTGGCCGCTCAGGTGCCGGTAAGTCGACCTTAGTAAACTTGCTACTGCGTTTTCACGACGTAGAGAGTGGCAGTATTAAAATCGATGAACAAATCATCTCTGATGTGACACAGGATTCACTGCGCAGCAACATAGGCATGGTGACTCAAGATACTTCACTACTACACCGCTCTATTCGAGACAATATCCTCTATGGCAACCCAGATGCGACAGAGAAAGACCTGCTAAGAGCCACGAAACAAGCTCACGCCCATGAGTTTATTAAAACTTTGACCGACCCGTTTGGCAACGATGGCTACGATGCTCAGGTTGGTGAGCGCGGAGTTAAGCTGTCAGGCGGACAAAGGCAGCGCATTGCGATTTCCCGAGTACTACTCAAAGACGCGCCAATCCTTATTCTCGATGAAGCCACATCAGCGCTCGATTCAGAGGTCGAAGCAGCGATTCAAGAAAGCTTAAATGAATTGATGCAAGGCAAAACCGTTATCGCGATCGCGCATAGGTTATCCACCATTGCGGCCATGGATCGCCTGATCGTGCTCGACCAAGGGCAAGTCGTCGAACAAGGCACACACACTGAGCTAATCCAAAACCAAGGCATTTACGCCCAGCTATGGGCGCATCAAACCGGCGGTTTTATTGGTGAAGAGGCCGCAGACGTAAAAATCGCATAATCATGGGTTTTAAATCCTATTAACCAAGTAACATAATGGCGACAAACTGCACAACCGTTGTCGCCATTGATGTTCAATTCTGTGTATCTGAATATGCAGTATGGTAAGACGTTTTGCTGGTGTGTGTGATTTTCACTAGACACATCCGGTGAAGAACGTAAATTTTGGGAGTGTATATAATGCGCTTTAAACCTCTGCTAATAGGACTGGCTCTTTGTAGCCTGTCAGTCCAAGCCGAAAATCTTGACGTGTGGGCTAGCCAGCTTAAACATGAAATGGAATCCAACTACTCTCTTCTCAATCAGCGTGTATCTGAATGCAAGTCAATAAGGAAAGATTTTGATTATTCAAAAGCACTTGATACTGAGTGGTATATCAAATTAAATCAGTCTGAAAAACGAACCGTCATCCAATATGGTTTTGCTTATGCGTCACAGCAGTGTTCTTTAAAAGAACGTCAAGCTTATACCAACTCTTTGATGAATTACGTTGCCTACTCTGGTGATAAAAAACCATTGAATGAATGGCTAAGTATTTTGGAGGGGGATAAAGATTTACAACAGAAAGTTAACCAGATTGGTATCGAAGATACCCAAACGTTTATCGCCTCCTATTTATCGACTCCATTTGATGCGCTTCGATTGCTAAAAGTACAAGGACTATTTTAGGACACGCCCAATCTTATTGATAGGTCGATAGAAATTGGACAATTTCAAGTTAGTACTTTTTCTAATTTAGCAATATACGAATAGCTTTAGGTATCGGAAAATCACTTAGCGAGATGTCCAGTTTTAGTAGAGCAGATCGATAAAGATGCATCATGCTTGTTCAACGATCGGATTAAACTGTAGTGGTTTAATGATCCCGGACACCAAATTAGGTGGTAAAGTTTCCACCGTAAAATGAGGT
>NZ_BSPW01000080.1 GCF_030161235.1 Vibrio zhanjiangensis | reverse complement strand
GCTATCGCCAGTGGATGCCGAGAATCGGCTTAAATCTGTGTCCGGAATTTGTTGACCACTACAGGAGGAAGATTGGATCATTGGCTTTGAAGGCTTAATTAAGCAGCAAGCCTCGCCTTACTTACTTGAGTCACTTACCGCGTGTGTTTTATTTTCCCTGCCTATTGCAACGCTTCGCCACTGGCGCAATGAGCAACAGCCAATTTATCTAAAACTGTTGGAAACTCAGCTCATGTACAAAGAGAATAAAGAACGTTTTATGTTGCTGTATACGCCAGAAGAACGCTATGAGCTTTTCTGTCAGCACTATCCACATTTACCACAAAGGCTCACCGATTATCACATCGCGGCCTATTTAGGTATCACTCCTATTAGCCTAAGTCGAATCAAAAAACGCCAGAAAAATTAACAATGGTTAATGTCTTGTTGCGTCTATGCCTGTATGCTCAGTAGCTCTATTCGCACTCTAAAGGTAGATTATGATCTCTTGGCAACGTGTTACTTTTGAGCAATTGACGACGACCCAACTATACCAAGTACTGAAACTAAGAGTGGATGTGTTTGTGGTTGAGCAACATTGTCCCTACCCTGATTTAGACGGAAAGGATTGTATGGCGGATGTTCACCACTTACTGGGCTATGAAGATGATGAATTGGTCGCATACGCGCGATTACTGCCCAAAAACATGAGCTACTCATCGATAAGCATTGGCCGAGTGACAACCGCAAAAACTCACAGAGGTGGAGGACTGGGACATGAGCTCATTCAGCAGGCACTGGCAGAGTGTCAAGACCTTTGGCCTAGTGAGGATATTGAGATAGGTGCTCAAGCTCATTTGGAAAGCTATTACAGTCAGCACGGCTTTCAACGCACGTCGGACCCTTATCTTGAAGATGGCATTCCTCATATCGATATGAAGCTGCATCGATAATATGAACAAACTTTCTTCACAAACCATCGCCTTATGGCTTTTGATTGCGGGTAATTTGAGTGCTTCTCTATCTGATGTGATGGTGAAGTTACTCGATGGTGATGTTCATCCATTTCAATACATTTTCATTAGACAACTAATCTCTGTAGCCGTGATCTACCCCTTTTGGAGAAGGGAAAGTAAAGTATCTCGCCAATTGCATGCACCAGGCTTAAATCTCCTTCGCGCCCATCTGGTCATCGTTGGCAGTGGCTGTATGGTGGTTGCCATCACTCATATGACATTAGCCAGTGCCAATGCGGTATTTTATGCGGCTCCATTGCTTATGTTGCCCCTTTCCATACTGATGATGAGAGAAACGCCCGCCCGAAGTAAAATATTAGCGACGATACTAGGCTTCGTAGGGGTACTCATTGTTCTCAGACCCTCTCAATTTCATTGGGCTGCTCTATTTGCGCTGACGACAGCGACAACCTTAGCCCTGTTTAACGTTTCTGCTCGCAAGCTGCCACAACAGCAAAGTATGATAAGCACGCTATTTTGGACTTCAGTACTCTCAATTCCTGTGGCCACCATTGCCGCTGCTGCATATTGGCAACCAATAGGGTTTACCGAGATCATGTTAATCGCGGCAGGTGCCATTTTAATTCTTATATACAATGGATTAGCCGTTTTGGCTTATCGGAGAGCGCCTGCTGGCGAAATAGGCATTGCCGAATATTCTGGCTTGGTATTTGTGACTCTTTTTGGCATAGGGTGGTTTGATGAGATCCCTGACTGGCTCACCGCAATAGGTATTCTCTGCATTATACTACCATTGCTGCCGATAAGAAGACCCCGCTCTCTGAGCAAATCAACATGAGCTACATAACCAACTATATGTAGACTATTTACTGCGGCCAAATGCCCCATCAGACAAACGGAAGAACATGACAGATTGAGAATTTTTCTCAAGCTGCAAAATATCGAGTTTCCCATCTTCGGCAAGTTTAAAACGAACCAATTGACCAGCTTTAATCTGACTCAAAGGTTTGTCACTGCCCTCGATGCGCACCAAAGCATTGAGGTCTGACATGGCCAAGTCGTTGTTGCGAAATACTTGGGCCAAAGTGTCCCCCTTCTCAACCGTATACTCCTGCCATACATCAGATTTTAAGCTCTGCTGCTCATCAGAGCGCTGCTGGCTAAGTCCAGTGGTGTTGATATCCACCGAAACTCGCTGATTTAAATTGGAGGCATCAGTTTGCTCGGAAGCAGACGATTTTTCGTGTGAAGGAAGCAGCAGCAAAATCAATACAATGGGTACAATCACCATCAAAGCCCTTTGATGGAGCTTGGGTAACGCCAACCACAAATCTTGAATATAACGAACCAAAGCCTTCCAATCAATCTGGGCGATCTTGTGCTGAACTAGCTCAATATAATCGACTTGTTTAGGCTTTTTCTTTCTACGGTTCATTGTGCTGGCTCTCCCTAAGGTCCACGGCTATAAGTATAAAAACGAAGCGCACTCTAGTATAGGGATTTTCAATGTGTTAGGTAATGTGCAGGTCAAAATTGCTATTTGAGGCAAAAAAATCAGACTTAACTCTCACATTGAGGGCATTATTCTCATCAACCCCGAGTGCCGTTTCATCCTAGTCTTATTACTGGTATCCTGTGTGCCTTAAATGCATTAAACATAGAGAGACATCATGTCTGAAGTTAAATTTGAAACAGTAGAACAAAAGGCAAGTTACGGCATTGGTCTACAAATGGGCCAACAGTTAGCAGGTTCTGGTCTTGAGGGTCTTAGCGTCGATGCCATTGCAGCAGGTATTGCAACGGCTTTAGTTGGTGATATGCCAGCAATTGAAATTGACGATATCAATTCGGCACTTCAAGACATGCACCAACGTGCTGAGTCTGCACGTCAAGAAGCGGCTAAAGCTGCCGCCGCCGATGGCGAAGCTTTCCTAAAAGACAATGCTCTTCGTCCAGAAATCAAAGTACTTGAGTCAGGTCTACAATACGAAATCCTAACTGAAGGTACAGGTGAAATCCCAACTTCAGACAAACAGGTTCGTGTTCACTATCATGGTGAGTTAACTGACGGTACTGTATTTGACAGCTCAGTATCTCGCGGTCAACCTGCCGAGTTCCCAGTAACAGGTGTGATCAAAGGTTGGGTTGAAGCGCTACAACTTATGCCAGTAGGCTCTAAGTGGAAACTCTACATTCCTCAAGACCTTGCCTATGGTGAGCGTGGTGCAGGTGCATCCATTCCTCCATTTGCTGCTCTAGTGTTTGAAGTCGAGCTACTAGACATTCTGTAATCTAGAGCTTAATCGATACAAAGGCGGCTTTATAGCCGCCTTTTTTATACCTAAATACTTAACATCAATGTATTCCAGATACAAAAAAGCCGAGCGTATGCTCGGCTTTTTTGTTACTACGAACTGATTACTCAGCAGCTTCTTCAGCAGCTGGGCGATCAACAAGCTCAATGTAAGCCATTGGAGCTTTATCACCAGCACGGAAGCCAGCTTTTAGGATACGCGTGTAACCGCCCTGACGAGCAGCAAAACGTGGACCTAGTTCGTTAAATAGTTTTGCAACTACTTCGTTGTCACGAGTACGTGCAAATGCTAGACGACGGTTTGCAACGCTGTCAGTCTTAGCTAGTGTAATCAAAGGCTCAACGACGCGACGAAGCTCTTTTGCTTTTGGCAAAGTAGTCTTGATAACTTCATGACGTACTAGAGAGCTAGCCATGTTGCTGAACATCGCTTTGCGATGTGAGCTGTTGCGGTTGAGTTGACGACCACTCTTACGATGGCGCATGACCTAATCCTTCTAACTAGTATCGATTAATCTTCAGCGATAGACGCTGGTGGCCAGTTTTCTAGGCGCATACCTAGAGACAGACCACGTGATGCAAGTACGTCTTTGATCTCTGTAAGAGACTTTTTACCAAGGTTAGGCGTTTTAAGTAGCTCAACCTCAGTGCGCTGTACAAGATCACCGATGTAGTGAATCGCTTCTGCTTTCAAACAGTTTGCAGAGCGAACTGTTAGTTCAAGATCGTCTACAGGACGCAGTAGGATCGGATCGAATTCTGGCTTCTCTTCTTTCTCCTCAGGAACTCGTACATCACGTAGATCTACGAATGCGTCCAATTGCTCAGCTAGAATAGTAGCTGCGCGACGGATCGCTTCCTCAGGGTCCAAAGTACCGTTCGTTTCCATGTCGATGACAAGCTTGTCTAAGTCTGTACGCTGCTCTACACGAGCCGCTTCTACAGAGTAAGCAATCTTGTCTACTGGGCTGTACGTAGCGTCAACCAGAAGGCGACCAATTGGGCGCTCATCTTCTTCAGTATGGATACGAGCTGAAGCTGGAACGTAACCGCGACCACGTTCTACTTTGATACGCATTGCGATCTCAGCGTTGTTATCTGTTAAATGACAGATAATGTGGTCTGGGTTAGTGATCTCTACATCACCATCATGGGTGATGTCACCTGCAACCACAGGGCCCGAGCCTGATTTGTTCAGCGTAATAAACACTTCATCTTTGCCTTCGGCAACGCGTACAGCCAACCCTTTTAGGTTAAGAAGAATTTCAAGAATATCTTCTTGAACACCTTCTTTAGTGCTGTATTCGTGTAGAACGCCTTCAATCTCTACTTCTGTCACAGCACAACCTGGCATAGAAGATAGAAGAATACGGCGAAGTGCATTACCTAGAGTGTGACCAAAGCCACGCTCCAATGGCTCAAGAGTTACTTTTGCGTGTGTCGTGCTAACTTGTTCGATGTCAACAAGACGTGGCTTAAGAAATTCTGTTACAGAACCCTGCATTGTGTCCTCTCTTTAGTTTAACCTTACTTAGAGTAAAGCTCGACGATCAGTTGTTCGTTGATGTCAGCAGATAGATCTGAACGTTCAGGCAAACGCTTAAACGTACCTTCCATCTTACCACCATCTACTTCAATCCAAGTTGGTTTTTCGCGTTGTTCAGCAACTTCTAAAGCTGCCTTAATACGAGATTGCTGTTTTGCTTTCTCGCGGATAGAAACAACGTCATTAGCCGCAACTTTGAAAGAAGGAACGTTTACAACTTTACCGTTAACTAGGATAGCTTTGTGGCTAACTAGCTGACGTGCTTCTGCGCGAGTTGCACCAAAGCCCATGCGGTAAACTACGTTATCAAGACGACCTTCAAGAAGCTGAAGTAGGTTTTCACCAGTGTTGCCTTTAAGGCGCGCTGCTTCTTTGTAGTAGTTACGGAATTGTTTTTCTAGAACGCCGTACATGCGACGTACTTTTTGCTTCTCACGAAGCTGAACGCCATACTCAGATAGACGACCGCGACGAGCGCCGTGTACACCTGGTGCGTTATCAATTTTACACTTGGTATCGATCGCGCGAACACCAGACTTAAGAAATAAGTCAGTGCCTTCACGACGGCTAAGCTTCAGCTTAGGACCCAAATATCTTGCCATGATCTTTCTCCAGTAAACTAAAAAACGTTATACACGACGTTTCTTAGGTGGACGACAACCGTTATGAGGGATTGGTGTAGCATCAACAATGTTTGTGATGCGGAAACCAGCAGCGTTCAATGCGCGAACCGTAGATTCACGACCTGGACCTGGACCCTTAACCATAACTTCCAAGTTCTTTAGACCGTATTCTTTAGCCATTTCAGCACAACGCTCAGCAGCTACCTGTGCCGCGAACGGAGTAGATTTACGAGAACCACGGAAACCTGAACCACCTGCAGTAGCCCACGCTAGAGCATTACCTTGACGGTCAGTAATAGTTACGATTGTATTGTTGAAAGATGCATGGATGTGCGCAACGCCATCTGCAACTTGCTTGCGTACGCGCTTACGAGCGCGAGTTGGTTGTTTAGCCATTGTACTCTACCTTCCCGACTATTTCTTGATCGGCTTACGCGGACCCTTACGGGTGCGAGCATTGGTTTTAGTACGCTGTCCACGTAGTGGTAGACTGCGACGATGACGAAGACCACGGTAACAACCAAGGTCCATTAGACGCTTGATGTTCATTGATACTTCACGACGTAGATCACCTTCTACAGTGTACTTAGCTACACCATCACGCAGTTGATCGATCTGCTCTTCAGTTAGTTCACTGATCTTAACATGCTCAGCAATACCCACTTCAGCTAGGATAGCTTGAGAGCGAGTCTTACCGATGCCGTAGATCGCTGTTAGTGCGATTACAGCATGTTTCTGATCAGGAATGTTAATGCCTGCTATACGGGCCATTATTCACTCCTAAGTGTTTCTATAAAAGAATTAGCCGCAGCAAAGCCCGTTATGGATACGCTGCGGAATACTACTTCTTTTGCACGCAAAAGGTAGGCCGAGCAATATACTCAACGCTACCTTATATTTCAAGTAAAAATTTCTGCTTATTAGCCTTGGCGCTGTTTGTGCTTTGGCTCACTGCAAATCACGCGAACGACACCGTTACGCTTGATAACTTTACAGTTACGGCAGATTTTTTTAACGGAAGCACGAACTTTCATTGCTAAACTCCGTAAATGAAACCCGATTATCGGCCATAGCCTTTCAGGTTTGCCTTTTTCAACACAGAATCATACTGTTGAGACATCAGATGAGTCTGTACCTGTGCCATAAAGTCCATGATAACCACTACTACGATAAGTAGTGATGTTCCGCCGAAGTAGAAACGTACGTTCCACGCGACCATCATGAACTCTGGAATCAGACAGATAAAAGTAATGTATAGCGCACCCGCAAGGGTTAAACGCGTCATCACTTTATCTATATACTTAGCTGTCTGCTCACCTGGGCGGATGCCGGGTACGAATGCACCAGACTTCTTCAGGTTATCCGCTGTTTCTCTAGGGTTGAATACCAACGCCGTGTAGAAGAAACAGAAGAAAATAATCGCCGCTGCATATAACATTACATATAAAGGCTGACCTGGGCTAAGAGCCAAAGACACGTCAGTTAACCAACCAAGCGCGCTGCTCTCACCATTTTGACCAAACCACTGCGCCAGTGTTCCTGGAAACAGTATAATACTAGATGCAAAGATTGCTGGAATAACACCTGCCATATTAATTTTAAGTGGCAAGTGTGTGCTTTGTGCAGCAAAGACCTTACGACCTTGTTGACGTTTCGCATAGTTAACAACGATTCGACGTTGACCACGCTCCATGAAAACAACGAAATAGATCACTGCAAAAGACAGTACAACAATCAACAGCAGAAGAAGTACATGCAATTCACCTTGACGCGCTTGCTCGATTGTTTGACCGATTGCAGAAGGCAATCCAGCAACAATACCTGCAAAGATAAGTAACGAAATACCGTTACCGATTCCGCGCTCTGTAATTTGTTCACCTAACCACATCAAAAACATGGTGCCGGTTACTAAACTTACGGTAGCAATTAGCGTAAACATGGTTTGGTTGATAACAACCAGATTGTCGACCATGTTTGGTAGGCCAGTTGCAATACCAATGGCTTGGAATGTTGCAAGTACAAGCGTGCCATATCGCGTATATTGGCTTATCTTACGACGGCCTGCTTCACCCTCTTTCTTGAGTTCAGCTAACGCTGGATGAACTACGGTTAGTAGTTGGACAACAATCGATGCCGAAATATACGGCATGATGCCCAACGCTAATATAGATGCACGCTCAAGTGCACCACCGGAGAACATGTTAAACATTTCAACGATGGTACCTTTTTGCTGTTCGAACAAATCGGCAAGTACAGCAGCGTCAATACCAGGAATCGGCACAAAAGAGCCTGCTCGGAATACTAAAAGTGCACCAATTACGAATAACAAGCGCGACTTCAGTTCACTTAAGCCGCTCTGAGCACTACGAAAATCTTGTCCTGGTTTCTTAGCCATCTGTACCTCGTTCCTCGAGATTATTCCTCGATTTTACCGCCAGCAGCTTCGATAGCAGCTTTAGCGCCTTTAGTCACACGTAGACCTTTAACAGTCACTGCTTTGTTAATATCACCAGAAAGAACAACTTTAACAAATTCGATATTCTTAGTGATGACGTTAGCAGCTTTAAGGCTGTTTAGGTCAACGACGTCACCTGTTACTTTCGCTAGCTCAGCTAGACGAACTTCAGCAGACACAAGACTCTTACGAGAAGTGAAGCCGAATTTAGGTAGACGTTGTTTCAAAGGCATTTGACCACCTTCGAAGCCTGGACGAACACTGCCGCCAGAACGTGACTTTTGACCTTTGTGGCCACGACCACCGGTTTTACCAAGGCCAGAACCGATACCACGACCTACGCGCTTCGCAGAAGGCTTAGAACCCGCAGCCGGTGATAGAGTATTCAAACGCATTCTGATTACTCCTCAACTTTAACCATGTAGAAAACCTTGTTGATCATTCCGCGTACACACGGAGTATCTTCAAGTTCTACAGTATGGTTGATTTTACGAAGGCCTAGACCCTTTAAGCACAATTTGTGCTTAGGTAGACGACCAATAGAGCTTTTAGTTTGAGTAACTTTAATAGTTGCCATGGTGTTCTTACTCCGAAATAGATTCAACAGTTAGACCACGTTTAGCAGCAACCATTTCTGGCGACTTCATGCTATCTAGTGCATCGATCGTAGCACGAACGATGTTGATAGGGTTCGTAGAACCGTATGCTTTAGATAGTACGTTATGTACACCTGCTACTTCTAGTACTGCACGCATCGCACCACCTGCGATTACACCTGTACCTTCTGCAGCTGGCTGCATGTAAACTTTAGAGCCCGAGTGGCGACCTTTTACCGGGTGGAAAAGTGTGCCTTCGTTAAGCGCGATAGTCGTCATATTACGACGCGCTTTTTCCATTGCTTTTTGAATCGCTGCAGGTACTTCACGGGCTTTACCGTAACCGAAACCTACGCGACCATTACCGTCACCAACTACTGTTAGTGCAGTAAAGCTCATGATTCGACCACCTTTAACCGTTTTAGATACACGGTTAACTGCGATTAGCTTTTCTTGCAAATCATTCGCTTGAACTTGTTGTTCTTTAGCCATCTTCCAACCCTACCTTAGAATTTCAGACCAGCTTCGCGAGCAGATTCTGCTAGCGCCGCTACTCGACCGTGGTATTGGAAACCAGAACGATCAAATGCAACTGACGCTACGCCTTTTTCTAGCGCGCGCTCAGCAACAGCTTTACCTACTGCTTTAGCTGCATCGATGTTACCAGTGTTCTTCACTTGCTCACGGATCGCTTTTTCTACAGTAGAAGCTGCTGCGATAACCTCAGAGCCGTTTGATGCGATAACCTGAGCGTACACGTGACGAGGAGTACGGTGTACTACTAGGCGAGTTGCACCCAGTTCTGCAATCTTACGACGTGCGCGTGTAGCACGACGGATGCGAGATGCTTTCTTATCCATAGTGTTACCTTACTTCTTCTTAGCTTCTTTAGTACGCACATTTTCATCTGCGTAACGAACACCTTTGCCTTTGTATGGCTCAGGTTCACGGTAAGAACGAATGTCAGCCGCAACTTGACCTACTTGTTGCTTATCACAACCAGTAAGTACAATTTCAGTTTGGCTTGGACATTCAGCTTTAATACCCTTTGGCAACTCGTGCTCAACAGGGTGTGAGAAGCCTAGTGTTAGAGATACAGCGTTGCCTTTAATAGCAGCACGGTAACCTACACCTTTAAGAGTTAGCTTCTTAGTAAAGCCTTCAGTAACACCAACAACCATGTTGTTTACTAGAGCGCGAGCAGTACCTGCTTGAGCCCATGCATTAACAACACCTTCTTTAGGACCGAAGGTTAGGTTGCTCTCTTCCTGAGCAACTACCACCGCATCGTTAAGAACGCGAGATAGTTCGCCCTTAGCACCTTTAACAGTGATTTCTTGGCCGTTTAGTTTCACCTCTACGCCAGCTGGAATAGCGACAGGTGCTTTAGCAACACGAGACATATTCTACTCCTATTACGCTACGTAGCAGATGATTTCACCGCCAAGACCTGCTTTACGGGCAGCACGGTCTGACATCAGACCCTTGGAAGTTGAAACGATAGCAACACCAAGACCACCCATTACAGAAGGAAGATCATCTTTCTTCTTGTAAACGCGTAGACCTGGACGAGAAACACGCTTAAGTTGCTCGATTACTGGTTTAGCTTGGAAGTACTTAAGAGTAACTTCTAGCTCAGGTTTTACTTCGCCTTCAACAGCGAAATCAGTGATGTAACCTTCAGCTTTTAGTAGTGCAGCAATTGCAACTTTAAGCTTTGAAGAAGGCATTTTAACAGCAACTTTGTTTGCTGCCTGACCGTTACGAACGCGGGTCAGCATATCCGAAATCGGATCTTGCATGCTCATATGATTTACTCCAAATGATTAAGTGGCAATTACCAGCTAGCCTTACGAAGTCCAGGAATCTCGCCTTTCATGCAAGCTTCACGAACTTTGATACGGCTTAGACCGAACTTACGTAGGTAACCGTGTGGACGACCAGTTTGGTTACAACGGTTGCGCTGACGTGATGCACTTGAATCACGTGGAAGAGTTTGCAATTTAAGAACTGCGTTCCAACGATCTTCTTCAGATGCGTTTACATCGCTGATGATAGCTTTTAGCGCTGCACGCTTTTCAGCATACTTAGCTACTAGCTTCGCACGTTTTACTTCACGTGCTTTCATTGAATTTTTAGCCATAACAGTAACCCTTCACCTTACTTACGGAATGGGAAGTTAAAGGCAGCCAGCAGAGCACGGCCTTCCTCATCAGTACCAGCAGACGTCGTAATAGTGATGTCTAGACCGCGTACTTTATCAACTTTATCAAAGTCGATTTCCGGGAAGATGATTTGCTCGCGAACGCCCATGCTGTAGTTACCGCGTCCGTCAAAAGACTTAGCGCTAACACCACGGAAGTCACGTACACGTGGTAGAGCGATCGAAATAAGACGCTCAAGAAAATCCCACATACGTTCGCCACGCAAGGTTACTTTACAACCGATAGGGTAGCCTTCACGAATTTTAAAGCCTGCAACAGATTTGCGCGCTTTAGTAACAAGTGGCTTTTGACCAGAGATCGTTGCCATGTCAGACGCTGCATTTTCTAGCAGTTTCTTATCGTTAATTGCTTCACCAACACCCATGTTTAGGGTGATTTTCTCGATTCTAGGGACTTGCATGACGCTTGTGTAGCCGAATTGTTTGGTCAATTCAGCGACTACAGACGACTTGTAGTAATCATGCAGTTTCGCCATAGTAGAACTCCAAATTACTCTATTAGTTAGAAACGGTTTCGCCGTTAGACTTGAAGAAACGAACTTTCTTGCCGTCTTCAAAACGGAAACCGATACGGTCAGCTTTACCAGTAGCTGCGTTGAAAATAGCCACGTTAGATACATCGATAGCTGCTTCTTGCTCAACAATACCACCTTGGATATTCATTGCAGGAACAGGTTTTTGATGTTTCTTAACAAGGTTAATGCCTTCAACGAAAACTTTACCAGTTGCTAGAACCTTAGTTACTTTACCTTTCTTGCCTTTATCTTTACCAGCAAGAACGATTACTTCGTCATTACGACGGATTTTAGCTGCCATTTCTACGTGCTCCTTACAGAACTTCTGGAGCCAGTGAAACGATCTTCATGAACTTATCGCCACGAAGTTCGCGTGTCACAGGACCAAAGATACGTGTACCGATTGGTTGCTCAGTGTTGTCGTTTAACAATACGCAAGCATTTCGGTCGAAGCGAATGACAGAACCGTCAGGACGACGTACGCCTTTACGGGTGCGAACTACCACCGCCTTCAGAACGTCACCTTTTTTAACTTTACCGCGAGGAATTGCTTCCTTAACAGTAACTTTGATAACGTCACCGATGTGTGCATAACGGCGATGAGAGCCACCCAGAACCTTAATACACATTACGCTGCGTGCGCCTGAGTTATCAGCTGCGTCCAGCATACTTTGCATTTGGATCATGTTAGTGCTCCGCTAAATATAAAAAAAACTAGACCCTCACGGGTCGGGCTGCCTCTTTAAAAGGGACGCGAATTGTACCACCCTTTTATGTAATTGGGTAGTCAAAAAATAAACGGCCCCAAAATATTTTTTGGAGCCGCTTTTTCATAGAATCAACGAAATTAAATCTTCGCTTTTTCTAGAACTTTTACCAATGCCCAAGACTTAGTCTTAGACAGAGGACGGCACTCTGCGATTTCAACTGTGTCGCCTAGGCCACACTCGTTGTTCTCGTCATGTGCGTGTACTTTAGTCGTGCGCTTTACGAACTTGCCGTAAATTGGGTGTTTAACCATGCGCTCGATAGCAACAACGATAGACTTGTCCATCTTATCGCTAACAACACGACCTTGTTGAGTACGTTTTACTTCGCTCATTATGCGCCTGCCTTCTCAGTCAAAACAGTTTTCACACGTGCGATATCACGGCGTACAGCTTTCAGAGTATGAGTCTGCTGTAGCTGACCAGTCGCTGCCTGCATGCGCAGGTTGAACTGTTCGCGTAGCAAACCTAATAGCTCAGAGTTAAGCTCTTCAACGCTCTTTTCGCGTAGATCTTGTGCTTTCATCACATCACCTGCTTAATTACAAATGTAGTCTTGAAAGGCAGTTTACGAGCCGCTAGGCGGAACGCTTCACGTGCCAATTCTTCAGGTACACCACCCATTTCGTACATTACCTTGCCAGGTTGGATTTGGGCTACCCAGTACTCAACGTTACCTTTACCCTTACCTTGACGAACTTCAAGTGGTTTTTCTGTGATAGGTTTGTCTGGGAACACACGGATCCAGATTTTACCTTGACGCTTAACGTGACGTGTCATCGCACGACGTGCCGCTTCGATCTGACGAGCAGTTAGACGACCACGGCCAGTTGCTTTAAGACCGAATTCGCCGAAGCTTACTTCAGTACCTTTAGCTAGACCACGGTTACGACCTGTGTGAACCTTACGGAACTTAGTACGTTTAGGTTGTAGCATCTATCGACTCCTTACTTACGGCCTTTGCGCTGCTTCTTAGGCTTATCGCCTTTAGGCTCTACAGCGTTAGCTGATGGCATACCGCCTAGGATCTCACCTTTGAAGATCCAAACTTTAATGCCGATCACACCGTATTGTGTGTGAGCCGAAGAAGTTGCGTAATCAATGTCAGCACGTAGAGTGTGTAGAGGTACACGACCTTCACGGTACCACTCTGAACGTGCGATTTCAGCGCCGCCTAGACGACCACTTACTTCTACTTTGATACCTTTAGCACCTAGACGCATAGCGTTTTGTACCGCACGCTTCATAGCACGACGGAACATAACACGACGCTCTAGCTGAGACGCGATGCTGTCACCAACAAGTTGTGCATCTAGTTCAGGCTTACGTACTTCAGCGATGTTAATTTGCGCTGGTACACCTGCAATTTTAGCTACAGCTGCGCGTAGCTTCTCAACGTCTTCACCTTTCTTACCGATTACAACGCCTGGACGAGCTGTGTGAATAGTCACACGGATGCTCTTAGCAGGACGCTCGATAACGATGCGTGATAGAGACGCTTTTTTCAGTTCGTTTGAAAGGAACTGACGTACCTTGAAGTCGCCGTCTAGGTTGTCAGCGAATTCTTTGGTATTAGCAAACCATGTAGCATTCCAAGGCTTAACGATGCCAAGACGAATACCATTTGGATGTACTTTCTGACCCATTGCTTACTCTCCTAGTCTCAAGCGTCTGCAACAACAACAGTGATGTGGCTTGAACGCTTCAAGATACGATCCGCACGACCTTTAGCACGAGGCATAATACGCTTCATGATAGGGCCTTCATCTACGAAGATCTTTGCGACACTTAGGTCGTCGATATCTGCACCTTCGTTGTGCTCCGCGTTCGCGATAGCTGACTCAAGAACTTTCTTTACTAAATCAGCCGCTTTTTTGTTGCTGAAAGTCAAAATTTCTAGAGCTTGATCAACTGATTTACCACGGATTTGATCCGCAACTAAGCGAGCTTTCTGAGGCGAAATGCGAGCAAAGTTATGTTTAGCTACTGCTTCCATCATCTACTCCTTAACGCTTCTTAGCTTTCTTATCCACGACGTGGCCGCGGTAAGTACGAGTTGGTGCAAATTCACCCAGTTTGTGACCGATCATTTCGTCGGTTACGAATACTGGTACGTGCTGACGACCATTATGGACAGCGATGGTCAAACCGATCATCGTAGGGATGATCATTGAACGACGGGACCAAGTCTTAATAGGCTTTTTGTCTCCGCTTTCCACCGCTTTCTCTACCTTCTTCAGCAAGTGTAGGTCGATAAATGGACCTTTCTTGAGAGAACGTGGCATGGCGATTCCTCTTTATATAGATTACTTGTTACGACGACGTACGATGTACTTGTCAGTGCGTTTGTTCTTACGAGTCTTGAAGCCTTTCGTTGGCTGACCCCATGGTGAAACTGGGTGACGACCACCTGATGTACGGCCTTCACCACCACCGTGTGGGTGGTCTACTGGGTTCATCACAACACCACGAACGGTTGGACGAACACCGCGCCAGCGGTTAGCACCAGCTTTACCAAGTTCACGTAGCATGTGCTCAGAGTTACCAACTTCACCGATTGTTGCACGGCCTTCAGAAAGTACTTTGCGCATTTCGCCAGAACGTAGACGGATAGTTACGTATGCACCGTCGCGAGCAACGATTTGAGCATATGCACCAGCCGAACGAGCTAGCTGACCACCTTTACCAGGTTTAAGTTCAACGTTATGTACAGTTGAACCTACTGGGATGTTACGCATTGGAAGTGCGTTACCAGCTTTGATTGGCGCATCTGCACCAGACTGGATAGCATCACCAGCTTGAACACCTTTAGGTGCTAGGATGTAACGACGCTCACCGTCTGCGTACAGAACTAGAGCGATGTTAGCGCTACGGTTTGGATCGTATTCTAGACGCTCAACTTTCGCTGGGATACCGTCTTTAGTACGTTTAAAGTCAATAACACGGTAATGGTGCTTGTGACCACCGCCGATGTGACGTACTGTGATACGACCGTTGCTGTTACGACCACCATTCTTAGAGTTTTTCTCTAGAAGAGGTGCGTATGGCTTGCCCTTGTGTAGGTCAGCGTTAACAACTTTAACAACGTGACGACGACCAGGGGAAGTCGGCTTACATTTAACAATAGCCATTTCTCAACTACTCCTGTTATTCCGCGCCGCCAACAAAGTCAAGATCTTGACCTTCTTTCAAAGTAACGTACGCTTTCTTAACGTCGCTGCGGCGACCTTGGCGTAGACCTTGACGTTTGGTCTTACCCTTAGTGATAAGAGTATTTACAGACTTAACTTCAACTTCAAATAGCTTTTCTACAGCTGCTTTGATCTCTCTTTTAGTTGCATCTTTAGCAACTTTGAAAACGATAGTGTTCGCTTTCTCAGCAGCCATAGTTGCTTTTTCAGAGATGTGCGGAGCACGTAGAACTTTTAGGATACGCTCTTCAGTGATCATGCTAGCATCTCCTCAACTTGCTTAACTGCTTCAGCAGTCATTACAACTTTGTCGAACGCGATTAGTGAAACTGGATCGATACCAGCTGCGTCACGTGCGTCAACCTTGTACAGGTTGCGAGCCGCTAGGAATAGATTCTCATCTACTTCGCTAGTCACGATAAGCGCGTCAGTTAGCTCAAGCTCTTTCAGCTTAGCGACAAGTTCTTTTGTCTTTGGCGCTTCTACTGAGAAGTTATCAACAACGATTAGACGCTCTTGACGAACAAGCTCAGAAAGAATGCTTTTCATAGCACCGCGGTACATTTTTTTGTTTACTTTTTGGCTGTGATCTTGTGTTTTCGCAGCAAAAGTAACACCACCTGAACGCCAGATTGGGCTACGGATTGTACCAGCACGTGCACGGCCAGTACCTTTTTGACGCCATGGCTTAGCGCCACCGCCAGAAACTTCTGAACGTGTTTTTTGAGCACGTGTACCCTGACGAGCACCTGCTGCATATGCAACAACTACTTGGTGTACAAGAGCTTCGTTAAACTCACGTCCGAAAGTAGTTTCGGAAACAGTTAGTGCATCGGCACCTTTAACCATTAGTTCCATTACTTACTCCTGAGACGTTATGCTTTAATAGCTGGTTTAACGATCACGTTGCCGCCAGTTGCGCCTGGGACTGCACCTTTAATAAGAAGCAGGTTGCGCTCAGCGTCAACACGTACGATCTCTAGGTTTTGAGTCGTTACACGCTCAGCACCCATGTGACCTGCCATTTTCTTGCCTTTAAATACGCGACCTGGAGTCTGACATTGACCGATAGAACCAGGAGCACGGTGAGACAATGAGTTACCGTGAGTCATATCTTGAGTAGCGAAGTTCCAACGCTTAATTGCGCCTTGGAAACCTTTACCTTTAGATGTACCAGTAACGTCTACTTTCTTAGTTTCGTTGAACAGTTCAACCGTTAGCTCAGCACCAACTTCAAACTCTTCACCGTTTTCCAAACGGAATTCCCAAAGACCGCGACCAGCTTCAACACCTGCTTTAGCAAAGTGACCAGCTTCTGGTTTAGTAACACGGTTAGCTTTCTTAGTACCAGTCGTTACCTGAATTGCTGCGTAGCCGTCTGTTTCAAGTGTACGTACTTGAGCAACACGGTTAGCTTCAACTTCAACAACGGTTACTGGGATAGAAACGCCTTCTTCAGTAAATACGCGGGTCATACCCACTTTACGACCGATTAGACCAATCATTCTTCTAATCTCCCTTAACCTAGGCTAATTTGTACGTCAACGCCCGCAGCAAGGTCTAAACGCATTAGAGCATCAACAGTTTTGTCTGTTGGCTCAACAATGTCGATTAGACGTTTGTGAGTACGGATTTCGTACTGATCACGAGCATCTTTGTTAACGTGTGGAGAGATAAGAACTGTGAAACGCTCTTTACGAGTAGGTAGTGGGATTGGACCACGAACCTGTGCGCCAGTGCGCTTAGCTGTTTCAACGATTTCCGCGGTAGAAGCGTCGATTAGTTTGTAATCGAAAGCTTTTAGGCGGATACGGATACGTTGGTTCTGCATGAGACAGAGCTCCAATATTAAAAATTACACAAACAATATCGCCACTCAAACTCGAATAGTCGAGAGAATGCCGATTGATTTATGTGAAACCGTAGCATCCAAGATTAGGACGCATTGTCAGTTAATTTTCGATTAACTATCCCTATATGCCAGAGTCACCTCTGAGGATAGTTTTTCCGAAGAAAAGATAGCTAATTGTATTAACCGCGAACATAAGCTGAGTTTACATTACCTGAAAAATCTTATAGATAATTCAGCTCCTCGTTACTCATTGGTTCACAACTGGCTTAACCAGTGCGCTGCATTATACAGATCACGCTTTGACTTGCAAGCACTGTTTGAAAAATAAACGCCCAACAATACCTGATTGGTTCACAGCCCAGCGGCAAAAATCAAAACGCAGATTGAATACACAATCTGCGTTTCATTACGCTGCAAGCAAAAGCTAACCAATTAAATCAATCTTTGCCGCACAGCTTCAAACAAACATACGCCAGAGGCAACAGACACATTCAAGCTGGACACGCTGCCTGCCATAGGAATTTTGATGAGATCGTCGCAAGTTTCGCGAGTTAAGCGGCGCATACCATCGCCTTCTGCGCCCATTACGATGGCGAGTGGCCCGGTCAACTTTGCCTGATAAATATCATGTTTGGCCTCACCCGCGGTGCCAACAAACCAAATCCCCTGCTCTTGCAACGCTCGCATGGTACGCGCTAGATTGGTGACGCGAACAAGCGGCACGGTTTCCGCTGCGCCGCACGCGACTTTGCTCACGGTAGCATTGATATTGGCGGATTTATCTTTGGGCACAATCACAGCCGCGACACCCGCGGCATCAGCATTACGTAGGCAGGCACCAAGATTGTGCGGATCGGTTACGCCATCTAAAACCAATAGTAATGGCGATTCATGCTGGGCAATAATCTCATCCAAATCGTGTTCATTAAGCGGCTTAGCAGGTTTGACTTTGGCCATAATGCCCTGATGATTTGCACCACGTGCTTTGTCATCGAGAGTTTTGCGTGTCATCGGCTGAATCGAGACACCACACGCTTGCAGTTGGTTGATGATCGGCATTAGACGATCATCTTGGCGACCTTTTAACACAAAAGCTTCAACAAAACGTTGTGGTTCTTTTTCAAGCACCGCGTTTACCGCATGAATGCCGTAAATAAATTCATTACTCATTAAATTATCCGGTTAGTGTTTCTTAGTCCGCGTCTTTTTGGCTTTTTTACGTGGCTTTTTCTTGCCTGTTTTATTGGCCGATTGCTTGGAAGCTTTCTTGCCTTTCCCCTCGCTCAGACTCTCGTCTGGACGCTTGGTGGCTTCAACCAAAGGTTTGGCTTTTCCTCCGCTGCGTCTGCCACTGGCTGCCGCGCTTTTTTTTGCCTTAGCTTTTTGTTGCGCGTCGGCCGCACGCTTTTTGGCCGTTTTCCCTTTGCCGCGTAGCTTACGACTTGTTTCGACTAATTCAAAGTCTATTTGCCTATCATCCAGATTGACTGACAGCACTTTAACTTTAACAGCATCACCAAGACGGTAAATCGCACCAAAACTTTCACCGATAAGTCTTTGACCAATCGGATCAAATTGGTAATAGTCATTATCAAGCGTCGAAATATGGACCAAGCCATCAATGTGCAATTCGGTTAGACGAACAAAGAAGCCAAAGCCAGTCACATTAGCAATAACGCCTTCGAGTTCTTCACCGACATGATCTTGCATGTATTCGCATTTAAGCCAATCGGCCACTTCCCGCGTCGCATCATCAGCCCGTCGCTCTGTCATTGAGCACTGCTCACCATAGTAATCCATATCATCAAAGGAGTAATGGTAACCGCCTGTGGGTGTCCAACGATCTTTTAGTGTGCCATTGTGTTTAGCGATAAGGTATTTGATTGCGCGATGGAGTAAGAGATCCGGATAACGACGAATCGGCGAAGTAAAGTGAGCATAGCGCTTAAGGGCTAAACCAAAGTGACCACAGTTGTCAGCATTGTAGACTGCTTGCTTCATCGAACGAAGCAGCATAGTTTGAATTAACTCTTTGTCAGGTCGCTCACCGATTTGGCGAACCAAATCAGCATAATCGGTTGGTGACGGCTCAAGCCCCCCTTTGAGATCAAGTCCCAGCTCCCCCAAAAAGTCACGAAAACCCATCAAACGCTCTTCACCGGGGGATTCATGAATACGGTATAATGCAGGTTCTTTGGCTTTCTCAACCAAAGAGGCAGAAGCAATATTGGCTAAAATCATACATTCTTCGATAAGCTTGTGCGCGTCATTACGAATCACAGGCTCAATACTGTCTATTTTGCGCTCTGCATTAAAAATAAATTTGGTTTCAATCGTCTCAAATTCAATCGCACCGCGATGATCACGAGCATTTTTGAGCACCTTGTACATTCTGTGCAGCTCTTCAAGGTGCGGGACCAAAGACTCATAACGCTGACGCAGTTCTTCATCGCCCTCAAGAATATGGTGCACCTTGCTATAAGTGAGGCGCGCATGTGAGTTCATCACCGCTTCGTAATGCTGATAACCCGATAACTTACCGGACTCAGATACTGTCATCTCACACACCATGCATAGGCGATCAACCTGAGGATTGAGCGAACACAAACCGTTGGACAGTACTTCAGGTAGCATAGGGACAACTTGGGATGGGAAATAAACCGAGTTGCCGCGATTAATGGCCTCTTTATCTAACGCGGAATCTGGGCGCACGTAGTAGCTAACATCTGCAATAGCAACCCAAAGACGCCAGCCACCGCCTTTTTTCGCCTCACAATAAACCGCATCGTCAAAATCTCGTGCATCTTCACCATCAATGGTCACTAAGGGTAGTGCACGTAAATCAACCCTCCCCTGCTTCGCTTCTTCCGGCACCTCTTCCCCCAAACCCGAGATTTGCGCATCAACCTCTTCAGGCCACTCATGTGGAATTTGGTGAGTGCGGATAGCAATTTGCGTTTCCATACCTGGCGCCATATTCTCGCCCAGCACTTCCACCACTTTGCCCATCATGCCGCGCGTACGCGAATCGCGGTCGGTAATTTCAATGACCACCACATTACCCATTCTCGCACCAGCTCGTAGCTCATTGGGAATCAAGATGTCTTGGCTCAGGCGTGAATCATCAGGCACTACGTAAGAGTAACCATACTCCATAAAGAAGCGGCCAACAATTTGCCCTTGCCTTTGTTCAAGAACTCGTACCAAGCGGCCTTCTTTTTTGCCTTTTTTTGAGTTTTGAGTTGGCTGGACCAAGACAAAGTCACCATGAAGCAGGTTTTTCATTTGATGATGAGGCAGTAATACGTCCCCTTCTTTGCCGACACTGCCTTCGGGACGCACCCAGCCATGACCGTCTTTATGACCAATGACATAACCTTTAATCATTTCCAATTTTTCTGGCAAGGCATAGCACTGACGGCGGGTAAACACCAGCTGGCCATCTCTTTCCATCGCTCTTAGCCTGCGACGTAAACCTTCATACTGTTCTTCACCTTTTAACTCTAGGGCTTCAAACAGATCATTACGATTGAGCGGCACACCCGCTTGCTCAAGAAACTCGAGAATAAACTCACGACTGGGGACAGGATTGTCGTATTTCTCGGATTCGCGTTCAGCAAAAGGGTCATTTGGGGTGTGTTCTGACATAGGCACGCCTAATTCTACAAGAGAGGTATTTAAAGCTAGTATATCCGACTCAATTACTAAGCTACAGAAGTGTTAGGCCAAAATGCCAAATTGTCATGCTATTTTCATAGTTTCAGGTGGGTAGATCGGGTTTTAGGAAAAGATATGAAGCTTACAAACTGGCCACCAAAAGACAGTATGGACACCAATTTATCACCCCACAGCGTGCGTAAAAGATCACATTTTGCTAAAGGATTGGTGCAAACGATTGTAATGGTCATATTTCACTCTATCATTCAGTCAAATTTCATTGGCTATTTTTAAATGTCGTTATGAGTATTAAGCGTTGTTTGTTTCCTGCTGCTATTGCAGGTTTATGTTGTTTATCTGTCTCCGCGACAGAAAAAGTCGATTTAATGATCACAGATGCCTTGGTTTTGACCATGGATCAAGACAAAACGGTCTACCAGAATGGGACTGTGGTGATTAGGGACAATAAAATCTTGGCCGTTGGTGACCAATCGCTTGAAAAACACTATCAAGCCCAAACGACACTCGATGTTGATGGTGATATTGTCATGCCAGGCCTAATCAATACTCACACCCATGTTTCAATGACGGTCTTTCGCTCATTGGCCGATGACGTGCCAGATCGCTTGCATCGGTATATTTTCCCGCTCGAAGCTAAACTCGTGTCACGAGATATGGTGCGGATTGGGGCCAACTTAGGTAACCTCGAAATGGTCAAAGGAGGGGTGACCACCTATGCAGACATGTACTACTTTGAAGACGAGGTTGCAAAAACCGTAGATAAGATTGGTATGCGTGCTGTGCTGGGTGAATCAGTGATTAAGTTCCCAGTCGCCGATGCCGCCAATGCAGACGAGGGCATTCAGTACGCACTCAATTTTATCAATGCGTACAAAGATCACCCTCGAATTACACCCGCGTTTGCGCCACATGCTCCCTATACCAATACCACAGAGACCTTACAAAAAATTGCCAAGCTGTCACTAGAAAAAGAGGTGCCTGTGATGATTCACCTTGCAGAATCGCATCGCGAAGAAGAGGCGATTGCCGAGCGAGCAGATGGACAGTCTCCGGTTGAATACATGCATAGCATCGGAGCCTTAAACAAAAATTTGATTGGCGCACATATGATCTTGATTGATGACAAGGATATTGAGCTAGTCAAGCAGTCAGATATGGGAGTGGCTCACAACATGAGTGCGAATATTAAGTCGGCGAAAGGGGTTTCGCCCGCCCTCAAAATGTATGACCAAGGGGTTAGAATTGGTTTGGGTACCGATGGGCCAATGTCTGGCAATACACTCAGTATTATCGACGAGTTCAATCAGGTGGCTAAAGTACATAAGCTGATGAATCAAGATCGCTCTGCAATGCCTCCAATTAAAGTGATAGATATGGCGACTATGGGGGCAGCAAAAGCATTGCACATGGAAGATAGCATTGGCTCACTCGAGGTGGGCAAATTGGCAGACATCATCGTTGTCGACACGAAAGCGCCTAACATGGTCCCGATTTACAACCCCTACTCAGCCCTTGTCTATTCGGCAAACTCTGGCAATGTCCGCCATACCATCGTTGATGGCAAAATTTTGATGAAAGATCGCAAGATGCTGACCGTAGACGAAGATGCCATTCGTAACGAAGCGATTGAATTTACTCATATCGTACGAGACACAGTGATTAAGTCAGGCGAAATTATTCAGTAGACACGGATATGGAAAGTCCCATGCCCAGCGAGCACTGGGCATGGGACTTTAAAGAGCGACCTTGGAGTGCAACACGGGCCAGTAAGTTGCTATTACCAGAAAGTTTCGCGTTTCTTCGCTCTGGCAATAATATTTTGTGGCATTCTCTGCTCGAGTCCTTGGCGCAATATAGCAATACGTTTATGGATACGCTGATCGGCCGTCACTGATGTGTACAACCAGCGGTAGGCATCTTCGTAATCAAGCGGGCTGCCATAATCGCGCAGTAGTAACTCCGCGAGATGAATTCTAGCCTTAAGATTCCCCATAGCCGCCGCTTCTCTCAGGTAAGGAATGGCTCGCTCTTTGTCTTGCTGCACTAAGGTACCGCGAGAATAGTAACGCCCCAATTGCTCTAGAGCAGCAGGCAAGCCTTGGTGAGCGGCATTCTCGATATAGTACAAACCAAGCTCAACATCTTGCTCAACGCACACTCCCCACGCCAGCATATCACCATACAAAAATTCGTACGAAGGTAAACTGATCCGAGTCGCACGGGCTACAATGTCTTCAACAATCTGACAATTATCCGCCTTAACTTGTTCTAGGTGCTTATTTTCATTGATTAATTTTATTAGTTCAGCTTCGGTATATATGGGTATCGGTTTACCAATGTCGGTATACTCATTGGCAACAGCCGCAGAAGTCCCAAACAGTAATACCATCGAAGCAGCTAGTTTTCTTAGCTTCATCGTCTGCACTCTTTGACTTCGATAATGTTTTTTCACTGCCTTGTCAGGACAGTACCGCTGTCTCGCGTGTTATGAATTCAAGGCTGGATGATGATCAGCCATCTTGAATTCTTTATCGACCTCTCCAGCTAACTCTTTAGTCAAAATTGCCGATAAGTGGCAAAAAGTTGCCACTTATCATCTTAAGTATAGGCCTTTACTATCAAGCATAAAAAAACCAGCACTGGTGTGCTGGTTTTCATCATCTTTATACTGAACGAAATTACGCTTGGTACGGATGAACCTTGATGATGGTTTCATTACGATCTGGACCCGTAGAGATAATGTCTACCGGCACACCTGTTAACTCTTCAATACGTTTGATGTAATCTAGTGCTGCTTGAGGAAGCGCATCTAAAGATTTAGCACCAAAGGTTGTTTCAGACCAACCAGGCATAGTTTCATAGATTGGCGTCACTTTTTCAAAAGATTCAGCCGACATCGGAGACACTTCTAAGATAGAACCATCTTCCATTTTGTAACCAGAACAAATCTTGATTTCTTTTAGGCCATCAAGAACGTCCAATTTCGTTAAGCACATACCTGATAGTGAATTGATTTGGATCGCGCGACGCATCGCAACAGCATCAAACCAACCCGTACGACGAAGACGGCCTGTCGTGGCACCAAATTCTTGACCAA
Source organism: Vibrio zhanjiangensis (assembly GCF_030161235.1). Classification (GTDB taxonomy): domain Bacteria; phylum Pseudomonadota; class Gammaproteobacteria; order Enterobacterales; family Vibrionaceae; genus Vibrio; species Vibrio zhanjiangensis. The sequence goes on along the minus strand of NZ_BSPW01000080.1, from coordinate 10,745 downwards.
CATCACCAAGATGCTTACCAACAGGATCTTGCTTATCCTTACCATCGTAAAGTTCGGTAGGGAAAGGTCCTGAACCCACGCGGGTACAGTAAGCTTTAGTAATACCGAGAATATAACCAATGTGACGAGGACCAAAACCAGAACCAGCCGCCACACCACCAGCGGTCGTGTTAGAGGACGTCACATATGGGTATGTACCATGATCAATGTCGAGTAGTGTACCTTGAGCCCCTTCAAACATGATTTTGTCACCACGCTTGCGTGCTGCGTCAAGTTCGTCAGTAACATCCATGACCATTGACGTAAGCAGTTCTGCATAGCCCATGCACTGCTCAAGTACAGCTTCATAGCTGACGGTTTCTGCTTTGTAGAAATGTTCTAGCTGGAAGTTATGATAAGCCATTACTTCTTTAAGCTTTTCAGCAAACACTGCTTTATCGAACAGATCGCCGACACGCAAACAACGACGCGCAACTTTGTCTTCATAAGCAGGACCAATACCACGGCCTGTTGTCCCTATAGCTTTTTTGCCAAGGGCGGCTTCACGAGCATTATCGATAGCAATATGGTAAGGAAGAATAAGAGGACAAGCTTCAGAAACGAAAAGACGCTCACGTACTGGAATACCACGCTCTTCAAGTGGTTTCATTTCTTTCAGTAGCGCTTCAGGTGACAGAACGACACCATTACCGATAACACATTTGACGTTATCGCGAAGAATACCTGATGGAATTAAGTGAAGAACGGTTTTTTCACCGTTAATGACAAGAGTGTGACCTGCGTTGTGACCGCCTTGGTAGCGAACCACGTATTTTGCATCTTCAGTTAAAAGGTCTACGATTTTACCTTTACCTTCGTCACCCCATTGGGTGCCCAGAACGACTACGTTATTTCCCATCTTTCCAAGTCTGATTGCTAGTTAAAAATGGATTCTAGCACCGAATTACATTTGTTGCAGTCATTTTTTAATCATGGGCAGGTTATCAAACACTAAGCCATTGTAAGCAATGATATTAAACTAGATTTAAAGGTTATTCATCGACATAAATCTTGACCGTTAAAGTCCCATCAATATCTATGCTGGCTCGGTACATACCACTGCTATTCATCGCAAAGTGAATCTCACCATCCCCATCTATCGCGATCACGCCACCTTCGCCTCCCATGGCCTTGAGATCGCCCTGAATAACCGCCTCACAAGCTTGATGTACATCTTCTTTTAAATAACGCATACGTGCGGCAATCTCACTGGCGACCGTTTTACGAATAAAATACTCTCCCATCCCTGTTGCTGACACTGCCACATTACCATTTTCAGCAAACGTACCCGCGCCAGTAATGGCTGAATCTCCAACTCGGCCATATTGTTTATTCGTAATCCCCCCGGTACTGGTAGCCGCAGCAAGATTCCCATGCTGATCCATCGCCACTGCGCCAACAGTCCCGTGTTTATTGTCATCAGGATACTTGGATTCTGACAAGGCAAATAATCCCTTTTCTTTCATCGATTGCAACTGTTCATAGCGGCGATCGGTGACGAAATAATCTTGCTCTGTATATTGATACTGATGTTTAAAGGCAAACTCTTCCGCTCCGTCACCTATCAGTAGTACATGAGGGCTGTGTTCCATCACATCACGAGCCAATTCGACTGGATTACGGATATGGCGCACACCTGCTACCGCTCCTGCGTTAGCGTTTTTGCCATGCATAACCGAAGCATCCATCTCAACCATTTCTGTATGCGTGAGTACTGAGCCTCGCCCAGCATTAAAATTTGGCGAGTCCTCAAGCACCTTAACCGCTGCAACGACAGCGGCCACTGCATCACCACCACGAGCCAGTATCTGATGACCTGCACGGACCGACTTTTCTAAGTCATGGCGAATTTCTGTGCTCAACGCTTCACTCATTTGCTCAGGCAAAATAGTGCCAGCGCCACCATGAATGGCAATTGAAAATGGTTTTGTCACATCTCCCTCCTATCGCTTGGAGAAATTTCCATCAAATGTCGGTCTACGATAAACAAAAAGCGCAAGTTTATTGGTCAAACTTGCGCTTTCACTTCTTACCCCACTCAGAGGCCATCGTTATTCTCACTAGTGAGAGCTACAGCTGCCGCTCCCACAGCAATCATCGTGATCATCTCCATGATCGTGATCATGGCCACCACAACACCCTTCAGCCTGATGAACATGTCCATGTTCGATTTCTTCTTCTGTCGCTTCGCGTATCGCAACCACTTCAACATCAAAAGTCAGCGTTTGTCCCGCAAGCATGTGGTTGCCATCGACCACGACTTCATCACCATCAACTTCAGTCACTTCAACTGGGATAGGGCCTTGGTCAGTATCCGCTAAAAAGCGCATGCCTACTTCAATTTGCTCAACACCTTGGAATACATTCGCTGGAACACGCTGTACTAGCGCATCATTGTGCTCACCATAGGCTTCTTCAGGGGAAACCGTCACCGAGAACTGCGCACCTGCTTCTTTACCTTCTAGAGCCGTTTCAAGACCTGTGATCAAGTTATTGTTACCGTGCAGGTAATCAAGTGGCGCTTCTGTTGTTGACTGATCAACAACCACACCATCTTCTAGCTTCACTTGGTAAGCTAGGCTGACCACGACATTCTTTTCAATTTTCATAATGACTCCAAGGAGATAAAGCAACGGAGCAAACTATTGCTCCGATTTTAATGTTTTCTATACCGCTATTATGGGGATCAATCGTAGAAACTCAATCAGTCCGGTTTAAAAATACCGATCATCTCTTGTTTCGCATGTCCAGTTTTCTCTACAGCCTGAGGCTTACGTTGTTCTTGGTATTGACACTCAACACATTCAACTAGCTCAATATTGTTTTCTATCCACCAGCGCAAAGTGTCCTGCTGAGAACACTTAGGGCAACTGGCGCCCGCGATAAATCTTTTTTTCATTGTTTTCATTCCCAAACATCACCCTCTAATACCTCTCACACATTTTCATATTGGCAGGGCAAAGAGGGTTTGGAGTTAATCCCAAAAGTTCTTCGATTGTTGATCTTTTTCCATTTCTCGGCCAAAAATTTCTTCCAATTCTTTTCGAGCTTCTTTGGCCCTCATCTCCAATTGCTTATCTTCATGATGTTGAGGGAGTAACTCTTTTAACATCCCCTGATCAAGTTTTCTAAAATGCGCTTCTGCTCGTTTCGCTTGATAGGGGTGCATGCCAAGCTCTACCAACGCTTGGCGGCCAAGGTCTAACGCACCTAGGAAGGTTTCCCGAGAGTAGTTCTCGACGCCATGACTCATCAACTGATAAGCTTCAACACGACTTCGTGCTCGAGCAAATAACTTTAGATGTGGGAAGTGATACTTACATAACTCGACGATTTTCATGATTTCCTCTGGCGAATCTGTACATATCATCATGGCTTCGGCTTTACGAGCCCCTGCCGCTCTCAGCAAATCAAGCTGGGTAGCATCACCATAAAACACTTTATATCCGTATTTTCTGAGCAAGTGAATCTGACTCGCGTCACTTTCCAATACGGTCACTCGAATTTTATTGGCGTACATTAAACGTCCAATAATCTGACCAAAACGGCCAAAACCCGCGATGATCACGCGTGGCTGCCTATTGACCACATCACTGTTTTTTAAGCGAGACTCGTCAAAATTTAATCCTCTTGCATACCACTTACTTTGCGCCATTAAAAGCAGCGGCGTGGTCACCATCGACAGGCTGACCACGACCAACAGGAAGGCATTTTGCTCTTGTGCTATCAAACCTTCCTTACTTGCGGCAGTGAAAATCACAAACGCAAACTCACCACCTTGACTCAAAATTGCCGCCATTTTACTGCGAACTTTAGGTCGACTGCCCGACAATCTCGCTAACGAATAAAGTATCAACCCCTTAATAGCGACCAAACCAAGCACTGCCAGCAATACCTTGAACGGCTCAAGCGCGAGTAAGCCTAAATTAACCGCCATACCCACAGCAATAAAAAACAGCCCGAGCAGCAAACCTTTAAAAGGCTCAATGGCAATTTCTAGCTCGTGACGATACTCACTTTCAGCCAACAGTACTCCCGCAAGGAAGGTCCCCAATGCCATAGACAAACCAAGGTGTTTCATTAACAGAGCAATACCAATAACCAGCAATAAGGCCGCAACGGTAAATAGCTCTCGCACCCCACTGAGAACAACGTAACGGAATAAAGGCCTGAGTAAGAAATGGCCTCCAACAAGCAGGCCAGTTACGCCACACAACATCCAGATCGCATCGGACCAGTTTCCTGCTGTATTGCCTGCCAAAATAGGTAATACCGCCAGCATGGGAATAACTGCAATATCCTGAAACAACAAGACAGCAAAACCAGATTGGCCCGTCTCACTGCCCGCAAGCCCCTGTTCTTCGATAACTTTTAGCGCGATAGCTGTTGAGGAAAGTGCCAAGCCCATGCCTATGACTAGGCTAGTCTGCCAACTCAGTCCGAAAAAAGACGCCACTACCGCTATCGCTGCGGTAGTTATGACGACTTGCGCGCCACCAAGCCCTAAGATCGGGCCTTTCATCTGCAAAAGCTTTTTGGGGTTTAGCTCTAAACCAATCAAAAATAGCAGCAGAACGACACCAAACTCAGCAAAATGGAGAATAGCTTCGACATCACTGATTAAACTCAGCCCCCAAGGGCCAATCACGACTCCCGCTAACAGATAGCCAAGGACAGAGCCCAAGCCTAATCGCTGAGCAAGTGGCACAGCAACTACCGCCGCGGTGAGAAAAATAACACTACTTTGTAGAAAATCACTTTCAAGAGCCAAGTGGATCTCCTTTGATGTCAATATTGGTCGCTCGATCAGTGGTTAAGTTTCGTAACCAGCGCCGATAATTTTCAGCGTGCTGATAACGATCCATTTCAGGAACATTTCTCGCCCAGTAGAGCACTAAAGGTTCAATCCAATGCATCTGGCACAAAGCCGCTGTCAGCTCAAACGGCTGGAGTATTTCGGATAGAGGGTATCGGTTGTACCCTTCACTACAAAACGCTTCTTCATTACCTCCGGTAGTAATAATGCTGCGCCAGTATTTGCCTTTCAGCGCTTCACCTTTGCCGTAAGCAAACCCTTTTGCTAATACTCTGTCCATCCACTCTTTAAGCAAAGCAGGACAAGAATACATATAAAGAGGATGCTGAAATACGATCACGTCATGCTCGAGAAGCAGTCTCTGCTCGGCATCAACATCAATGAAAAAATCAGGGTAATAAGCGTACAAATCACGCACCATAACCTTTTCAAGTGACGAGATCTTTTTGATCATTACTTGGTTGGCAACCGAACTGTGTGATTCAGGATGAGCATAAATCACCAGTACTTTTGCGGTTTCAGGCAAGTCAGTGTCTATATCATTTACTGCCATTTTTTATGCCGTCATCCTTTTGTTTTCAACACATAAAAGTGTTTCTATCAGTATGAGTTTGTTATACGTTGTTGTTAAGCATAACGCAATGATCGACTTTTTATCTTATTCCCCCTACTATTCGACGCGCTAAGAGAAATATTAAACAATGAATAATAAAGCATAAACTATGATTACCTTTTCTGACATTCAGCTACTTCGCGGCGGTAAAGCTCTATCATCATTTTAGCTATTTCCTCCTCTGTTTATTCACATCACACAGACTAGAACCATCAGCTTTCTAGACGGATAGCAAGCTTGCTATCAATCGTCCACTTGCGACCACCAGAAATCTATCACACCTTAATTTCTATAAACTATTGATATTATTTTATGGTCTCCTAAAAATATCATACTCTCACTTATTACTGGAGAGACTTTATGGGGACACCACATTTCCTTGAAACCATTTTCGCCATCCTGTAGCCTGTCTTGATACATGCCCAAGCTGTTCAGTAAGAGCAATTAGAGCGCCATGAGGCAAGAATTTTAATTCCCAAGCTAACATTAATAAACTTTGTACGGTTTCTAAAAGCGCACTAAGTTCTAGTAATAAATCTAGGGCCCGCTGTATTCCTTCCGAGGATTTTCCATATAAATTGGCTTGAACAGAATAACGAATACATTTCGTGAGTTCGTTGAGAATCTGTTCTCCGGTTGTAAAGCGAAATGCCTTGGGCAAGTGTTGATGTTGATTCCAATACAATTTGTACAACTTTTGTAAATCATAGTAGAGACGATTATGACGAAACTCTTTATTCAAAATTCTAACCTTAAATATCATCATCAACTTACAGCAGAATTGCTGCAATGTGTAAAAGCTTCGGGAAGCAGTCAGCAAAAATCTGCTAACGCTTTAAAATTCCCCAAACTATGCCATGAACTGTCAACCGAAATCTTAACTAATACGTATAAACCTTACTCTTATCATCACTTTGCAATCACTGAGCCTAAACTTAGAGAAATATATGCCCCCGCATTTAGAGATCGTATAGCTCAGATGTGGGTTGCACTACAATTGGCACCTATTATGGAAAAACAATTCATTGATGACACCTATGCTAATAGAAAAGGTAAAGGAACTCTTGCTGCTATTGCAAAAGTTCAAAAACTAATGCGCCAACCACGACACACTTGGGGTCTACAGCTCGACATTTACAGTTATTTCAACAGCATTAATAAAAGAGAACTTCTAGCGCAACTGCACAATCTCATTTACCATGCAAAATTGAGCCCATTACGCCAATATTGCCTTGCAAATTTGATAGAAAAGATCATAGAGCAGGATGCTACGAAGCTACAAAATGAGCGAACAGGAAACCAATATTTACTTAACCAAATCCCATTCCATAAGAAACTAAAGTTTAACAACACGCAACAGATTGGGTTGCCAATCGGTAGCGTTACTAGTCAACTCTTCGGTAATTTTTATCTTAACAAGCTTGACCACGAAATAAAACACACACTGAAGGTTAAGGGGTACGTTCGGTATATGGATGATTTATTTATCTTATCTGATTCCCCTGAAAAATTACAAGAATGGAAAGAGCATATTGAATGGTATCTCACTTCACGCCTGCAATTAAAATTACATCCTACAAAGGTGCATTTAGCACCTATTGAGGAGGGTTTTGATTACTTGGGGTTCCGTGTATTTCCCCATTTTAAACATATCCGTAAAACCACCATTTCATCATTGAAAGAGCGTTTGTGCTACTTCAATGCGATTCTAGACACTGACGCGACTAACATCGTTATTAAATCTAGACCAAATCGTGGGAGATGGAGTAAGCATGGCATCCATTACGCGCCATTTTATACCCAACTAAAAGCCATACAATCAACAATCAATAGCTATTACGGGCTACTTAGTCAAGCCAATCATTGTCAATTGAGAAAGCAAATATATCATAAAAATTTTGGCGAACTGAAACGTTATTTATTACCCAATAACGGTTATTACAATCACTTCACCATAAAGAAGGGTCTTCACTTTAATAAGATGGCTCCGGATACTTTATGTTGGCCTGAGACGCAGGATGCGTAGTTCGTGTTGCTCGGATTATTGCTGTTGACGTTGCCATTGTTGAGGTTCACGTTGTAATAGTTAGAACCACCAGGAGTCGACGACCAATAGTTGTTGTTGGTCGGCCAACCGCGCGCGTTTGCATTTATTGTTTAACTCGAAGTGTTGCCTTTCGACTCGCTTCCCTTGAATACCCATAAGGTCATAAATGCCGATAACATACCAGGGCCCACATGTTAACATCGTGACGTTAACATTCTCTGAGCACGACATTGTCGCTATGTACCCTGTTGATTGTCCGAGAACCATCTTACTTAAAACGTTATATCGCTTGCTTGACAGCAATCAACAACCAATCTAATGAAGAGTTTGAAGCTTTCGTCATCATCACTTTATTGACGATTGCTTCGGGTAAAAACAATCGAACATATCGACGATTTAAGAGATCATCATCACAAGGGTTACAAGGTGATTTCTCTTCAATATCGTCCATTTGAGCACACTGCTCTTGCCTCCAAGACTCCCACTCCGAAAAATCGATGATTATTTCTAACTCAATAACCGCATCTGTCCCTATGTCAATTCCAGCTTGCTTTAATGATTCTATAGGAAGCCCTCCATACAACACCTCTCTTCCATTCAATTTCTTAACCTTTTTCTTTAACACCTTCAATGTCGGTAATTGGTCCTGTTTAGATGCCCACTGCTGCCAACCAAAGAGTGATTGCTCATAGAAACGGACAAACATCCCCTCTTTTATGCCAACAATACGTTGACTGCTTTCAACCAATGCTAATTTAGTTTCAATATTCACTTATCTCCCCCCTAAAAAGTGCCAGATGCAATTCTGGCACTTCAAAACTAAAATTAAAACGTTAAACTCTAAACGCTCAACGTTAAGGATTTGAGACGCAGGATGCGTAGACCGTGTTGCTCGGAGAATCGCTGTAGACGTTGCCAGAGTTGAAGGACACGTCGTAATAGCGAGAACCATCAGGAGTCGACGACCAATAGAAGTTGCCGGTCGGCCAACCGCGCGCGGAAAACATATTGCCGTATACATCGAACAGCTCCACTTTTAACTCATCTCTCGTTGCTAGGCGCCAGTTATTTCTCCCTCCAATACTCTGAGCATTATAGGTGGTACACAGTCCGTTTGCATTAGCCCAGTTGAATAGGTAGAAAGTACCAGCTGGGCCGATACTTCCAATTTCAGAAAAGGTACCATCGTTTGCACTTCCACCGATACTATCTACGTAAGCCACTGATGGAGAGTTGGTAAATAATTTCCCACTACCTGTATCAAAGATATCAATACATGCTTCAGCTAAGCTCTCACAAACGCTAACCTCAACCGTGTTGCTGGTAATACCGTCTTTTGTCGCAACGAGTGTAGTGTTACCAGCTGAAACACCAGTTACTAATCCAGACTGTGATACAGTCGCGGCCGTTGGGTCTTCAATTACCGTCCACACTACTGAATCGTTCACATTACCCTGACTTCCATCACTGTATTTACCCGTCGCAACCAACTGTTGTGTAAAATTCTTTACTACTGAGACAGGTGAGGGCGTCACATTAAGCTCATACAAGGCTGCTCCTGGTCCTGGTCCTGGTCCTGGTCCTGGTCCTGGTCCTGCTTCGAAGGCATCATCGTCTGAATTACAGCCGGCTAAGAGCATAAATGCCATAGCAACAACACCAATATACGACACTTGTTTCATGGTAATCTTCCTCTAAATTTACATCAATTATACTGAAAATTCGGGATGATAATTTCAACCCGACGGTTATTTGCTCTACCTTCTACAGTAGAATTACTAGTTACTGGATTCGATTCTCCTTTTGCTCGCACAACAAGCCTGTCTGAACTAACACCTAAGTCAATAAGTAAGTTCATCACCTGCTGCGCCCGACGTTCAGAGAGCGTTTGGTTATACTCATCGGAACCTGATGAGTCTGAGTACCCTACAATAATCGCCTCAGATTGAGGATACGCGTTGAGTATTGAGAACACCTCGTCTAATTGTTGAGCATGACCATCACTTAATGTGTCACTATTCACTGCAAAATTTATCCTAAAGGTTTTTGTATTAAATATCTGGGGGGGGGCACCAACCACTGCGTCTTCAGATACTGAATTGCTTTCAACTGTGGCTGTCGTTTGTTCTGGCGCTGATTGCGCTTTACGCCCGAAGGTATAAGAAAGGCTTGCCATCACAGTATTGCTGTCATATTTGCCCGTGTTTGATGCGCCTATGTTGTCGATATACTGATAGCCTACCGATAGACTGAGACTAGGAATAAAGCTATATCTCATCCCAACTTCACCAAGCGGAGATATACCTGTTGCTTCGAGGCTATGTAGCGAAGGCTGCCTTTTATCCATATCCCAACGGGCAACACCCAGTCGACCATACAAACTCAGGTTATCTTGCAGATACCAATCGTAACGCAGTGCACTTTCAATCAACCAAGTTTCGATCGAAATTGCATTTGAGCTTAACGTCTCATGATGTTGATAACCCAAGTCCCAGCTTAGCGACGGAGTAAATTGCAATCCCCCATACGCCCCCCAAATAGCCCCTTGCTGAGAGTCATCTGGAGCCCACTGGTAGCCCCCTTTAGCGCCAATAAAAAACTGAGGTGATTCCGTTTCGGCCAGAGCCGACATGCTTAACAAGCCACTCATTAAAAGAACTATTTTTTTCATATGATATCCTGATTAAATTAAATATTGTACAGTGTTCAAAAAAAATAACATAGACAATATAAATAATATAGGCAATAATGTCAATATATAAAAGACGATATACCTATCCCATGGCACTCATTGTGTGGCAAAAGCCCAATTTATTGCTGCTCGATGAACCAACGAACCACCTCGATCTCGATATGAGACAGGCCTTAACTCTTGCTCTGCAAACCTTTGAAGGGGCCATGGTTATCGTTTCACATGATCGCTATCTCTTGCGAGCAACAACCGATGATCTATATCTTGTTCATGACAAGCAAGTTGCCCCCTTTGACGGTGATCTTGAACATTACTATAAGTGGCTGACAGATCAGCAAAAGGCCGAACGCCGTGAGGCTCAACCAACACCAGCAGATAAAGACACCACCAACAGCGCAGCTGCTAAAAAAGAGCAAAAGCGCCGAGAAGCTGAGTTACGCAAGCAAACCGCACCGATTCGCAAGGCATTAACAAAGTGTCATTACTGAGGGATCTTGACGGGATAAATACCATTCGACTCTGTCGTATCCTTACATTC
>NZ_BSPW01000079.1 GCF_030161235.1 Vibrio zhanjiangensis | reverse complement strand
AGTTAACGTAATGACAAAGTCGCTTGGTAATTAAGGTACGACAGAATCGCTTGGTGATCACAGCGCTAACAGTAGCCTTACTACCACTTCTCTGGACAGAATTGTTTTAACTTCTCTACACAACCTCACTGGCTGCAGACTACACCATTTCAGACATGATATGGGCAAGGCAAAAGCGGCTATCTGACCTTGTGTACTGCAGTCTGATGAAACGGTGGTCGGGTAAACAACAATAGCAATCAGCGTGAAAAAAATACGGGTTAAAATTCAGGACACACAGTGATCTAATCCAAAATGAAGGCATTTACGCCCAGCTTTGGGCGCATCAAACCGGTGGATTTATCGGTGAAGAGGCAGAACAAAAACATACCGCTTAATGGGCCAAACAAACGCCCCCATGTGGGTAAGCTTGTTCTAGAAAACGAGCAAACTTATATTGGGGGCTTTGGTTAAGCCTTACCAATCGCTTTCTAAAATCAGCAACAAATTGCCAATTGTAATGATAAATATGACAATTTGAGGAGAGACTCGTTCAAAATTATTCTATCACTGATATTTAACAATTCTAGTTTGTGTTATTTCTCATTCTATCAATGTTAACAACAAGATAGATTTAATCATGACACTAAAACGAATCACATTCGCAGCCGCCTTACTTTTGAGTTCTTATTCATCTGCAGACGGCTCATTGCCTTCCTATATTCCTGATTTAGGTTGCTGTTTTAGTGGCTTCTATTGCTGCTTGTAACACGACAAACCGTTTGTCCCTGCCAGCAAATAAAGCTGGCAGGTTATGTGTGGTATAAGCTAGATAGTTTGGTGTGGGATAGATTTAAGCTAAGACTAACCTGACGCACCTCGAACACCCATTTAGAATGAGTCACTTTTCAGATCAAGTCTAATTACAATCTAGCCTAGTTCATACTAAGCCTTAGTGAATTATTTTAGAAATCCACCTCCATTGGGTTTCAGATACCAGCTACCTTAGTAGAATTGGGTTATCGCGAATCTGATTCTGCAGTAATGTGTTCTATATCAATCAAATAGGGAGGGACAGTGTACGCAGAGCCTTTAGCATTTTCTCCAATCAACACTCGATTCGCCATCATACCAGTTGGAAGTTCCCCGTTTTTACTTGCAATATCAGGTCGAAGTAGCTCGATTCCCTTGATAAAATTGGGGTTCTGTGCACTTGTAGCAATAATGCCATTGAGCATAACGGACATTTCGACCGCCCGTCTTGCCACCATAGACACAGAGCTAAGGTAGCTTTGATCTGTTAGATTCTGTTTGTTGCTAGGATGAACGACTTGCAGGTGTTCATTGATGGGATCTCTACTCACAGCGGTGATGGCTCCCAACAATGGGACAGTGCCGTCCTCATCATTGTGGTAATAACTTTGCTCGAAGCTCATATTACCTAGCCCAAAGTCCACATCAAAATGATGACCACCTTTTTCTTTCAAGTAAATCAAACGAGAAATATCAGAAAAATGCTTAATACCGTCCCACTTATCACTCCCACCTTTTTGCAAATGGTCACATGCTTTTCTAACCATATTATTCAGCTCAGATTTAGACAAAACCCCCGGTTCGGGATTAGGAAGAGGTCTATTTATTAGACGATCGAAAACACTTTGTTTTGGATCTGGCTTAAACAACGTATCGATATCACAAATTTCATACCCATTTGCGAGTAATATCTCCCTCTGTGTATCTCGTTTATCAAACTCTTCCTCTGGTAGAACCCCACGCTGCATGAGCTCTTTTTCTAGCGAAGAAGAATGCCAAATGCTGTGTTTAAATTCGCTACCCTTAGATTTTTCGGTAGACTCGAGTAGGACATGCATAGCTTCCTGACTCATTGCCCCACCCGACCAAAAGCGATGAATTGTCTGGGGGATAGGTTTGCTCTTATTTTTCCCAATATCCACACCCGTAGCCTGAGAGAGTATGTCGAGCATAGGTTGGCGCTGCCTTTCATCCTGAGATCCTAGAGTTACTCCTGTATTCAGGATCGCGGTAGAATTCATGCTATTTTGATCTGTTTTTGGCTGAGTATTCTGTACTTCTGACTGCTCACACCCATGGTACTGAAACATCATTCTATGATAACCATTGCGAGCAGCCAGTGCATCAACCCTGTTGTCCTCACTCGCTTTTAGTGGACCGCTGCCCAACACCTTGGGAATACTCTCCGGTCCAGTAGATGAAACGCGAATCTCTTGTTGAGGCGGTAAAGAAGACATACGAGAGTTGCTCGTTGTTACTCCTGTCACTTCACCATATTGAGCATCTGATGGGGCATTTGTAGATGCAACGGAAGAATTAGTAACACCATGACTAGATTTAATTTCATGCACAACTCATTCTCCCATTTGAAGTAACTGTTGAAGTCAAACCAGATTATTTAAAGCCCTCAGAAAACTATTTTTCTGAACTGGCTGATATTTAAGCGAGTATTCAGGTTATCACTTGCCTCAATGCACTCAATATTTAAATTAATATCACTCTTATTAAATCTGCTCTGACCACAAATGTATTTAAGACTACTTTTTGACTTTCTATTATCAATGGCAACTACCGCAAAAAATCACAATAACACTCACCTTACGACTCGTGAAAAGCGCTTATATAGTTAACCGACACCTTAGTCTACTCTCAATACAAAGTATTGATAGGTAAAGTCTTTAGCAGCGCTTTTTTCATATATTGAAATCTCTTTCTCGATATCTGCGATGGCTTGAGAATTGGGCATACTAGGTTTCAACGCTTCAATTCTTTGCTCCAGAGGCTGCCAGTAGTTTTTCCATGCTGCAACATCTAGTGAAAAGTGCTCTACTACCTCATAACCCTGCTGCTTAAAAAGCTTGAGCCGCTCAGGTATCGAGCTAATATCCGGATAATCTGCCAGCCAAAATTTCATGGCGTCATCATCTGGAGTATCTGTCAGCCACACCAAATCACTCACCATCAGCATACCTTGATCTTTTAGTAGCGGTTTCCACTGCTTTAGGGCGTTTTCCATTCCCATAATGTATACGCAGCTTTCGGCCCAAATAGCATCAAAGCTTTTCTCCTTAAATGGCAACTCCGTCATTGAGGCACAAACTGGAGAGATCCGTTCCGCAAGATTTAAACTTTGTATTCTTTGATGAAGATGTTCAATGGCCATAGGTTCGTTATCGACGGCCGTAATATGCGCTCTACTATTCTCGGCAAGAAGTATGGTCGATAGCCCTTTACCAAAGCCTATTTCAAGCACTTGGGATATTGACTCTGGCGATATCAAATTCAGAGCTTTTAAAGAATCCTGTGTACTACCTGGTCCCCATCGTTCTAATGTTTCAAACACCGTCATAAAGTCTTGCATATAAATATCGTGTTGGTTCATATCTTTTGATAACCATTTTAATCTGAGGGCTTCTTTCTCACTGTAGCCCTGTGCATGTAACCAATTGAGATAAGCGTTAGGCGCATTTTTACCGAGAGATTGATGTAACTCTCTTTGTGAACCTTTTCCAAGCAATGCCATCAGTAATTCACGAGCATGCTGCTTTTTCTCAATCTCCTCGTTGAGTTGATTTAATCGGCTCTCCAACAAGCTTTTATCCAACTTCGCTTGCAAACATTCTTGACACTCTTTGAGTGAAAGGCCTGCACTTTGCAGTTGCTGAATAAGAATCAATCGCTGAAGGTCGCCTTCACTGTAATAACGGTATCCATTATCAAGGCGCTGCCCCGTCACTAACCCCAGTCTTTCGTAATAAAGCAAAGTAGTGCGAGATACCCCCAGCTTTGCTGCCAGTTCTGATATTAGATACATGTTAAATACAACCCAATTGTGTTTAATCTAAGAGAGAGTATGAAGTGTAAAGCGGTAGACAGGTCAAGTAGATTGGCGGAATTTTTAATGTTGGTTAAGATAGCATTCAACTACACAAATACATTTAACAACCCTCTCCTTTCAACCGCCAGGCTATGACTCAAAAATAATTACTGGACTATCAATTGAATTCAAATGCAAACTAATGCACATTATGAAAACAGTGGCTAATCGAAAAATTAGAATCGCGAATTTTAGGAGATAAAGTGGTCGTAATATATGGAATTAAAGAGCAATTAAACCCAATAAAAGCTCAGTTATCAGATGTCATCCAGCAATCAATGACTCAGGTGTTAAATTTACCTGAAGGTAAGCGTTCTCATAGAATTGTGCCACTCGATAAATCAGATTTTTACTATCCGGAAGGTCGAACAGAAGCGTACACTCTGATTGAAATTAACATGATGGAAGGACGTAAAGTCGCCACCAAGAAAGCACTGATTAAAGCACTGTTTGCCAATATTGAATCCCAAGTAGGCATAAACCCTATTGATATTGAAATTATAATCAAAGAGCAACCACCTCATTGCTGGGGGTTTCGCGGCATGACAGGCGACGAAGTACAAGACCTCACCTATAAGGTCAATACTTAATCCTGTCCATTGATTGCAAATCAAGCTCATTTGGTCCAGTATAGTAAGACTATATGAGCTTAACTTTGGAGGCTGACGATGGCTACGTCTCAACTAAAAAGCTTTAAACCCAAACCAAGCAAAAAAGCGAATTTCTGGGTTAGCCTAGGTATTGAGGACGCAAAAACCGCCAGAACGGATGCGGTTCACCAAGGCTTTAAACCTGAGGTCTATTACAAAGTTCTAGAAAAAACCCAGTTATCTCAAAACGAGTTTTACAATGTTACTCATATTCCTGTAAGCACGATAAAGCGCCGTCTTAAAAAAGAGGAGCGCTTCAATCCTCAGGAAAGTGACGCCATCTATCGATTAGCCATGCTGATTAAGTTAGCCACCGATTTATTCAACAGTGAGCAAAGAGCTTTGGAATGGGTTCGTGAAAGCGTGTATGGCTTAGGTGGAAAAAGACCGCTCGATATGGTGTCAACCACGGTTGATTATGAGATTGTCAAAGATCTTATCGGCAGAGTTGAGCATGGGGTGTTCTCGTAGTGCAGCTTTACCGCTTAACGCAAAAAAAGTTTGCTGATACCCCATTTAGCCCCGAGGGCGCAAAACTCTACGGTGGAAGATGGAACTCTAAGGGTACTGAAGCACTCTACTTCTCTGAGTCAGAGTCTCTGTGTTCACTTGAAGTGTTTGTCCATGTCAACAACGATCCCAACATTGTTGATCAATACGACCTTTATCGTATAGAAATCCCCAATAAACTGGTGGCTAAGCTTGATATGGAAGATTTACCCAAAACATGGCGACATATTCCCGCAAGCGAAGCTACCCAAGAAATTGGTGATCAGTTTTTAAATCAGGCCAAGCCGCTCTATGCTGCGCTGCAAGTCCCTTCAACAATCTCGCCGAGAGACCACAACTACATCGTCAACCCAAATCATCCAGCGATGAAAGACATTTTCAACCAACATGAAAAACTCGACTTCGAATTTGATCCTCGCATATTTAAATAGCGACAATCCGTAGACCAAAAAAGATAAAAAAGAAGATATGGTGAGCTCACCATATCTTCCAATTGCATTATTTCACACAAAGCCTATTTAACAACCTCAGTGTGACTATCCATTAGAGATTGCAACAGAGTGATTTCTGCGATCGTAGCCCCTCTTAAAGGGCGGCGAGGTAAACCCGCAGAAATGCCTTTTAGTACCAACCCTGCTTTTATGGCTTTGGGTATGCCACCAGAAACAATAAAATTCAACATAGGGAGCTGCTGATAAAATATCTCTCTTGCCTCATCAAGTTTACCTGCAACAACACTTTGGTAAAGTGCTTTGGGTTGTTGCCCAATCAGGTTGGGCGCTGAAGTACACCAGCCTGATGCGCCCGCACAAAGGGCTTCAAGGGCCAGAGGGTTACTGCCATTAAAGAAAGGCAGTTTGCCAGAACTCAGGGCATACAACTTGTGCATTCGCTGAATGTCTCCACTGCTCTCTTTCACCATGGTAACGTTGTCGATTTCATTAAACATCTGAACCAGCAATTCGGGGGACATATCAATGCCGCTGGTTGCTGGATTATTATATATCATGATAGGAAGGCTGATGGCTTCAGATATTTCTCTGTAATAATTAAAAATTTCTTGTTCGGTCAGCTTCCAATATGAAACGGGTATGATCATCACAGCATCGGCGCCGATCGATTGTGCGTATCTTGCTTTGCTGATCGCTTGTAGGGTTGTTAACTCAGAAATACCCACTATTACAGGCACTCGACCTGCGACAGTTTTAACCGTAAAGTCAGCAACTTGACGCCATTCTTCCAAGCTTAGATAGGCACTTTCCCCTGTGCTACCCAATGGCGCAATAGCGTCGCTGCCATTTTGAAGAAGAAGCTCCAGCGTTTCACCAAGTACATCAAAATTGATGCTGCGTTCATCTGCACTGAATGGGGTAATTGGATAAGAAATAATACCAGATAGTTCCACGTTATTGTCCTTATATACAGTCGGGATGTGTTTTCAGTACTTGCCTTGCGTAGTAAGCAAAGTTCACTTTGTTTCGTTTGTCTGTGGATACCCAATCATGAGCTTCATTGGCGAGTGCTGGTGGAATTTGTTGGATTTGTCCAGCTGCCATTGCGAGCAATTGCAGTTTTGCTGCTCTCTCAATCAAAATGGCAAGGTTGCAGGCTTCTTCAATGGTTTTTCCTGTCACCAGCTGGCCATGATGAGCGAGTAAAATGGCTCGGTTGTTTCCCAAAGCATTCGAAATAAGCACACCTTCTTCATTACCTACAGGGACACCCGGCCAATCACCAAGGAAAGCACAGTCATTGTAGAGACCGCACGTGTCCATATGAGATATGGTTAACGGTACTCTGAGCATTGAGAGTGCGGCGACATAGGTCGGGTGGGTGTGAATGATGCAATTCACTTCAGGGTGTTCTTTATATACCCATGTATGAAAGCGATTGGCGGGATTGGCCATTCCTTGCTGGTCTAGTGGTTCCAGATCTTGGTCTACTTCAAGAAGATTCTCGGCGGTAATTTCATCAAATCCCAAGCCAAACCTTTGGGTAATGAAGGTGTCTGGTTTGTCTGAGCGACAGGTGATTTGTCCCGCTAGCCCTGAATCATGTCCCTTGGTGAATAAAATTCGGCAGGTTAATGCAAGCTTCTGTCGATCGGTTAAATTGAGATCAGGGATGGTGGCCTTCATGCTGTTCTTGGCCATTTCCATTAGGGTCTGTTTACTGAATGTGTCAGTTTTCATTATCTTACCTCACAAGGCTATTGCGTCTCCTAAATTTCACTCTCATAATATTGGCTCTCTGGACCCTCATTAACAGCCAGATTCTCTTTTCGTACTGGTCCAGATGGAGGTGTATTTGTTGCGTCCTTGGCAGACTAAGATTTGGCTTTCACGCAAAAGTGGTGAGTCCATTTATACAACGCTGAGTAATCAGATCGCAGAAGACATTTGTTCGGGGCGTTTGACGCCTGGCCACATGATGCCTGGGTCAAGAACATTGGCGTTACAACTAGGGATTAACCGTAAAACGGTTCAACAGGTCTATGAGGAGCTTGAGTCCCAAGGTTGGCTGATTTCCAAACCACGTCGTGGCACCTATGTGGCAGACACCTTGCCTGAACTGTCTTTATCGTGCGAAAACTTAGAGTTAGTGAGTCTTGCACAAGGAGCCTTTCCCGCGGGAGACTCGTTCGAAGCAAAACTGCTTTCATCCCATAATGCGTTAGAGTCCAGTTCCATTAATGATGGGGTTCCTGATACGAGGCTGATTCCATTTGAACTACTGTCACGTGCTTTTCGCCGAGCGATAGTACAAACGAGCAGACAACCTTATTTGGGCTATGGTGATCCAAAGGGTACCGACGCTTTGCGCCAGTCACTCCAGCGTATGCTCAATATGGATAGGTTTATGAATGTCACCACAGACCAGATTTGCGTTGTCCGTGGCAGCCAAATGGCAATTTATCTCTCGTCAAAGGTGATGGACCCTACAAAAGGTGTCATGGTGGTTGAATGTCTTTCTTACTCACCCGCAGTAGCTGCGTTTGAATCAAACGGATTTAACGTCATTCGCTGTCGGCAAGATGAGCAAGGTCTGGATATTGAAGACTTGGAAAAGATTTTATCATGTCATCAAGTCGCGGGGGTTTATACAACGCCACATCACCAATACCCAACAACCGTCAGTTTATCCATGGATAGGCGCCTTAAACTCTTGCAGCTATCCCAATTGCATGGATTTGCTGTACTGGAAGACGATTATGATCACGAGTTTCACTATGATAGTCGCCCCATTCCGCCGCTCGCTACTCTTCCAAATAGTGAGAACGTGATTCATATTGGGTCTTTATCTAAAGTGTTTGCCTCTGGGCTAAGGCTCGGATACATGGTCTCCAAGCCAGCATTCATAAATCGTGTTGCGGAGGAAATTACCCTGATTGATAGACAAGGCAACACGGTGACCGAACTGGCTGTCGCGGACCTGATGCAATCAGGCGATGTCAAAAAGCACATTCGCAAAGTTCGTAAAATATACCAAGCTCGTCGAGATCATGCCGCAAGTGAGTTGCAGCGTATTTTCAGCGATAAAGTGTCGTTTCGCCTACCACAAGGTGGGTTGGCACTTTGGATTGATATTTCACGACTACTGACACCCTTTGGTGATAATAAGCCAGAGGATCTTTTATCAAATTTACCGGTGTTGTCAGGCAGCAAATTTTTTACCAATACGGAAACAATAGTGCCAGTGCACGTACGATTTGGCTTTGGTGCACTGACAGAAGGTGAAATTACCATTGCTCTGGAGCGGTTTGCTGCACAACTGATGTGAAGGCGATGAAAAAAGAAGTTCAGGACACACACCCAAAGGACTTATACATACATTCCAACTTTAGGATATCGACCTTATATCGAACAAGGTTACTTTGCAGTCATGTGTTGGTTTGATATATAACCCTGAATAGTTTCGATCTGATTAGAAAAGTAAACCATTTAATATAAAAATCACCCTCATGTACAACTTTGTCATAAGCCTCTGACAAACCCATACAGCAATCATCATTTTTATCATTATATTCCTCGGGAAAACTTCGTTTTCACTTTGAGGTTACCGTGAAACTTAAGACGTTATATAAGATTTCAAAACAAATTAATGGCACCAAAAACAAATTCACTGTGTATCGGGACCACTGCAGATTCTGCCTTCGCTATATGATGGCACCAAGCACAGCGAGAGCCATTCAATCTATGCAGGAAGATCAACACATTCGAGATCTTTTTGACCTCAGACCCAAGATGTACGATCAACCCACACACCCCTATGTGTGTCTCAACTGGAATAAGGCAACTCGTTTACAAAACCTTTCTGCCCACCTAAGTTTTATGTCTAAGCAGCTGGGAGAAAAAAGCAAGCAGGCTTATTCAGAGCAGGGTTATAAGCTTTTTTCGATCCAAGGAAACCATGGCGAAGAGTATGATGTACGACTTTGCTCTGGCGAATGGCGTGAGGGCTCTCTGGGTTTATCCATCACCAATAAAGCGCTGCAAAGCATTTATTTCACCACATTTTGTGTAACTGACAGTGGCGACTTATTTATCGGCTGTATTCAAGGTGCACGAGGCTCCATTGAAGATCGCTCTAACATTATTAAGTCGTTAACAAAAGCTCAACACGGAATGCGCCCCAAAGCGCTTATTGTTGAGCTGACCATAATGTTTGCTCGCCACTTTGGTCTATCTAACGCCTATTGTGTCACCAACAAAGGCCATGTCTATAATGCGTCTGATTACAGAAGTAGAAGACAACGCAAAAAAATGATGTTTGACTATGACGCGTTCTGTAGCGAAATGAGTGGCATCAAACAAAGCCCATACCAATTTAAATTGCCACTAAAGAGTATTCGCAGAGATTTAGACGACCTAAACCGGACAAAGCGAAAAATGTATCGCAAGCGCTACGAAATGCTCGACCTCTACGAGGAAAAAATTAGGGCATCACTTGCTGCGTAATCTATACCAGCCGATGAGCAAAAGCCGGCCAAAATGCTACGCTCTATGCTTAGCTAAGGTGCGGCTATCAGCAACAGGCCGATAGATTGAATAAGGATTAATGCCAGTAATTGCATAAAGTTTTTTATCTGATCTTTCTATCTTTTAATTCTGGTCAAATAGCCATCAACAAATTTATATACTGTTATATTACCTTGGCTGACCTCAGAAACTATGCTGTCTGCCGTGTGATTTTCAACCCCATCAATAATTCACTAATAACCTATATATTACAAAAACATATTGCAATGATTACGAGTTCTTTAATAGTATGGAGAAATTATTTTTCCATTAAAATTAGTTTTTAAAAAAATTTCCCCACCTAAAGACTACTCAATTATTAATGCCACTACATATATCATTTGGGGATATAAGGACAAAAAGGTGAAGTTGGAAAACGTGGTCCCTTGGGGACGAACTCTTGAAGAATATCAACTGATGTTCAACCTAAATGAAAAAGATAAACATAAAAAGATTCTAGGATGTAGCGATGGTCCTGCAAGCTTCAACGCTGAGCTTACTCAGATGGGCGGGGACATTATATCCATCGATCCGATATACCAGTTTTCTAAGCAGCAAATTAGTGACCGGATAGAGCATGTGCGTCCAATAGTCATGGAGCAAATCATCCAAAATACAGATGATTACCTATGGAATAAATTTAGCTCACCACTTCATTTAGAACGAACCAGATTGTCAGCCATGAATCACTTCTTAGCTGACTACGATAAAGGGAAAGCGGAGCAAAGATATGTGCAGGGTTCTTTACCCGAGCTTAATTTTGCCGATAAAGAATTTGATCTCGCACTATGCTCACATTTTTTGTTTTTGTATGAAGAGCATTTTTCATTGCAAGACCATATTCAGTCGATCACTGAATTAGTCAGAGTATCCAAAGAAGTGCGGATCTATCCCCTACTATCTCTTGAAGGAACACAGTCAAACTATCTGGCCTCTATCATCGACCACTTCGAACGCTTAGGTACAAAAGTCGGACTCGAAGAAGTCAGTTATGAATTTCAAAAAGGAGCCACAACGATGTTGGTGATCCTAGCAAACGAATAGCCCTTATCACTTTGTTGGTCTTGATTGATTCAAGGAAAATAGTTATACATTTCATTCAAACTATAGAAATGTTATATTTCTTTACATTTATAGCCTATTGGCTAGATTAGGATTACACAAATGATCTACACAACCACAGAAACGATTCCGGGCAGAGAGATTGAAACCGTGCTAGGCATTGTAAATGGTAATATTGTCCAGTCAAAACACGTTGGACGAGACATTATGGCCGGACTTAAAGGCATCGTCGGTGGTGAGCTTAAGGGTTACACCGAAATGTTAACCGAAGCTCGTGAAATCGCCATTGAGCGTCTCGTTCAAGACGCAGCCAAGCTCAATGCAGACGCTGTAGTCGGCATTCGGTTTACCACCAGTGCGATTACTGACGGAGCATCAGAGCTCATGGTATTTGGAACAGCGGTAAAGCTTAAATAATGTTAGTGTAGGCCCAAGCCTTTAACGCTTGTCGTTACTCCGGCCTAACATCAACAGATTAGTTGGATTTGTTCTTTTTTTTAAAAATGGATTTATACATTTCGATGAAAAAATTAGCCAGAGCACTTTCAGGATGTGAATTAGAATAATCTTCAATGACATAAATAAAATTAGATTTATATTTTTCAATGGCTTCTTCGACTGATTCTGCCATAATCACATCACCATCGACTTCAAAACCAAGCTTTATCAATTGCTCTTTTTCCGTGAGAAAAGTTTCATCTCCCATATTGAGATAAGTAAAATTCTCTTTACCGAACTCTTTATTAGAATAAAACTGAAATTTCATTAAAATACATATCCTATGTTTAAGTGTTTTTAATTTATCGATAATTTAAAAAACACCAAAATAATCTATATTTTAAATGAAAGTTTGTAAATTGTTTTAATATAAAAAATTTCCAGAACAATCATTGATAGTATGAAAATTGCAGTCTCTAGCAATGAATGTCCCTCAATCAAGACACCACATCTAAATCCTCTTAACTTTCTAACCCTTCGCTGACTACCGTCTCATGTTATCCGATTCTGTGAGAGGGGCTTGGCTCAAACGATGGCTAAGGTCTTGTTCTAAATGTATAAATGCTGGAAAAACAGCTTAAGACGCGTAAATGCTTTATTTCAGCAACAGGACAACCTGATTTTTTTGCCTAAACTATGGATTGAGGAGACGACTTTCCCACAATAAGGATACTAAAGGTCACATAATGAAGGCACTGACAATCAGCTTATTGGTTTTAATATACAGTCAAATAGCCCAAGGGAAAAACTTGGTGATTGGTGTAGAAAACATTGATTATTACCCTATTTCTTCAATAAAATCAGGTCAATATACTGGCTACGCACGAGATCTCCTTGATCAATTTGCAAAAGATTATCATCACACTCTAACCTACCGAGCACTGCCTATTGTCCGCCTTTACGACGAATTCATTGAACAAGAAGTAGATTTAAAGTTTCCTGATAATCCAAACTGGGGAAGCACAGTGAAAAAGGACACCCAAATATCTTATAGCCAATCAGCACTTAGTTATACTGAAGGCGTCGTAGTTCTAACCGATAAGTTAGGTCAATCTAAACCCAAAACGATCGGAATCGTCAGGGGGTTTACACCTCATGCGATAATGGAGGACGTCGATCAAGGAAAACTTAAAATAAAAGAATTTAATAGTCTTAGAAATCTGGTAAAAGTTTTTGTTAATAGAAATGATATCGATGGCATGTATTTTAATGTCGCAATAATGAAATATACCATCAAGTCATTAGAAATCGATGAAGATATGATTGCTTATGACCCTGCTATCCCCCACATCGACGGTGATTATTTTCTATCTTCGATAACACACACAGATATCATCAAACAATTTGACGATTTTTTGCAAAAGAACGCTTCGCTTGTTCAAAAGTTAAAAGAAAAATACGGGCTCAATTAAGCAGAGGTCCGCACTAGAAAGTTTTGGGCAGCAAATTAAGTGTTCAAAACCACCAGCGAGGCAAATCACCACTAACTGAAAATGCGCGACATTCTATTGACCGAATTCTCTTAAAGCGGATAGTGCCTGATCGGCCTTGTTTGCTTGAACGAAAATATGATCATGATAATAGGCAGCAATAACATTAGCGCTAATACCTTGAGACGCTAACTTGCTCGATACCGCAGCCGTGAGGCCAACAGCTTCTAAGCTCGAGTGCACTGTCAGGGTTATCTGACTATATACTCCTTCAAAAACTAACCCCGCTTTTTGTGCCACACTCCGTTCCAAAACAAGTGTTAACCCTTCAGCTTCAATGAAACTCGCCACTGGAGCCAACTCAACATAGTCTCTAAGCTCACCTTCAACACTACAAAATACAAACTCAGCATTGATGAGTTTGGGCTGCATTGAACGCAATAATTCTTCTAAATCTGTTATGCCCGACATATTTGTTCATTCCTGTAATATAGCTAGCTCGATGAGCAATTAAAGCACTCTATGTTGGCGGTGACGACTAAAATTTCACCACAGTATTAATCGCTGTCGGTCATAATGCCAAGTTACATCTATTCAATCAATTGCCCACTTGTATATTGTTTGTATTTTATACCCTAAGACGGTTAACTTTCAGGCAAGACCATTAACCTTAATCGCAATTATGCTATGTTAGCCTTAGTGATGAGTTCTCTATAAAGTGCCCTGAATATGCAGTTAAATACGTTAATCGCAAGACAAATTGTTGAACGAGCAACTAAAATCATCCGCTACCCAATCAATGTGATGGATGATAATGGGCGAATTATTGGCTCTAGTGACCCAAATCGGTTACATAAAACTCACGATGGCGCCTTATTAGCGATTCATGATAACCGCATCGTTGAAATCAGCGCTGAATTAGCAGGGACTTTGGTTGGGGTTAAGGAAGGCATCAACCTACCCATTCTACACCAAGATAAAGTTATTGGTGTTGTGGGCATTTCTGGTAAACCTGACCAAGTTCGCCGTTTTGGAGAAATGGTCAAGATGACCGCAGAGCTTATCGTTGAGCAGGCCGACTTGATGGCTCAAATTCAATGGAACAAACGCCATCGAGAAGAACTGCTTCTGCAACTTATTCAAGGTTCAAAGTTAAACGAAACTCAGCTGTTATCCATTGCTGAGCGGTTAGATCTCGATTTAGCTCAGCCAAGGGTCGCGGCCGCAATAAAAGTGATACCAAAAAAAGGGCAACCGCTCACATTAGAGCAATTGCAAAAGCTAGTTCACCTTTTGGAATATCCAGAGCGAGATAACATTGTCGGTATTGTGTCAGTGTCGCAAAACGAAGTGGTTGTTCTCAAGCCCATCACCCTAATTAATCACAAATGGAGCACAACCGAAGAAGCTAAAAGAGTCAAACGCCTACTCAAACGTATTGGCCAAGAAGCCGACTTTTCGATTCAAATTGCCATTGGGGATTATTTTCCCGGCTTATCTGGCTTATCTCGCTCCTATGAAACCGCCAAAGCCACATTAGCTTGTAGCCATACCAAACAGGCTATTCTCTTTTATCAAGATCACAAGTTATCCGTATTAATAGATAGCCTGATGCATGACCAATGGCGCAAAGAACAAGTCAACCAACCAATTAAAACTTTGCTTGAGAAGGATAGCAAAGGCGTACTGATAAAAACTTTAAGCGTATTTTTTGCTCAAAATTGCGACCTTGCTCAAACTTGTGCAGAGCTACATATCCACCGTAACACTCTACGCTACCGATTGGAAAAAATAGAGCAGTTTACAAGCTTAGAAATCAATAAGATAGATGACAAAGTTCAGCTGTATTTGGCGTTGAAATGTATGTGAGCCCTTCTCATAATTTGTGCAGTTATACAAAATATATATCTTCATAAAGCAAAAATCTGTCAATTTGCATAAAGATTTTACCAAGCTCTGCTTTTAGTCTGCTGTCAGTTCAGTCAATAATCGGACGAAAAAATAATATGATAGAAGTCACTACTCTTGGCGCTTTAACTGCTTTGGTTGTCGCCATTACTCTAATACTCAAAAAAGTACCACCAGCCTACGGCATGATCATTGGTGCCCTGATTGGTGGCGTTGTCGGCGGCGTTTCTCTGACAGACACTGTCGGCCTAATGATTGGCGGCGCACAAGGCATTGTCACCGCAGTACTACGCATACTCGCAGCGGGCGTGCTCGCTGGCGTACTTATCGAATCGGGTGCTGCTACCTCAATCGCAGAAACCATTGTCAAAAAGGTCGGTGAAACAAGAGCGCTACTCGCATTGGCGATTGCGACTATGATCCTTACCGCTGTGGGTGTGTTTGTCGATGTCGCCGTGATCACGGTTTCACCTATTGCTCTTGCGATTGCTCGCCGTACTGATATTTCAAAAACGGCTATTTTGCTCGCCATGGTCGGTGGCGGAAAAGCAGGTAACGTCATGTCTCCGAACCCGAATGCCATTGCCGCAGCAGATGCTTTTAATGTACCACTAACCTCTGTGATGGTTGCCGGTATTATTCCCGGGCTTTGCGGCCTTGTTCTGGCGTACTTAATTGCCAAAAAATTAGTCAATAAGGGCTCCAAAGTCGAAGCCACTGAGGTGGTCGATGTGGAACATTCTCGCATACCTTCTTTTCAAGCCGCTATTGTCGCACCTCTGGTGGCTATCGCACTTTTATCACTACGACCAATCGCCGATATTAACGTCGATCCTTTAATTGCGCTTCCTTTAGGCGGCCTTATCGGTGCGCTTGTGATGGGACGTTTTACCGATACCAACCATTTTGCGGTTTCAGGGCTAAGCCGCATGGCGCCCGTTGCGGTCATGCTGCTCGGCACTGGTACGCTAGCTGGCGTCATCGCGCACTCTGGGCTTAAAGATGGCTTAATTGATCTGCTTACCGCATCAGGATTGCCTTCATTCCTGCTCGCCCCTATTTCAGGCGCAATGATGTCATTAGCAACCGCCTCCACCACCGCAGGTACCGCTGTAGCCTCAAGTGTATTTAGCGAAACCATCTTGCACTTAGGCGTTCCTGCTCTTGCTGGCGCCGCTATGATTCACTCAGGAGCCACTGTGCTTGATCATATGCCACACGGTAGCTTTTTCCATGCCACCGGTGGAGCCCTTCATATGGATATTAAAGAGCGTCTAAAGCTCATTCCTTACGAGTCAGCCGTCGGTCTCATGATCGCTTTTGTCTCGACGATGATATTTGGTGTGTTTGGCTGGTTTGCTTAAAACCCGATATTACTTAAATACTTGTTAACCATGGTTTGAGGATAAAAGATGAAAATTGTCATTGCTCCTGACTCTTATAAAGAAAGCTTGACGGCTATGGAGGTCGCAACGGCGATAGAACATGGCTTTAAGGAGGTAATGCCCAATGCAGAGTATATTAAACTACCCATGGCAGATGGTGGTGAAGGTACAGTGCAATCACTAGTAGATGCAACTAACGGACATATAGTCACTGCAAAGGTTACAGGGCCATTGGGTGAAACTGTTGAAGGCTTCTATGGCTTATTAGGTGATGGTTTTACCGCTGTGATTGAAATGGCAGCGGCATCGGGTCTTCATCTCGTGGAGCCGAACAAACGTAATCCTTTGCTGACCACTACATTTGGTACTGGTGAGCTGATTAAGCAAGCATTAAATTCAGGTGTCAAACACATCATTCTCGGCATTGGTGGCAGTGCCACCAATGATGGTGGCATAGGAATGGCACAGGCACTCGGCGCTCATTTCTACGATAAATCAGGCGCAGAGTTAGGATCTGGAGGCGGTGCTCTATCTCAGCTAGCACGTATCGATTTATCTGGCATGGACAAGCGTTTGGCTGATGTCAAACTTGAAGTGGCCTGTGACGTCGACAATCCGTTGTGCGGTCCCAAAGGCGCATCCCATGTCTTTGGCCCACAAAAAGGCGCCACACCAGAAATGGTAGAGCAACTTGATACCAACCTTGCTCACTACGCGGAAGTTATCCGTCAAACCACCGGAAAAAACGTTATCAACCAAGCCGGAGCTGGCGCAGCAGGTGGCTTGGGTGCAGCGCTAATTGGTCTATTGAATGCTAAGTTGCGCGCGGGTATCAATATAGTGATGGATTTTGTCAATCTCGAACAAGAGATTAGAGATGCCGATCTCGTGATTACAGGAGAAGGCCGTATAGACAGTCAAACCATTCATGGCAAAACACCCATTGGCGTGGCCCGTGTTGCGAAAAAATATCACCTACCCGTCATTGGTATTGCCGGTAGCGTGTCCAAAGATTGCCATGTGGTTTATGAGCATGGGATCGATGCGGTCTATAGTGTCGTGCTTGGTGCCACTGACCTTTCAACGGCTTTAAAAGATGCAAAATCAAACATTGAAATAACAGCGCGAAATATCGCCAAAGTGCTCACTATTAAGTAATGCTTGAGTTTACAGTGTAAAAAAGCCAGTGAAAACATCTGAATATATTGACTTGGCTATTTCGATATTGCTTATTCTATATTCAGGTGTTCACCTGATATGACTCGTTGAGATTCAGTGAGAGATTGGTTGAGACAATGACAATATATTACTCAGGAGCCAAATATGGTGGAAGCAATACAATACCATCCTCAGCACTCTAACTCTCTCTCAAGCTCATCAAATTCAAACACATACGAATTTCCTAACAAACTTAGTGTACCTAATACATTAGAGTACCTCACTAAAACACCTGAGCTTGGCATCGACACTAGTTTGCTGCAGACGCTGTCTTCTGACATGGTAGCATCAAGCGTTATACTATTCTCAAATTCCGAAAAGTCAGGGGCGTATAACCCCGAAGTAAGTTCTATTGGTATTTCCGCATTACCACATTCAGAAAAAAACAATGGTGCCTATGTAGCACAACAAATATCTACTCTCGCCCATGAGATGTCACATGCTCGAGATCACATAGAGTTACACCAGTTTGATTCCGGACTCACAAACAACCTAGGTAAAGGGGCTGAACTGTCTAGCATTAAGGCGTTATATAGAACAGAGCTAAAAGCATGGGTAGTAGAGGCAATGCAATGTAAGCTTTCCAAAAGTACGACCAATAGAATGGACCTACTTTTAGCTTCAGCAAAACAAGGAATTAGTGGTGTTATTAATTCTGAAACAAATACATTCAACTCGCGAATAATGGCGTATAAAGCTCAGGCAGGCCTGCCAGAATCTTGGGGAGCCGACAAAATCCTCGATAAAACAAAACTAAAAAGCAATCTAGACAATGCACTGCAACTTTTCGAGAAAACTGAGATACAAAGCACTGATGATGCTCAACATTTTCTCAAAGAGCTGGACATGATCTTTAATGATTAAAATAAAAAATCTATTTGGCCGAAAACCCTGTGCAAAATTATTTTCGGTCAAATAGAGATTTGGATTTTTCGACCTCTCACTCTAGTCGATATTAAAGACCAAATAGGCCGAGCCTTTAATATAAATACTTGTTATCGTTTTATAACCAAAACGCTTAAATGCTCGTGCCGAGCTTCTAACTATACCATTGAGCTAATGCCTTTGAATCTTAAAGACACTATTACTCAGTCACGCAGAGCTGAGGGGGCTTCTGGGTGTAGCCCATTTAAATAATGAACTACTCGCTAAATATTCACACAGCGACCGGTTGGAATATGCTCTAAACGATCACCTAAAACACCTTTCAAAATGGTATACGCTTTCATACCAGTGCAGTGGCCTGTATAAAACCGATCGATAGGGTATTCAGCTAGAGCTCTTGCTACTGCCTCAATATCATGTTTAGTGCCCCCAATACTATTGAATACTGGTAAGCCTACGAGGTGAAAGCCACCTACAACCGCTTTAATTTTCTGCTTCGGAAATAAATTCACGACTGTTTCAATCATATTCAGCACACCACTATGGGCGCACCCTGTGAACACAACCAATCCATTCACTTCCTCAATCACAAGGATCAGTTCGTGATCAAAGGTATCGCGCTCAATACCTTGCTTTGAATGCGTATAAAGATACTGATTTCCGGCAGGTTGGGGATATTTTCTCTCAATGTGCGTAATAAGATGAACATTGGGAGCAATCTCAGTGGTATTTTTAATCAACTCCATCCTATGGGCATTGCGCTCCAATATCGTTTTATTCAGGCCGACATTAGTCTTAAAGCCATATGCCTGAAAGTAGTAGTCTTTATCCTCGCACTCTCTCATATAGACTTTGGCTTTGTGATTGACATTCACAAAGTGAGCAATACCGTTGCAGTGGTCATGATGTCGATGAGATAACACCGCCAAGTCTACCTCGGCGATATGAATATCCAGTAAAAGAGCATTGTCACAAAATGTTCGGCCATTGCCCGCATCAAATAAGAGTTGAGTATTGGCCGTTTCGATATGAAGCGATAAACCTCGTTCAACAGCCAGATCTTTCCTGCTGTCCAAACGCGAATTATCGACAAGGGTGGTGATTTTCATATTTGCTGTTTATTACTCCAATTACTGTTCTGGTGCCGAATAATCATCTATTCACTTTTGTGTTGGTAAACACTAACACACTTATCTTGAAGACCTTAACAGGGACTTTTACAACGTAGAGCTATTCTGATATTTGAAACAAAAACCATAGCCGTTGAGAAGACGTGCATCCTTTGATAAAAGATGTAAAACTTTACACCATACCCATATTCAATCTGAGCAGCGACTTGGTATATACTCGCAACATCGACATTCAATCATTGTTTTATAGAAGATGAACAAAAGCTTACTGACTAATCTAATCGCACTGGCTTTGTTAGCGGGCGGCTACCAAACAGACAATTCGATTGCTTACTATGCAGGGCTATTCGCTTTCTCCGGCGCTATTACCAACTGGCTAGCCATCCACATGTTGTTTGAAAAAGTCCCAGGCCTTTATGGCTCAGGCGTTATTCCAGCAAGATTCGAGGAATTTAAAGCCGCAATCAAACATCTCATGATGGAGCAGTTTTTTACCGAGCAAAACATCGACCGTTTTCTGAATAAAGAAATGTCAGGAGGTAAAAGCCTAAAGCTTGAGCCGATTCTGGAAAAAGTCGACTTTAACCCAACCTTTGATTCTTTAGTTAGCGTGATTGCCAACTCTTCGTTTGGCGGTGCCTTGGCTATGTTTGGCGGCACTGAAGCACTTCAGCCACTAAAAGCACCATTTGTCGAAAAAATGCAGCAAGCTGTGGTTGAGATCAGCCAAAGTGACGCCGTAAAAGAAGCGCTCAAAGATCAGTTAGAATCGCCTGCAATGATGGAAGAAATTCAAGCTAACATTGAAAATATCATTGATCAAAGACTTAATGAACTCACACCAAAATTGGTCAAAGAAATCGTGCAGAAAATGATTAAGCAACATCTTGGATGGCTTGTGGTGTGGGGCGGTGTGTTTGGCGGCCTGATTGGCATCGCGTCTTCGTTTATTGCCTAATATGATGCATTCAAAAGGGAAGCAAGACTTCCCTATTTTACAACGTCATGATCAAGTCGGCGTTGATGCCAAAGCTGGTTTTATGCTCTTCAATCACTACTTCACTGCGGGTTTGAATCACGCCTGGTAGAGAGCCAAGCTTACTCGACATAAAATTCTGATACGCTTTCATATCTTTGACACGAACTTTAATCATGGTGTCGAAATCACCAGACAGAGAGTAACATTCTTCTATTTCTGGTATATCTTCAACCGCTTTAGCAAACTTATCAAAAATCGAAAAGCTCGTCTGATCTAGGCGAATATGAATAAACACCTGAACATCTAATCCAAGTTTCTCTGGATTCAGCTCTGCGTGATAGCCTTTTATATAGCCCTCTTTCTCAAGGCGTTTTACCCGGTCTGAGCAAGGGGAAGTCGTCAAATTGACTGACTTAGCCAGCTCCACAACAGGAAGACGTCCCTTGAGGTTTAAGATACGCAAGATCTCTCGATCGATTCTATCTAAGCTCATTTACTGCCTTTAGGTAAAAGATTGTGGCAAGGATAATAATCCATCCAACTATAGTCAGCCTATGAAAATTGGTGATTAGTGTTACGCGTAACACTAAATTATCTCTTAAGCCCCTCCACTCCTACTTAAATCTATATGCTTAGCGTACTCGACATGCCATAATAACTAATTATTAGAAGTAGAATTTTTGATAATTTTTGGTTTCTATCTATGCTTAATCCCGTTTGGCTAAACACCTTTAAAACCCTGATTGAAGTAGGTCACTTTACCAGAACGGCTGAAACGCTTCATATGACTCAGCCCGGTGTCACTCAGCATATCAACAAACTAGAAAACGCCTGCGGATATCCGCTAATAAAGCGCTTTAACAAGCAGTTTGAGCTAACTCTGTACGGACAAAAAGTTTACCATTACGCACTGGATTACTTCGCCAATGAAGCGAAACTTTTACAAAATTTGGGTCATGATGAAGCTTTTAAAGGACGGTGCAGTATAGGTTGCTCAGGCACTTTGGCTTGGCTGCTCTATTCTCCTTTACTGGACTTGCAAGCGCGCTATCCCGATTTATCGATTGAACTAGAAGCCACGCCAAACGAGCGCATTTTTGAGCAAGTAAAGCAAGGCACTATCGACATTGGCTTAGTGACAAAAAAGCCTGAGCCTAAGTATTTTTCTAGCCAAAAGATCGGCGCAGAGCATCTCGCTTTAGTCGTGCCCGCATGTGCAAAGATAGATTCATCTCTAGACTCTCTGCTCAAGGGTTTGGGTGTTATTCGACACCCTGATCTCGCGCATTATTTCCAAACCTATATTGCACAGTGCGAGCATACCCAGCTCAATCAACTCAATCTCGAAGACATAAAAACCCAAAGCTATATCAATCAAATACACCAGATTTTAGAGCCTATCACAAGAGGAATTGGCTTTACTGTCGTACCGAGCTGGTGCGTAGACCTATTCTACGGCAGGCATAAGCTCAAAGTACTCGAAATAGAAAAACACGTTTTGGAGCCCGTTTATCTGGTTAGCAAACTCAATACTTCGCTTGGCAAACGCTATCACCAAGTGATATCAGTTATAGAGAAAACATTAAATACCAGTAAGTAACATGACAAAGCCAGCTTTGTTGTCGGCAGTTAGTTTATTTTTGCGCTGATCAAACCTCTCAATCTATTGATTGAGTTACTCATAATCCGACGCATAAGTTTCTTCATAAGAGTGAGAATAAAGCTCAAACAAGTTACCAAAAGGGTCCTCTAGGTAAACCATTTTTGCTGGCTTAGTGTCATCTTCAGGATGGTATCGCATCACCTCCATACGAACTTTACCACCAAGAGCTTCCACCTTTTCCATCACGCCTTCAAAGTCATCCGTTTGCAAACAAAAGTGAAAAATACCGAGGCGAGAAAAATCAACATGATGCCGCTCTTGACGCTGCTTCATTTCGAATAACTCCACACCAATACCATCAGTTGTAACGAGATGCGCGATATTAAACCCTGCAAATCCTTCACCAAACACAGCAATACACATACGCCCAATAGCAGACTCTCGCTCTTCGATAACTTTGGTGTTGTTCATTACAACTCGAAGACCCAGCGCCTGAGTATAAAACGCCACCGCTTTCTCCATATCACCGACCATAATACCAACGTGATTCATTTTCATAACATGCTCCTAATCGCTCATAAAGTGCGTATTTTGTTTCAGTAGGAGCAGTATAAAAACCAGTTTTAATAATTAATAATTATCAATTTTGATTATAATAATAATTTTTTATTTATATTCAAATCTACGATTCGCTAGATGACGATGAATCTGTCTGATACCCTACCTACCCAATGAAGCTTTGATGAAGAGCAGAAAGTGAAACAAACTATTATTCATATCGCATTGGTGGTTGATGACTACGATGAAGCCATCGACTTCTACGTGAATAAGCTTAAATTTGAACTGATAGAAGATACCTATCAGCCAGAGCAGGATAAACGCTGGGTGGTGGTCGCTCCGCCAAACTCGAACGGTACAACATTACTGCTCGCTAAAGCTTCTAAGCCGGAACAAAGAGGCTTTATTGGTAATCAGGCAGGCGGACGCGTATTTTTGTTTCTCAACACCGATGACTTTTGGCGTGATTATGAAAGAATGACGTCTATAGGTATTGAATTTATTAGACAACCTCAACAGTAGGACTATGGTACGGTTGCCGTATTTAAAGATCTATATGGCAATTTATGGGATCTTTTACAATTAAATCCATCTCACCCAGTACTCTCCAGACTCCAGTAGGTTTCCGTTACAAAAATAACCAGCTTAGTCTTTGAACACGCAGTAAATACACAACTCTTTCTCTGTAAATGTGAAAAACAACCATGAAAAAAACAATTTTATGCCTCTTGCTCATATCCATTTCAGCTCATTCAGTATCCGCCAATCTTGAACAATCACTCTCTAAAGTTGAGCAAGAGATTAAAGGGCAAGTTGGTGTCGCTGTGATCGATACTCAATCATCCACCCAATGGAGCTATAACGGAAACCAAAGATTTCCGATGATGAGCTCATTTAAAACCTTAGCTTGCGCCAATGTGCTTTATGATGTTCAACAACGAAAGCTCACGCTCAACCAAAAAATTGATGTGCCAGAATCTGGGTTAATCAACTGGAATCCGATTACCGAAAACTTTGTTGGCGGTAAAATGTCTCTGCAAAGTGTCTGCTCCGCTACCATGTTAATGAGTGATAACTACGCGGCTAACTTAGCGTTAGAGCAAATTGGTGGACCAAGGGGCTTAACGGCGTTTTTAAGGAAGATAGGCGATCAAAAAACGCGCTTAGATCACTATGAGCCAGAGTTAAATTACGTTGAACAAGGCGCAGAAAATGACACCACTACCCCAACCGCGATGATTCAAACCATCCAGCATTTACTAACAGGTGATGTGTTGAACTCAGATAACAAAACCCAACTGCAATTTTGGATGACTAATAATATGGTCTCAGATTCATTAGCACGCTCTGTATTACCTCAAGGCTGGTTGATAGCGGACCGCTCAGGCGGCGGGGTGAACGGTTCAAGAACATTGACCGCAATGATATGGAAGCCAGACCGAAAGCCATTGTTTATCGGAATTTTTATTGCTAACTCGACGCTCTCTACCTTGCCGGAAATCAATCAGGTTGTCGCAGATATTAGTCAGCTTATTTTTACACAATATGGTATTAAATAGACGCTCTTCACCACCAATAAGATACAAGGATGATCATGAAACACACTGCGCTTCTGTTGCTATTTTTATCGTTGAATGCATTTTCTAGCGAGCAATCAGAAACCATTCCGGAAAAAACAGACCAGAACGGATATGTTGAGCCCTTTAAAATGTTTGACGATTTATACTACGTGGGTGATAAGTGGGTTTCATCCTATCTTATCACGACTTCCGAGGGGCTTGTTCTGATTGATACGCTTGACAGTCCTTATGGGCGCTGGATCCCAAACAGTATAGAGAAGCTTGGCTTCAACCCCAAACATCTGCGCTACATCATAATTACTCATGGTCATTCAGATCATGTCGGCGGCGCCGAATATATCCAAAGACATTTTGATGCAGAGGTTATTATGTCGAGCATTGATTTTCGCTTAGCTAACTTCACCGCCAAAAACTCTAAAGGAGATAATCGCTTCCTAGCACCGAAAGTAAAGACATTTGCTAATGATGGCGACACCTTAGTCGTTGGTAATAAACAGTTTACGTTCTATTCAACGCCCGGACACACTAGAGGTGCGTTATCGATCAAATTTAACGTTACTCATCAAGGTGAAACTCATAAGGCATTTATTGTTGGCGGCAATGGGACCAACTTCACCGGAATGGAACTGGCGCAGCAGTATGTAAATAGCGTAAAAAAGATTCGAACCTTATCTAACACTCAGCCTCAAGTGGAAGTTAACCTCGCCAGTCACCCGCATTTGGCACAGATTTTTGAGCGTCACGCTAAAAAATCACAGCAAAGTAACCCCTTTGTCGACCCACAAGGCTTCCAAGCCTTTTTGGATGTATTAGAAGAACGTGGAAGCAAAAAACTCGCCCAAGAGCATACTCAATAGTGAATATAGATCGAGGATGCTCATAGCGGTAACCAACTAGATAGTAAAAAGCCCCGATGTTTCGGGGCTTGTGTATTGAATTAGTCCAACTCAACCAGTTGTTTCTTGAACTTCTCATACTGAGCTTTCACTGATTTTTCAGGCTCTGCGGTCATTAAGCTGACCACAACAATGGCAATAGTTGATAAGATGATCCCAGGAACAATTTCGTAAACATCAAACCAACCGCCTGATAGTTGTTTCCACACCACAATAGTCACGCCGCCAATCACAATACCAGCCAGAGCACCGTTGCGGTTCATGCGTGGCCAGTATAGGCTCAGAATAAGCGCAGGACCAAAAGCAGCACCAAAACCAGCCCAAGCGTAAGACACTAAACCTAGTACTGAGCTGTCTGGCGTTAGAGCTAAAATAAGAGCAACAATTGAGATTGCTACCACCGCAATACGCCCTACCATTACAATCTCTTCTGAGCTTGCATCTTTCTTAATCAATTGCTTATAGAAGTCCTCTGCTAATGCTGAAGAAGACACCAATAATTGCGAATCGGCTGTACTCATGATTGCTGCAAGTATTGCCGCTAGAAGTATTCCAGCAACGACTGGGTGGAAGATTGAGTTAACCAACAACATGAAGATTTTCTCTCCATCATCGATCGATACCCCAGAATTGGTCACATAGATAAGGCCAACTAAACCCACCAGCATAGCACCCACCATAGAAAGTGCTGTCCATATCACAGCAATACGACGGGCTGTTGTTAGATCCTTGTTACTGCGCGCGGCTTTAAAACGAGCCAGAATATGCGGCTGGCCAAAGTAGCCCAAGCCCCACGCAACCAAAGAGATGATCGCAATAGCGGAAAGTGGCTCACCCTTAGTATCATTCCACAGCGTAAGCAGTTGAGGATTAATGTTCGACAGATCACTGCTTAGTTGACCCAATCCTCCTTCCATCGCAGCAATCGGCACTATCATAAGTGCAGCGGCCATAAGCAATCCCTGAACAAGGTCAGTCCAAGATACTGCCAAGAATCCACCGAATAAGGTATATGATACAACGCATATCGTACCGATAGTAACGGCAGTGCTGTAGTTCAATCCAAATACGGTTTCAAACAGTTTACCGCCGGCCACAAGTCCTGAGCTGGTATAGAAAAGGAAAAATAGCAAAATAAAGAATGCAGAGATCACTTGAATCAACTTCGATGTGTCATTGAAGCGACGAGAAAGAAATTCCGGTAGTGTCAAAGCGTCGGTTGTAATACTGTAAGTGCGCAATCTTTTCGCACAAATCAACCAGTTCAACCAAGTCCCAGCAAGTAGCCCCCCAGCTAACCATAGAGCTTCAATACCCGCAGCGTATGCGTAGCCTGGTAGACCCAACAATAACCAACCACTCATATCAGAAGCCCCTGCGGACAGTGCTGCTGGCCAAGGACCTAATGAGCGGCCACCAAGAAAGTAATCCGTTGAGTTTTTCGTTCGTTGGTATGCAATAACGCCTATCGCCATCATTAGAATTAGATACGCAATAAACGTGGTCGTAATAGCAAAGCTATTTTCCATGTGTTTGTCCTCATAAAAAAATCGCCTTCCATGAACGCCCTCACTTACACTGAATGAGGGCTCTCGGAGAAAGGATTAGTGGGCTTCGCTTCCAAGCTCTAGCAAAGTTGCGTTACCACCCACAGCAGTTATATTTATTGTTCTCGTCCGCTCTGTGATAAAACGAAGCGATAAATGTGGATCGTGGGCGACCGGAATCGCCATTACATCCGTTTCGGAAACTAGGCCTACAATAGCACCCGTGCGTTTCGCTAATTGACGGTTGATTTTGAGCTCAACCTCTTGATTACCTATATACCCAACACTTCTGACATCTGAGTCAAGCAGCTGTTCATAAGCGTCGAGAGAGGCAAATTGTAATAGATTTATTGGTAAAGAAGCACTTTTAACTGCCGATTCCAAGGCTTTGACCAGCTCAATATCGTCACTACACATAACGACGCTATTACCCGCGATAAGTGCCGCTGTCAGCTGAGCAAGCGCTGACTGCCTAGCAGGATCAGATATTTGAGTCTGAATAATCACAGCCACTCCTCGGCCAGCGGTGTACAGCTCATTGGTTTCTCCTGTCGGGCCAGGCATCTGATGTGTTTTGGCTAACAACTGCGCTGAATGCTGGCAATGGAAATCCACAACCGCCGCCAAATTAGAGTGCTCACTCTGCAATGCTTTCTTAAACGCAAGTAAATACTCACTTTTTATATCGAAGCTAGTGAGATTCCAGTTTTCCCATGCCGAATAAGCATCGGAAAAGCGAGTAACTTGATGAACCATAATTTTTCTCCTTGCTTACCGATTAAGAAAACGATGTCTGAGTGAATCGGAATAGATAGTGTGGGCCACCTGCCTTAGGACCAGTACCTGAAAGACCCTGACCACCAAATGGTTGGACCCCAACAACAGCCCCAACTTGATCTCGATTTATGTAACAGTTGCCCACTCTGGCATGCTGTTCAATCCAGCGATACGTTGTTTCATTACGACTATGAATCCCCATAGTAAGACCAAACCCAGTCGCATTGATTCGTTCAACGATTTGATGTAGCTGACTCGCTTTGAAGCGAACAATATGTAAAATCGGACCAAATTGTTCTTCTTCTAAACAAGAAATGTCCTCTATCTCAAACGCACATGGCGCGATAAAATCACCGTTTTGATGCAATTCGCTCAGCTCCAATCCCGCTACCTTTTGCTGCGTCACTGTCATACGTTCAATATGCTTGATAAGCTTATTCTTGGCAGTCTCGTCAATCACAGGTCCAACATCGGTTGAATGCTCAAAAGGTAAACCGACTTTGAGTTCCTGCATCGCGCCCTGTATTAAAGCAATAATCCGATCTGCGATATCTTCCTGAACATATAACACTCTCAATGCGCTACAGCGTTGTCCTGCCGAAGCAAAAGCAGAACGAATCACATCGCGTACCACTTGCTCTGGGAGTGCGGTACTGTCAACAATCATCGCATTTTGACCACCCGTTTCGGCAATAAATGGAACCGGCGCAGTATCTCGCTCTGCAAGAGTACGATTGATACGTTGAGCGGTTAACGTTGAGCCAGTGAACGCAACACCCGCAATAGCTGGATGAGAGGTTAAAGCCGTACCAATATCAGCACCGCGTCCGGGTAAGAGTTGAATCGTTCCACTAGGAAAGCCAGCTTCGATCATAAGTTCAACGGCTCGAGCTGCAATCAAACTGGTTTGTTCCGCAGGCTTGGCCACGACCGTATTTCCTGCCACCAATGCTGCGGTAATTTGTCCCAAGAAGATGGCCAAAGGGAAATTCCATGGGCTAATACACACAAAAACACCACGGCCATCGCGTGATACATTGCGCACCTGACCATCAAAGCCCTGAACTTCAACTTTTCCTAAGTTATTTGCTTGAACAGCATAGTAACGACAAAAATCGACCGCTTCTCGCACTTCATCAATACTGTCATGAATTGTCTTGCCTGCTTCTTGATGACACAAGGCAACAAGTTCAGCAAGGTTGCTCTCAAGTAAATCTGCTAACGTTTCTAGTGCTTGTGATCTTTTCGATGGCGCTGTCGCTTGCCAATCACTAAAGGCATTTTGTGCGCCTTTAATCGCTTCGGAAACATGATCAAGGTTAGAAAATACTACCTGACCAACCTGAATACGTCTATCATAAGGAGCCGCCACTTTCTCAGCATTTTCCTTGATCATGCTTTCAGTGAATGTTTTACCATTGATTATTGGCCCTGCTAACCACTGCTTATGCAGAAACCCTTCAACTTGCTGTTCAAAGGGTCTTGCTTGAGATTCCACATCAATATTGACGCCATATGAATTTCGACGTTCAGAAAAGATCTGTGGTGGCAGCGGAATATTCGTGTTGTTGAGCGTATTAAAGGCTCTCAGCATATCGACAGGATGCTGAGTCAAAGAGTCAATAGGACAACGCGCATCGACTAGACGATGAACAAAAGAGCTGTTGGCCCCATTTTCCAGCAAACGACGAACCAAGTACGGTAACAGATCTTTATGGCTTCCTACAGGTGCATAAATACGAACGGGCTGTTGGTATGTCTCCATTACATGGTGGTAAAGAGAATCACCCATACCGTGTAAACGTTGGAATTCATAGTTTTTGTGCTCAGCCATCACCGCGATAGAAGTCACCGTTTGAGCGTTATGACTGGCAAACTGCGGGAAAATATTACCTCGGACATTGTCAGACAATAAGAAACGAGCGCAAGCTAAATAGGCAACATCGGTGGCTTCTTTTCGTGTGTAGACAGGGTAGTTATCATAACCTGCCTGTTGAGACCACTTTATCTCGCTGTCCCAATAAGCACCTTTAACAAGGCGAAGTGGAATAAGATCACCCTGCTCTCGAGCTAAACCATTCACCCAAACCAACACTGGAAGCGCTCTCTTTGAGTAGGCTTGGATGACAAGGCCAAACTTACCCCACCCCTTAACAACATCACTTCTATAGACTTTTTCAAAAAGTTTCAGTGATAGTTCAAGGCGATCGGCTTCTTCAGCATCAATCGTGATAGCAACATCCAAGTCGACTGCTTTTTGCAGCAATTGGGTTAATGTGTCTGCGAGCTCAGTTAGCACTCGCGCTTCATTGGCAACTTCATAGCGGGGATGCAAAGCAGACAATTTAATTGAAACTGACGGAGCTGGGCTTGTCTCTATGCCATAATTATCACGACCTACCGCCTCAATCGCCATCAGATAGTCGTTAAAATACTTGTTCGCATCTGCTGAAGTTAATGCTGCTTCGCCGAGCATGTCATAGGAATAGGTAAAGCCCTTATCACGCATACCCCGACCATTTTTTTGAGCTTCCGCAATAGAGCGGCCCAAAACAAACTGGTGGCCCATCACCTTCATCGCCTGATGCATCGCTTTACGAATGACAGGTTCCGACATCTTATTCACAAGGCGATTCACCGCAGACACGGGACTACGTGATTGTGATTCAGATAAGCCGACCACTTTACCTGTCAACATCAGCCCCCAAGTCGATGCATTCACAAAAACTGAATCTGAGTTTTTCAGATGAGATTTCCAATCTGCGACACTAAGCTTGTCTCGGATTAAAGCGTCGGCTGTTGCTGCGTCAGGGATGCGCATCAAGGCTTCAGCCAAACACATCAATAAAATGCCTTCTTGCGTATCTAAGCTATATTCAAGCAACAAAGCGTCGATCATTTGAATCGACTTTTTGTCTGCGCGAATAGCTTCAATCAGCTTCGTCGTTTTAGTCGACATTTGCGATTTTTCAGCATCTGTCGGTGTTGCTAAAGGCAACAGTTGTTCAAGCCATTGGGATTCGTCCACCATGTAAAGTGGCGAGATCAGCGACCAAAGTTTGCTTAGCGGCTGCTCAACAAACTCGGCATTCAGCACATCAGTTGCAGTAAACATGCGTTTTCCTCAATCTCAAACCTGATCAATTCATCAGAGTTATTACAATGGTTTGCAGTGTATTTTGAGTGGGAGAGGATTACTTGTCAAAAACTCCGAGTTTTTTGCTCAAAACTCCGCCTGTTAACAAAACAAAAACAGAATCACATCTAAATAGACAAAATAATATACACGCGTTATTGCATATCTAAGAGTACAGTTTCTTGTACTGGGATGGGGAAACCCCTTGTAGGCGAAAGAAAGTATGGCTGAACGTGCTTTGGCTAGAAAAACCTGTTAGCTCCGCCACTTGGCCTAAATTCAAGTGCCCTCTCTCAATCAAAGACTTTGCCATGTCAATTCGTTTGCCTAATACATATTGGTGGGGGGTTATACCAATTTGCGACTTAAACAAACTATGAAACTGACTTTCTCCCAAATAAACGCTACCTGCCAATTGAGCAACCGAAATCTTCTGACTTAAATGCTGCTCAATATAACGATCGATAGCATCGAGATCGA
Source organism: Vibrio zhanjiangensis (assembly GCF_030161235.1). Taxonomy (GTDB): domain Bacteria; phylum Pseudomonadota; class Gammaproteobacteria; order Enterobacterales; family Vibrionaceae; genus Vibrio; species Vibrio zhanjiangensis. Next base: position 6,971 of record NZ_BSPW01000079.1, on the reverse strand, counting down.
AGCGAGAATCTTTGTAAGATGTGGAAAATTTGGACATATGTCTTTGAAGCAACGCGATAAGTGTATCACTACAGGCTCGACTCAAAAGCTGATCATCTGGCCTCGATTGCATTTCAGCTACTAACATCTGTATGAGTTTTTGGATTTGACTATCCAATTGGAAATAAGTGTCACGCTGGCTCAATTCATTGAGTTTTTGCAGCATTAAGGGATCGCCAACACTTGGCACTGGCATATTCAGTACCAAGATATCTGACTGTTCAACGACACCACCAAATGCATGACCTGATCCGGAAGTCACCACACAGCCTTGCCCAGGGCCAACCAAATTGCCAAAGCCACCCACTTCAAATTCAGCTTGTCCTTTCAGGCCGATAACAATCTGCGTATAACTATGATCGTGGCAATCCATATGAGATGGTAACGTCACTAGCTCAGCGGGTTTTGGCGATCGAACAGGCCCCTGCTCTCCGATTGAAAGACGATATTTAGAACAGCTCATGAGACAGTTTTGACCTCAAATTGCATCAGCACCGTATGGTATAACAAAATTGCTTCAATTCGAAATTTATCCGTCATTGTCTACCACACACCCAGCCAGAAAAGTCATGGATAACGTACAAGATCAGATCAATAAACAAGCAACCATTCTTTATCGGAAGAATGATCAAGTGCACATAAATTACGGTTTATGTCACTTCTAGCAACTTTCTTTTTGCAGATACTCATTCTTCACTTGCATATTTCCCCAATCAACTCAAAATGATAGATAGCATCCAAGTTTTATATACGTTAAATTAGGCTAATCTGCATAAAGCTGGTTAATCTTTAAGAAGAGAAAGATGCAGGGTTGAAGTAAACTTGGAAGAGGCAGGAATACAAGGACTGTCATGAGTTTGTCTTTTTTTGGTTTTTTACGTTGGTCAATAAACGTTAATTGTTGCAGGGAAATATGATAATACGTCGCATCCCAGCGCTTTTAATTGCGCTAAGTCCTTTATGGGCATCAACTTCGATTTTTGCGGAAATGGTGGACTCTGCCGATCCTGTCGCAACTATCGATATAAAGTTAGAGAACAAACAAAGTGAGTTACAGGAGCTTGGTTCTGAGTTTGATAATGAATCCTCACGTTTACAAACGCTTAGAGCAGAGCTAGGCAAGTATCAACGCGAGGAGCAAGAGCTCAACGCAAAACGTAACCGAGCGAAAACAGCGCTGGACAAACAATATAACCGCCTTCTTGACGACCCAGACGTTAACCTGCTCTCATTTCAACAAGAATACCAAGAGGCTTGGGCAGCAGTAAAAAAGAATCAAAGCCAAATTCTCGAGCAAGAACAAAATATTACCGAACAAGAGATGCGTCTTTCTCAGATAAAACAAAAGCTTTCAAGAATTAACTCTGAGCTATCGTATCTCAAAGAACAGAAAGTTGAGGCGCGAGTCAAACGGCTCGATGCAGAATTACGTGAAAGTGATGTATTAAATACTGCATTCAAAACCACTTGCTCAGCCACAATGACCTTAGGTGAATGTACTAATCAAGGTAAGTATTTGACCAAACAAAGAGCCGTCAATACTTTCAAGGATAAACTGCTCGACAGTCTGACAGAAGCCAATATCGCCAAGCAAAATATTAAAGGCGTACAGCTCAATGTCTTCGTTCAAGAGAGTCAAATCATTCGCTCTGGTTTTGAAGGCAGCAATAGCTATTTTACAGAAATGCAGGCACAGCTTCAGGCTAGGCCAGAGGCTTCTGCGGCATGTAAGCTACTCAATGTATCATCAAGATATTGCCTCAACAGTGCTAGCGCTGAGAAAAAAGAAAAGACAAGCACACAGCAAAGCTGGGCGAACATCACCATTCGCTCAGATCAGTATGAAGACCGAGTCACTATTAACGGAGTCAATTATGGTAGCACCCCAATAGAAGTGGTTCTGCCAAAAGGGAAACATCAGTTTACTGTGTCCAAAGATGGTTACCAAACATATAACCGTACCATTGCTATTGATGGTAATGATACTGTTTGGGTTAAGTTGCGCCCAAATTCAGATATTTAACGCGCTTCTCTTTTTGAATAGAAGTAAGCAGTACAACATTGACCAGAAACGCCATTTTGTCGTAAGTTATAAGGGAATAACTTACGAAAAAGTGGCGTGTTCGTTCAGAATAACGCCATAAGATTAAACAATTGTAGAAATAAATAATGCGAACTGGTTTACCAACCTTCCTTCTTGCTTTGTCACCTTACTTTGTCTCTGCTGGTATAGCAGCTGAGGAAGCGCGCGACCCTATCGTAAAAATCGATCAACAGTTGTTCGAAAAGCACGAAGAATTAAAATCGACGACACAACGTCGAGATGACAAACAAGAGCAGTTAAAAAAGCAACAGGAATCTGTCGCTGAACTGACCATACAAGCCAAAGCTCTAGATAAAATATTCGCCGATGCGAAAGCGCAACTTGAGTCAAATTATGCCAAGATGATTGATGATCCTGCGGTGGATATTGCAGCAAGTCAAAAGGCTTATCAAGAAGCTTGGTCTAATGTAAAGCAAAACCAGAAACAGCGCCTGTTTGAGGAACAACTCCTTCAAGAGCTTGAACATCAACTAAGCTTAGCCAACAACGAGCTTGAAGGCGTTAATCAGGGAATTGAGTCTCTAGAACAAACCAAGTTAAGAGCACGAGCAGAACGCTTGCAAGGTGAACTCAAGCAACCGCATTCTCTTTCGGTAAGCTTTACTAATCGTTGTCAGACAAATATGACCATTGCCGAGTGTGACCGTCAAACTCGAGACCTTGCGCTGCAAAAAGCAGTACAGCAATTTCAATCCGAATTGATTGCCAATACAAGTGAGCCACAAGCTATAGAAGCCAACGCAAGCAAAGTACCTTTCAATATTCATGTTTTGCGTTCAAAGGCCAAAGAATCAGGCTTTTATGATGGTGTTCGTTATCGCAGTTTAATGGACGTTGAAATGCAGGCTAGACCAACACAAAGTGCAGCCTGTACTCTTCTTGGTATCAATAAAAAATACTGTTTTGAACCTGAGCGTGTTGATGACAAAGACAGCTCAGTGATCAATAAAGAAGTCGCTTGGGTGACATTGAATGTTCGCTCTAACCTATACGATGACAAAGTCACTATTGATGGTGTCAACTATGGAAGCACTCCAGTAGAAGTTATGTTACCTGTGGGTAAACATACTGTATCTATACGAAAAGAAGGATACCGCGATTTTCTCGAAGAGCTCTCCATCAAGCAAGACCATAATCTACGAGCCGTCTTAGTGGAAACCACAAATCCTTTACGAGAGGGTGACAAGTTTGCTGACTCGTTAGGTTCAGGTCATCAAGGCCCCGAGCTGTCCACCATTCTTCCGGGTCAGTATATGTTGGGGGAGCATGGTTCCAAACAGTTGAAACTAAAACGTCCGTTTGGCTTTGGCATTACGCCTGTAACCGTCAAACAGTTTGAAACCTTTGTTGATTCCACCAATTATCAAACAGATGCAGAGCTCACCAACACGTGTAATGCCATCGTAAAAGGAGAAGTGACTCCGATTTCAAAAGGCTATTGGCGCAATCCAGGGTTTAAGCAAGCCGCAAATTCACCCGTGGTTTGTGTAAGTAAAAATGATGCTCAAGCATATGCACAATGGTTAAGCCGTAAAACGAATCATCACTATCGATTACCCACTGAAGATGAATGGGAAATTGCCGCAAGAGCCGGATCGGAAGCCAATTATTGGTGGGGAAATCAGTTCGCACCAAGTCAAGCCAATACGGGTTGGGGCGGCACGCCATGGTCAAATAAAAGCACTTCTCCAGTAACGGCTTTCAAACCAAATAGATTGGGGATCTATGATACCGTCGGGAACGTTTGGCAATGGACAAATGACTCTCGTGGCGTTCTCAAAGGCGGAGCGTGGAACTTTTCTCCAGAAATGGCAGCGGCTCATGAACAGCTAACCTTATCAAATTCATCGGCTGCCAATTATGCCGGATTTAGAGTCTTACGCGAAATAAACTGAGCAGTACGACAACAATTAAAAATATAAGTACCATTAAAAACGCCGCATTGCGCGGCGTTTTTGGTGACTAGAGCAAATTCTCGACACTCACTTGCTAAGGAGCTAACCTGTCTATCTGCCAAGTTTGATCTTGCCTAGAAAATAAAAATCTGTCATGAAGACGGTGATCGCCTCCTTGCCAGAATTCAATAGACTCGGCCTTAATACGAAAGCCTCCCCAGAAGCTTGGAACCGGTATTTCACCATTGGCAAACTTCTGTTTCAGTTCAAGAAACTTTCCTTCGAGTACTCCACGAGCAGATATACGACTGCTCTGTTTGCTCGCAATGGCCGCAAGCTGGCTTTCTTTAGGCCGAGAAGAGAAATATTTAATATTTTCAGCAACACTCAGCTTCTCAGCAATACCAGTAACATGTACCTGACGCTCAAGGGGATGCCATGGGAAGTGTAAGCTAACTTTAGCATTGCTCTCTATTTGCCTAGCTTTACGGCTACCCAAATTGGTATAAAAAACAAACCCATTATCATCAAGGTGCTTTAATAATACAATACGCTGAAAAGGCTGACCGCTTTCATCAACAGTAGCAACTGTCATAGCAGTAGGGTCGGTAAGGCCTGCATCAATGGCCTGCTGCAACCACAAATTAAATTGGTCAACAGGATTTTCTTTTAGATCTTTTCTGCGTAAACCACCTTTACTGTATTCACGGCGGATGTCTTCGAGTTCCATCTTCTCTCCTGAAACATTTTTGCCGATTGTGATATTATCAGTGCAGAAATACAAGCCGAACAATAAAACTTTCATCACACTAATGATATTAGACAAATCAAGCTTTCCGATAGCAAAAAGGTGTGATGCAAAAGATTTAAAGCAAAACACCTATCCTCAATGATTCTACTGTTCAATCAGAAGACTACTGATAACGAGTTCCGGGAAATCCTTGGTGCAAACCAGTGGAGATCACTTCATAACGATCTGGTCTAAAATTAGGAAATGGCGAAAATACGGCTCTAGGTAACCTAGGCAACTGAACTAAATAGCCTTTGGGTGCTGCTAAGAATCCGACATTAATTCCTGCTTTTTTGAGTTCCTGGTCAAGTTTACCCAAGTAAAACCCACCACCTAAATTACAAGACTGGATCTTAAGAACACCAACCTGACGCAACCCCAAATCAAACAATTTTCTCGCTAAACCTGATGGTGTTAATGAAGTTTCAAACCCCGATTGATCGCTACAAATCGGGCCATATGGATTCCCATGAGCAACAATATCCAAACGATGATTAAAAGTTAGTGAGGACAGTTGGCCAGATGAGGCCCTAGGGAACATCCCACTGAGCCTATAAGACGCAATATCACCATCACTTGCCATATTTCCTGCAGGAATACCATAGCGACTCTTTACATTTTCGCCATAGTGGCGAAATAGAGATTCAGGTCGGCCTTTACCAAGCAACAATACGTGCCGGTAATTACCCGATGACACCCAATTGTTTAAACTACTCGCGGTTTGGTCCAGTAACCACCCTGCTGCGCCAGATCGGTAAACCTTGTGCATTCCCAACGATCCTATTCCGCCAAATAGCGCATAGTCATCCGTAAGGGGGAAACGTCTCACTCTTTGCCAACTACCCTGAACATTGGCAACATAGTCAGTACCCTCAATTGCATCGGCGGCAAGATAATGGTGTAGGCCTAGTTCAATTTCACTTCCTATGACAGCAGGGCTACTCACTTTACTTAAAGACAGAGCGGTGCTTTGGGGCATCGCTGAACCTGGCCTAACCGTTTGTTGAGCGGCCAATTCAGCAAATTCACTGGTATAAGCAGCATCCGCCACCCTAGCCCCAGTAAACATGGTTCTTGAAAATAGCAGAGCCTGAGCTGCCTCTCCAAGAGCCAACTCACCTAACAACTCTGGAAATATCAACGTTGCTAAAGTTACCGCAGCAAATGTTGGGAAGTTCCAGCGGCTATGGTGCTCTTGCTGCCTGTGCTGACGAAAGTGATTGACGACCGCTTCCCCCACCTGGGAATAACCATATTTGTAACTGGGTAACTTGGTTACTTGTTCATACCAAGGGAGCAATGCCTCACGCTCATGCTGTCTCAGTGATGACCATTTACTCAAAAGCGTATTTTGTAACATAGCCCCGACTCGAGCATAAGGATGAAGTCCATTTAACGCTTGAGAAAATTCGTCGTACTCTGGTTTCCAATCGGTTGAGAAACGTTTTAACTCCTGAAGCAATGCCAACTCTAATTGTTGTTTAAAATCACTACCGGAGGAAAAATTTGCGATCAAAAACTGGCGAAGAGAGTCTGAATACCTACTATTCGTTTCTTCAGCCAATCTCCTAATAAGCTCAGCTTCTCCATAGTGTTCTAAGCTAATGTTTAGAGCGATGGAATAGACTGATAGCCCAAGGGAATCATGTTCATAATACCGTTGAAGATACATAGCTTCGTCTTCTGCCATTGGGTAGAGAAGTTCAAGCTCCATTGCCAAGTTTGCTAAGTAAGTTTGTAGCATGTATTCCGAGGGAAATAACTCATAGTGGGGCAAATCAGTTGCTTGAGACATAACAAAAACCGTTGCCGCCTCGTGAACAATCCCAAATTCTGTACTTGTCAATTCCTCAGTATTAAAGGGATGATTGGCTATCTCACGCAGCCGAGTCATAAAAAAGCTCGACATATATTCAGTACCATGCTTTTTCTTCACTACATTGAGCGCTTCAACCGCACTTAATGAATGTTCTTGAGCATCCCAGTCAACCCATTGGCTCACTTTATCGCGCATTGTCTGATGGTGGTCATATTGGGTAAACGGTGTACTACTTGCATCAACTGAAAGTGATAGTAAAGAGTGTCATTACTGAGGGATCTTGACGGGATAAATACCATTCGACTCTGTCGTATCCTTACATTC
>NZ_BSPW01000078.1 GCF_030161235.1 Vibrio zhanjiangensis | reverse complement strand
ATATGAAAATATTGATGAAATAGGATTAGGTGGAACTTATCGGTGAATTGGGCGCAATACCCCGAGTTTTACCAAGCGCCGCAGTGGCATTGGCATCTTAACGGGGCCAATGGGGTCGGGGAAATCCTCACTGATGTTTGCCTTGTTCGAGAGCATTGACCGCGAAGCGCGCTGCTGTCATACCCTGGAAGATCCGGTCGAGTTTGACCAAGAGGGCGTGACCAAAACCTTAGTTGAGCCTCGGAGAAAGTTCACCGAAGAGGGGGATATCTATCTCGATTATGAGTTTTATGCGCAGGAGCAGCTCAGGCAAGACATCGATATCACGGCGTTTGGTGAGCTGCGAACCGCCAAGGCGACCAAAGAGTTTATTCGCAAAGGGGAAACCGGTGGACTGGCGATTTCGACGTTACACGCGAACTCGGCCATTGGGGTGCCTGCGATATTGATTGAGCAGCTGGGGATCGCCCCCTCAATGGTGGCGGCTCCTGGGTTGATGCAACTGTTTAGTCACCAAAAGCTGATTCGAAAACTGTGCCCAGATTGTGCACTCCCTTTGTCTGAGGCGGGGGAGGTCTATCAACGCTGTGGTAAAACCGAAGAGTTTGATGTCCTGACACGTCAACTGAATGCGGTTATTGATGAACACCACCAATCACAGGTTCGTGTACGTCATCCCAATGGGTGTCCGAGCTGCGGCCAAAAGGGTGAAAAAGGACGTCTGTTGGTCCTAGAGCTGATTGCGCTAGAAGATGCGGACCGAGAGTTTATCAAGCAACAAGATTATTTAGGCTGGAAACGTTACCTAGAAAGTCAAGGCTGGCCAGACATTCGTGAGCATACCCTGCATCGTGTTCGTCTTGGTCAAGTGGATTTGGCGTCGGCCTCAGAGCAGGTCGATGGATTGATGCCTGTGGCCAGTCAGCAGCGCTATGCCCAGATTAAACAGGAGATGGGGTTATGCTGAGCCAATTAGAGCAGCGATGCTTTGGGCGTCGTGAGCAGCGTGAACTCCTAGAGCAATGGTTGTTGTGTTTGGAAGACGGGCTCACGATTAGGGCTTTTTGTGCGCTATTGGTTGAGCATGAAACGGGCAGCGCGAAAAAAATCGGTCAAGAAGGGCTTGAAGCGCCTGGGCAGGGGAAAACCTTCACTCAGGTGTTATCGAAATGGTGCGATCCGGTGGTCATTGCGGCGATCGATGCGGCAGAGCAGTCTGGCCAATTACTCATAGGCGTGCAGTCGGCCATTGATGAATTGGATGGCGGTCAAAACATCATGGGTCAGCTGGCGTTTGTGATGGGATGGCCTCTGCTTGTTTTGATCATAGTTGGCGTGTTGGGCACTTACGTATCGGGTGAAATTTTACTGGCAACCCCTACAGCAACGGGGTTAGCTGGTCAGCTTCGTGACATGGTCATTCATGGCGGGCCTTGGTTCATCGGCGTTTTGTTTGTGATGTTTGTGGCTATTGGCTTAGCGTTGCCACGTTGGTCTGGCCCCATGCGCGCTATGTTCGACCGCTGGCCACTGTTTTACCACTATCGATTAGGTGTGGCGGCGCAATTGCTGCGAACCCTTGCCAATCTCTCCAGTGCCGGAATGACTTTACCCATGGCCATGAAGTTGATGATCCCAAACGCCAGCCCCTATATGCGTTGGCATCTCAATCAAATGCACGCCCATCTCTCGATGAAAGCCAATCTTGGTCAAGTGGTGGATACTGGTTTGTTGCTCCCCAAGAGCGTATCAAATTTAAAGGTACTTGGTGACAATCATCAGCAGTTCTCGCGCTTGCTGAAACGCGCTGCGAGCCATCACAGTGATATGGCCAGCCGAAAACTGAGCCGATTAAAGCAGTTGTTACCCAAAACCATCATCTTGGTGTCCGTCGTGTTACTGGCCACCTTACTTATTCTCTCAATGTTCCAACTCCTCAATTCAATTTAATAAAAAAGGAAAAACCATGAAATCTATGAAAACAATGACGTCACTGCGTAAAAAACAAGGCGGTTTTACTATCGATAACTTTTTGCTTTGGATGGTGCTTGCCGCTTTGGCTATGGCGATTGCGGTGCAAACGTATGTGACCGCAAGAGCCAATCTAAACCGGACTGCGGTAGTGACCGCCGTTGGCTCAATAAAAGCCGGCGCGGAGAGTACCAAAACCATCAATCACACCGGCGTATCAATGGCTAAGTTATGCGGCGCTAAGCGTAACGCTGTACCAATGAAAATATGTGGGAGCACCCGTGATGGAGTCAAAACGAATCCCTATGGGGGGAACTATACGGTAACCGTGAATACGTCCAACTCACAGCTGATCGATATCGGCATTACCAACGTTGACAGCCAATACATTGATGACTTAGCGGATGCACTTGCCCCCCATACAGCGGCAAATTGCACTTCTGCAACAAGTTGTGGGGGCCTTACCGTGGCTGAAAACACCATTACGGTCACGATGTAATGACACCAATCAGTGTGATATTGACAAGCAGCTTGGCGCTATCGCTTATCGGAGTCAGTACCACCTTGTGGTATTCACTTTCCCATCGTCAAGACACTCAGCTTAAGGCCAGTCAAGAGGCGTTGATGGAAGGGATGAAACTGGCGTTAACCGACCATGTTCACGCCTCAAAGTGTATTGATCCTCTGCCATCGGTGACGCCATCTTTTCTCGCACAGCAAGGGTGGTTAACGGGCGCGAATTGGGAAAAGACCCCTTGGCAAGTGTCATTAGGGTGGGAGCGAGTGCCCCACAGTGATTTTGTGGTGCTGTCAGTTCAATATACCGCGCCCAATGAAACCGAGGGGGCGTTACTCAGAGACGCAGCGGTTGGCAATGTGTCGCAGTGGCGCTATGACCCAGAGAGTAGGTCCCTGAGTGTTAAGCAGATGGTGTCTGTCACGGAATCAGAATGGGCGATGATGGATTTTAACATGGAGAGCGGCTGCTATGCGTCGTATGACTAATACCAAAGGGTTCACTCTTTACGAAGTGCTCTTGGTACTGAGCATTATTGGGGGGCTGTTAGCGGTTGGTGTCCCTGCGGTGATGAAGGGGTATCGATTCGTAAAGATTCAAGATTACATCGAACATCTAGAGCTTGTGACCAGACAGGTTCAAAGTTATCAGTTTTACCGGGTCAAGGCCCAAGGCATTGACCCTGACCCCGATTTTAGAGAATCACTCCAAAGCTGGCCTGCGGACGTCAATGCATTGATGAACGACTACAGCTCTCGCTTTTGGGAAAGTTGCAGTGAAGAAGAGGAAGCGGCAGAGATTTGTATTCGTCCAGATTATGTCCCATTTAGTCAAGGACGATTGACGTTAAAGCCGGTTTGGGACACGACGATTCTGCCTATCCCCCAAGGGCGATATTACATTACCGTTCCGATTGGCCAACTGCCCGATGATGGGACTTACGGCAGTTGGAAAACCGCACTATTGAAATTTCCAGGGGCGCGTGTCATGCCAAACTATGATATTCGCATTACCGTCAAACCTTTAACCAAGACATTGCAGTATCGAGAGTATCTGCAAAAAGATGGCTCGACGCCCTTAGATGGCGATTGGGATACGGGGGGGAACTATGCGATTACAAACGTGAAAGATGTGTTTGTGCGCAATTATGATGGCTCTCAAAAGGGAGTGGTTAGCCGTCTAACCGATATTTATACCGTTGCTCACGGAACTTGGGTCCAAAAGCCCAAATGTCCAATCAATAAGAAAATAATTACTAGTCTGTCAATTACAGAAATTCTAACGGACAGATATCACACACTCACTGGTATGCAAAGAGCTTACAAACTTAATGAGACAGAGACCCATGTGCAAGTTGGATTAGATGTGGGTGCCAAGCGTAATTCAGATGGTGCGAACGTGGCTTTACATTTGGGATTAGTCACGCTCTCTTTGCAGTGTAAGTAAATACAGGAAACATCACATGAGAGAAATAACTAAAGAATCATACTTCCAATATTCAACAAAAACGGATAAGCGAGATTTACATAGTTATCAACACTTCTATAGTACTTTTTCTAGGGAAATACCGTCCCTTATGACGTTCCTGAGTATTATTTTCTTTGCTCTTACATTCACGTGCAGTAATGCATTGGCAAAAGTGACATATGAAGATGCAATTCAGCAAGATGAAGAGTTAAAACTTACCAATCCTCACACTCCCAGAACCCATGGGTTTACTAGTAGTGAACTCTCTGTACAAACAAGCACTTCAGATACACGTGCATGGTACAACCTACTTGGATCTAGAGGTAATAATGGAGTCTATTGGAACACAACCAGCAACCCCATTGTTGTTGCAGTCACCCCAAGGGGGGAACGTTGGGAGGAGATGATCGCTTATGTCAACGGGATTCGATATGGTCGTATCTATTCAGGAGACTTTGGAGGAGGAGCAACTATTACGATGGAAGTTCCTGTGGGAGGAAGTTACCAAGTCAGTGTTCGCAACCTTCGTGGGGCTGGATATGGCATAACGAGTTGGCTTGAGTTTCGATAAGCCAAATTGATTTGACAGAACGCCCTGCTAGAATGCAACTTGTCTCACCTCTATTAGGGCTTTATTTTGACTAAAGATGAATTCAAACGATTATATGAATCAAAAGGATGGACTCCAATCACTCTCTCTAAACGTTGGGGATATACGGCTGCAACTCGAATACATCAAATTGCTTTAGAAGTAGAATGCGGTCATAAAAGGGCACAGTCGTATATTGATATGCTAAATGGCTTACCTAATCTTAAAAATCAAAAAAAAATAGCGCCTTGACAGTTAAATATATTTAACTTTAATATGTTACTAATTGCTTAGCGGTGAGATAGATAATGAATAAAAAATTAGCCGGTATTGCGCTAGCGATAGCTTCCTATTCAGCAGTGGCTGTAGAAAATGGAACACTTCATAGTTGGACTGAAAACGCTGATCTAGCAACATTCAATTGCACAGGCACTCTGTTAGGAGGTAAGCATCTTATAACAGCAGGCCATTGTGAATTACAAAAGGGAAATATTGCTTTTTCTGATGGTAGTTGGTCGAACGCAGTCGTCAATAATCATCCTGGAGGGGTTGGTGATCCAAACGGGCCTGATGTTGCTGTCTGGAATTTAGAACAAATTCACTTATCAGAGGATATTCATTTTATAGCTAACCTTGGCTCGGAACCCGTTAATAACGGAGACTATATCGACATTTATGGATTTGCAGGCAGCCAAATACTCAATGTAGCAAAGACACAAATAGATATACTCGGAACTTCAAATACTAATTGGTATAGCACAAAAGATATTGGCGCTGGTATTACAGAAGCAGGAGACTCAGGCGGCCCATGGGTAAATCAAGATGGCGATATTGTGGCTATTCACAATTCAGGTGCTGATGGAACTATGTTGGCGACGAGTTTATACGTCGTAAAAGATTGGCTTTTAGAGCAGATCAATGGCTGGCATTACCCTACACTGAAAACAGGCAATGGTGACATCAGCATCAAAGTGCAGTCTTTGCATCAAGGTGGGGTTGCAGACAGTGCGTACACTACTGGTGACATCACTCTGATTGGCGGAAGCTGTGTGGGTCACACACTCTCGGCATTTGAGACCTGTACGTATGATGTCTCTGCGCCTAACAACGCATCAGGCACATTACATTTAAGTGCCACTGAAGCCATCAACATCAATCCTGCCAAAACACACAGTGTTGATACCCAGAATGCCAGTGGTGGTAATGGTGGAGGCGGTGGCTCTCTAGGTGGGTTAGCGCTGCTTATGCTTGGTGCGCTTGGTTACAGACGACGTCGTACATGTTAATTTTCTACTAAGGGATCGAGAACTATGAATAAATCATCACTCATTGATGCGGTAGCGAAACACGCCAATCTCACCAAAAAACAGGCGGGCATGGCGATAGAGAGCATGACAGAAGCCATCAGTCACGCATTGGCAAACGGTGACGAGGTCACATTAGTCGGGTTTGGTTCGTTTAAAACCACGCACAGAGCGGCAAGAGCGGGCAGAAACCCCAAAACGGGAGAAACGTTGGAGATAAAAGCCTCTACCGTCCCAGCCTTTAAGCCAGGTAAAGCCCTGAAAGACGCTTGTAACCCCTAATCTCATTGCCGCACCTTCTATGGACCTGCGCACTGACATTGAATTGCATTCGATGTCGGTCCGTAGGACACAACCAATAGGGCGGGAGTGCTACCATAAAACCTATCATTTGTCACGAAACAGGGGCGTTTAAATTCGTACGAAATTAGACGCCCCTATTTTCCATTCCTGTTTTTATCCTTGCTATCGTGGTCTTTCTGTTGATTAGGAGAACCACGACATGTCCAACCCGTCTTCACGAAAAAAGGCGTTGATTAAATTTGCCCTGCACACGCTACTGGCTGTGGGGGTCAGCGCCAGTGTGACTGCCATCGCAGCCTATTGGGTTACTGAGCAAAGCGATAGGGCACGGCACCGTCTCAAGCAAGAATTATTGGCTGACATCCAGTCACAAAGTGAGCATCAATCGGCGGCGATTACCGCGTCTGAGCAAAAGCTCACACAGCATATGCAACCTTTCATCACTCGCCTTGAAGCCCTAGACAGTCAAATGCTGTCCGGTATGCAAACGCACCAACGTTTGCAAAACGCGTTGGATACACTGGCTAACGAAGTTGCAGAGCAAACCAAGGGCATTCAAACCCTCAAAAAGCAGCTTCGAGCAGTTGAACAGCGCCCAAGCGGCAATACGGTGGCCACACCTAAGCCCAAGAAACCATCACCGTCTCAGGTCGTAACCAAAGACTTACCGTTTCGTCTTTTTGATGTTCAAAAACGGGGCCTGTCGTATGTGGCCATTATTGGCCCTAAACAGACGAGCAGTGTGAGTGGGTTAATGGTGCTCTCAGCGGGACATCGTTATCAAGGGTGGCGATTGGATTCCGTGACGCGTGAGGGCGTGCAGGTCAGCCAAGGTCACAATCAACTCTTTCTGACACTTCAGGGGGGAGCGTGATGATAAAGAGAGTAGGGTTACTGCTTTTGGTTGCCTTTGCCAGCACGGCCAGTGACATTCAAACCACTCGTGAAGTCCCACAGGGGATTGACACGTTATCACAAGCCACGCAATGGGGGCTGACAGAATCCGACTGGGCGCGCTACCAGGCGCTACTTCAATCCCCGCAAGGCTTTGGGATGTCGATGTCCAACCCCTTGGTGGTGCTCGGTCGCTTTGCAAGAAACGATGAGGAAAGGCACCGTTATGCCGAGCAGCTGATGCGCTTTGAGCAATCGCGCACCGAAGGACTGCTGGCCTTCAATCGTGCCTATCAAGCAGCTTGGAAAAAATCAAACCCAAACCTAACCCCGATAGGCCATACCAGGCCAGGCCGCATTGCGCTCTTTGTTCGTCGAGATTGTGCAGCGTGCGACCAAGCTTTTACCCATTGGCGCTCTCAAGGGGTTGGTGTCGATGTCTTTATGACCGATAGCCTTGGAAACGATCTCGCCCTTAAGCAGTGGGCCAGTGAAGTGGGCGTGCGAAAGCGAGAGGTCTCGCAAAAAGAAGTGACGCTTAATCATGACACGCAAGGCTTGGCATTTACCTTAGCCAGAGGCACGCCTCTCCCTGTGGCCGCAACACGACGAGGTGGGCAATGGTCCGTTATCGAATCGCCATAATAGTGTGGTTGCTTTTCACCCCGACAGCATGGGCCGTACCACCTCTGTATCAACTCATTGCTGAGCGTGAATCCATACCGCCAACCGTGCTCTACTCCCTCGCCCTAACGGAAAGTCAGATCTTGCTGAGTAATGGCACCGTGCGCCCTTGGCCATGGACGCTGAATGTGGACAAGAAACCTTATCGTTATTCTTCTAAAACCGAAGCGTGTCAGGCACTGATGCAGTTTTTGAGGCATACCCCGTCGGTCGATATTGGCTTGGCTCAGATAAGTTGGCGTTGGCACAGCGCGCCTTTTTCAAAGCCTTGTGATGTCCTTGTGCCTGAAACCAATTTGACCTACGCCGCACAGTTGATGGCACAGGCCTATGCCAAGTTTGGGGACTGGACGAAAGCGGCGGGCTTTTATCATCGCCCAGCAGGTGGTGCGCCAGCTGAACGTTATCGGCAGGATTTTGCTAAAAATTACGCTCGCACCCTTATTACCTTTCCAGGAGGTGGTTCATGAACCGATGGCTCGTAATCTTTATGGTTATCGTAAGCAGCGCCGCAAACGCGAATCCTGCATCGAACGCAAAAGCGTTTGCACCCATGCTCCCCGTAAAAACGCCGTCTCTGACACCTGGCAAGGTTGCCAAAGGCACATTCACCACTCATTTGGATAAGCCTCTCTTTATTGTTGGTGCTGACAGACGCTCACATCGTTGGCTGGCGCGACATCATGCCTATCTTAAATCGATTAATGCCATGGGGATCGTGGTCAACGTGGCCAACACTGGCCAGCTCAAACGGTTGATGAGTTACGGCTTACCTTTGTATCCGGTACAAGGTCGTCAATGGGCCGACCAATTTGCATTATCGCATTACCCTGTGTTACTTGAAAATGGAGAAATCAAGCAATGAGACTGAGACCCAAACGTGTCAAGGACCGCCACGTTCACCACCCTTTACGAGATGCGGATGTGCATAATGTCGTGGCTAAGGTCCATACTATCATCGCCCAACCTGAGCTCACCCCTCTGATTTTAGCGCTTGCTGAACAATGCCTATTGGAATCGGTACGCCCTGAAGCGGCGATGATGTCTCTGGTTGATGGGAATCGACACACCCAAGATAACCCCCGCTACTTCCCTCAACCTGCTGAGGCGATGGAGTCGCTATCATGACACCCGTTGAGGGATTATTGCGTCCTGTAGAAGAGCGCGTCAGTGTCTATACATTTGCTGTTGGCGCTTTCTGGGTCGCGCTCGAGCCGGCAAATTTTTTATTAACGCATCACAGTGCATGGCTGGTTTCAAGCGTGTTGTTGGGCCTAGCTGGATGGCGAGAACATCAAGCTAGGCAGTTAATACACTATCAAAAAGGGCTCAAAAGCCTACCCTTTTGGGCGATGGCCTCAAAAGACATTCCGGTCTATCAAGATAAGCTGTTTTTGGGTAAAGGCTTTGAAGTCAGGCCCAGACACGCGCAGCGCTTATATGATACCCGCCAAATTTGGGCGGAGAGATTTGTTGCGCCAAGTCGGCTATATCAATGGGCGAGACTGATGGAAGCACGCTATGAGGGCACACCTTTGGGCCGATATTTTGCTCAAAAGCCGGTGTTTGACCAAGGCAGTGTATGGTCTGGTTTGAACCCTATACTCAAGCGCTGTCATCTCGCTCCGCCTCTACCGCCAGTTGGCGGCGATCCCTGTTTGCATGGGGTTGGGCTGGCTGAAGAAACCGACTGTTTATTACCCGCCAGTGCAAGAGCAGGGCACACCCTAGTGCTCGGCACCACAGGGGTAGGCAAAACACGCTTGGCGGAATTACTTGTGACACAAGATATTCGCCGAGGCGATGTCGTCCTGAACTTCGATCCAAAGGGCGATGGGGACATGCTGCTGAGGATGTACATCGAGTGTTTGCGCTCAGGACGCCTGGATGATTTTTACATTCTGCATTTGGGCTATCCCAATCAAAGTGGGCGTTATTCACCATTGGGGCGTTTCAGTCGCATCACTGAGGTGGCCACTCGTGTTTCAGGTCAGCTGGAAGGCGGTGGCAACAGCGCTGCTTTCAAGCAGTTTGCGTGGCGATTTGTCAATATTATTGCCAGAGCGCAGGAAGCGTTGGGTAGACGGCCAGACATGGCGTCCATACAACGGTACGTCACGGCCATTGACGAGCTGTATGTTGATTACTGTCTGAAAATGCTGCCCACGTATCACCCCAAAGCGGTCGATTTTGTGGCCGCGATTGAAGCTGACGTCACTGAGCAAAATACCCCTAGGCACTTACAAGGTCGAAGCCCAAGAGTGGTCGCGCTAGAGCGCTATTTCCAAGATTATCCGGTCGATGATGATGTGCTGGGCGGGCTTCGAAGCGCCATTCAGTACGATAAAACGTACTTTGATAAAATCGTCGCCTCACTATTGCCACTGCTTGAGAAGCTAGGAACGGGCAAAACCGCGCACCTAATTTCACCCAAGCATCGTGCGCATGATGAGCGGCCAGTTGTCGATTGGCGAGAAATCATCAATCAAAATGGCGTGGTCTACATCGGCCTCGACGCCCTTTCCGATACCACCGTCGCGGCCGCATTCGGGAACAGTATGTTTGCCGACCTGTGCTCTTTGGCGGGCGAGATTTATAAGTTTGGTAACACACCAGGTATGGACAACGCCAACATCAAGCCACGTAACATCATGATCCATGCAGACGAGTTCAATGAGCTCATTGGCGATGAATTTATTCCTATCCTCAATAAGGCGCGAGGCGCCAAGTTTTTCGTGACGGCCTATACACAAACCGAGTCTGACATCGAAGCGCGTTTGGGGAGCGCGGCGAAAGCTGGCCAGACGAAAGGCAACTTTAACACCTTGATCACGCTTCGGGTACGAGAGCTTAAGACCGCCCAAATCCTGACCTCTCGAATGAAAAATGCCACGATTCGTGAGGTGGTGCCAGATTCCGGTGTCAGTGATGCGCCTGGAACCCGTACCGGCTTTAAATCGACCAACAAAGACACGATTCAAACCAAAGAAGTGCCGCTTATCTCCGACAGCGATCTGACCAACCTTCCTATTGGCCAGGCTTATGCTGAGCTTGAGGGCGCGAAATATTGGAAGCTTCGCTTTCCGTTACCCAGCAGTGTGGGGGATGAAGCCCTGCCAAGCTCCATTCAAGAGCTGGTCGACAATATGAAAGCACGTAATCAAACGTTAGCGCCGGTAGAGTGGTCAAAAACGCTCAATGAGCTGGATAAAGACTGGAGCGAGACGTTTTACCTATCCGAAAAAGAGGCACTGACCGTCGAAGGGGTGTCATTAGAGGCCTATCACGAATGGATGAACACCGATGTCAAAAACACCACGAACAGAGCCGAAACGCTCAGAGCATGATTCTTATTCATCACCGCTGACCTGGCCTTTATCGGCAATTTTCCACACTGGTATCATATGGGTATTGCTTGTAGCACTAGAATGGAGTGGTTATCTGGGGCCAACTGGCCAACATAGCCGAAGCACTTTTATCCACCTCATCGAATCTCTTGAGTCACAACCTGGCGCTCAGCAATGGGTGTTTGTGTTATTTCAGTGGATATTAGATCACGCACGCCCACTGGTTGAGGTCTCATTTGTCAACGGTATGTCGTGGTTACAACCTTATTGGCAAGGGGTCGTGTATGTAACGCTTTCACTCATCACCCGTCTTTTATTACTGGTCATGGCCATGCCGTTGTTTATGTTAGTAGTGATACTGGCGTTTCTGGATGGTCTCGTCGTTCGTCAGCGCCGCATTGCGATGGTCGGGCGAGAAACCGAGACCATTCATTACTATGCAAAGCGATTAATGCCATGGGCGGCAGCATTAACCGGATACCTGTGGCTACTGTTGCCCGGTGTTTATGCAGTGGCGACTCAGTGGTTAATTCTTCCAGGTGTCGGTTTATTTGGCCTGATGGTTCATCAATCTGTCGCAAGCTACAAGAAGTTTGTGTAATAAAGACGTCATGATGAACAACAAAGAGGCTCTAAATCGCTAAGCATACTTGACTGGACATAGATAAAAGCGATTAAAGCGTGCTTGGATTGGGTATGCTCATCAACTGATATCCTTCGAGTACCGTTAACAACTTGCCTTGCATGTGTTGGGTCATATCTTCTATACCCGCGTCGCCCACAGGGCAAGCTATCAGACGGGTCGTATGGTCTAGGTAATCCGCGGTCGCAGCGGTTTCTCCGACGGTTCGACATGGGTCGTCATAGCTTCGCCACCCATGCATCAGCACTAATATAGTCTCTCCTTGTGCATCTTTTATCATTGTAGGTGCTCTTGGGGTTTCGCCCATAGCCTCACCTTGAGTTAGTACCTCTACATCAGTATTGGTCGCATTCTCACCACAACCGCCGACAAGCATAACGAGCAGTAGTAAGGCAGCAGATTTTCGAGCCATATTCATGGATTGTTTCTTCCTAATTCGTGTATTTTCGAACATGTTATACTTGCTGTGTTGCGTTTTATCGTCAATTATTCGTTATTTCTACAAAACAGAGACCAAGAAAAAGCCATGAAAGTAGCCATAAGCCCCTTTTACCCTCGTTATTTGGTTAGTGAGATAAGTTCAGCACGAAAAGGCATCTCGATTTGGATCAGCTTGCCTTGTTCTTTAAAAGCCAAATTCATGTACTGACGATCAAAATATTGTTCAACTGCCGGACTCCAAAACGCTGCATCTTCTGGCGCGTCTGCTTTGATTTTCTCGATGTCCATAGACCGCTTTACCCCCTAAGAAAAGGAACGGTAGAAAGGCCGTTGTTGAGTAGCCAATTTTTGATTTCGTCTTCGGTTAAGTGAGGCTCTACAATAGCCCAACGGAAGCCTTGTTTAGACCACTTACCGCCTGCCCCTTTGAATTCAACTTCGTCAACATAAACAACCACGATTTCGTTACCATCGGCTGTTTTTTGTGGGTAGCGTTCGATATTATCACTGGTACGAATCGTCAAACTCTCGTTATACATATAAGTATCTGTAATCACTTTCTATTCCCCTAAAGTTTCGATTCAAGGTAAGCAAGCGCAGCATCAGAGTAAGATTCACCCGCAGACAGCTCGGTTAAGCCTTTTTGTACAAGCTCACGCCCAACTGCTGATAAACGCTTAGTTTGGGGCATCATTTCGTATAGGGCACTCATATTTGTAACTGCTCGATCGATATCTTGAGCAAACGAATCACGTACTTTTGATCGTTCAATTTTATTATGGCTGGGTCTATCCACACCATCTTTTTCAGACTGCAAAGACTGACACAGCCAAAGCAACTCAATGCCTCTATCAATCACTTGGTTGATATCTGCCATGTGTTTATTTACCCTGTGGTACTGAGTCAACAATGATCGTGTCATAGTCACCGCTTAGTAGTTCTAGTAAATCCAAATCACCCTCGCGGTCTAACCCTTTTATCTTGGCCATTGCCTCGTCGTAACTAGTGTAATCGCCCTTCGGTTGAATGGTTGCCACCTTGTGACCAAGCTTTTCCAACTGAATCCGCTCAGCTTCAGCCTCTTTGGCGACGTGCGCCATTGCAGTGCTATTTAGTTGGATGCCAAGTACTAATTGAACATAGTAGCCAGCTAGTTCGCCGTCTTCGACCTTCTGCCAATGTTTAAGGTTGTTGATATCAATACCTTTCTCAATTTCCTGCTTAATATCTGACATTTGTTTTTTCCTCTATGTCCTTATTACCTATCTAGTGAACCCAATCTTCGAGCTTTAACCCTTTTACGCGCTGAAACTCTCTTGTGTTATTCGTGACAAGTACACTACCCGTAGCAATGGCATGACCTGCGATAGCGGTATCGTTGTTGCCGATCGGTGTACCTTTCGCCATTAGATCACGCTTCACGTTAGTCGTCGCATCAACAGCCCCTTTGTCCCAAGGCAATATCGCATCTACTCGCTTGAGAAATTCTTGAACAAGCACCGCATGTTTGGGTGAGGCTTTTTTTCCTAACAACCCATACTGCATTTCTTGGTAGGTAATTGCCGAGATAACGATTCGATGTTGTTTACCAACTACGGATTGAAGTTTTTGCAATACAGTAATAGGCTGCTCCCTCATAATGAATGAACAAATACACGTATCAAGCATGTAATTGATTTTCTTATTCAAAATCGAATCTTCCTTCATCCGTAATCACATCTTCACGGTTGGCCATGAAATCACTATCAGCCTTTTCTTGCTCACCAAATGAAAGCCAATCTGGTCGAGCGGGACGTAAGGTGATGACATCACCTTCTTTGTGAATTTCGAGCTCATTCACTCCGTCAAACTCAAAATCTTTTGGTAAGCGAACCGCTTGGTTCTTGCCGTTTTTAAAAATTGATACTGTTCTCATAACACCCTCTCTTTAGACATATGCCTAACATATGATTAGTATAAGCCGCAAGCGGCATATGTCAAGCATATGAAGCGGTTTTAAAAGGCAATTTCTGCGGCTTTTGATAACTGATTTATTGATATGTCGATGTGCTCCAAACTCATAGATGGTTCGCTGTGTCCTAGCGCCCTGGTGAGCTAAAAATACACACACAACGACTTTTGGCCGTGTTGTTCAGCTTATCACAGTTGGACAGGGACTTTGGGGGAAACAAGGCAACTCAGTATTCACCATTTCATGTAAGAAATGCCGCACGCATAGACAGACGTAGAAAAAGTCGCCCGTCCATTAATTTCCAAGCCATACCATATATTTATCCTCTTGTCACGAAACAGAAGCGCTTAAATTCATACGAATTTAGACCCCGCTATTTTCCCCAGAGCCTTTTTTCCTTGGTATCGTTTTTCGACCAATGAAATAGAGGATACCCCATGCACCGTATTAAACCGCACTGGCTAATGGCAGCGATACTACTGATGTCGCCGTCAGCAATGGCCACCGTGGACGGCGAACGAGCTGAGCTCAAGCTCATTCAAAGGCACATACAGAAATTGTATTACCTAATTGACCGAGCAGAGCAAGAGGCCGACGTACGTCAATCGCATCAGTTCTATTACGACGCACTGAGAGCCGACTTGGCTGATATCGAATCTGGCATTGACGTCTATCTCAATCCAAGCCGTGCAGGGGCTAAACCTGTTCGTCCTTTGTCTGGGGACTATATCTCAGGTCAAAACGATGAGTGACGAATCACATCATGCCATTGATGCGTCTGATGCCTTAGACGCCTTTGCCTACGGAGCGGGGTTTTCGGCCTCGGACAGCCATTTGGTCTTCGCCGTTTTGGTCAACGTCTCCTGTTTGTTCTGGGTTATCTGGACATTATGGAGTGGGTTTAAAGGCTTACGGTCAAAGGCCATGGATAAGGAAACCTATCGCCGCCTTATTTTTAAAGCAGTTTTTGTGTACCTCATAATAACTTTTCTCATGTTCTATGGAGTTAACGGATGAAAATACTTCCCTCTTTCAAGCGCCCTCTTATCGGCGCAATAGCTATGGCTAGTAGTAGTGCACAAGCCAAGATCCCACGCAATCAAGACCCCACCCAAGGTGCCAGTGACAGTGTGTTGGAGATTCTTTTTTACTACGGCTACGACATTTTGTTGTACGGCGGGTCCATTTTTGCTGCGTTTTGTACGATTTACTACCTTGGGCATGTTTGGGACATTTATAGCCAAACGCGTGAGGGGAAAAAAACCAAGAAAGATTTGCTAACCGATGCGATTATTGGCGGCATTTTGATTTTACTCACTATCTGGGGGATAAATTACGGCCTAAACATTATGGGTAGTACCTAATGAAATCGCCCGCACTCCTCAATGTAAAACCTCCGTTCTACAAAGGATTGTCACTGTCTGAGGTGGGCTTACTCACTACGGTCAACACACTCATTATGACCTGTGTTGGTGCGGGGCTGATGGCATTAACGGGGATCGGTATGTTGTGGGTTTTGTCCGTATTTTTGGGTCTGGTGAGCGTGTTTGCGATGCCCAAAGTGATGATTAACACCATAACGCGGGCAAAACGTGCCCACTGTCAAAGTTATTTTGAGATGAAATTCGACCGCTTTAAACACGCCAAGCGATACCAAACTCAGTCTCGAAAGATGGCCACAAAGAGAATTGAAGATCATGACTAATCATTCCCTGGTAACAATGGCACTGTCGAACAGCGCCCCTGCCACACCCTACAAGACCTATGACATTATCCCAACGGATGGAGGCGGCCCTATTTTACTGCATGGTCGACTGCTCAGTTACGCCGAATTTACGGTGCCTTACACAGTATCGACCAATACCAGCATGACTTGCGAGCAATTAAGATACGTTCGCCAAGAGTTGTATGTATCCAGTGATGGACAATATCTAGCGGTTGAAACCATTACGCTTGGCGACGCGTCAGGCTATCAACGAGAGTGTGCATGTTGGTCTTACACCTCTGCAAATGAGGTAAAGCCTCCTTTTCGTTACCCAAAATATCGTGGTGCCCTTCTGTTACAAGCCGGCATTGACTGTCCATGGACGATAGAGGCCACAGCCACATCGCCTTCTTATGCCGATAAAACGTTCGACACACTTAAACTCTGGTTTCACACCGTCTTTCATGCCCTAAAAGGATTGGGCCGCACGGGCAATCAGGCCGATATTGAACGGGCAATTATCGAAGCCGATAACCTCTATCAAGATTATTGTAATCATCATCAGGCTTTGAACTCGACCTTCGAATCTAGACTGCTTGAACAACGTTTAGCCGCCATCGCTCAGCATTCAGTGGCCGAGCGCAGACAATGGCTCTTAGAAAACCAATCATGGGTGCTTTTCATCATGAGTCAATTACCCAATATGGTCATTCTCCCCGCGTCTAGCTCTGGCTTCACCCATGTGATTTTTCAGGGCCAACTTTTGTCACAACATTCCGTTAACGATTGTACCTATCAGTTGTACCAGTTGATAAACGACAAGGAAGAACACAGTGGCTGGGTAGGACGCCAACAGCAAGACTCGCACGCACACTCTTCGGTAGAGCATTTGGAGCTGCCTCAAGATATCTACCAATTTTTTGGGGCGGATATTGCTTTCACTCTCGTTCAACAGATCGATGCCCCTCAACGCCCCTTGTTGTGTATTGGCTCAAAGGAGAACAACCATGGCTGAATCCCGTTTAAGAAGCGCATTAGCCGGTCGCGATGCTCATATTCGATCGCTTCGAGTTGCGTTGGTCTGCGTCACAACCTTAGCTTTGGTATCAATGGGCGGATGGTATCAAGCCGGAAAAGACATTACCGTTCACAATCCGCCCGATTTGACATCAGGCACCAGTCGTCCTTGGTGGGAGGTGCCTAAGCCCAATGTCTACAGCTTCGCTGCTCAGATTTTTACCCAAATTAACCGTTGGAGTAGTGACGGTAGTGAAGATTATGAACGCAATATTCATGACTACAAACACTACTTAACGCCTCAGTGCCGTGCAACGTTGGAAGAAGACCTCAACCAAAAGCGCAGTCGTGGTGAGCTTGCCGGTCGTGAGCGAAGCGTTGCTCAAATATCAAGCCTTGGGTTTGCGGACTGGCGCGTCATAGCAAAAGACAGAGACAACTGGGTCGTCAACGTCGATTTAGAGCTCAAAGAGTGGGTCGGAACACAAGTGGTGAAACAGAACTACATTCGCTGGCCACTCAAGGTAGTGCGTTATGACATTGACCGCAATGCGAACCCTTGGGGCTTAGCCCTCGACTGCTTTGATGCAGAACCAAGAGAAATTCAATTTAAACACAAGGAAAATAAGCAGTGATAGTCCGATGCTTTTCAGCCCTTATCAGCCTTTTTATCTTACTAAGTCATTCGGCTGAGGCCAACACTGAAAGAGCGATGCAATGGCAAGGTGCCCCGTTGCCCGTCTCTTTAAAGGTCAAACAGGAAATGATCATCACATTCGATAGCCCCGTTCGCGTGGCTATCCCTTCCAATCTCAAACCCATACTGACGGTGGTGAGTTTGGGGCCTCGTGTCTACGTAACCGCGCAATCAACATTTGATAAACGTCGTATTCAGGTCGAGCGACTCAATGATGGCCAACGCTTATTGATCGACGTCAGTGCCAGCACCCTGGTAACAGCGCCGCCTCATGTCACGATTCATTTTGATGACATACCAGATATCGCGCCAGATACCCATGCGGTCGATAAATCCGCAGAGCTTAAAATGGACGATTCGGCGTTATTAGTACGCTTTGTGATGCAAACCCTTTACGGTCCCGATCATGCCATTGAATCACTACCCGGTGTGAAACGCTCACCAATGGGTTTGATGGATAATCTTGCGCTGGCTACATTCCCGCTTTGGCAAGTCAGTGCAAAACCTATCGCAGCATGGGCTTATCAAGACTGGGTGGTAACCGCGATAGAGGTCACTCATCAAGGCAACCAAACTCTGCGATTAGATCCGCGTCAAATCACGTTAGGGCAAGGATGTAAACTCAAACGCTGCATGGCTACCTTCGTTCATCCTGACTTGGGTCCAGCACAATCAGACTCTTCAACAACCACGGCGTTAATCGCTACACCTGGGCCACTTAAACACTATCTGTATGAGGGGGCATCATGGTAACTCGCAATAAATTGGCCATCGGACTTGCTAGTGTGCTGGTTGCCGTTGTGCTTATTTCTATCTTGGGGAGCAAACGTGAGGCTAAGGAGTCTAAGCCTTTAGAGTCAAACGACTCATCACCGCCTGTGGTTGTCGAGAGTCAGGCCTTGGGCGGAGCATTCAAAGATGGTGCGGCCGACACCCTAAGGACCTTGGCCGCTACCATGACCCTTACGAAACGTGAAAATGAAGCGTTAAAGGGGCAGCTCAACAATGCAAACCAAAGTCTCGGTCAACAGGAAGAGAAAACGCAGGCGCTGGAAGACAGTTTGGCCACATTAACTCGACGACTTTCACAGTTGGATGACCAAATCAAAAACCAATATCAGTCACTCAAAAACAAACAGCAACCCATCTTACCGTCTACAGAAACCGGTGATTGTGACGATCCCACATACCAGGCTCTAGGACTTGGAGATACCGATTGTCAGTGGAACGTGGATACGTCAAGCACGAATCAAACGAATTCATCGATGGAAGAAGCTTGGGTATGGGTCGACCCATTGGATGCCAACTATGACGATGAGGGCAAGCTTATCCCCCCCACAACAGCCCTGTTGCCTCAAACGTCCAGCTCGTTGTCTATACCAAGGACAACCACATCGGCAGAATCAAAGACGTCCACTAAGATCCCGCTCTTCTCACTTCATCCTGGCGCTGTACTTGCTGACGCCAATGCAATGACAGCGTTAATGGGCCGAGTACCAATGGATGGTCAGGTCACAGACCCTTACCCATTTTCTATGATCATCGGCCCTGAAAACTTATTGGCAAACGGGATGATATTACCCGAAATTAAGGGTGCCATCGTCACAGGAACCGTGACCGGAGATTGGAGTCTGTCGTGTGTCCGAGGCGCCATTGAAACCTTTTCTCTGATTTTGGAAGACGGTGAAATCATCAATTATCCAGAGCAAATGGAAGGGGTCATTCAAGGCGATTTTGATGGCTCAGAAATTAAGACCCAAGATTTAGGTTATCTTGCCGACCCCACAGGAAACCCATGCATCAGTGGGCGACGCATCAGTAATGCACCAGAATATTTGACGAGCAAAGGACTACTTGATGCGGCCACTGCTGCAGCTAATGCCGTGGCTATTTCCCAACAAACCATCAGTGTCGATGGCTCAACCAGCACAGCCGCGTTAACAGGCAGTGCGACAAAAAACGCCGTTGCTCAAGCCAGCGCTGCGAGCGCTCAAACCGTCTCCGATTTCATTCAATCGCGTATGGGCATGAGTTTTGACATTATCTATGTTGAGCCTGGTGTAAAAGCGGCCATTCACCTAAGACAGCCCATTACTTTACACCGCTCAGAAACACCCCGTTATGTACGTTCTCCACAACTGACAACAAGAGGTCATTATGCGCTTCCTTAATACCTTTTCTCGATGCGCTCTCTTTGGTGCGCTTATTAGCTTAATGGGTTGCTCTACCAACCAAGAGGCCATATTGCCTCAACCTGACACCGATGTTTACGCCATTTGGCAACAAAAAATGGCTCAAGAGGCTATCCCTTCCTATCAAAATCACCGCTCTCTTTCGGTCAGCGATGAAATACGCCGACAAAGTGATTATATTCGGGATGATGTTCGGGACACTAAGAAGCAATTTCCTAGAATTGCGAATCCCGATGTAGTGCTGTATGTATTCCCACATCGCAGCGGTGCGCTCCCTGTACCAGGTTATACGACGGTCTTCCCATTGTACGAACGAGTGCATTATGAGCTGTAGGAGTAACAGACGAAGGGCCCACTAAGGCCCTTCGTTTACATGCCATAAATCAAAAATGCCCCATTTCGTTTTGCGATTATGCCAAAGTCTGTGGAATTTCCCCTTCTCGAATACACATACTCTATGTGTTTGGTTGACTATTTTTCTTCAAGTGTCATGATGAGTCTTATTAGGACGACATGTTCCACATCTGTATTTATTATCTGAAATATTGGTCAATTAATCAGGCTATTACAGTCATAATGTCCATGTTTTATCTCTGCAAAATGTGGACATTGTCCGTTGAAAAAAGACTGTTAGGTATCAAGAGAAGGTAAGGCGAAGTGAATCCCGAAAAGCGTGAATGGCATGGTGTTCATCACCCTTGGAATTTTCATCCTCAAGCGTTTCGCTGGTCGGGTGAAATGATTTGCGGAATTAATTTATTACCGATCGCAACAGATATGCGCGCATGGATGCTACAAAAAGGGCAGCTACCTCTCATGCCTGAGACGGACTCTCCAGAAAGAGGCGGTTTTACTAATCCTTATTCGAAAAGCGGAGTTACTTTATCGCTTCTTATGGCTCAGGTCATTAACTACTCACACGCATATGCTCATGGAGCTGAACCTTCTCATGATGAGGTGGATTCAGAAATTGAAAGGCTCCGATACTACAATGAATTACTTTTATATAGCGCGAGGCTATGTGAAGTTTCAATTAAGCAGCTACTTTATTGCACGCAGATACCGGAATCAAGGTATGGCCGAATGGCATTGGGCCAATTGCTTGAGTCGCCATGTCCATCCTGCCAAAAGGCGAATGGTAAAAAGCCCCATTTTGTTTCTTTGGTAGGCACCTTGGCTCATCCATATCACTTGTGCTTGGAGTTTGAGCACTGTGCTATGGATCATATGGCTCTCGTTAATAAACTGAGGAATTCACAAGCTGCTCACTCTGGGGTTCAGGAGCTAAATATTAGAACCCCGGATATTTCGAGATCCCAACTCCTAGAAGAAAGCACAGATATTCTTAACGGTTTTGTTCACATGCTTTCGCATGTTGAAGATTTGGAGCAAAAAATGTTGCAAGATTTGGAAAGTAAGAGTAAATCTATAAATCTTCTCAAGGTTAACGGGCTCAAGGCAGAGGACTGTAATTTTAACTTAGTTCCAGGCGAAAAGTTTGAATTTAATCCAGAAAATGGTACCTAACAAAAAGCTGCAAAAGGACGTTTTGTTCCGCCTTAAATTGAAAATGTCCAGACGCTTGCCAGCACGATCACAGCTAGCTGGTTTTTGTATTAAGATTCAGGTGCTTGTTCTAGTTAAAGGAGCACAATGTGCTCCTTTAAGTTGGTTAGTTTTTAATGATTTTTTCCGTCACAATGTCCGTGTCGTGACTTGAATTGTACCAATGTAGATCATCATCAACACTGTAAGTTTGGATGTTAGATAAAGTCGCGGCTGTCTCCGATGGTTTTAGGATATATCCTGCTGCAATCCCCTTTTTTACTAGGTTGGCGTTTACTGGCACATCCAACATGTCTCTATGAATTTCAGCATTAACGAGTGTACTACCTTTAGTTAACTGTCCAGTCAACAACCCCACATTACCCCTCTCTAAAATTTGAGCGGAAATGAGGTTATTGCTACTCTGGATATTATCTAGACTACTGCCATAAACGTTTCCCACAATCCCGCCAACAAATTCCTGTTCATCATTTGAAATCGTCAGGATGTTGTTGCGGTGTACTAGATTTGAGAGCTCACTATACTTGGCTTGGCCCAATAGCATTCCTAGAGAATTGGTATGGGCAACATTTAAGGTTGAGTTGCTTACTTTCACCATTTCAACGATGGTGTCTTCAATGGTTCCTGCTAACATTCCAACTCCATGGGTCACTTTTTCGAATGCTGTAATATCACTGTTTTCAATCTCTACGTTGGTTAAATGACTGCCATATGCTCGTCCAGCAAGTACCCCAATGCTTAAACTTCTATTCGTAGGTGCCACCGTAATGTTTCGTAGTGTTAGGTTGCGAATTTTTGCACCTCTAATTTGAGTAAAAAGCCCTACGTTTCCAGTCCCCGTTAAGTTTAGATCACTGATAGTGAAACCTTTCCCGTCTAGCTCCCCTTTGAAGTAGCCGAGAGATTCAAAGTTTTGGCCGCAGCTGACGTTTGCTGTGAGCTGATATTCGCCGTCTGGGTTATCATTAATTTTCGATAAGTCGCTGCAACTGCTGATATAAGTGATTGAGGTTTCTGCGAGGGTAAAAAACGAAAATGATGCTGTAATAGCCAGTACAATACATTGTTTAATTTTCATTAGTCATTCCTAATATTAGATTAAAGATTAAGTGGCTTGTATAAGCTGCCACGGATTACTTCTTTCGAAGCTGTGGCAATCTTAACTAAAAGGTTTTTAATCCAATTGTTCTTGTAATTAGATCAGAGCTTTATTCTGAAGATCGCGTATATCGATGAGATCAAGAGATGACTAAGTGTTTATGTCCAAATTTTAGCTACCACACTTTTTACTCCTTGTCACGAATCAGCAGCGTCTAAATTCGCACGAATTTTGACCCCCCTATTTTCCCCCGTGTTTCTCTTCCTTGGTATCGTTTCCATTCCGAACGAACCATGGAAATACCCCCATGCTCCAAGCGATAAAAGATTTCTTTACCGAAGGCAAAGCCCAAGAAGGGCCAGCCATCGACTATCAAGTACCCGCTTCCTTTGCGTCCAAACTTCCTTGGATAGAGGTCGGGGACAAAGGCCTCGTGGAACTCGAAGACGGCCATTCATTTGGGTGTTTTTTTGATATCACACCGATGGTCACAGAAGACAAGAGCAATCAAACGCTCGATAGTGCCGTAGCTAAAGTCGCCAACACACTGAACAAACAATGCCAAGATGAAGATAACCCATGGGTGATTCAGATTTTTGCTCGTGATGTGGACAATTTAGGGGATATCGCCCCTGCACTGCTTGAAAACGCCCGCGTTCGAGATGAGTTTGCTGAAGCCGTCATTGAGCAAGACCGACGTCATTTTGAATTGATTCGACGGACTCAAGGTATTTTCTCGGTCAACGCAAGGCCCTGGCGAGGACGTCACCGACAAGTCAAAATGGCCATTTATCGTTGGCTCGATGGCACTCCAACTGACGAGGAGCGCCGTCAAAATCTTGCACAGCTCAAAAGTTTGCGGCGTCAGCTACTCGACCCCGCGTCTTTTCATGATGTCGGGATTGGTATAACGCCAAGCAGTGGCCAAAGCATCTTTGATTGGCTTAGTCCTTTATTTAACCCCTCAGGCGTGGGAGGGGAAACGCCTCATTATCGCAAGCCCCGCTCTCAAAACGATCAAGATTTCTCAGAGCGTTTGCTTAGAAGCAGCGTTCGCAGTGACATCGACAATGGATTTTGGTGGTTCGATGGCAAAGAGTCAGTCTGTACACGCGTGATGGAGCTTGATGCTTGGGACAGTGAGCATTTTCTTTCAGGCGCTGTGTTTGGAGAAGTCTCCGACACAGACACGCCTCCACAAAGTGCCGTATTCGATGAACTTCCCCCTGGCACAATGATGGCGATGACCTTAGTGCCACAAACGCGCCAGCAAGCGCAAGCCCGTATTAATCAAATCAGTCATGCCGCTGTCGGTGATGAGATTGAGTTGGTTGAAGTCCGAGAAGATTGCGCTCGATTCACCACACACCTTAAAACGCAGCCACTTTGGCGAGGTCAAATCGCGTTTTTTCTTCAAGCGAGCAGTAAAGAAGAAATGGACGAGCACACCAATGCGCTTAGAGCCACCTTTAACCGAGACAATCTCGCGCTTCGCTTTATCCGAAACACCGACCAGGTTTCGCCTCTTGATAGCTATTTACGCTGGCTACCGATGAATTACAAGCCCCAAGACGACTCTCGGTTTTGGTACTGCGGCTGGGTATGGCTGTATGACATGCTGGCTTTGTCGCCTTTGTTTGGCCGTGCTACTGGAACAGGGTCGATGGCTTTTCATCACTTTAATCGTGGCGGAGAGCTGTTTGGCTTTGACCCTCTGACCGATTATGAATCCAACGGCCATCTCACCATGTTTGGGCCGTCAGGCTCAGGAAAATCCGCGTCATTAGTGGGCATGATGCTGCGTTTGCTGGCCGTGCACCGGCCTAGGTTGTTTATTATCGAGGCGGGTAATAGCTTCGGTCTATTAGGAGACTATTGTCAACGCCATGGCTTGAGTGTTCACCGCATCAGCATCAGCCCCAAAAGCAAAGGCTTGATGGCGCCCTTTGCCGATGCCTCTCATTTAGTGGGGCAAGCCGTTCCTGCCGTACCAGGTGAACACGCATTAGAGGCGGCGCACCTTAATGACAATGACTCCCCAGACGATGAAGAGCGTGACATTTTAGGTGAGCTAGAAATCATGGCCCGCTTGATGATAACCGGTGGTGAAGCGCGCGAGCTGCAAGATTATCGCCGCGCCGATGCGGCTATGGTCAGAGAGGCCTTGTTCAATGCTGCAGAGCAGTGTCATCAACAACGCTGCCAAGTTAGGCCCGAGCATGTGAAAGATGCCCTAATGGCGATTGCTCAAGAGGCTCAAAGACCCGAGGCAAGGCGTCAGCGCGCTCAGCTGATGGCAGAATCCATGACGCTCTTTTGTGAAGGGCTCGAAGGGGATATTTTTAACCAAGATGCAGAGCACTGGCCTGAGGCCGATGTCACCATCATCGATTTGAAACTCTATGCCAAGACGGGCTATGAGGCCCAGCTGGCCACAGCCTACATTTCCCTTATCAATCGAATCAATGCCATTGCTGAACGTGACCAATACACGGGCCGTCACATTGTCACCTTGACCGATGAAGCACACGTCATCTCGACCAATGAACTGCTCTCTCCTTATGCGGTAAAAATCGTCAAAATGTGGCGAAAACTCAACGCATGGTTCTGGTTGGCCACACAAGACATCGCCGACTTCCCCAACAGCGCTCGTAAGATGCTCAACAACGCCGAATGGTGGGTATTACTGAATATGAGCGAGGATGAACTCAATAACCTCATGAGCTTTAAAAACCTGACTGAGGAGGACAAACGCCTTATTCGTTCTATGACGTCTGAGAAGTTCAAATACAAAGAAGGGATTGTGTTTGGTCAAGATAGGCGACTTCGTCAGCGTTTTCGCATCGTTCCGCCCGCGCTTTATCTGGCTCTAGGGGAAACCGATGGACCGTCTAAGAAAATCCGTCAGACCTTGATGGACAAACATGGTATTAGTGAGCTTGACGCCGCCTTAATGAGAGCCGACCAAATTGAGCAAGCCCGAGCCCAATATCAGGGGGAGTTGTGGTGAGGCGCGTACTGCATGTTATGGTTGCCATGATGAGCATGTCGGCATGGGCGGCGCCGGTGATTACCACACCGGAAGTTATCGCCAGTAGTGCGTGTCCGGCTTGTATCGATTATCAGGTTGTCGGATTGTGCCAATGGCTAACCTGCACACCTGTCGGGTGCTCAACCTCAACCACCGTTAAGGTGCGACACCGTCTGCCTGAAACCGTGGTCATGGCCTACCCCGAAGTGGGGAACGCGCCTTGGCAACCCGTCGGGTTATCTGCTCCCTCAGTGCCCATGTCAAAAGATGGCGGCAGCACAACAAGGCGAAGCGTCCAAGGCATGGATAGCCCATCACTGTCTTTTCAGAACGTCGATATCATTGGCCATCCAGGGTTAGATACCGTTTACGAAGTGTTAGCCGGCACAGGTTTTTTTCTTAACTCCACGGTACAGAGCCTAATGCCCTATTACCTGTCGGTTCTTGACCCTCTCGGCTGGCGATGGAACTTACCCGATAGATTTAACCCCCATCGATTAAACCTGCTGGCCAATCGCCTAGGAAACTTAGGCAGCATCTACCCACGAGGCGGATTCGCCACGCAGCCTCACCCTGTGAAGTCAGCGATATTAGCCGCCTATCGAGCCGAGCATGTGGTCACACGCCTTGGAGAAAGTCGTGTGTATCAAAGTGTGGTTCAATCTCCTAGGCGAGGGTTTTGGCCGCCAGAGCCGCTCGCCCCGACCTCAGAGGATACCTGGTTTCAACGTCTCTACCCTGACCTTGAGAAACAAGCCCATCTTTGGCCTGAATTTGATGACACCTTAATGCTCACCGACCCTTACGCCGAACACCGTTCAGACAGCGAGCAGTATGTCTGGGCGGTCTGGCGCACCTATACTGGCTGCCAGCGCGGTGGCCAAACCCTATTGTTTCACACAGGAGGCACCTAATGAAAATGTGTCAACGGGCACTGGCCCCGCTCTTACTCACTCTGACGACCATATCGACACTAACCCAAGCTGGCAATCTTGGCCACCGTAGCGATGTGTTGGATTACGCCGTCGGCGGCGGCCCCGTCATTTCATTGCCCGCGCGCGAGGACCACTTAAAGACTGTCGCCTTGGGCCTGGGCTGGGAAGTGAATTTACAGTGCGGGTTGCTCAACCCGCAGCTCACTGTTGAAAACCAACTCAATGGCATCACTGAAGGCTTTCAACAAATGATGGGCAGTGTTATTGAAAATGCCACTGCGGCAGTGGCGTCATTGCCTGGCTACTTGATTCAAAAAGAAGAGCCTGGCCTTTATGACATGCTCACCAACGGCGTGCTTCAGGGTAAGTTTGACTTTGATAATGGCCTGACCAGCTGTGAAAACTTTACCGAAGAGATGGGTGAGTTGACCAGCAACAACGCTTACTACGACATGGCCAAAGCGGAAATATGGTCAAGCGAAGTCAAAAAAGGCGATGCGGTGGCGGCAAAGAAAAATGTATTGAGTGATATGGGCAACAACGGCATTGCCTGGCTAGGCGGCAGTCGAGCAGGGGGGCGTGGCCAACCTCCGATTAATCCCGTGGAAGATGGCGCCAAAATGGGCTTTGCCTTATTAACCGACGGGCAAACTCAGGACACAGACTATCCCACAGGTTTGTATCGTTTTTGGCAATCACCTGATGAGCTTGGTGACTGGGTCGCACAAGTGGTTGGCAGTCAAACCGTTCAGACAGGCACCGACCAGAGTCAAACCCGTTCGACTGCGGGCATTGGATTATCGCCCGATGTCGCCGAGCTAAGTCAAATGCGGTTGGATGAACTCCTCGAGGCCGTATCACGCAACCAAGGGACCGCACACTTCCCTGATCCGCTTGTTGAAGCACTTAACGAACAAAAAGCCAGCAGTTATCAGCTGACACGTATTGCTTCCGAGCTGGCGTTAGCCCATACCATCGAAAAAGCGTTGCTGGCCAGACGCGCCTTACTGACCGGTCAGCAAGAAGTCTACATTGCGCAAAATCAACCGGCGAAAGAAGACATTGCCAAAGCCGTCTCGCTGTTAGAAAGAGAAATTGATGTGCTGCGTTATGAAGCCGAGGCGAGACAATCTATCAGCAGCTTAAGTGCCACTCAGACCATGAGACGCTATGACCAAACGCGTTCTCAACAATCACCAGAGGCACAAGAAGCTCCGTCGGTTTTTTTGACGCCTCAATCCTCAAACATGTCATCACAGTAAAGGATACTCTCTATGAAAACCCTATTATCATTGGCCCTGTCCAAACCGCGTACCCTCGCAGTGGGCTTGATGGCCATCACTATTCTGAGTTTGCTCTCATTGGGCATACTCTTCGACACTCAAACGCTTGTTGAGAGCAGCTACAGCTGGGCAGCAGGTATTCGAGTCGCAGCCGCACTGTGCGCGTTAGCACTGGTGAAACGCCTGCCCCGCCCCATTCAAACCAAAGCGTTGGTGATACTCACACTGCTCATTACTTTGAACGAGTTGTCCGTATTCGCCAGCGTCTATTTTAGGGGCTAAAGCATGATTTTTAGCGATCCACTCTCAATGACCTTGGCTGCTCAAGGTTGGTTTATTGCCAATAAAATCTGGACACTCCTCAATGTTGCAGGCTTTTCCGTGTTGGCGTTTTCGTTTGTGTTATTCCAAGTGTGGTATGAAACGCTGTTAGAAGGGGCTGACGAAGGCAATAAGGGGAAACTGGCAATAGAGCGAGGTATAACTAAACTGATTTTGGCCGGGTTTGTCATGGTGTTTGGTGTGCTGCCAACGTTCCCCGTTAAGATGGCGACCTTAACCTATGACGAGTCCCGATCCGAGCAATGTGGCGTTGCTTTGGCCAGCGGCCATCAGGACTTGGCGACGACCACGATTGATGGCGAACAAGTCTATATACCGCTTCTGTGGGCCTTATGGCACAGTATTTCTCAAGGCATAACGACTGGCTCTGTGGCGGCAATCCCCTGCACCGGTGATTTAACCCGCTCGATGCTGCAGCTCGATGAAGCGCATATTACCAGCCCTCTCATCCGCCAAGAAGTGAACGCTTTTTACCAGCAATGCTACACCCGTGCGAAGGCCGCTTTGAATACTGCTGCCCGCGAAGGTAAAGTACCTGAATCGGCGTTAGACAGTGCGAACTGGATCGCTGGTGAGACGTTTTTCAAGTGGCGAGATGGCGCCAAATTTGCCAGCTACCACTCACTGCAAGCAGAAAAAGCGGTCCTGGGCTTTCCCTACAATGCTGAACGAGATGATCCCATTCAACGCCGTTATAACTCGAATGCCTCTATCGACGAAAAGCAAGCGTACCCCATGTGTTCAGAATGGTGGATGACTCGAGAAATGCACCCCGATGAATCACTCAACTCGTATGCAGGTCTTAAGTTTCGTATCTATGTAGATCTAAAAAAACACTACCCTCAAATCACTGAGGACTTGATTCGAAACCAGGGTGTCCTGAGCCGACTGATCCATGGTGAGACGACCTCAGAGCAGCGCTTGGATATGTACCTTGAGCGGGTATTGAGACCTAAGCACATTTCCACAGATGGCCGAGTATCCTACGGTTATGGCAACCGTATCCAGCGAGATGTCGGCTCTGAAGTGGTCGGAGCATGGAACGCAGTCGCAGGTGGTGTTGGATTGACCGCTGGCGCGACGTTAATGTCACCGGTGTTTTTCATCATCCGCGAATCTTTACCCATGATCCAATCGTTGCTCATCATGGTGGTCATCATTGCATCTCCAATTGTGCTGGTTTGCAGTCTATATCGAGTCACGGCCTTGATGTCGCTTCTGTTGACCTATTTTGGTTTGGTGTTTTTACGCTTTTGGTGGGAGTTATGTCGCAGTCTCGATACCAAACTATTTGAGAATGTGTATAACGCTCATGAAAACTTTAACCCTATCACTATGTTAAACAACAGCTTTGACGATGCCATTCTTCGGCTATGTTTAACCATTTTCTATTTGGTGATTCTGGGAGCATTCTTTGGCTTGCTTGGGTACGCTGGCTATCGAGTAAATGGAATAAGTATGGACAACTTTACCACCAAAATAGAAGGTACAACGTCGAAAGGGGTAGATCTAACTGTAGGAACAATGAAAAGTAAAATGGGAAGTTAAAATCGCAAACTATGGCCATTACAAGGACTAATGGCCATAATACCTTCTAATTCTTTCTTGCTCGCTAGCATAATCCACGCCATCAGAAAGTGCCTGAGACCAGCTTTTTTTGTTATTCATCTCAGCAAAGGCTTTGTTTACGTCTTTTGCATTCATACCCGCTCCTTGACACAAAAGAGCTTTTTGACGGGCTATTTTATCGTCTTGGTAGTGTTGATACCAACGCTGTAGAAACGCTTTCATTTTATCCTCCTTTGTCAGTTATTTATGACACAATACGCGCACTTCGTCTTTTTTTCAACCAACCTAATTTTGTTCCAACCAAGTACTGGTCATTTCAAACCCTTCAGGGGTAATGTTAAGATACCAATCCAATTCATGCTTTTTGCGCATGATGAGCCCCTGCTCTTCCAGTGCTCGACAAGAAATACGAAAGTTATTGGGATGCACTTTTTTTTCTAGCATGACATTAACGGCATGGTTCAGGCTTGTAGATTTCGCTTCTAGAATGCCTCTAGCCACTCCGCTTCTCAATCTCAATAAAATTTCTTTTTGCACTTGGCTCAATCTGTGTTTTTTGTCGCTCATAAAGGCTTATTCATTGCTGCAATGAATTAATAATAATCTCATAGAGATAATCTCGCAAGTGCTTGCCAGAAAAGAACATAATTATCAATGGCAAGGTGTTCTTTGCTCTCCATTATCATTACTGATGTAACATTACTGAACCGATTAATCTGGCACGATCGTGAACAAAAGTTCGTCAGCGCCTTCGCTAAATTATCAAATTATGGATTACCACAGATATTGATAACTTTGCTAGATACAAACAAGGTTTGGTCCTATGATTTTCGAGCGACTAAATAATCCCAGCTAACTTAGCAAACACAACAAAAACGATTGTACCCACCCAACTCCACATACCTAATGCATTAACCCACATAAAGAGTCTAAATTTTTTAGAGTGTGTTGTTGAACGTTTACGGATAAATGGGTACATCATCCAGTAGTCAAAGCAGCGACTGCCAACAGCCCACGTCATCTGATACTGAGGGCGCATATGGCCATTGTGGTCATAATATTTGTTCAAATCTTTTGCTAACTCTCTATCTATATAAATAATATGTTTCAAACTACCAAAAGATACGATTAACCCCATTACTACACCTGGTACTGACCAAATGAGAGCGAACGATCCAAAAGCAACCACAGGGATACCAATAAACCAAAATTCCCACCAAGTCGAAATCCCCATTAGAAGTTATCCTCAATAAAATCGCCGACCGCCTCGTAAACCACATAGGCTCCATCGCTCACAGCTTTACCAGCTGTAGAGCCAGCGATACCCCCTGCGGCACCACCAATTATCACACCTCCAACAGCGGCTACCGCCAATACTGGGGCCGAAGCCGTAACACCTATAATGAGAGCTATACCCTCAACAGCAGCAACAGCCGCCCCTACTCCTATAGTTCCACCTTTGGCTCCGCCATATACGCCACCAATAAAGCCTGCCACTTCACGTGCAGTCGCCTTACCACAATCACCTTGACCATCGACCTTACAGGCTTCGTAGATGCTATCGACTCCACTGACCGCACCAACCATTAGGCCTATGTATCCCAATCCTCTCGCCGCTGAAATGCCAATAGAAATATTGCCGATACGCTTACCTAAATCTTTCACAAAACCCGTCTTTAGAATTTCATCCGCGTTGTGAATTACCGATTTGGTAGAAAGTTTGAGATTGCGCTTGATTTGCTTATAAATAGGGAGTTGGACACTACGTTTAGACAACATAGCAAATGAGCCATCGAGCTTTTTAAATAGGTCGGCACGTTCAGAAATAAAGGTTCCATAGTTTATCCCACCTGTTCGACTCGCCATAGCCACTTGAGCAGCGTACAAATCATTAATTTCTAAAAGTACACTCTGAATGTTTTTCAGATTCTGCTCAACCAGCGCTGCTGTCGCACCCACGCCTGTGGCAACTTGCGCGTAGTAGTCGGAAGGTAAACCGTCAGCCCTAATTCGCTCATCGAGTTGATGGGAGAATAAATCAAAGTGGCGGTTTAGAGTCTCGACTTCCTCATCAAGCAGCTTGCCTAATTCCTTACTCGCAATCTTGGCTTGCTCAACCCACTCATCAAAGAGTTTCTTATCTTCTGGTGTTTTGGGCTCTGTTGTAGGAAGAAGGACAATCTCACCTTCTCGAACAGGCTCGTTAAGATGTGAATTGCAACTTTTTATGTATTGCTTTTGATCTTCTTTAGTCTCAGCAGTAAAAAGACTTGCCCACAGCATCTCTTGAGGTTGAGTACAGGGTGATTGCATCCAGCCAAGTTCAAATACACGGGCGGATTTTTCACGTTCTGCAAGAACGCGCTCTCTATTTTCAGCCCAACGTTTCTGATCCTTAGCGGTATAGGTTAATTCTGCTCTGCGCTCTTGCCGTTGTCGCTCTGCTCTTTCTCTTGTGGTTTCTTGCCTTTCTTCTGGGGCATATGGGAAAGATTCATACCGCATTTAAGTTCACTCACACAAAAATAAGGTCAATGGTATCAATAATTTCAGTAAGTTATAATCTCCAACAAGGCATTTTTATACATTAGTCAGCCAAATAGTTATTTTGACTACTCAAACACTCAAAGTGACGCTTTTAGTCCTCAGCTTTCGAGAGCAGATTCGGTGTCATTACTGAGGGATCTTGACGGGATAAATACCATTCGACTCTGTCGTATCCTTACATTC
>NZ_BSPW01000077.1 GCF_030161235.1 Vibrio zhanjiangensis | reverse complement strand
ACACCCAAAGGGTTTTGTTGTGGACTCAAATAGAACATTGAATGTGTAAGAACGCAGCTTTCCGAATTAACGAATTTGCTTGGCGACCATAGCGTTGTGGACCCACCTGACTCCATGCCGAACTCAGAAGTGAAACGCAATAGCGCCGATGGTAGTGTGGGGTTTCCCCATGTGAGAGTAGGACATCGCCAGGCTTTATATTTAGACTTAGGTCTAACCAGTGCGGAGCGGTAGTTCAGTTGGTTAGAATACCGGCCTGTCACGCCGGGGGTCGCGGGTTCGAGTCCCGTCCGCTCCGCCAGTTATTTAAAAACCTCGCAACGCGAGGTTTTATGAGATATCTAAAGGGGTGTAGCTCCAATTGGCAGAGCAGCGGATTCCAAATCCGCGTGTTGGGAGTTCGAATCTCTCCACCCCTGCCATATATAAGGCTCTAGTCGAAAGACTGGAGCTTTTTTTGTTTGGCAGTACTTTTCAATTAACAAGCCATCGCAGCGGATTCAACTGATACCCAAAGAATACGCGTGTTGGGAGCTTAAATCTCTCCACCCCTGCCATATATAAGGCTCTAGTCGAAAGACTGGCGCTTTTTTGTTTGGCAGTACTTTTCAATTAACAAGCCATCGCAGCGGATTCAACTCATACCCAAAGAATACGCGTGTTGGGAGCTTAAATCTCTCCACCTATTACAGCTACAAAATATTACAGGATACTTTTAGGAACCATTCTCCGGGCTTTTACGCCTATTTGTTTAAAAATGCTGACGTAGTGATCAGGGTTGAAATCTTCACTGATCAGCCAAGCATTATCTGGCTCCATTTCCAATAGTATTGAGCTTTTTACTCGCTCGGCAATATCGGGTGAATGAATGACCGTAAAACTTTCAGTATTTAAGTTAGCGCTTCTTGGGTCAAAGTTATATGTCCCTATGATACTTATATTGCTGTCAATAATCATGGTTTTTGCGTGTAGGCCAAAGGTCGGAGTGGTAGGTAGCCTTTTATACATGTGCTCTGTCATGACTCTGCGACGAACTTTTGCATCAGGTTTGAATTCATATATCTCGACCCCTGTTTTTAGTAACCTTGAACGATCTCGTTGATATCCGCTAAATGCTTCGAGGTTATCATTAGAGGCAAGGCTGTTTGTTAAAATCTTAATCTCTACGCCTCGATCGACTAGCTGCTTTAGAAATTTACGGTCAGCTTTAGTGGTAACTAGGTAGGGGGTTTGTATAAGAATACTTTTCTGGGCTTTTTCGGCGAGTTCAATGAGTTTAGTTCGAGTGATACTGCCACCCCCGAGAAATGTTTTTCGGTTATTTTTTCCGGGCTTATCTGAGATATATTCTACTTGCTCTAGGAATAGAAAATCTCCGCTAGCCGATAAATTTTTAAAGGTTTGTGGAACTTTCTGTATTTCGGATCTTATCTCGGGGTGGAAGTTCTCAGGATTACAGGAATATGAGTGAAGTCTGGAAAAGTCAGGGTTTCTAGGGTAAGGGTTTTTTGCTATTAAGCTCTCAACATTCACGCTCAATTCGTGTTTCCAATACTCATCAAATGATGCTTTGACATCGGTTACTACTTTACCAGCCAAGAAAACATCTCTGTCTCTAAAATTATATTCATGGTCAAATCCGAAATACTCATCGGCTATATTTCTCCCACCAGTAATTGCTATCTGATCATCGGCGAGAAAAACTTTGTTATGCATTCTCTGATTTAACCCATGGAAGTCAGTCAACACTGTTCCTAGTTTATTGATGATGTTTTTACCTATGTTTACGTTAGGGTTGTAGATTTTGATATCAATATTGTCATGAGCCGCGAGCATTAAAAGTTCATCGCCTTTGGCTTCGAGCATAATGTCATCAACCAGAACTCTAACTTTTACTCCTCTTTCTGCTGCCCGAACAAGGTGATCTGTAGCGATTAGCCCGACATTATCAACAGAGAAAATAAAATACTGAATATCAATTGTCCTTTCAGCTGCATCAGTTAGCCAAGCTCTAGACATCATAGCTTCAGCACCTTGCTCCAAAACATAGACACCTGTCTTATTTTTGAGTTGCGGCTCGTATGGCTTTATATAATGAGAAAGACTTTTGATTTTTTCTTTCGGTAAGGCAATACAGTAGTTTTTATCAGATAGAGGTACACTATCAGAAGTCGCGCTACACCCAGTCGAAACCAATAGCAATGTACATATTAAAGAGATTATTTTCATCAGTGTAAATATATTGAAAACAGTAGTTATATTTTTCAGCATATCATTAAATGGAGATTTATCGATATTCATATTTATGCTTATTCTTTTGTTGGAAAATTTCACGCATAAAAAAGCCCACTCTATTGAGTGGGCCATAAATGATATAGATTGTTAATCTTTGTCTATTTTAGTAGAGTCTCGTTACCGTTTTCTCGAATGTGTTTAAGGATACCTTTAACACCACGAGCGCTTGAAGCAACGATATTTCCTGATTTCATATAGTCGGTACCACCAGCAAAGTCTGTCACGATAGCACCAGCTTCTCGTGCAATAAGTTCACCTGCTGCAATATCCCATGGCTTAAGGCCTAGTTCAAAAAAACCGTCTACACGTCCAGCAGCAAGGTAACACAGATCGAGCGCCGCTGAGCCAGTTCGGCGGAAATCAGAGCAATCAACGAACAAAGCAGACATGATCTTGAAGTAAGATTCTGAGTGCTGCTTTTGTTTGAATGGGAAACCTGTCGCTAAAACAGCACCTTGTAGATCTTTAACTTGCTTAACACGAATTCGAGCACTGTTAAGCTGAGCACCTGAACCTCGCTGGGCGGTAAATAGCTCGTTTTGCATTGGGTCATAAACACAAGCAACTTCTGTTTTACCTTTGAGGCGCACAGCGATAGAAACAGAGAAATGAGGGAAACCTTTGATAAAGTTTGTTGTTCCATCCAGCGGGTCTATGATCCATTGAACTTCGTCGTCTTTGCCCGTTAGTAAACCTGATTCTTCACCGATAACAGTATGATCTGGATAAGACGCTCTAATTGTATCAATAATTATTGATTCTGCTTCTTTATCGACATTGGTTACAAAATCATTGACGCCTTTTTGCGTAGACTCAATTTTCTCAACATTTTCTAACGATTTAGCAATATGATTGCCTGCTTTTCGTGCTGCACGAATAGCAATATTAAGCATAGGATGCATATAAATTTCCCAACGGATGTTAAAGAACAGAAAAACGGACGCGAGTATACCAGATAAATGGCCAAATGGAAGCGGATGTTTTTTTATCCTATCAGTAAAAAGGGAGGGATTTTTTTTGTGTTGGATATGTTACTATCGCGCGGTTC
The DNA here is from genome assembly GCF_030161235.1 of Vibrio zhanjiangensis. GTDB lineage: Bacteria > Pseudomonadota > Gammaproteobacteria > Enterobacterales > Vibrionaceae > Vibrio > Vibrio zhanjiangensis. The sequence goes on along the minus strand of NZ_BSPW01000077.1, from coordinate 152,176 downwards.
AAATGGTTTCTGGGAAAATCCAATGTTAGATAATGTTAAAGTCGTACTCGTTGGGACCTCACATTCTGGAAATATTGGCTCGGCTGCCCGGGCGATGAAAGTCATGGGATTGTCTCGGTTAGTACTGGTCGATCCTCAGTGTGAAATAGATCAGCAAGCGATAGCGATGTCATCTGGTGCTACCGATATATTGGAGAATGTATCAATTGTTGGCTGTTTAGCTGAAGCAATATCTGAGTGCAGTTTAGTTGTTGGTTCGAGTGCACGCTCTCGCACTCTGGAGTGGCCAATGTTAGAGCCTCGTGAGTGTGGGAAAAAGTTTATAGAACACGCATCGGTTTCTTCCACTGCGTTGGTATTTGGTCGAGAGCGTACCGGTTTAACCAACGATGAGCTTCAGACTTGCCACTACCATGTTTGTATTCCTGCTAATCCCGAATACAGCTCATTGAACCTTGCCATGGCAGTTCAGACCCTGAGCTATGAGATACGTATGGCTTATCTGGAGCATGAAAAAGGGTTGTATCGAGTATCAGATGAAATGATAGAGTTTCCGAGGCATAAAGAACTAGAGTTGTTTTTTTCTCATTTAGAGAAAGTTGCGAAAGATATTGATTTTATTGATGAGCAGCAGCCCGGAAAAGTGATGAACAAGCTTCGTCGTTTGTTCACTCGCTCAAGACCAGAAACGCAAGAGCTGAACATTTTACGTGGCATACTGACTGCTGTAGAGAAAAAAATACGTTAGCCCTTACTTGTACTTACCTAGATTAGTTCAATACTTGAGTAAAGTAAGGGGTTAAATACTTGACTAATTTGGTCGGGTATGAAAGAATTTATAACACATGAACGATGTGGATATGGTGTTATATGAGACTTACATCTAAAGGAAGATACGCAGTTACAGCCATGTTAGATGTGGCTCTGCATTCACAGCAAAACCCAGTGCCTCTGGCCGATATTTCTGAGCGTCAGGGTATTTCACTTTCTTATTTAGAGCAACTTTTTTCCAAATTGCGCAAAGCTGGTCTTGTCGCCAGTGTCCGTGGTCCCGGTGGTGGGTATCGTCTAGGTACCGATGCCAATACTATTGCAATAGGAACCGTTATTGCGGCTGTTGATGAATCTGTCGATGCAACTAAATGTCAGGGGCGCGGGGATTGTCAAGGCGGAACACGTTGCCTTACTCACACACTTTGGCACGATTTGAGCTCGCGTATTAGTGATTTCCTCAACAACATCACCTTAGGTGAGTTGATGAAAGACAATGATGTTCTAGAAGTTTCTGACCGCCAAGACTTAGATCTTGCGGTTAATCATGGGTTTTCTAAAAAGAATTCTAACACCGCACCCATCGGTATAAATTTCCGCTCATAAGCGGTTTGCCTGTTACATTGGAGTAGAGAATGAAACTGCCTATTTATCTTGATTATTCAGCAACATGTCCTGTGGATCCTCGGGTGGCTGAAAAAATGGTTCAGTACATGACGATGGACGGCACATTCGGTAACCCAGCTTCGCGCTCACACAGATATGGGTGGCAGGCTGAAGAAGCAGTCGATACTGCCCGAGAGCAAATAGCGGATCTACTGAATGCTGATCCCAGAGAGATTGTTTTTACTTCTGGCGCGACCGAGTCTGACAACTTAGCGATTAAAGGTGCTGCTCATTTCTATTCGAAAAAGGGTAAGCATGTCATCACTTGTAAAACAGAGCATAAAGCGGTGCTTGACCCATGCCGTCAATTAGAGCGTGAAGGTTTTGAAGTAACCTATTTGGAGCCTGAAGCAGACGGCATTCTTGACATCAAAAAGCTTGAAGCTGCAATACGTGAAGATACCGTTTTAGTCTCTATTATGCACGTAAATAATGAGATTGGTGTTGTTCAAGATATTGCTGCTATTGGCGATTTGTGTCGTAGCCAGAAAGTGGTTTTTCACATTGATGCCGCTCAATCTGCGGGTAGACTACCTATCGATGTTCAAGAGATGAAAGTTGACCTAATTTCTCTTTCTGCACACAAAGCTTATGGTCCTAAAGGTATTGGTGCTCTTTATGTTCGCCGTAAACCGCGTATTCGTCTTGAAGCTCAGATGCATGGTGGTGGCCATGAACGTGGTTTCCGCTCGGGTACTTTAGCGACTCATCAGATTGTTGGTATGGGAGAAGCTTTCCGTCTTGCCAAAGAAGAAATGCAAAAAGATTATGATCATGCGTTAGCGCTTCGTAATCGCTTGCTTGACGGAGTTAAAGATCTTGAAGCGGTTACTATCAATGGTTCTCTTGAACAACGGGTTCCGCACAATTTAAACATCAGCTTTGCTTTCGTCGAAGGTGAGTCTTTGTTGATGTCACTGAAAGATCTAGCGGTGTCTTCGGGCAGTGCTTGTACTTCTGCAAGTTTGGAGCCGTCTTATGTATTGCGAGCTTTAGGCTTGAACGATGAACTTGCGCACAGTTCAATTCGATTTTCTTTCGGACGTTTTACTACGGAAGAGGAAGTGGATTATGCGATTGAGCAAATCCGTGTAGCTGTCACTAAGTTACGCGACATGTCTCCTCTATGGGATATGTACAAGGAAGGAGTGGATTTAAGTACAGTTGAGTGGGCACACCACTAACTCTAATTTAGGTTACGCTTCAATAGTTGTTATAGAGGATTCGAGGTAAAAATTATGGCATATAGCGAAAAAGTAATAGATCACTACGAGAACCCAAGAAATGTTGGTTCATTTGATAAAGAAGATCCAAATGTGGGTAGTGGTATGGTCGGTGCACCGGCTTGTGGCGACGTAATGAAGCTACAAATAAAAGTGACTCCAGAAGGTATCATTGAGGATGCTAAGTTTAAAACGTATGGCTGTGGTAGTGCTATAGCATCAAGTTCACTTGTCACTGAGTGGGTAAAAGGCAAAAGCATAGATGAAGCAGCCGAGATTAAAAATGCTGAAATCGCGGAAGAACTTGAGCTTCCTCCAGTTAAAGTACACTGTTCAATCCTTGCTGAAGATGCAATAAAGGCAGCGGTCGCTGATTACAAGAAAAAACACCAACAATAAGCGATTGGTATATAATGGGAGTCCAGCACTCCCATTGAATTAGTTAACATAAATTAAGGTGCAGTATGGCCATTACAATGACAGAGACGGCGGTAAGTCGGGTTAAAACATTCTTGGATAACCGAGGAAAAGGTATCGGTTTACGCCTAGGAGTGAAAACGACAGGTTGTTCTGGCATGGCTTATGTGCTTGAGTTTGTTGACGAGCTTAATGAAGAAGATGAAGTGTTTGATCACCAAGGTGTTAAAGTCATTATTGACAAAAAAAGCTTAGTCTATCTTGATGGTACTGAGCTTGACTACGTTAAAGAAGGACTCAATGAAGGGTTTGAATTTAACAACCCGAATGCCAAAAGTGAATGTGGTTGTGGCGAAAGCTTTAACGTGTAAGTAACGAGTGCCGGCTGGACCTGAATTACCTAAGGACCGACTTCCTAATGAATTATTTCGAACTATTCGGGCTACCAAGTCAGTTTCAGCTGGATGGTAGCCTTCTTTCTTCACAATTTCGTGAACTACAAAAGCGCTTTCATCCCGATAATTTTGCTACAGCATCAGAGCGTGATCGTTTGATGGCAGTGAAAAAAGCGTCCGAAATCAATGATGCGTATCATGTGCTAAAGAATCCACTCTCACGGGCTGAATACATACTGGCAGAAAATGGCGTCGATATTCGAGACGAGCAACAGACTATGAGTGATCCAATGTTTTTAATGGAGCAGATGGAGTTGCGAGAAGAGCTTGAGGGCATTTCATCTCAAGCTGAGCCTGAAACGGTCTTATTCGAATTCGAGGATAGAGTGAGCAAAATGTATAAACAGTATCTTCACGCTGTTGAACTTGACTTGAACACTGCTCGATGGGAGCACGCTGCTGAATGTGTGCGAAAACTCAAGTTTATCGCCAAACTGAAAAATGAAATAGAGCTAGTGGAAGAGAAACTCCTCGGCTAGCGAATGATAAGGACCAAGAATGGCATTACTTCAAATAGCCGAACCTGGACAAAGTTCTGCACCTCACGAGCATAAACTGGCTGCCGGTATCGACTTAGGTACGACAAACTCTCTGGTTGCTGCTATACGCAGTGGCAATGCCTCAACGTTAAAAGATGAGTTAGGGCGAAGCCTTCTTCCGTCCATCGTCAACTATGCTCAAGAGATGCCAGTTGTTGGTTATGAAGCTAAACAAAAGGCCGAATTAGATCCGGAAAATACAATAATTTCGGTTAAGCGTATACTCGGACGGTCATTGCAAGATATTCAAGCTCTATACCCACATCTGCCTTATCGTTTTAAACAAAGCGACAATGGCTTGCCCGTGTTCCAGACAGCATCGGGTGACAAAAACCCTATTCAAATATCCGCGGATATTCTGCAGTCATTGGCACTGAGAGCGCAAGAAACATTAGGCGGCGAGCTATCTGGAGTCGTGATTACTGTCCCCGCTTATTTTGATGATGCTCAGCGTGCGGGGACCAAAGATGCCGCTAAGTTAGCAGGTCTGAACGTATTACGTTTATTGAATGAGCCGACAGCGGCAGCCATTGCATACGGCCTTGATTCGGGGCAAGAGGGCATTATAGCTGTTTATGACTTAGGGGGAGGCACTTTTGATGTGTCTATCCTTCGTCTGTCGAAAGGCGTTTTCGAGGTTCTTGCCACGGGAGGTGATTCAGCCTTAGGTGGTGATGACTTCGATCACCTTTTAGCAGAATATCTAATTGAATGCTCAGGTGTTAACACGCCATTATCGGCAGAGCAGCGTAGAACAGTATTGAACCTTGCTACCGAGACAAAAATTGCATTATCAGAACGTGATACGGTTGATGTACAGCTTTTGGGTTGGAGCGGGAGTGTGTCAAAAGAGGATTTTGAGTCGTTAATTCGTCCTCTGGTTAAAAAGACCTTGATGTCGTGTCGCCGAGCTTTAAAAGACGCGCAAGTCGATGTTGGAGACGTTCTGGAAGTCGTGATGGTCGGTGGTTCTACGCGAACTTTGCTTGTGCGAGAAATGGTCGGTGACTTTTTTGAGAGAACGCCATTAACAAGTATCAATCCGGATGAAGTGGTTGCGATAGGCGCAGGGATTCAGGCCGACATTTTGGTTGGCAACAAGCCAGACTCTGACATGCTGTTGTTGGATGTGATTCCTCTATCTCTTGGTATAGAAACCATGGGTGGTTTGGTGGAAAAAATAATCCCACGTAATACCACAATCCCTGTTGCTCGAGCTCAAGAATTCACCACATTTAAAGATGGTCAGACGGCGATGAGCATTCATGTTGTGCAAGGAGAGCGAGAAATGGTTGAAGATTGTCGTTCTCTAGCACGATTTTCGCTTAAAGGCATTCCACCAATGACAGCCGGTGCTGCGCATATACGAGTGACTTACCAAGTGGACGCAGATGGTTTACTTTCTGTCAATGCAATGGAAAAGAGTACTAAGATTCAATCAGAAATTCAGGTGAAACCTTCCTATGGCTTGAGCGATAATGAAGTGGCGAATATGCTGCGTGATTCGATGACCCACGCTAAGGAAGACATGTTGGCACGAGCACTGGCCGAACAACGTGTTGAAGCCGACCGAGTGATTGAAGGCTTGCTGGGCGCTATCCAAGCTGATGGGGATGAGTTGCTTTCAGGGGCTGAAAGAGAGACTTTAGTTAGTGCGATTGAAGCATTGATCGAACTACGAAATGGTGACAACGCTGATGCGATTGAGCAAGGGATTAAAGAAGCAGACAAAGCCAGTCAAGACTTTGCTTCGCGCCGCATGGATAAATCAATTCGATCTGCACTGTCAGGTCAATCAGTAGATGATATTTAAGAGAAACAGTTATGCCTAAGATTATTGTATTGCCGCATGAAGATTTGTGTCCAGAAGGTGCGGTTTTGGAAGCGAAGACAGGTGACACAGTTTTAGATGTTGCGCTTAAAAACGGTATAGGTATAGAGCATGCGTGTGAAAAATCTTGTGCATGTACAACATGTCACGTGGTGATTCGTGAAGGTTTTGACTCTTTAGAAGAAAGCGATGAGCTGGAAGATGACATGCTGGATAAAGCATGGGGGTTGGAGCCAGAATCACGTCTAGGGTGTCAAGCTAAGGTTGCAGATGAAGACTTAGTGGTTGAAATTCCAAAGTATACTCTCAACCATGCTGCGGAAGATCACTAAACTAGCACGGCATTATATTGAGATAAACAAATCCAGACGAAAAGGAAAGTGAGCAATGAAATGGACAGATTCGCGAGATATTGCGATAGAACTTTGTGATAAGTTCCCAGATCTTGACCCTAAAACTGTGCGATTTACCGACCTGCACAAATGGATTACTGAACTCGATGAGTTTGATGATGAACCGAATCGTTCAAATGAAAAAATCCTTGAAGCTGTCATCTTATGTTGGATGGATGAAATGGATTAATGGAAGCGTCAAAAGCTTTTCAAGTTAACATTTTTGACTAAAACAAACGGGCGAAATCGCCCGTTTTTTATCGAATTGACATTTTTCCCTTTCGAGATGCTAACATCCGTAGGTTAAGTAAAATGGTGAAGAATCTGCCAGTAACAAAGACAAGGAGAAACCATGTCTGCACAAATGTCTGTAATGTTGAGCACGGAGCCAGCTCCGGCACATTGGGGAGAGAAGGCAACGCTTTCTTTCTCTGAGCAAGTCGCCACTATCCATGTGGGGCAAGACAACGAACTCGAGGTTGTTCAGCGAGCCGCCAGAAAATTAGACTCTCAAGGTATATCATCTATTTCTCTAGCTGGTGCGGGTTGGGACTTGGAGTCCGTTTGGGCGTTTTATCAGGGGTACCGTAACCCTAAGAAAAATAATAATTTAGTTTTGCCTGAGCTCGTTGATGCTGCTCAGACAGAGTTAGAGGCACGGATCAAAGCCACTGAATTTACCCGCGATATCATCAATAAGCCAGCTGAGGAAGTTGCGCCAAGGCAGCTTGCAACTATGGCGGCAGAGTTTGTAAAGTCTGTTGCACCTGAAGATACTGTTCAAATTCGTATCGTAAAAGATAAGGATCTGCTCGACGAAGGTTGGGAAGGAATCTACGCGGTTGGTCGAGGTTCATCGCGAACTTCTGCCATGTTACAACTCGATTACAACCCAACAGGGGATGAGAATGCGCCGGTATGGGCTTGTTTGGTGGGTAAAGGAATTACGTTTGATTCTGGTGGCTATAGTCTTAAACCCTCTGATTTCATGACAGCGATGAAAGCGGACATGGGAGGTGCTGGCACGATTACAGGTGCCTTAGCGCTTGCAATTATGCGTGGTCTCAACAAGAGAGTGAAGTTGATTCTCTGTTGTGCCGAAAATATGATTTCAGGTAGAGCGCTAAAGCTTGGTGATATTATTACCTATAAAAATGGCAAGACAGTTGAGATAATGAATACAGATGCCGAAGGGCGTTTAGTGCTAGCGGATGGTTTGATTTATGCCAGTGAGCAAAAGCCTGAGTTAATCATTGATTGTGCCACTCTAACAGGCGCTGCCAAAAATGCATTGGGCAATGACTATCACGCTTTGATGAGTTTTGATGAGTCTCTTTCTCATCAGGCTTTGTCTGTGGCTAAAGAAGAAAAAGAGGGGCTGTGGGCGCTTCCTCTGGCTAACAGCCATAGAGGTATGCTACCGTCAAACTTTGCAGATTTATCGAATATTAGTAGCGGTGACTATGCACCTGGCGCAAGTACGGCAGCTGCATTTTTATCTTACTTTGTTGAAAATCATCAAAAAGGGTGGTTGCATTTTGACTGTGCAGCAACCTACCGAAAATCGGCAACGGATATGTGGGCAGCCGGTGCAACAGGTGTCGGTGTGCGTACTCTAGCTGGCATACTCATCCAGCAAGCAAATCAGTAATGAGTGGCGATTGAGCGCTTAATAATAAAATAAGACAAAGGTAACCCTATGGCTCTAGAAAGAACATTTTCTATCATCAAGCCTGATGCTGTAGAACGCAACTTGATTGGCGAAATCTACAATCGTATTGAAAAAGCAGGCCTTCAGATTATTGCAGCAAAGATGGTGAAATTGACTGAGGAACAAGCGAGCGGCTTTTATGCTGAGCATGAAGGTAAGCCATTTTTCCCCGCGTTAAAAGAATTCATGACGTCAGGACCAATTATGGTTCAAGTCCTTGAAGGTGAAAATGCTATCTCGCGGTACCGTGAATTAATGGGTAAGACAAATCCAGAAGAAGCGGCTTGTGGGACCATTCGCTCTGACTATGCAGTGAATATGCGCTTAAATTCGGTACATGGTTCAGACAGTCAAGAATCTGCGGCGAGAGAAATTGAGTTTTTCTTTCCTGCTGCCGAGATTTGCCCTCGAGTATAGTGTGTTCTAGGTCATTCAATAACAGCGCCTATCTAGCGCGCTGTTATTGAGTTTCTTTCAGTAGTCTATTTACTTAGTGTTTTGTTGAATGGATCATGCGGTTAGCTGGTGGCATTGACCATCAGGTTTTTATTTCCTTGCAATAACATGTGATTAGGTTGCTGGGCTGAATATTCAGTTGATGGTTGGGCGCAATTAATCGCTAATATTTGATCTGAATATTATCTGGCACTTACCGAAAAAGAATTTTGGCGGACATTTTTCTTGAAACAAGTTTTGATGTCGTAAGATAAGCAAAACGAGATAAGTTTTTTTATTCACATAAGCACGCAAAGCTATCAGTCTTGACAGATTGTGATATACTCTGCGCGCAATTTATACCTTATAAACAGAGTAAGACAATGGCAGATTTATCAAAGTACAGAAACATTGGTATTTTCGCGCACGTTGATGCGGGTAAAACTACCACCACTGAGCGTATTCTAAAGCTTACTGGTAAAATTCACAAAACTGGTGAAGTACACGACGGTGAGTCAACTACTGACTTCATGGAGCAAGAAGCTGAGCGTGGTATCACAATCCAGTCTGCTGCTGTAACTTGTGAGTGGAATGGCCACCGCCTAAACGTTATCGACACTCCGGGACACGTTGACTTTACAGTAGAAGTATATCGTTCACTTAAAGTACTAGATGGTGGTATCGGTGTATTCTGTGGTTCTGGTGGTGTTGAGCCTCAGTCAGAAACGAACTGGCGCTACGCGAACGAATCAGAAGTTGCACGTATCATCTTCGTTAACAAGTTAGACCGTATGGGTGCAGACTTCTTTAACGTTGTTGACCAAGTTAAGAACGTACTTGCGGCAAACCCGCTAGTAATGGTTCTTCCTATTGGTCGCGAAGAAGACTTCGTTGGTGTTGTTGATCTGCTATCTCGTAAAGCATACGTATGGGATGACTCAGGTCTACCAGAAAACTACGAAATCCAAGATGTTCCAGCCGATATGGTTGATGACGTTGAACAGTACCGTGAAGAACTCATCGAAACTGCTGTTGAGCAAGACGACGACCTAATGGAAGCGTACATGGAAGGTGAAGAGCCTTCTGTTGAAGATATCAAACGTTGTATCCGTAAAGGTACTCGTGATCTCGCGTTCTTCCCAACCTTCTGTGGTTCTGCGTTCAAGAACAAAGGTGTTCAGCTAGTACTAGACGCTGTTGTAGACTACCTACCATCTCCAACAGAAGTTGATCCTCAGCCTCTAACAGATAAAGAAACTGGTGAGCCAACAGGCGAAGTAGCTACTGTATCTGCAGATGAGCCACTACGTGCGCTAGCGTTCAAGATCATGGACGACCGTTTCGGTGCCCTAACATTCATCCGTATCTACTCTGGTGTAATGAAGAAAGGTGACACAGTTCTTAACGCTGCAACAGGTAAAACTGAGCGTATCGGCCGTATGTGTGAAATGCAGGCTGATGACCGTAACGAGATTACTGAAGCGCAAGCGGGTGACATCATCGCGGTTGTCGGAATGAAGAATGTTCAAACTGGTCACACTCTATGTGATCCTAAGCATGAATGTACTCTAGAACCAATGATCTTCCCAGAGCCAGTAATCTCAATTGCTGTATCACCAAAAGACAAAGGTTCAACAGAGAAGATGGGTATTGCGATCGGTAAGATGGTTGCAGAAGATCCATCATTCCAAGTTGAGACTGACGAAGATTCTGGCGAAACCATCCTAAAAGGTATGGGTGAACTTCACCTAGATATCAAAGTAGATATCCTAAAGCGTACTTACGGTGTTGAGCTAGAAGTAGGTGCTCCTCAGGTTGCGTACCGTGAAACTATCACTAAAGAAATCGAAGATAGCTACACGCACAAGAAACAGTCTGGTGGTTCTGGTCAGTTTGGTAAGATCGATTACCGTATCAAACCTGGTGAGCCAAACTCTGGCTTCACATTTAAGTCTACAGTTGTTGGTGGTAACGTTCCTAAGGAATTCTGGCCAGCAGTTGAGAAAGGCTTTGAAGGCATGATGCAAACGGGTGTTCTAGCGGGCTTCCCAACACTTGATGTTGAAGTTGAGCTGTTTGACGGTGGCTTCCACGCCGTTGACTCATCTGCAATTGCATTTGAAATCGCAGCGAAAGGCGCATTCCGTCAGTCTATGCCTAAAGCAGGCGCGCAGCTTCTTGAGCCTATCATGAAAGTTGATGTGTTCACTCCAGACGATCACGTTGGTGACGTAATCGGTGACCTTAACCGTCGTCGTGGCATGATCAAAGACCAGCAAGCTGGTGCTACTGGTGTTCGTATCAAAGCTGACGTGCCTCTATCAGAAATGTTTGGTTACATTGGTACACTGCGTACGATGACTTCTGGTCGTGGTCAGTTCTCTATGGAATTTGCTCACTACTCACCTTGTCCAGCTAACGTTGCTGAGCAAGTGATTGCTGAAGTTAAAGAGCGCGACGCTAAGAAGTAATTCTTTTGCATTGCCCAAATAAAAACCTGTAGCCATGGCTACAGGTTTTTTTATATGTTGTGCTGTCAGCTCAAGCCTTTTATTCACAGTCTCTAGGTCAGGATTGGTATTTGCCGTGGCGAAAAATGGGAGTAGAGGGAGAATATTGAGCGATTTCCTCATAATATAAATCATCCTTAATCGTTAGTGTGTTTCTTCTAATTTATTGATGATATTAATTAAAATTATTGGGATGTGTAAATGTTCAATATGTTGAGAGGTTAGCTTTGTCTATGCAGAGACCCAAAGCCTCTAATTGCTCGACTCCCCAATAATTCCGTGAAGCCAATGAGTAAAGGCCATGATACGGTTAAGTCGTGGTGATTCTTGATCATAAAACAGATTGAATCGGATACCTGGTTGCATTCCTATAGCAAAAGGTTTGATCAGTAACCCTCTATTGACTAAGTCATTGGCCAATGAGTCCGATGCAAGACAAGCACCATGGCCTGTGATGACAGCGTTCATAGCATGGTCAAATGTGCTTACTTCTGTCCATTGGACAGATTCTTTATTCATTTTTACCCCCGCTTCTGCAAACCAACTTTGCCATGGGTAACCACCAGACTGGTAGTGAATTAACCAAGTATTGAGCAGCTGCTCTGGCCTTGATAGATCCATATTTTGGGCAAAATTAGGTGAGCAAAAAGGATAAACTGGGTCCTCAAACAAAAATTCTTTATGAAGGTTTGTCGCATTTTCCAGTTCTTCGCCTTGCCATATTGCTACGTCGACTTTGCCCTGTTTCAGTTTTGGCTCATCACAACTTGTCTCAATTCGAATCGGGATATTAGGGTATTGCGCGGAAAACTGCCAAAGTTTGGGCAGGAGCCAACATGAGGCGAAGGAGGGGGTGGAACTGACGCAAAGTAGTCCTTCTATTGGCTCACTTTGAATTTGATTCAATCCGGTTACAATATTCTCAAAGCCTTTTGAAACATGCTTATAGAGAATTTTTCCCTGCTCAGTTAAGTGCATTTCGCGGCCATCTCGCATAAATAGCTTGCAGCCTAATCCATCTTCGAGTTGACGGATTTTTTGGCTAACAGCCGCTTGACTGACAAACAATTCCTCAGCGGCGCGGCTGTAGCTTTGTAATCTAGCGGCAACTTCAAAGTAACGCAGGCCTGATAAGTGATGTAAACGTATGTCCATCGCTATCCTTGATTATTTTTTGTTATGATAACCCCTTGCACTAGAAAAGCAAAAGGAGAGTATAGACTCTCCTTTGTTAACAAACAGGTGGCATCCTTTAATTTAGTCTTCCCAAACGACAAGCTGATCTTTAGGCCAGTTTTGTCCGACCTCATGATATTTTTGCTCTAGAACATGGCGCTTGATCTTAAGAGTTGGTGTTAAAATGCCGTTTTCAATGCTCCAAGGGTCTTTGATCATTAATACGCCTTTGATCTGTTCATGAGATTCTAAAGACTCGTTCATTTTAGCAATGACTTTTTTCGTTGTTCTTTCATAACGCTCTCTGTCAAAGTTTGGGAAGTCGTGAGGAACGACTAGGAGTATTGGGTAAGGTAAGCCCAGACCAATCAAGCACATCATTTCAACTCGGCTATACTCAAATAATTTTTTCTCAATGGGAACGGGAGCGACAAATTTACCTTTAGCCGTTTTAAAGGTGTCTTTTTTACGACCCTGTATCGTCAGGTAACCTTCACTATCAATAAAACCTATATCGCCAGTGTGTAGCCAGCCTTCGGCGTTAAAAGACTCTTGCGTAGCAATATCATTTTTGTAGTATCCAGAAAATAGTCCCTCACCACGGACTAATATTTCATCATCTGGTGCAATTTTTAGTTCAATACCTGGGCCTGCATTGCCTACACTGCCTATTTTATCGGCGCGAAATGGGTAGTTTAGAGTACTGTAAGCAAAGGATTCGGTCATTCCCCAAGCTTCGGTAATATTGAGGCCTATCGAATAATACCAATCTAGCAGGGCTGGGGATACGGGGGCCGAACCGCATCCGAGTACACGTGCTTGATCCAGTCCTAGACCATCTGCAAGTTTTTTCTTTATCAAGGTATTGATGAAGGGGATTTTGAGCAGAACATTAAGCTTTCTCTGGGGTAATTTATCTTGGATTCTTTGCTGAAATAGTGTCCAAAGACGTGGTACTGAGATGAACAAAGTGGGTCTTTGCATTTTAACATCCTCGATAAAGGTATCGAGAGATTCTGGAAACGCAGTCGGTACGCCTCCCATAATTGAGGAACCAAAGATGTATACTCGTTCGGTTATATGCGCCAGAGGAAGGTAAGAAAACAGTCTGTCGTTCGGTTTAATGCCTATGTGGTTAATTAGCTGTTGTACGGACCAACTAAAGGCACCATAAGTTAGCATTGCCCCTTTGGGTAAGCCAGATGTACCGGAAGTGTAGACAAGCGACATAAGTTTATCATCATAGTGTTCAGCTCTATAGCTGCTAGGTTCAATATTTTTGATTAACTCTGCAAACGAGTACTGGCACTTGGGAGCACTATCATAAGGCAAGGAGAGACTGATTAAATCTGGCATGCTGCCTAACACTTTCTGAGTTGCAGTCGCATCATCGAGTTTCCCACCAATAAGAGCTTTGCTTTCACTGTGAGTAATACAATACTCAATGGTGTCTGAGCCTGCTGTGGGGAATATAGGTACACTGATGAAATCCCCCATCATCATAGCGAGATCACAGATGAACCATTCTGCGCAGTTTTTCGATACCAGAGCAATTTTATCACCGGGTTGCAATCCGAGTGCTTGCAAAGCAGCGACAAGTTTGAGAGCTTTATTCGCCACATCAGAATAGGTAAACTCGACAAACTGTCGGTTGATGATTTGCTTAAGGTACACTTCATTTGGGCGTTCCTCTGCCCAGCGAAGTATCATTTCATTAGGTGGCGGAAGAGTACAAGTGCTTTTGCGTAACTCGTTAGGCTGAATCATTTTCTAACTCCATGTTATTAGCAAAGTTATAATATTGTTATTGTTAACAGCGTGTTAACTTTATCACGGAGGAGAATAAAGCGAGAAACCCAAGTCAGGAACTTGTGACCAGAGTGTGATAACTAGTGCATTTGCCGATAAATGGCGGGGCTGAATCCTGTTTTTTTCTTGAATATTCGAGAGAAATAAGAAACGTCATTATATCCGCATTGAAATGCAATAAATGAAATTTTCTCTTTACGTTTTTCACTGAGTAGTTGTTTAGCAAGGCTGATTCTTTTTAGTGTTAAATAGTCTCTAAAACAGACACCTATGGTCTTATGGAAAAACTTTGAAAAGTAGGTTACTGAATAGTGACAATAATCTGCTATGTCCTCTTCACGTATTTTTCGAGATAGGTTATTGTCGATATATCTGAGTATTTCAACTAAATCTTTATTTGTCGATTTTTGTTCGATTAGTGATGGAAATTTATGCAATTCAATAATTTCTTGATGTTTAACAAATTGATAATGAATTTTTTTGCTTAGTTCTTCCGACCAAACTTTGGTTTTATTATCATTTAAGTCTAATGTTGAAAATACGATGTCCAACTGTGCAATCTCGGGTCTTAATCGACCTTTATATATGACTATCAAGTGTTTATTAAGGTTTTGACATATTTTCGCTGTAGTAGTGAATAAAGAATCAAAATTTTCTTCATAGAAAAAAAAGCAAAAGTGGATATCAGACTCGCTTAACACAGAAACATCATATCCATAATCGAGAAGATGGAAGTGTGTTTCTAAATCCCTAACCGTATCCTTGTTAACATAACTTATTGATTGTCCTAACCAATATCCTTTATGTAATACGTCCACTGATTAAGGCCTCCCACCAAATATTCCTGTCTCCTTTCATTAAGGGTAGGTGAGGGAGAAACAATCTCAACCTTAACGTTATTCTGGTTTAGCCATCACAGAGAGCGAAGGATAGCCACCATGATGATTTTTGGGTAATTTAATAACCTTATATTTGGAATGAAGATCGATTTTATTTTTGTGTCATATATTGTCAAGTATCAAAAGTGATACAAATGGAAAATAGTAATGCTAGGATGAAAGTAAAATTATTATCTTAATTTAACCATTAAAAAACAATAACATTAAACGTTAAATGACTCATTTTATTTAGAATAAATAGTCTAAAATATGATCTGAGCTATGTTTTTCACCTCATTTTTTTATTATTTGAATCGACACAATGACAAAAAAATACCAAAAGTGGTTAAAAAAATCCTAACTGTTATTTGAGGCGAAATCTAAATTTAAAGGTAAGCGCGATAGCTTGACATATTTTCAGAAAGGAGACTGGATATGAATAAGGTATTATCTAACGTAAAAGAGTTTCTTGAAGATGAAGAGGGACTCACAGTGGTTGAATATGTCGTGGGTGCAGGGCTTCTAGTTGCAGGCTTGACAGGCATCTTTACGACTTTCAGCAGCACACTCACCACCGAGCTAGGGTCAATTTTCTCCGGATAAGCATTGCCCTTTTGCAACAGAAAAAATTGCAGTTCCCATGACGCGAGCGTCATGGGCCGTTTTCTTTTTTATTTAGCTACGAGGTCGGTGCCATGGGGATAATACTCAGTTTTTTGGCTGATGAAGAGGGGCTAACAGTAGTGGAATACGTTGTTGGAGCAGGGCTAATTGTGGTTGGCTTTGCTGGCTTGTTCTTTGCGTTTAGGGACATACTCACTGCTGAGTTTGCGACTATATTTAGTTAGTAGGAGCAAAATTAAGGGATGCCAATATGGGCTTACTGGTGTGGATAGTGCTGTTTGCTGTGGCCGTTTCTGACGCAAGAGAGCACCGAATTCCCAATAAAGGACTATTGGCAATACTGTTACTTTCACTTATTGATAAGGCTTTACTATTAAGTAACT
Organism: Vibrio zhanjiangensis; assembly: GCF_030161235.1. GTDB lineage: Bacteria > Pseudomonadota > Gammaproteobacteria > Enterobacterales > Vibrionaceae > Vibrio > Vibrio zhanjiangensis. The sequence continues at coordinate 136,356 of NZ_BSPW01000077.1, read as the reverse complement.
TTTCTCTCTTGTTCTGGTCAGTTGCCACTGGGCTTGCTTGCTTTATCTGTGCTCTGGTTCTTTACTTTCTAAAAGTGATGGCCGCTGGCGATGTCAAACTTTTGGGTGTTGTGGGATTTTGGTTGGGGCCTGCCCACATTTATCAAGCCGTGTTCTGGATAGCAATCTCTAGTGTCGTGGTGGGCCTGTTCTACGTATTATTGAGGGTTGCACAAGCTCCTGACAATACTAAATCGATGTTGAGCAAATATTCTTTGCTTGCGATGTACGGTGCTTCGGATACTAAGCCCGTAGGCTCAAAGGAAATAGCTGAACGCGAAAGGTATCGCATGCCCTTTGCTCCTGTGGTTGTGTTGGGGATCGCTGTTTACTTTTATTTTTTGAATCAATGACAAGGAGTCAGTATGGTTCAGGTTACGACACAAGTACGACACCGTACAGAACTCACTCCCCAAGCTCCAGAGCCCCCTGTCCCTAAATCATTTGATGATCTTGGCGTTCCTAAAGCTGTTGTCGAAAATTTAGTTATCAAGCATTTAGCAGCTTACCCGAAATCTGACATCCTTCAACTGACCAAGTTACTCGCCATTAATAGCCACCTTGTAGAGGATATTTTGGTCGATTTACGTGCCAAATCTCTTGCTGAAGTATTTCAGGCATCACCCGGTTCTTTTTCTAATCAATCATCTGGACATGTTCGCTATGGTTTATCTGAAGCAGGTATGCAGGAAGCGGATACTGCTTTTATTAAAGATGCGTACCTTGGTCCCGTTCCTGTTTCTCTACCCGCATATAGTGACATGGTCAAAGCTCAAGATGTACGAGCTCAGATGGTGAATCGTGCCGATGTCGAATACGCTTTGTCTGATGTATTGGGAGCCCACCGGATGATTGGTGTCTTGGGGCCAGCAATCAACTCTGGTAGGGCGTTACTTTTGTATGGAGGTGCTGGTGCAGGTAAAACTTTTGTCGCGACTAAGATCCTCAACTCGCTCAATACCTCCGTCTATATCCCTTACTCAGTTTTCGCTGCGGGTAATATCATCAAAGTTTTTTCACCTCAGCACCACAAACGAGTGCAAAAAGAAGAAGTTCAATCCATCGCTTTTAAGGAGCATTTTGATCGTCGTTGGGCTTTGTGTGAAAGGCCTAGCATTCAAGTCGGTGGTGAACTCACTATGGAGATGTTAGAAGTCAATCATAGCGAACATAACAAAGTTTGGATGGCACCACTTCAGATGATGGCAAACAATGGCATTTTTATTATTGACGATTTAGGTCGTCAGCCCATGCCAGTGGATACTTTGTTAAACCGTTGGATAGTACCCATGGAATACTTCTATGACTACTTGAACCTCCCTAATGGTCAACAAATAAGTATTCCCTTCATCCTCACTCTAGCCTTTTCTACCAATTTGGACCCAGAAAAGATAAGCGACCCTGCTTTTTTACGTCGCTTAGGCTACAAAATACAGTTTGGGCCTTTAGAGGAAAGTGAGTACAAAGAGCTGTGGGAAGGCATTTCTGAGGCTAAAGGCTTGTCTCTTGAAGAGGGGTGTTTTGAAGCTGTTCTTGATTTACATCGTAAGCATGGGGTGAGTTATTACCCTTGCTTGCCTAAAGATATCGTTGGCATTAGTCGGGATATTATTATTTTTGAAGAACAAGCCCCGGTAATTTCTTCGCAAGTTCTATTACGTGCTTGGGAAGTGTACTTCACGGCTGACGGTAAGGGAGGAGGTGCTCGATGAGCCGAAATCAAGTGATGTTACTTTTCTTACTTTCTATCGCATTTGGCTTAGGCGCGGTATTTTTTGCTAAGCAATGGATGGATAGACAACTCCAGCCTCAAACTGAAGTTGAGGTGGTTGAAAGAGAGCCAGTTTTGGTTGCAACGCAGGAAATATTGGCGGGCACAATCATTGAACAACAGCACGTTACTAGCAAACTCTTGGAAAAAGATTGGCGTGATGAATTTCAGTTTACTTCCGCTGATGATTTAGTCGGTGAAGTTGCAGCAAGCAATATTTACCCTGGAGAAATCATCACTGTACATCGTTTAACGGTTTCTGGTGAAGGCTCGACCTTAGCTTCTTTAATCCCTGAGAATAAACGGGCAGTGACCATTCGAGTCAATGATGTCATTGGGGTGGCTGGTTTCCTTTTGCCAGGTAATAAAGTCGATGTATTAAATACAATAAAATACAGTTCGACATCTGCTACCACAGTTACAGTGCTTAAAGAAATTAAGGTCTTGGCCGTCGATCAGACGGCCAAAACAAAGGAAAACAAACCTATTATAGTCCGTGCTGTGACCTTGGAAGTATCACCAAGAGAGGCTGAGAAATTGTTGTCTGCTCAGAGTAAAGGAGAAATTCAATTGGCTCTGCGCAACCCTCATGAAGAAGAAAAAGTGGTAAAACGGTACGTAGCCCCAAGTGTTACGGTTATTAAAGGTACAGAATCTCGCAACATTAGGGTCAAGGATTGAGGTTAAGTATGCGAAATTTAATCATCATTATTTCATTGTTACTGTTTCAAGTTGAAGCGGCCTACGCGGCTGCGCAGTCGGGCAAAGCCGTGTTAGTTCCTCATCACAAGTCAACACATGTGACGCTTGCGGGGAAAGCAAAACGGGTATCACTCGGAGACCCAGAGGTCCTTGATATTGTCATGCTCAAGTCCGATGAAGTCTTTCTCATTGGTAAGAAACTCGGTTCGACAAACTTAATGGCGTGGGATAGCCGAGGTCGTTTGATAGAGTCTATCAATATTCAAGTAACGCATGATCTCAATAGCCTCAAAGCAAAATTGTACGAGTTTTTGCCTGATGAAGAGATTAATGTTCACAGCGCCCAAAACCGTTTGATTTTGAGTGGTCAGATTAGCAGTCAATCAGCGATGAATATCGCACTAAGAGTTGCTGAAACATACGCATCTGGTGAACAAGCAGATAAAGAAACCGCCTCACTTAGTGAGCAGGCTGATAAGACGGGGGTAATAAATCTCATGACAATCGGCGGTGCTCAACAAGTTATGTTGGAGGTGACTGTCGCTGAGGTTCAAAGAAGTCTGGTTAGAAAGTTTGATGCTAATTTCCATTTTTTCCAGAAAAGTGGTGATATTTCTTGGGGAGGCTCCTCTACTGGCGCATCTTTGCCGACTACCGCCACAACCGTATCACCAGTTTTTACCTCTCCATCGATTGACACTACGGGTTTACTCGGCTCTTTTATAGACAGCAATACTTTGTTCTCCTTTGCACTGGATATAGCGAAACAAAATGGAACTGCAAAAGTGTTAGCCGAACCGAATTTGACGGCTCTTAGCGGTGTCAAAGCTGAATTTCTAGCGGGGGGCGAGTTCCCAATTCCTGTCCCAGATGATGATGGAATTACCATTGAATATAAAGAATATGGTGTTGGGCTTAAATTTATTCCTACGGTTTTAAGTGACAAGAAAATTAACCTTAATCTTGCGATTGATGTTAGTGAAATTGCTAATACCTCTTCACTGACTCTAACACCCAACCTTACCACTACCACTTATGTTATTCCTCCCATCACTCGACGAAGTGCCTCTTCTACCCTAGAGCTTGCAGATGGTCAAACTATAGGTATTGCTGGGTTAATTAGTGAAAATGTACGAGATGTCGTTTCAGAAATGCCTGGTTTTAGTGATATTCCCATTATTGGTCAGATGTTTAATAGTCAGGAATATATCTCAGGTGAAACAGAGTTAGTGATTTTGGTAACACCTAGACTCGCGAGGCCTGTTGATAGAAATAAGGTATCTCTACCCACGGACTCATTTGTAGAGCCTAGTGATTTTGAGTACTACCTGCTTGGACGTGGTGCTTACATTGCGCCAGAGAGTGCTCATCAGACAAATAGGGTAGATGACACCAGCTTTTTGGACAATTCGAAAGGTGGCACTGAGGGAACCTTTGGACACAGTTTATAGAGGCAGAACTGATGAATATGAAATACGTAACGTTAGCTCCTTTGGCTTTGTCTTTGTTGCTTATGGGATGTGTTAATAGTGCGGAAGATTTAGGAGCACATGTAGTTAAATTAAGGTCAGAACAGACCTATAATGTAAATGCGACCAGAGAAAATCTGGCTATTATTCCTGAAGGCAGTGGTGAAAGGATGGAAGGTGTAAATCAAGTTTATACAGGTAAACAGGATATGGACTTGGAAGGCACTGAGAGTCAATTTGTTCAAGAGGGGCAAAATTAACCGCTCTTAAGGATAGAACTATGACCAGAACAAGGCGATGTCGGGGAACGCCTGACCGGCAGAAGGGCTTAGTGTTAGTAATGGTCACCGCTGCAATGCTTTCACTGATAGGTATTGCTGCTTTATCCATTGATGTTAGCCACGCGGTTCTAAATAAAGCACGATTACAAAACAGTGTGGATGCCGCAGCGTTAGCGGCTGCTGTCGTATTAGATGGAAAAGGCAGCAACGCAGATGCAAGTAGTGCAATTACTAACACCTTGGCGAATATGGCCAGTGCAACTGGCAACGATGAAATGGACTTTTCAGCTGCGAACGTTTCGATTGAATATTCAAACGACCCCAGTATTTTTCCTCAATCTGGCTACAATTCAAATCTTGATACCTATGTTCGTGTCACGATAAGTGCATACCCATTAGATAATTTCTTTGCTTATCTGTTTGGTATTAATAAACAGCTGAGAGTCAGTGCGGTTGCAGGGCCAAGTACCGCCGCAATGAAGGTCAATGTAGTACCTATGGCTGTGTGTGAAGGCAGTGAAGCAACACCATCAGGTTACATAGCGGGTGATCTCTATGTGCTTAAACTTGCCGATCAACAGCAAAGCACTATGGGCAGTGGTAACTTTCAGCTGCTTGATTTTGGCTCGGGGGCGGCAACCATCCGCCAAGCATTAGCGGGTAGCTATGAAGGTAGAATTGGCATTGGTGATACGGTAACCACTAAACCGGGAAACTCTATTGGACCTGTAGGACAAGGATTGAATACCCGCTTTGGGATATATGGGGGGGCAGGTGTTACGGCAGAAGAGTTCCCTCCTGATATTTATGTGCGGCAGCCTGCGACTGTGGCGACTACCGATGCCTTTGGAGAGATTGTCTATACGGATACCAGCGGTGCTGGTGGAACGCCGTGGGGGTATGAGGATTATTTGTCCGTATTACCTGATTGCACTGGTGATGCGGATTGCATGGCATCATCGGGTGGGCAGCATGGACGAAGAACGATTGCTATACCTATTGTTGATTGCTCTAGCGCGAGTGGAGGTACTAGCTCCTTTACAGTCACAGAACTTGGCTGCTTTTTTATTCTTCAGCAAGCGCCATCGTCAAATGGTAGTCAAGATCCCATTGTTGGTGAGTTTCTACAAACTTGCTCTGCGGGTGGAGGAAACCCGGGCCAAGATTCATCGGATGACGGCCCATACACTATCGTGTTGTACAAAGATCCAAGTGGGGGAGGCTCATGATGCGTCCTTCACTGCCTACAATAGGCTCACAAAAAGGCTTGGCAGCTGTAGAAATGTTGATTGCAGTGCCCGTACTTATGACCATATTGATGGCGATCACTGAGTTTGGCAATGCGTTTATTCAATATACGACGTTAAACAAAATGGCTCAAAGTGGTGTTCGCTTCGCAACTTCTGGTGTAACAGGTACTGCCAGTTACGATCAAATCGCAGATGTAGACCAAATAAAAAATATGGTGGTATATGGCCATACAGGGACAGGGGGTTCCTCCTTGGTTTCTGGAGTGACGACATCGAATGTGTCTGTTAATCATTCGAGTGGACATGTCACGGTCACAATCAACTATGACTATACCCCTATTATTTCTGGTTTTAGCTCAGCCCTAGATTTTAATGTACCGCTCAATGTTTCCGCCATGATGAGGACGGCACCATGAAGCGGCAACAGGGTCTGAGCATTATTGAATTCACTTTAGTGTCGACGACGCTTTTGCTACTGGTATTTGCTGTTATTGAAGTGGGTAGGTATGTGTATTCTCTGCAAGTGGTGAATGATATGACACGAGTGGCCGCTAGGTTAGCCGTGGTATGCCGAGTTGAAGACAGAAATGATATTCCAGCACTGGCTCTTGCTTCCAATGCTCCAGTGGGTTTCACGGCGGCCAATTTAACCATTGAATACTTAGATGCTTCAGGCAATGTCATTACAGGAACTCTGACAGATGACGATGTTTTTTCTACAATTGAATATGTTAGAGCAAAAGTGGTTAATTTTGAGTATCAGTTCACTGGGTTACTTAGCTTTGTCAATTTAACAGGTATGTTGGCCATTCCTGATTTTGAAACAACACGCCCGCGAGAGAATTTGGGTCGCCATAGAAAGACATCGACAAATCCGGATAACAGCACGGATTGCTAGGAGAAGGTTTATGGGAGAGGCGGTTAAATTATCCCCTAAAGGAGAATGTCCTGTTCGACTAAAAACCAGTCTTACAGTTTGGGTGTTTTACTCATCCGATGCTTTTCAGGTGCATATTAGCCAAGAGTTATCCAAGTGCCAGAACCTCAGCTTCGAAATGATTTCATTTCATGGTTTAGTGGTTAGTAATCTCGTACATTTTGCCCCGCCAGATTTAATTTTTGTTGAAACAGGACCCAATTGGGCACAAAAAATCGTTGAACTTCAACAGTTTGAAGCGCCAGATTCTCATGATTCTGGGCATGATGCTTCTTTGATTGTATTTGGAAATGAGAGTGACAATGGTGCGTTAAAAATTGCGTTGCGCATTGGTGCAACCGATTTTATTTCGGATAAAGCCGTGATAGATGAACTCGCCCCGCTTCTTAAAAATGTAGCGGAAGAAAAAGTAGCGAATCGTCATCTTGGTGAGTTGCTTGTATTCATGAATACCAAAGGTGGTTCGGGCGCTTCAATGATAGCTTTAAATACGGCAATCACTCTTGCAAGGCATCATCCAAACGAAGTGTTGCTGCTTGATTTGGATATGCAGTTCGGAGTTATTGAAGATTACCTTAATATTAATGGTACATACGGTTTAGCTGATGCGATTGCTAATGTGACCGATTTAGACGATGTCTCACTGGGGAGTTTGGTGACAAAGCATGACTCCGGTCTTCATACCATAGGGTTTAAAAGAGAGAATAGTCACGATAATTTTGAAAAAGCGCAACACATGAATAAGCTTATTCCAGTGCTTAGGGAGTGTTATCCGTACGTTATTGTGGATATGTCTCGTGGTTTGGATCGCATTTTTTCATCCGTTATTTCCCCTGCCACTAAAATCTTTCTTATTACGCAACAAAATCTTGTCGCGTTGAAAAACACGACACAAATAATGAAGTTACTCACCTTCGAGTTTGGAGTGGCGAAAGAGCATATGGAAGTGGTCGTGAATCGGTATGAAAAGCGTCAGTCAATTAAGCTAAAAGACGTCGAAGATACGGTTGGGCACGTCCAAGTCTATACTATTCCCAATGAGTTTAAAATTGCGTTAGAGAGTGCGAACTTGGGAAGGCCTTATATCCAGTCCAAACACAATAGTGCAATTGCTAAGTCAGTGAAAAAGCTGGCAGCATCATTACTGCCTGATCAAGAAGAACAAAAAAGGTGGTTTAAAAAGCTGTTTTCGTAACTCTTACAAACTCTAAAGGGGCTTTATATGCTTTTTAAGCGCAAAAATATTAACTCTGATTTGCAACAAAAAGTCGCTGAAATAGAAGAGCAGCAAAGTCTTAATGCACCACAAGGACAAGCAATTCCCGACACAGAGCAGGCGGAAAAGGAACCTCAAAAACAAAATTCTGAGTCTCTGCAAGAACGCAGAAAGCTCGAAGCTGAAGCCAAAGGGCACGCGGTTGAAGAAGCAAAGAGGCAACTTGAACAAGAGTTAGCTGTGAAACATTATTATCATCAAAGATTACTAGAAACTTTGGACTTAGGGCTTTTGGCGAGTTTGGAGCTTGATAGAGCTAAAAAAGAACTTCATGATGCGATAGTTCAATTAATGGCAGAAGATAAGACTCATGCTTTAGGAGCTGAAGGTCGAAAGCACGTTATCCAGCAAATTGAAGATGAAGTCTTTGGGCTAGGACCTCTAGAGCCATTACTTAACGATGCGACAGTCTCCGATATTTTAGTTAATGGTCCCAAAAACGTGTTTGTAGAGCGTCGCGGTAAACTTGAACTCACGCCTTATACCTTTCTCGATGAGCGCCATTTACGCAATATCCTTGATAGGATTGTTAGCCAAGTTGGACGGCGAATTGATGAAGCATCGCCTATGGTCGATGCTCGGTTAGCCGATGGCTCTCGTGTTAATGCCATCATACCTCCGTTAGCTCTGGATGGTTCTTCTGTCTCGATACGCCGTTTTGCTGTTGAAAAACTCAACATGGATAACCTGCTCAATTTTAATTCTCTGTCTCCTGAAATGGCTAAATTTGTTGAAGCGGCTGTAACGGGTGCAATGAATGTACTGATTTCAGGAGGTACGGGGTCAGGAAAAACCACCACGCTGAATATCTTTTCTAATTTTATTCCGTCAGATGACCGGATAGTGACCATTGAAGACTCAGCTGAGTTACAACTGCAGCAGCCTCATGTTGTTAGACTAGAAACAAGACCTGCCAACCTAGAAGGAAAAGGCGAGATCACCCAGAGAGATTTGGTAAAGAACGCCTTACGTATGCGCCCTGATCGTATTGTTCTTGGTGAGGTTAGGGGGTCCGAAGCGGTCGATATGTTAGCGGCGATGAATACTGGGCATGACGGCTCTTTGGCAACGATTCACGCCAATACTCCAAGAGATGCCCTTTCTCGCGTTGAAAATATGTTTGCCATGGCTGGGTGGAATATGTCCGCTAAAAACTTGAGATCGCAAATAGCCTCGGCAATTCATTTAGTGGTGCAAATGGAGCGTCAAGAAGATGGTAAGCGCCGCATGGTGAGTATATGCGAAATAAATGGTATGGAAGGAGAAATCATCACTATGTCGGAAATCTTTCGATTCCAGCGTAAAGGGATGGATGCAGAAGGCAATGTGATTGGTAGCTATACGGCAACTGGGGTGGTGCCTCAGTGTCATGACCAGCTCGCGAAGAAAGGGCTGCATCTGCCATTTGATATCTTCAATGAATCATTTTCATAGGGAGAGTAGGGTATGATACAAGACTCCACATTGTTTATTATTTTGCTTTTTTTTGCGGTCGTTTTTATATCACAAGCCTTAATTCTTCCAGCGGCAGGAAGTAAAGCAAAACATAAAGAGCTCTCAGAGCGCTTAAAAGAATCCCAATCAAAACTCGATGAAGAAGCGCGCTCTTTACTCCAAGAGCATTATTTGAAAAGCTTAACCCCTGTTGATAGGAAATTGGTTAAAGTGGCAGCACTTTCATCATTGAAAAAGATGATAGAGCTGTCGGGATATGACTGGAGTCTATCCCAAACTTTGTTGGTGACGTCCATTTTGTCTGTTTGCGCATTTTTCATCGTACTGCTTGTCGGGCAGCCTGTTTATGTGGGCTTAGCTTCAGTTACAGGAGTTTGGTTTTGTTTATATTTTTGGCTCAATAAAAAAATTTCAGATCGACTGGCAGCATTTGAAGAACAGTTGCCAGAAGCGCTAGATATAATGAGGCGTATGCTTCAAGCAGGCCAACCCGTTACTCAGGCGTTTAATGAGGTCGGCGCAGAAATGCCAGCCCCAATCGGTGTTGAGTTTAAAAATACCTTTAATCTACTGAATTATGGCTACGATATGAGAATGGCCATTATGCAAATGGCTGAGAGGACTCCGACGGTTTCAATGCTCGCTTTTTCGAGTGCGGTATTGCTGCAAAAAGAAACGGGAGGGAATTTATCAGAAAACCTTGAAAAGGTATCAAAAGTACTAAGATCAAGGTTTAAGCTGCAAAGAAAAATCAAAACTTTATCCGCAGAAAGTCGTTTATCCGCTTGGATTTTAGTCCTTTCCCCATTCGTACTTTTTGTTTTCCTCAGTTTTATCAATCCAGCCTATGTTGAACCTCTTTACGCAGATCCAAGAGGGATGACACTGGTCAGTGGCGGAGTGGTGAGTTTGTTTATTGGTTCGATGTGGATACGAAACATCATTAACTTCGAGGTGTAGCATGGAGACTTTGCTTAGTGAGTTTGCAGCCTACAATATTGATGAACAAACGCTACTACTTGGCGTAATCCTTATTGCGACAATATTGATCGTCTTCACTATTTCTCTACTTTTTGTCGGTTCTAAATCTCCAATACGCGCTAAATTGGAGCAAATGAAAGACGCAAACAGTGCAAATAAACTCAAAAAGAGCCGCAAATTTGATCATACTCTTGAATCACTAGCGCCTATGATGAAAAGCTCAAACTCAAAAGAGACTGAGAGTATTAGGCACAAGTTAATGCATGCTGGTTATCATGATGCCGATGCACTAACAATATTTTATGCATTTAAAGGGATTTCGCTTATTTTGGGCTTGGCTTCGGCGGCAGCGGTGTATTTTCTTTTTCCTGAAATGTCGATGCTCAACTTTGCGCTGGCCCTGTGTGTCGGTGCTGGTTTATATGCCCCAAATGTTTTACTTAATCGCCTAGTTGAGAAGCGTCAGAAGAAAATCCGTAGTGGAATCGCAGATGCGTTGGATTTACTTGTTGTATGTACTGAATCTGGATTAGGTTTCAATGCTGCACTGCGTCGAGTGGCAGATGAGATCAATATTTCTCATCCCGATTTTGCTGATGAATTGGATACAGTGTGTGTCAAAATTAATGCTGGGGTTGAGATGTCTGATGCGTTTGAGGATTTGATCGATCGTACAGGGCTGACTGAAATTGCAGGCTTGGTCACTATGTTAGCTCATGCGTCACGCATTGGTGGTAGTCTATCTCAGACCTTGCGCGAATACACTGAGGATTATCGGGATAAACGCAATCAAGAAGTAGAGGAAATTGCGGCTAAAATACCCACTAAGATGATTTTTCCGTTGTTGTTATTTATTTGGCCATGCTTCTTTATTGTCGCCATTGGCCCATCGATGCTCTCATTCACGTCAAGTTTAGGAAACGGATAACCAAGGACCCCGTTATGAAAGGACTTCATTTTACTTCGTTATCTTTGATTGTGCTGTTACTAGCGGGTTGCTCATCGAGTCAACCCGGTATAGATACTTCGCTCTATGATGGTAAGCCAATTGATACGTTATCTTCGCAGGAGCCACCTAAAACAGAGCAGGAAGCCATTTCAAGAGGGGATACTGCACTTGCTAGCGGTAATAGTGATCTCGCCTTGTATGAATATATTCGTTCATTGTCTTTTGAAAATGGTGAATACAAAGATCGAGCCCTTTACAACATCGGCCGCATTCATCAGTCGAGAGAAAACCTTGAACTGGCTGAGAAAGCATTTTTATTAGGTGTGAAAGAGAACCCTGACAACATAAAAGCTTTAGAGCAGTTGGGAACTATATATAGTAAAACAGGAGACTTGGAACTCGGTAAGAGTTATTTCTATCGAGCCATAAATGCCGATCAAATTAGGTTTAATAACAACAGCAATATAAACAACAAGAATAGAGAGGATATCGATAAGATAGTTGATCTCAAGGTAGATAAATACTCGCCAGAATACGCCTACATGGGCCTTGGTGTTATTGCCGATATTGACTCAGAACATAAACTTGCACAGGCATACTATAAACAAGCTTTGAGTATTAAGCCTGACTCGATGAAAACCTTGATTAATGTCAGCTATTCGTTTTACATGTCGGGAGATTATCGAAAAGCCCAGCGTTTTGTGCTTGAGGCTCTAAAACAAGAGCCTAACAATGAAAAAGCGCTAAATAATCTTGCGCTTATCTATCTTGGAAAAGGTGAAATTACTCGAGCGGTCAATGTATTTTCAAAACATATGGAAAAACCTGAGGCACTCAACAATGTTGGGTATTTCTTAATCCTACAGGGTAAGCCCGATCAAGCCATTCCATATTTGCAACAAGCGATTGATAGTAAAACGTCTTACTATAAAATTGCCAATGAAAACTTGGAGCGAGCATTAGCCTTGGTTAGAGAGCAATCGTCAGCGGGTGTCTCTGGTAACAATTAATTAGTGCCACGAGTTAGCCGGCGTAATGACTCAAGCTTCCTATGATAATAAAACTGCACACGACCCATATCATCGGCAGTTTTAGTTCTTTGTATAGATAGAACCCAAAAAGAACAAACACAAGATCGCTTGTGCTTAGTATTGCACTCGTAAATACAGGTTGATAGAGTGCGGCTAACAGCAGTCCGACCACGGTCGCATTGATGCCATTCAACGCGCCTGAAATTTTGGGTATTTGAGCAAGGTATTGCCAATGTTTAAGCACGCAAAGAAGGAGCAGGAACCCCGGTAAAAAAACACCTAATGTTGCAACTAACGCGCCTGTAATCGGGGCCTCTGGCATCAGTTGATAGCCTATGTAAGTGGCGAAAGTAAACATAGGGCCAGGTACAGCTTGCGCAGTGGCATAACCAGTCAGAAAAGCATCTTGGGATATCTGATCGCCAACCATATTTTGCAGTAGAGGCAGAACGACATGGCCACCGCCGAATACTAAACTTCCAGCCTGAAAAAAGTCACTAAACAACTGGATAACAGGTGTCGTTGACGTCAGAAATGGCAGCACGATAAGAAGACAAAAAAGCACCAATGGCCAGAGCGAGGGCTTAAAGCTATTATTGGTCTGAGTGCCATTTAAAGCGAGGTACTTTGCGCCAATCATTGCTGCAAGGGCTAAAACAATCAGCTGTGTTGATATGCTGGGAAGTAGGAGCAGTGCAGATGTTGTAGCAAAACATAGACTGACGGTGAGTCTTTGCTTACAGAAGCTGTGATACATTCCCCAGGTTGCATCGGCCACGACGATAACGGCGAGCAGCTTCAAGCTATGAACGATACTTTGGAACAAGGGATTCTGGCTTAATTCACTGCTCAGTAAAGCAAGGCATAGCATGATAATCACCGAAGGAAGCGTAAAGCCGAGAAACGCCAATATCGCCCCAAGTAACCCACCGCGTTTGTATCCAATAGCAAAGCCCACTTGACTCGATCCTGGTCCAGGCAAAAACTGACTTAAGGCCACAAGCTGAGCATACTCTTTGTCATCTAACCATTTGAACTGGTTAACAAAAGTTTGGCGAAAATAGCCTATGTGGGCTGCGGGGCCACCAAAGCTTACCCAACCTAGCCAAAAAAAAGTTTTAAATATAGCAAACATACTTAAAGTGCCGATTTATCAATAATTAACTTACAGCAACACACAATAGAGCAAAATCATGACAAATTAATGATTTTACTATCATAAGTGAGAGTAGATAGCGGTGAACAATTTCGCCTAGTGTGATTGGCTAAAGTGATTTTGTATCCAGCCAATACCTTTCCACAAACACGCCGTCAATATTGCACTTAGGTAACCATCGACAGCGTAATGCCAAGCAAGATGCACTGAGCCGATCTGAATAGTGATTGCGTAGATCCACATTATCAGCCCTAGCTTTTTTTGATGGCGATATGCAGCTATTGCCATTAAGACCGCGATAGATACATGCATACTAGGCATGGCTGAAATGCCTCCGCCAATGGCAGATTGTTGGTTAATATGCAGTTGCCAAAGCGTATTTTGTACATCCAGTGCCCAAAGTTTAAACCAGCCGAGTTGAGTTAACTCTAGGCTTTGCTCTGTCAGCCTTTGCATTAATGGTTGGTAGTAAAGTACCTCTGGATCAAGTAAATGTAAGTAGCAGGGCCCAGCAGAAGATAGAGTGATGGCCCCAATGCCACCAATAAGTAGCCAACTCGAGAGAAAAGTAAGTAAAAATTGAAGCCTCAACCTTACTAAGTCTCGCCTGACGACAAAAAACAGCACGGCTCCCCACATCAACAAAAACCACAGATGATAGAGAATATTTAGCGCGCTGGTTGCGATGGCGCTGCTGAAAATTTGGTGGGTCAGTTGCCAAGGGTCGTAGCCAAAATGCAGCCATTGATCGATATGATAAAACAGCAAATCGTATTGGAAAGGATTGATGTCAGGAATAAGTGGTTTAATAAAGGTATAGCTAGAAAAAGTTAAGTTTAGCACTAGGAGTAAAAGGATAAAGCTGATGGCTTTGTGCGGTGGATTCCCCGCCCTTTTTATGGCCTGAATAAAGTGGTGCAGAGGATGGGGCGTTTTATGATAAGCAAGGTAGAGATAAAAGCCTGATGCCCAGACAAGAAAAGAGACATAGCAAACCTGGAGCAAAGTGGCAATGTAAATCAGGGGATCAAATCTTACAGACGGACTATCAACAAATATACGCGCAAGTAGGTAGACAAGCAGGCTTGTTAGCAGTACGTAAATATACAAAATGCGATCTTGATATAGGGCAATTTTGACCTGTTGCCACTGTGATGAATAGGGTATCTGCATACTTGGCGATATCACTTGATTAAATGCTAATGACCTGTATTAAGCGTAGTGTATTAAAAAAGAGAATTTATAATATATTCAACTATATATTGTGTTTTTGCTGTTGCATTTTTTGCTATTCATAGAATTGATGAATATTATTGTGATGAGAATCAATGTGCATAATGTCAGTTGTTTTTTTACTGTTGGTTTAACTCTATTATTCGCCAGATATTTGTGTTGTAAGTCGAATAATAGGAATTAAAAATGAAAAAAGCAGTTTTAGCCGCTCTAATTGCAGCGGCTTCGTTTCAAGCAGTTGGCTCAGAATATGTAAGTGATGGTTGGTATATTGGCGCCGACGTTATGTCAACGAATGCTTCCGTAGATATTAATGGTTATGATGAGAGGACAACAGGCTTTGCTTTAAATGCAGGTTACAGTTTTGAGCTGTATGAAAACTTTGTAATTGGGGTAGAAGCTGATTTAGCTCATTATGGTGAGGTTGATCACGCTTATGGTGTGACAGAAGATTTTGCCTCGGTAGGCGTTAATATCAAGCCTAAGTATTTTATCGGAAGTAGCGACTTTTATTTAGGTGCTCACTTAGGATTGGGATATTTTTTATATAACCTAGAGACACCAACTGTGACATACAACACCGAGACAGATACCACGCTGACTTATGGTATTGAAACAGGTTATGCGCTAAATAAAAACTGGCTACTTAATCTTGGCTATCGTAAAGCATCACCTGAATTTCTTGGTGTAGAGATAGATTTAGACACCATCTACGGCGGAATCGAATACAAATTCTAAGCCTAACGAAATTTTACAAACTAGGGAGCTTAGGCTCCCTTTAATAGTTTATCTATTAGAGCATAATGATGCTGATAAACACCCGCTAAATGAGTATATTGCGGCTGATGGCGATCATCTTGGCGGGGAAAGTGCCAACCTAAAGTATGTTCAATAAATTGTTTGGCAAAAGGCTCTGAAATTTCTAAGCAGCCGGCGAGGACGGTGTCGACATAGCTTTGCATGATAGGGACTTGTTGACAGGGCGGCTTAGCATTGTTATTCAAATATAGCCAGACGTTGTCATCTGAAGTGATGATCGCATCGCTGCCAATCTGAGAAGGTGAAACTTGGACTCGAGAATAGCTGCGCTCGCGGATATCAAACTCTTGCAGTTCACTTGCCTGGATTTCAATTAACACGCCATTGACTAATCCTTGGCCTTTTTGCACCACGAGAGGTGATAGGGTGTCACTTTTATCAAGTTTACCCCATGTACGCTTAAATCCATGAATGATCGCAGGGTATGCAAGGCCTGTTGCGCCCGTCAATTGCCTTGATGCGGAATTAATTAAGCTGCCATAACCAAAAATATAAGTCGCCACTGCATTGTCCTTTTGTTATTGGCTTACTCTATGGGTGTCACTAAAGATAACAGCTTTACCGGCCAACCTCTTCACTAAATTGAACTTGTCTCATAAAGGTATGTTGATTTTATAGAGTGATTATGTATTTATTGTGTCAATGTGACCTCTCGCATTATTAGTCTTTTTGACATATTTTTTTGCTTTTATTCGAATAAACAAGTAGTTAAATATTGGAATGAAAATTGCTAACTAATAACTCATTAGTTTGTTTTTGCTGAGGGGAATCTGTGCTCAATATTAGTGATAGAAGAACAGAAGACGCAATTATACCCATTTTACGCTTAGGTTTTCGACCTTTTTTCCTCTGTGGCGCTATTTATGCCATAGTCGCTATAGCGCTTTGGGTGTGGATGTTTCACGTAGGGCAACCGAATAGATTGCAAGTTCCTGCGCTTTGGTGGCATGTACACGAGATGTTGTTTGGGTTTTGTATGGCAGTGGTGGTGGGATTTGTACTGACAGCGGTACAGAACTGGACTGGGCTAAATGGAACTAAAGGCCATAGGTTGGCATTGTTGGTTGGCTTGTGGTTATTACCTCGGATGCTGTTTTGGACAGAATCACCTTTGTGGTTTATCGCAACCATTGAAACCCTATTTATTGCCGTATCTGCATATGAAATAGGCACTCGAGTGATTAAGTCGAGAGGATGGCGTAATGCGTTCTTTATTCCCTTGTTTGGTTTGGCCATATTTGCCAATTTAGCGAGCTACGCTGCACTGCAAGGGATTGGCCATTTTTCTGCTTCGGCTGTGTGGCAGGCAATGCTGTGGTGGTTTACGATCTTGCTTTCAATTATGGGCATGAGAGTGATCCCATTCTTTACAGCTCGCCGGCTAGAGATTCCAAAGCCTAAAGCTATTATTTGGCTTGAATTGTTCGCTATCTTGCCAATGTTTGTGTTGTTTAACCTGAGTTTTTTACCTGAGGAATGGGGGAATTGGGATGAAATTCCCATGCTGTTGTCTGGCGCTGCCCATTTTATTATCCTGCTGAGGTGGAAGCCTTGGCGTACCTATCAAGAGCCTTTATTGTGGTCACTGCATCTAGCTTATTTATGTATCCCTATCAGTCTGATATTAAGAGTTGGATTAAATGATGTATTTGCAGCCCATAATATACTGCACTTATTTGCTATTGGTGCTCTTGGCGGTTTAATTTTGTCTATGATCACTCGAGTCACGATGGGACATACGGGACATTCAATTTATCAAGGCCCCAATATGGCCTTTGGTTTTGCTTTCTTAATGGCAGCAGCATTAGTGCGAAGTGTCGGTGTCACACTTTGGCCTGAACACATGAGCCTACTGGTGGACATTACTGGCTTACTTTGGATTTTGGCATTCGCTTCATACGTAACTAAGTTTGGTGCCATGTTGCTGAAAGCGAGGGTGGATGGTTATCCTGGATAATCCCCTAAAAGAGACATTTTGGATTTCAACAAAAAGGCTGATGTATAAACATCAGCCTTTTGGCATTTGTTCGCTGAGTTTAGTTGTTGCTATGTAATTCAGAGTTGAGCTCTACCGCAGTCTTGTTGGCGAGACACTCAATTTGGCCTGTGATTGAGTTGCGACGAAAGAGCAGATCCGATACGCCCGCAAGATCGCGCGCTTTCACTGTCTCCACTTCTTTACCTTGTGAATCCAGCATCAAAACCTTTGAGCCAGCGGTAACATACAAACCAGATTCGACCGTACAGCGATCGCCAAGTGGGAAGCCAAGTCCGGAGTTTGCACCCAGCAATGAGCTTTCGCCGATAGAAACCACAACAGAACCACCACCAGACAGTGTGCCCATAATGGATGCGCCGCCGCCAATATCAGAACCATCACCCACGACAACACCAGCAGAGATACGCCCTTCAACCATGCTCGTTCCTGTCGTTCCTGCATTGAAATTGATAAAGCCTTCATGCATCACTGTGGTGCCTTCACCCACGTGCGCACCAAGACGAACGCGCGCAGTATCGGCAATACGAATACCTGTTGGGACAACGTAATCGACCATTTTAGGGAACTTGTCCACACAATCGACCGATAGGTGACGTCCTGCCAAACGAGCTTCGATTTGACGCTCTGCGAGTTCTGGAAGATCAATCGGTCCTTCATTTGTCCAAGCAATATTGTGCAGTAGGCCAAAAATCCCATCAAGGACAGTGCCGTGAGGCAGAACTAGACGGTTAGAGATAAGTTGCAGTTTAAGAAAACCTTCAGCGACAGAAGCGGGTTTGTCATCAGTGGCGAGAATTACCAAGACCAAAGGCTGATTATTAGATTCGGCCGCTTTTGCTGCAAAAGCGGCGTTGCTCGTATCGCCACTTTTTTCGAATGCTGCAGCAAGCAAAGCACTTTGGCTTGTTGAGATTTCAATAGCTTGATTTCCTTGCTGATAACCAGTGATTTCAGCGAGTGAATCGACAAGTGCGTCCGTTGGCGCCATAACGGGATAGGGGAAAAATGCTTCAATAATTTTTCCATCGCGGTTTTTTGTTGCGCTGCCGAAAGCAAGAGAAAAGTAGGCCATGTGTTGAATCTCCATTGGTTATTCGTGGGGCAAGGAAAATAGCGCTTCCTTGCCAAACAGTATTGAGTTCATCATAAAGAGAGAATTTTCGACTTTAAAGTATCAGGCTAGATAAAGTCTTTAGGTCGATACCTTATGTCTTTTTATCGATATGTTGTCTTTTTGTCTACACTGATTGACGAACGAATATTGGACAGAAACAAAAATAATAAGGGCCCAAACGCTGTTTGGGCCCTTTAAAAAATGGTTCCTTATACCAACAGGTATTTATGCACCAAGTTGTGAAAGAAGCATTTATTACTTGCTTAGGTCGCTTGCGTGCTCAGATAAGAATGCCGCTACACCTTTAGGAGAAGCATCCATGCCCGCTTTACCTTCTTCCCATTGTGCTGGGCATACTTCGCCATGCTTTTGGTGGAAGTTTAGAGCATCAACCATACGTAGCATCTCATCGATATTACGACCAAGTGGTAGATCGTTAACGACTTGGTGGCGTACCACGCCTTCTTCGTCAATTAGGAAAGAACCACGGAATGCAACGCCTGCTTCTGGGTGCTCAACGTCGTAAGCTTTGCAGATTTCGTGCTTAACATCGGCAACAAGAGGGTATTTTACTTCACCGATACCGCCATTTTCGATAGCCGTGTTACGCCATGCGTTGTGTGAGAACTGAGAATCGATAGATACACCGATTACCTCAACACCTTTTTCTTTGAAATCACCGAGACGGTTATCGAATGCAATAAGTTCTGATGGGCAAACGAACGTGAAATCTAGTGGGTAGAAGAAAACCACCGCTTTCTTACCTTTAGTGAATTCTGCAAAGTTGAAGTTGTCAACGATTTCACCGTTACCTAGAACAGCTGCCGCAGTAAAATCAGGGGCTTGACGACCTACTAGTACCATTTTTTTGCTCCTAAAAAGTATGGTTAGTTCCAAACCATGTTGAGTAATTTTGGTTTGGTCTGTGTTTGTGCGAGACAAACTATAGTACAGATTGTAGTATTGAAAAAAGCGAAATAAATAGATTAAGTTAATCGAAAAAAGCGATAGGTTAAAATCTCTGCTTTGATCACTAGATAGCGATGTTTTAAAAATACAATCATGATTAAGTGGCCGAATCTCAAACAATTACATTACCTGATCACCTTGCATGAAACTCGTCATTTTAGCGAGGCTGCGAAAAAATGTTTTGTCAGTCAATCGACCTTGAGCAAAGGTATTCAAAATATTGAAGACTTGATTGGCTGCCCGCTCTATGAAAAAAAAGACAAGAAAAGCCCGCTTGTGTTTACCCTGACGGGTGAGCAAGTCGTCAAGCAAGGTCGTGAGCTGCTTGCCAAAGGGCAGGACTTGGTTGAATTAGGCCGACTTTGTCAAGCTGATGATATGCAAGGGAAACTAAGACTTGGTTGCATTCCAACGATTGCGCCATTTTTGCTATGTGACTTGGTTCAAGAAGTTAATCAGCGTTTTCCCATGCTTAACTTACTTCTTCGAGAAGATACAACCCAGAATTTACTTGCGGCGTTGCGTCATGGAGAGTTGGACGTACTCATCCTTGCCCTGCCCGTTGATATTGATGGGATGGAAAGTAAAATTGTCGGCAAAGATCCATTTAAAATGATCATTAGTCGCCATCAAGCAAATACAATACGAACACCAATCAAGTACGATGAGCTACCTGATGAGTTCGTTTTTCTGCTTGAAAAAGAGCATTGTTTGACTGAACATGCGGTGTCAGCTTGCCAGCTAACAAGTAAAGAAAAAATCAATCCATTCTCGGCAACAAGTCTGCATACCTTGGTACAAATGGTGGCGAATGGTATGGGCGTTACCTTTATTCCTCAAATGGCGATTGATCACGGACTGATTGACAATCAAAATCTGGTTGTTATTGATCCCCCAGAGCAGCAAGCTCATCGACATATAGGCTTAGTGTGGCGACCCAGTTCTTCAAGAGTCAATACCTTTAACCATCTAGCACAAGTGGTATCAGAGCTGCTTTAAAAGCATTTGTTATCGTGTATTTTCCCAAGTGGACTGTTTTTATTAACTGCTTTTCGTTATCTTTTTGGACTTTTGTTCTGATGGTAAACTTTATTTTGTAAAATTTCACAACATATATTTAATGAAGGTTTCATTAAATTGTGAAAGTTGACAATGTGAATTTTACATCCGGATTTGTGTTATCTGTTTAACTCCATCCCGCTAAAACAACTTAATTGTATTCATGCACGTTGACCTTCTATCCATTCTTCTCAAACATTTGTTTTAAACAAAATACTTTCGTGAGCCTTTTTGAAATTAAATTACGTAATTAACATACTAACTGGTCAGTTAATCAATGTGTTACGTGTAAAAGAATAAAATGTTGAATTTTGATTTTCCGTAGTGTGAGGGCTTTTTATTTGAGCTTTGATGTTATAGTTTAACTAGAGTTAATAGGGTGTGTGATTATATTTTCGGTAAATGTCATAACCTTATGCACAACAAATTTAGGACCAAATATAACATAACAACAAAAGGACACTTTGTTGTCTGATAGTTACATATGTAACTCGCATTGTAAGCTGAGTCGTTGGTGTTTGGTTTTAATTATGAGCCTAGAGAAGGTAAGGGAAATGCTTTTTAAAACATCAGCTTCAAAAGAAGGCTGTCACCACTTACAGGAAAATAATGTGAATAAAAGTAGATTAGAAGTGACGGCTCACCTTTCACAACAACATCAAGCTATCTTCTCTGATGAATGTCAACATCTACTGGCTCTGCTGTGCGGGAACTTTGTCGACCAGAACCATGCTCTACTGCTGGAACGGGAAAAATATCAGGCACGCATTGATGCAGGTGCCTTACCTGACTTTGACTTTAGTACTCAAGATATTCGAGAAAATGACTGGAAGATAAGTGGTATTCCGAGTGATCTTATGGATCGCCGCGTTGAAATTACCGGACCAACCGATCGAAAAATGGTCATAAATGCGTTGAATGCCAATGTAAAAGTGTTTATGGCTGACTTTGAAGATTCTATGTCACCAGATTGGGTGCAATTGTTGGATGGTCAAATAAACTTGCGTGATGCGGTTAACGGTACTATATCGTACCATGACCCGAAAACGGGTAAGTATTATCAGCTAGTTGATGATCCTGCTGTACTCATTTGTCGAGTGAGAGGGTTACACCTTAAAGAGAAACATGTACTTTTTGATGGTCAGCCTATTCCAGGAGCTTTGTTTGACTTTGCGCTTTATTTTCATAATAACTATCAGAGTCTTATGAGAAAAGGCAGCGGTCCTTATTTCTATTTGCCTAAGCTTCAATCCTACCAAGAAGCCCAGTGGTGGAGTCAAATATTCCACTTCACCGAGCAGCACTATGGCTTAGATACAGGCACGATAAAAGCGACGGTTTTGATTGAAACCATCCCAGCAGTATTTGTGATGGATGAAATTTTGTATGCGCTTAAGGAGCATATTGTTGGCCTTAATTGTGGCCGCTGGGACTACATTTTTAGCTATATCAAGACATTAAAAAATCACCCTGATCGTATCTTGCCTGATAGGCAAAGCGTCACTATGGATCAGCCTTTTCTCAATGCTTACTCTCGTTTATTGATCCGAACCTGCCATCGACGCGGTGCGTTTGCAATGGGAGGAATGGCGGCGTTTATTCCAGTAAAGGAACCAGAGCAAAATCAACAAGTACTCAATAAAATCCAAACCGACAAATCACTTGAAGCGCAAAATGGCCATGACGGTACTTGGGTCGCACATCCTGGTTTGGCTGAAACGGCAATGAGGGTCTTTAGCCATGTATTGGCAGAGCGAACCAACCAACTGGATGTTACTCGTGAAGATGACGCACCTACCTTAGCTCAAGATTTACTGGAGCCTTGTGATGGTGAACGAACCGAGCAAGGGATGAGGCACAATATTAGAGTTGCGCTGCAATACATTGAAGCTTGGATTTCAGGTAATGGGTGTGTGCCGATTTATGGCCTAATGGAAGATGCTGCGACAGCCGAGATCTCAAGAGCATCCATTTGGCAGTGGATCAAACATGGCAAAACCCTAGATAACGGAAAAATTGTGACTAAAGCGCTCTTTGAACAGTACCTAAATGAAGAGATTACGGTAGTGAGAGCAGAGATTGGTGATGAGCGTTATCAATCTGGTCGTTTCGAAGAGGCGGCGGATTTGATGGCCAAGCTCACGACGAGTGAAGCGCTTAGCGATTTTCTCACCATACCTGGCTATGACTATCTAGATTAGTTACTAACAACGTCAATAACATCGATAATAAACAGCGGAAAAGGAAGTACCGCTGGTATAACAACCGCCATTTGGATCATCAATAGAAGGAAATAGCGATGACAAACTTAACTCGCCGCCAACAAATTGAGGCAATTGAAAAAGACTGGGCAACGAATCCGCGTTGGAAAAATGTCAAACGCCCGTATAGTGCAGAAGAGGTGGTCACTTTGCGTGGTTCTATGGTGCCTGAAAATACCCTAGCTCAGCGCGGAGCAGACAAGCTTTGGTCTTTAGTCAATGGTGGTGCCAAGAAAGGGTATGTAAACTGCCTTGGCGCACTAACTGGAGGGCAAGCGGTTCAACAAGCGAAAGCGGGTATTGAGGCGATTTATCTCTCTGGGTGGCAGGTTGCGGCGGATAATAATACCGCATCGACTATGTATCCAGATCAATCCTTATACCCAGTTGATTCTGTGCCATCCGTCGTCAAAAGAATCAACAATTCGTTTCGCCGTGCGGACCAAATTCAATGGTCAAATGGAAAATCACCGACAGATGAAGGTGGAATTGATTATTTCCTACCAATCGTTGCGGATGCTGAAGCGGGTTTTGGTGGCGTACTGAATGCGTATGAATTGATGAAGTCGATGATAGAAGCGGGCGCTTCGGGGGTACATTTTGAGGACCAACTTGCTTCGGTGAAAAAATGCGGCCACATGGGTGGTAAAGTTTTGGTTCCGACTCAAGAAGCCGTGCAAAAGCTTGTGGCTGCGCGTTTGGCGGCCGATGTCGCGGGAACAAGAACCTTAGTTATTGCTCGCACTGATGCGAATGCGGCGGATCTTTTGACTTCAGACTGTGATCCTTATGATAAAGACTTTATTCAGGGCGAACGCACTCAAGAAGGCTTTTATCGTGTACGGGCGGGGATTGACCAAGCTATCTCAAGAGGTCTTGCTTATGCGCCATATGCGGATCTTATCTGGTGCGAAACTGCGACGCCTTGTTTAGAAGAAGCGCGTAAGTTCGCCAAAGCGATTCATGCTCAGTATCCAGAGCAGCTGCTTGCCTATAATTGCTCTCCTTCGTTCAATTGGGAGAAAAACCTCGATGCTGAAACCATTGCTAAATTCCAGCAAGAGTTATCGGACATGGGGTATAAATATCAGTTTATTACCTTGGCTGGCATTCACAATATGTGGTTTAACATGTTTGAACTCGCGCATGATTACGCGCAGGGGGAGGGAATGCGCCACTATGTTGAGAAAGTTCAGCGTCCTGAATTTAACGCTGCGGAAAAGGGCTATACTTTTGTCGCGCACCAGCAAGAAGTCGGTACCGGCTATTTTGATAAGATGACCAACATTATCCAAGGTGGCGAGTCATCAGTGACAGCCTTAACTGGGTCGACAGAAGAAAAACAGTTCTAAACGTCTTACTGGTCATCGCAATAAAAAGAGCGACCTAAGTCGCTCTTTTTACATATACCCAATACTACATCTTAAAGAAACTCAGCGCTTCTTTTTGCCTTGACGCTAAACTGGATAGCTCAAGACTGGCTTTGTTACTTTCTTTGATAGCAGACACGTTAAGGTTCACAAGATCAAATGCTTGAGAGACATTTTTTGAAATCTCTTGGGTGACATTCGACTGCTCACTTGATGCTGAGGCAACTTGCGTGTTTAGATCGGAAATTTGGCGAACTGAGTCGGTAATTGCCGTAAAAGCGGAGCGTAAATTGTGACTATAATTGCGTGATTCCTCTGCTAGCGTCAGATTAGATTTCATGTATTGATTGGCATCTTTCGCCTGTGCTTGAAGTCGAGAAATGATTTCCTGGATATCAACCGTCGATTTTTGGGTTTTTGCGGCCAAAGAGCGGACCTCGTCAGCCACAACAGCAAACCCTCGTCCTTGCTCTCCTGCTCGGGCAGCTTCAATGGCGGCATTTAACGCCAGTAAGTTGGTTTGCTCTGAGATAGAATTGATCACTTCAATAACACTGCCTATTTCAACAGAATAGTCTTGAAGCTGCTGGACAATTCCCGACGTTTCTTCAATGGATTTATCAACTTTTGTCGCCACTTCATCTGAAGCCGCTAATAGACGCTGGCCTTCAACCACATTGGAATTGGCATCGCTAGCTGCTGTTTCAGCACTGGATGCATTATGGCTGACTTCACTTGCGGTACTGGATAATTCGTTGATCGCTGTAGCGATTTGTTCGACCTGATGAAATTCTTGATCAGCGTTGCGCTCAGTTTCTTTCATGACACTAGTGAGTTCGTCAGAAGCGGATGAAACAGAATCGGAGGTTTGGTGGAGTTCATTAATAATTCTCGTGAGCTCATGACACATTTTTATAATATTGGCATAAATGCCGGTTTCGTTTCCTGTGGACGCTCTATCAGTTGCCAGTTTACCAAGCGCTACCTGCTCGACAATGGCTTGGATATCACTAGGCTCGCCTCCAACGATTCGTAGCACGTTGCGGTAAATGGCCATTGCTGCAGCGAGCGACAGAGCAACAACTAATACGGATACCACGCCAATCATAAATTGAGTGTTAGTAAATCTTTCGACCATAAGTGGCCCAATGGTATCTTGATGAGCTTTGGTTTTTAGTTTTATGTCTTCAATTGATGAAGCTGCGGATGCGCCGATGACATCAAGTGTTCCAGCAATAACGGTGTTGCGCTGCTCAATGGTTTGTACCACTTGCGAGAACGTGGTTTTATAAACGGCGAATGTCTGTTGAAATTGTTTGAGAGATTCTAATTGTGGGGTTGTTATAATCTGATCTTCAAGCATGCTGGCCAGTTTTTCCATTTGCTGGAATTCTTTTTGTGTTCGCTGAGCATCTTCTTGATTGTTCGCGGTTAAAAATTTTGATGCATAAAGACGAGCGAGCATTAAATGTTCTTGGA
This sequence comes from Vibrio zhanjiangensis, assembly GCF_030161235.1. Taxonomy (GTDB): domain Bacteria; phylum Pseudomonadota; class Gammaproteobacteria; order Enterobacterales; family Vibrionaceae; genus Vibrio; species Vibrio zhanjiangensis. The sequence continues at coordinate 110,756 of NZ_BSPW01000077.1, read as the reverse complement.
GGTTACCCGAAGACACCACGACTTCTAAATCTTCATTTTGTGCAGCCTGACCCATCAACGTCGTTACTGCCTGTCGCATTGAGAGACCTGAGGGGTCCAGTTTTTCTTTGACTAATTGATTTCTCTGTTTGACTAACTGTACTACTTTGTCAAAACCTTGCTCATATTGAATCATTTGCTCTTTCATCGAAACAAAGTTTGACTTCTGTTCGTGGTTGGCGCTTCTTTTGAGCTCTTCTTCTATTAACGCTTTGGTTGTTTCAATTCGTTTATGCAGCTGACTGGCATTTTGTTCATCGTGCGTTCTTATAAACTTTAACGCAGCTAGACGCGCTTCCAATATGTTCGCTTGGATTCTTCCTGTCGAGAGACTGGTAAGCGCTAATGAACGATATTGGTTGAAGCCATCCGCAGACTGATGAAAGCGTAATGAACTGATAATAGACATTATTATGATGAGGCCAATGACGGCCCCAAATCCGATTGAAAGCAGTTTTTTAAGACTCATAGTCGCACCTACGCTAGTGAGTAGTGATGAACAATTAACAAAAAGCAATCAGCACATAGTGAGAACAAGCGTCTCACTCGTATTCTTAGAGTGTAATTGATATTGAGAATATTTCAGGATTTATACTTTGAGACAAATATGTTTTGGATGGGATTGTCCGCTTTGGTTGGCATCGTGGGTGTTTAGAGCTAGCCCTATCGCCGAGCTCAACGCCATGTTTGCTCGGCATTTGGTTGAATAAAGAGTCTAGTCAAGTTCTAACGGCTCTATTTCCTCTTGTAATTCTAGTAAGTTAATTGCGATCGCCACAAAGTCAGTGTCAGTAATAATGCCCACAAGCTGTCCTTTTTCTACTACTGGCAGACAGCCTACTTTGTGCTTTTGCATGTAGAGCGCGCTTTCTTTTAGGCCAGCCTGTGGAGACACTGTCATCACTTCCGTTTTCATGACTTCATAAAGTGGCGTACTGAGTGTAAAAGCTTGGTTTTCGGGTATGTTTTGTAGGCTAGATTCTTGTGCAGCCAACACATCGCGTTGTGATACCACACCCAGCAGTTGTTTATGTGCATCAACAATAGGGATGTGGCGAATATCTAGTGCTTCCATGGTATGTTTCGCATCTGAAAGCTGGTGTGACCGTAGTAGAGTATGGGGATTACGAGTCATCATCTCTTCGACTTTTATCATGGCTGCCTCCTGAGTTATGGTTTTGTCTTTTCTACTATAGACATTTTCTGTTTTCGAGAATGAGAGCCAGCAAGGTTTTTGGTTTTCTCTTCGTGAATCAAGTGTGGCAAATTTTGTACAGAGAATAAGTGCAATTTTACCGCTATCAATTAAATCAACTGAGATGACAAATATTCACATCTGAAACCTTGCTATTGAGTCTACCCAGCATATACTAGTCGGCTGCGAAAAACTCGTCGTCTGTTTGTGACAGAACCAGTTCGACTTTGTTCACAATAAGAGCAACCACGACAAAAGATTAGTAAGATGCAAGTATCCGATTTCCACTTTGATTTACCTGATGAGCTTATTGCTCGCTATCCTCAACCAGAGCGTACCGCTAGCCGATTATTGCAGTTAGATGGTAATACAGGAGAGCTTTGTGATGGGACATTTACCGATGTACTAGAACGTATTCAAGCGGGTGATTTAGTTGTTTTTAACAATACACGCGTCATTCCAGCTCGTATGTTTGGTCGCAAAGAATCGGGCGGCAAATTAGAAGTCTTAGTTGAAAGGATGCTAGACGATCAGCGCATCCTAGCTCATGTTCGCTGCTCTAAATCCCCTAAACCGGGCACAACCATTCGGCTTGGCGAAAATGATGAATATTCGGCCAAAATGGTCGCTCGGCACGATGCTTTATTTGAATTGCAGTTTGACTCAGATAAAACCGTGTTGGCGATCCTAGAGCACATTGGTCATATGCCTTTACCGCCCTATATTGACCGGCCTGACGAAGATTCGGATAAAGAACGTTATCAAACGGTGTACAACCAAAAACCAGGTGCTGTTGCTGCTCCAACCGCAGGGCTGCACTTTGATGATGCTTTGCTAAAAAAGATCCAAGATAAAGGCGCAGAGCTTGCTTATGTTACGCTTCATGTTGGTGCAGGTACTTTTCAGCCAGTTAAGGTCGATAATATTCACGATCATCACATGCACGCTGAATATGTTGAAGTTCCCCAGCAAGTCATCGATGCTATTCACAAAACCAAATCTCGTGGTGGTAGAATCATCGCAGTAGGAACGACATCGGTTCGCTCTTTGGAAAGCGCAGCTCAAGATGCCATAAAAAAGGGGAGTGAACTGGTTCCTTTTTTCGGCGATACGGAAATCTTTATTTATCCTGGCTATGAATATCAATTGGTTGATTGTTTGATTACTAACTTTCATCTTCCAGAGTCAACCTTGATTATGTTAGTCAGCGCGTTTGCTGGTTTTGAACATACTATGAACGCATATAGACATGCGGTTGAGAAAAAGTATCGTTTTTTCTCCTATGGTGATTCGATGTTTATTAACAAGAGAACGCTCGAGCGTTAAAGAATAATTTGACAGTGTTTGCTTGCCGTGAGTGAACAGCCAAATTGGTTGTTAAACTCAAAATGGAGTAAGTCATTGAGTAAGCACTTATAATTTTGGTCAGACTGTATCTCTGACAATTGGAGGCTTAGTGAAATTAAAATTTGATCTGAAAAAGAAAGACGGCACGGCGCGTCGAGGTCAATTGACCTTTGAGCGTGGCACTGTCCAAACCCCCGCATTTATGCCTGTTGGTACTTATGGCACAGTGAAAGGGATGACACCTGAAGAAGTCAAAGGTACAGGGGCAGAAATCCTACTGGGCAATACTTTCCATCTATGGCTTCGTCCAGGCCAAGACGTCATGAAAATGCACGGTGATTTGCATGACTTTATGAACTGGCAAGGCCCTATCTTGACAGATTCAGGAGGCTTTCAGGTATTTAGTTTGGGTGATATTCGTAAAATCACTGAGCAAGGTGTTCATTTTCGTAATCCCGTCAATGGAGACAAGATTTTCATGGACGCTGAAAAGTCTATGGAAATTCAGAAAGATCTTGGCTCAGATATTGTGATGATCTTCGATGAATGTACCCCTTATCCAGCGACACATGATCAAGCCAAGCAATCGATGGAAATGTCTTTGCGCTGGGCACAGCGTTCACGTGATCACTTTGATAAACTCGAAAATCCGAACAGTCTCTTTGGTATTGTTCAAGGTGGTGTATATGAAGATTTACGTGACATATCAGTAAAAGGTCTGACTGAGATTGGTTTTGATGGCTATGCAGTTGGCGGACTTGCGGTTGGGGAACCCAAGGAAGATATGCACCGCGTGCTCGAACACACTTGTCCACAACTTCCAGAAGACAAACCACGCTACCTAATGGGAGTTGGTAAGCCTGAAGATTTGGTTGAAGGCGTTCGCCGTGGTATCGATATGTTCGATTGTGTCATGCCAACACGTAATGCACGGAATGGTCATCTGTTTGTTACTGGCGGAGTGATTAAGATCCGTAATGCTAAGCACAAAACGGATACAACGGCCTTGGACCCTGAATGTGACTGTTACACGTGTCAGAATTATTCGAAAGCGTATTTGCACCACTTAGATCGTTGTAATGAAATTCTAGGCGCTCGACTCAATACCATCCATAACCTACGCTACTACCAGCGTGTGATGGAGAGTATTCGCAAGGCGATCGATGAAGACCGATTTGATGAGTTTGTCCAAGAGTTTTATGCTCGTCGTGATCGAGAAGTGCCACCTTTGGCAAAACCGCAGTAATGATGAATGGCCTTTGGCACTGTGCTGAAGGCTTTTGTGAATGAGTAGGCAAATTAAGGGTCATTTTTGAGAGTAGGCTCGCTAATTGTGGGATTTTCTCTTGAAACCTTAACTTACAAGCCCAATTTCGATATTTAGCAAAAGAAAATAGAGGACTGTTTTAATGTTTATTACTCCAGCTTATGCCGCAGATGGCGCTCCCGCAGGTGGTGGTTTCGAAATGCTGATCATGCTTGGCATGTTCGCGGTTATTTTTTATTTTATGATTTACCGCCCGCAAGCAAAGCGCGTTAAAGAACACAAGAGCTTAATGGCATCGATGGGGAAAGGTGATGAAGTGCTAACCAGTGGCGGCTTGGTAGGTAAAATTACCAAGATTGCAGAAGACAATGACTACATCTCTGTTGAACTTAACGCCAACAATGAAATCGTTATTAAGAAAGATTTTGTGACAGCAGTGTTGCCAAAAGGTACGCTGAAATCCCTATAAACAGCTAAAGGATCCTCGCTGTGCTTAACCGCTATCCATTATGGAAGTATTTGATGGTGGTGTTGACCATTGCCATCGCTGCTTTATACGCACTTCCCAATATCTATGGTGAAGATCCAGCTATTCAAATTACAGGGGCGCGCGGCGCCTCTGTCGATATGTCAACGCTGGACTCTGTCACTCAAGCTCTTGAACAAAAGGGCCTATCCCAAAAATCCATTGCTCTTGAAAATGGATCTATTCTTGTTCGTTTTAATGATACTGATACTCAGCTCAGCGCTCGTGACATCATTAGCGAAGCGCTAGGTAAAGACAAGATTGTTGCTTTAAACCTTGCTCCAGCGACTCCTGATTGGCTTGACGCCATTGGTGCGGCGCCAATGAAATTGGGCCTTGACCTTCGTGGAGGTGTCCACTTTTTGATGGAAGTGGACATGGATGCAGCAATGGAAAAGCTGGTCGGTCAACAAGAAGAAGCATTTCGTAGTGAGCTGCGCGAAGCTAAGATTCGTTATCGAGCAATTCGTCCTACAGAGAATGATTCTGTGGAAGTTTTACTTCGTAGCAGTGAACAACTGGCTGATGCCAAACGCTTACTGACCCAAAACCATCCAGATATGACGTTTTTGGATTCAGACGCAGATGGTCGATTTACATTAACGGCAACATTTACCGAGCAGCGTCTGGCTGAGATTCGTAACTATGCCGTTGAGCAAAACATTACCATTTTACGTAACCGAGTTAATGAGTTGGGGGTTGCTGAACCTTTAGTTCAACGTCAAGGTGCGAGCCGTATTGTGGTCGAATTACCTGGCGTGCAGGACACTGCTCGAGCGAAGGAAATTCTCGGTGCAACGGCAACGCTTGAGTTTCGTGAAGTGGATGATCAAGCGGATCTGGCTGCGGCAGCGAGCGGTAGAGCGCCTGCTGGCAGTGAGATTAAACAAGATAGAAATGGCCGTCCTGTTGTCCTGAAAAAACGTGTAATTTTGGGTGGATCAAGCATCACAGATGCAAGCTCTGGCGCTGACGAATATGGTCGTCCTCAGGTTAATATTTCACTCGATAGTGAAGGCGGCAGTAAGATGTCCGCTTTCTCTAAAAAGAACATTGGTAAGCTGATGGCGACCGTATTTGCTGAGTATAAAGATAGTGGTCGACGCACTCCTGAAGGCAAAGTCATTCTCAGTAAGCATGAAGAGGTGATTAACCAAGCAACAATTCAATCAGCACTTGGTCGCAACTTCCGCATCACGGGGATAGATACGGCGGCAGAAGCACATAATTTAGCCTTGTTACTTCGTGCCGGAGCTCTTATTGCCCCAATTTCTATTGTTGAAGAGCGGACGATTGGCCCTTCAATGGGGCAGCAAAATATTGATATGGGTGTGATGGCGTGTATTTGGGGTATGGTCGCTGTCATGCTGTTCACCTTACTTTACTACCGTAAGTTTGGCTTGATTGCCAACATGGCGTTGATGATAAACCTCGTACTTATCATAGGTGTAATGTCTATGATTCCGGGGGCAACCATGACCCTGCCAGGCATTGCGGGTATTGTACTGACCGTCGGTATGGCGGTGGATGCAAACGTTCTTATTTTTGAACGGATACGCGAAGAGCTTCGTGATGGTCGCAATCCACAGCAAGCGATTCATCAAGGTTATGCTAATGCCTTTAGCACCATAGCGGATGCGAATATTACGACATTGATCACGGCGATTATTCTTTTTGCCGTTGGTACAGGGGCGATTAAAGGCTTTGCTGTGACGCTTTCGATTGGTATTTTGACCTCCATGTTTACTGCCATCATAGGAACGCGCTGCGTTGTCAATTTGATGTATGGCGGAAAGCGCATCAATAAATTGTCGATCTAAGGCTGGGGAAGATTATGTTTCAGATTCTAAAAGCAGAGAAAATGATCGACTTTATGCGTTGGTCGAAATTCGCCTTCCTTTTATCAATACTGATGATTGGTGCATCAATATTCACGCTATCTACCAAGTGGTTGAACTGGGGTTTAGACTTCACTGGAGGCACGCTGATTGAGGTCGGCTTTGAGCAGCCCGCCAATTTAGAGCAAATTCGTACGGCTCTAGAGGATAAAGGTTTTGGCGATGCAACAGTTCAGAACTTTGGTAGCTCTCGTGATGTGATGGTTCGTCTGCGTCCTCGTGAAAATGTAGCGGGAGAGACACTCGGTAATGAAATCATTAGTGCAATCAAAGCAGGGACGGGTGAAAGCGTTGAAATGCGCCGAATCGAGTTTGTGGGGCCGAATGTCGGGGACGAGCTCACTGAAGCGGGTGGGCTTGCCATTATCGTTTCCTTGATTTGTATCTTGATATACGTATCCGTTCGGTTTGAGTGGCGCCTTGCTGCTGGTGCTGTGCTTGCACTTGCACACGATGTCATTATTACACTGGGCGTGTTCTCTTTAATGCAAATTGAAGTTGATTTAACTATCGTAGCGGCGCTTCTGACCGTTGTCGGTTATTCCCTCAACGATACTATCGTCGTTTTTGACCGCATTCGAGAAAACTTCCGCAAGATGCGCAAAGGTGAGCCTGCAGAAGTGATGGACAGCTCTATCACGCAAACATTGAGTCGTACCCTTATCACATCAGGTACCACTTTGTTTGTTGTTATTGCTCTATTTGTTCAAGGTGGAGCAATGATTCATGGTTTTGCGACGGCACTACTACTGGGTATTACTGTTGGTACTTACTCTTCGATTTACGTTGCATCCGCACTGGCTCTTAAACTGGGAATTACCAAAGAGCATCTTATGCCGCCTCAGGTGGAAAAAGAAGGTGCTGAGTTTGACGAAATGCCTCAATAGCCTCAAAGCCGCTGAACTCTCAGCGGCTTTTTCTTATCTCTTTCAATGGTTAAACTGGAAATAATCGAGATATTTCCAATTAACTGGGTTCCATGTTAATCAAGCAATAAATTGTAGGAAATTATTGATGCCACACTTACGTTTTCGCGCTATTGAGCCGAGCCTTGTTGAAGTCTTATCTAAATCGTTACTTGATGCCTTGCAGCCTCATATGAACTGCCCAAGAGAGGATTTTACATTCGAATATGTCAACACGACTTTCTATCATGAAGGGCAAGTAAGCCAAGCCTATCCTTTCGTCGAGGTGTTGTGGTTTGATCGCGGGCAAGAGACTCAGGATGCGGTAGCTACTCTGATTACTCAGCATATCCGAGATATTCTGGATGCTGATGTGGATGTTGCGGTTATCTTTACGGCTCTTGAGGCTTGTGCCTATTATGATAATGGGGATCACTACTAGCCAATATGTGTTGAGTCTTTAAATCCATTCCCTCTTAAAGGTAAGCACATAGGGTGATTTTGAAGGGAGAGGAGATGACAGAGTATGTTCATTGGCAAAGACTACTTGTCGCTGCGTTATTCTTTGTGGCGGGTATGCTAAATGCCAGTCCTTGGGAACAAATTCGTTCACCATCAGAGCATTTACCCCAAGCGATAGGAAGTTATGCTAATGGTTGTTTGGCTGGCGCTAGCGCACTTCCTCTTCAAGGAATAGGCTATCAGGTGTTGCGAAGTCATCGCCAGAGATATTATGGCCACCCTAGCGCAGTGAGTTTTGTTCAGCGGTTGGGCAAAATGTCAGAGCAATATCTTAATACGCATATACTGGTCGGTGATTTGTCTTTGCCCCAAGGAGGGCGTTTTTCATCTGGACATACTAGCCATCAAACAGGATTAGACATTGATATCTGGCTTAGGCTCACGCGTGAACGGCTGTCAGATAAACAGCTCCAAAACCCTGTTCCTATGAGTGTGGTTAATATAAAACAATATCGAATGCTAAAAGAAAATTGGGATGCTCGCCATTTTGAGCTGATTAAGATGGCCGCATATGATACGCAAGTGGAACGTATCTTTGTGCATCCTGTGATTAAGGAAAAGTTGTGTGCTGAAGAAGCATTGGGACAGCGTGAGTGGTTAAGAAAAGTTAGGCCTTGGTGGGGACATCATTATCATATGCATGTCAGGCTTAAATGTCCTTATGAAAGTGACGCGTGCCAGTCTCAAGCGGCACCACCTGAAGGGGATGGATGCGGTGCTGAGCTAATCAGTTGGCGACCTCAACCTAAGCCGCTAGTATCACAAACAAAGGGTAAAAAGAAGCGTAAAGTGATGCCAGCTCCGTGCCAGAAAATGTTGAAAAGTATTTAGAAAACAATGCCACTCTCATGAGTGGCACCTTATTGTTTAAATAGCCCTAAGCCAACCCTTGGATAATGACGAACTTTTCCAGAAGTTGTTCTTCTGTTTCGATATGATTTGGGTCGGTTATAATGCATTTTGTGATCGGGCATACTGACTGACAAGTGGGTTTTTCATAGTGCCCCTTGCATTCAGTGCACAGATTTGGGTCGATTTCAAAGATACTGTCTCCCATAGAGATGGCTCCATTGGGGCACTCAGGATCGCACATATCACAGTTAATACATTTATCTGTAATTAAGAGTGCCATGACTATTTACCCGTTGGGTTACGAGTGTCCTGACCATTGCTGAGGTTTCGCATCAAAAGGGCGTATTCTAAGTCCATATCCTGTGGTACTGGGATAAAAACAAAGTGGCCATTGCCTTTGGCATCATCCACAGCTTGTGATTTGCGGTTTTCCATTGCTTCAAGAGTAAAAACCACATTGCCTTTAGGCGTCATTAGCTCAAGGCTATCGCCCAAGATGAACTTGTTCTTCACTTCAACTTCAGCAAGGTCGCCGCGACGCTTTCCGGTAAATTCTCCGACAAACTGTTGAGTATCAGAAACGGAATAACCGTAATCATAGTTCTGATAAGTGTCATGGGTGTGACGGCGAAGGAAACCTTCGGTATAGCCGCGATGAGCCAGACTCTCTAGGGTTCCCATCAGGCTTTGATCAAATGGTTTGCCAGCAACAGCATCGTCAATGGCTTTGCGATAGACTTGAGCGGTGCGTGCGCAATAATAGAAAGATTTAGTGCGGCCTTCAATTTTAAGCGAATGTACGCCCATTTTCGCAAGGCGCTCAACGTGTTGAACCGCACGCAAATCTTTGGAGTTCATGATATAGGTGCCGTGCTCGTCTTCAAACGCAGCCATTTTCTCTTCAGGTTTGTGGCTTTCTGAGAGAAGTACCACTTCATCGGTTGGTTGGCCAAGACCTAGCGTGGTTTGAGGTGCTTCATTTTGAATCTCAATAGTTTGTGCTTGCGCTGGGTCGAACTCTTCTACAATTTGTCCGGCATCGTTTTCTTTGCCTTTTTCGACCTTGTATTCCCAACGACAGGCATTGGTACAGGTGCCTTGGTTTGGATCTCGCTTATTCATATAGCCGGAAAGAAGACATCGACCAGAGTAAGCCATGCAAAGTGCACCATGAACAAACACTTCCAGCTCAGTTTCAGGGCAATGCTGGCGAATCTCTTCAATTTCTTCCAATGAAAGTTCACGTGAGACAATCACACGCTCAACGCCATTGGCTGCCCAGAATTTAACGGTTGCCCAGTTTACCGCATTGGCTTGTACTGAAAGGTGAATTGGCATATCTGGAAAAGATTCACGCACCATCATGATCAACCCAGGATCTGACATAATAAGCGCGTCAGGGCCCATCTCTACAACAGGTTTAAGATCGCGAATAAAGGTTTTGAGTTTAGAGTTATGGGGTTGAATATTGCATACCACATAAAGCTTTTTACCCAAGGCGTGGGCCTCATCAATGCCTATTTTTAGATTTTCGTGATTGAATTCATTGTTACGTACACGAAGACTATAACGTGGCTGTCCTGCATATACAGCATCTGCGCCATAAGCAAACGCATAGCGCATGTTTTTCAGGCTGCCAGCAGGTGACAGTAACTCGGGAATGAATACTTTCTCAGTTGTCATGTTTAATTCTCTTAGTCTGATCTCAAGTCAGGTCAATTCCACCTGGTGGAATTGGGGCGAAAATTTTACGCTAAAACGTGACTTGTGACTAGGAAAAAGTCCATGGGGTGAGTAGGGTAATTTAAGGAGGGTGCTTACCTATAGCTAAACACCCGAGATACGCTTATGCGTTTGCTTGAGGCAAGCCACCAAGAGATTCATATAAATTAGGTAGAAAAGCGCTGAGTTCACCGCACATTAGCGAGAAGTCAGCGTCGAATCGAGCGGCTTGATCTTCTCTTGGAATATCATCATTGTGATCTTTTAGCTCATCTGAAAACTTGAGACGTTTGATACTGCCATCTTCAGCAAGAAGAAATTCTATACGCTCTTGCCACCATAGAGCGAGTTTTGTGACGACTTTGTCTGCTTCAATATGGCTGCGAATTTCATCAGCGGTGAGCTCCTGTTTTTTGCAACGAATGACACCGCCTTCTTCCGCAATGGACTTCAATTCTGCTTCATCAAGCATTTCCACGCCAACTGGCGTATTGCCCGTTTTTACCCACTCAGTGAGAGTGGTTGCTAATGCTTTTTCTGGAATGGCAGGAACAACCGGCAGACTTCCCATGGTTTTGCGTAGCAGAGCCAATACTTCTTCTGCTTTTTTGAAGCTGCTTGCATCGACCAGTATGAAGCCTTCTTTAGGTAAAATAAGGACAAAAGTATGGCTACTGCGGCTAAACGCTCGTGGTAGCAAATCCATAATAATGTCTTCCTTGAGATTATCTTTTTCCTTTTTCTTAAGAGGTTTACCTTCCTGTGTCTCGATCGCTTCTACTTTGGCGCTGAGAGAGTCTTTTATCACAGAGGCGGGTAGCATTTTCTCTTCTTTTTTTGCGCAGATCAGGATTCGATTTTCTGATACATGGGTCATCATATCTCCATGTTTTCCCAGCGCTGTCACCCAACCAAATTTCTGTTTATCCTGACTACCACAGGGTGTAAAACGAAATTCAGCAAGTTGTTTTTCCAATTCATCTGCTTGGAATTTAATATCTCGATTAAAACGGTAAACTAGACAGTTCTTAAACCACATATGCTTTCTCTATACCTAGGCTCTGTTGATCTTAAACTTTGGCTGCCAATCATAAAGGCTTTTGCTGAGCTTGTCCCATAGCAACTGCTCATGATTAAGATGAAACTTATATTAAAATTTGTTTTCAATGGTCACAAAAGTGTCATAATTGATAGTGATAATGCCTTGGTCAATGCACAATTAAATTTCACTTACTTAAAGGTTATTCAATTATGTCGAGAAGGATTCTTGTTGTTGAAGATGAAGCGCCAATTCGCGAAATGCTATGCTTTGTCCTCGAACAAAAAGGTTACAATGCGGTTGAAGCGGAAGATTATGACAGCGCAGTAACCAAGCTTGCAGAACCTTTCCCTGACTTGGTTCTTCTAGACTGGATGTTGCCTGGTGGTAGTGGAATTAACTTTATCAAACACATGAAACGCGAAGAGCTGACTCGTAATATCCCAGTGGTAATGCTTACCGCTCGTGGTGAAGAGGAAGATAAAGTTCGCGGTTTAGAAGTTGGTGCAGATGATTACATCACTAAACCATTTTCACCTAAAGAGTTGGTTGCACGCCTAAAAGCGGTAATTCGTCGTGTCACACCAACGGCATTGGAAGATGTCATTGATGTGCAAGGATTGAGACTTGACCCAGTGTCTCATCGAGTAACCGCAAATGACCAACCTCTAGAAATGGGGCCGACAGAGTTCAAGATGCTGCATTTTTTTATGACGCATCAAGAACGAGTATATAGCCGTGAGCAGTTACTGAACAATGTTTGGGGCACCAATGTGTATGTTGAAGATCGCACGGTAGATGTGCATATTCGCCGCTTAAGGAAAGCACTTGAGGGGGCAGGTCACGATAGATTAGTCCAAACAGTGCGTGGTGCAGGCTATCGCTTTTCGACTAAAGCCTGATCTAAGTTTGCCATCAGGAGAGGTAAGTGGTTGAACGGTTAACGTGGAAAAAGCTAGCCAAAGAGCTGGTTTTTTTTTACACCCCTTGGGTGACTATCGGATGGATTTTTGGCCATATGTCGTGGCTGCTTTTAGCGGCTACGGTATTACAGTTGATTTGGCACTTGCACAATCAGATGCGCCTTTCTGGGTGGTTATGGGACGAAAAAAGGTTAACGCCACCTTCCGGCACTGGCCATTGGGAATCCATATTTAATGGTATCTATCGACTTCAGCAGCGTCAGCGTAATAAACGAAAAGAATTAAGTAGCCTTATCCGCCGCTTCCGTAATGGCGCGGAATCATTGCCTGATGGAGCCGTCGTGTTTCGCAGTGAAGGCAATATTGTGTGGTGTAACAAACTCGCTCAGCATTTGCTTGGTTTTCGATGGCCAGATGATGCAGGTCAGCCCATATCCAATCTACTTCGCACACCAGATTTTATTAAATATCTTAGTAAGAAAGACTTTTCTCAGCCTTTAGAGATGCGCTCACCATTAAATGTTGAACGCATGCTTGAACTTCGTATTGTACCTTATACCGAAGGCGAGCACTTAATGGTGGTTCGTGATGTCTCCCAAGTTAAGCAACTGGAAGGCATGAGACGTAATTTCTTTGCCAATGTTTCCCATGAACTTCGGACGCCAATGACGGTGTTGCAAGGCTATCTGGAAATGACAGAAGATCCAGATATGGTTGTAGGGCCTATGTGGTCTAAGGCACATGGAGTGATGACAGAGCAGTTGAATCGGATGAATGGGTTGGTGAATCAGTTATTGACTCTATCCAAAATTGAAGCCGCACCTATGCATGAATTGGAAGAGGTGGTTGATGTTCCAGCCATGCTAGAGGTACTTGAAAAAGAAGCTCAGAGCTTGAGTGGCGACCAGCAACATCAACTTTGTTTTGAGGTTGATAAAGAACTACTAGTGCTTGGTGATGAAGATCAATTGCGTAGTGCGATTTCCAATCTGGTGTACAACGCTGTCAAGTACACGCCAGCAGGAGCCGATGTAAAGGTGCGTTGGTATCGTTCTGGTCAAGGTGCGTGTTTAGAAGTCGAAGACAGTGGTGAAGGTATCGAACCTCAACATTTGCATAGATTGACTGAACGATTTTATCGAGTAGACAAAGCGCGTTCAAGAGACACAGGAGGGAGTGGCCTTGGACTGGCAATTGTTAAACATGCTTTGAGCCATCATGATTCCCATTTGAATGTTCAATCTGAAGTGGGCGTTGGCAGTAAGTTTTCGTTTATTTTGCCATCACGTTTCGTGGTGCACGGATGAGATTTTTTGCGTTCTTTACTCTTTTTGTTACCTGTTGTTTCGCGTATGCCCAAGAGATTGAAGTAAACCATCAACCTTATCGAAAGGTGGCTAACTTGAGCGGCAGTTTGACGACTGTTGGTTCGGATACATTAGCGGGTATCACGACACTTTGGGTTGAAGAGTTTAAACATTTATATCCAGCGGTAGACGGTGAAGTGCAAGCTTCAGGTTCATCAACCGCGCCGCCAGCACTCACTGAAGGCACTGCACAGTTTGGTCCAATGAGCCGCCCTATGCGTCAGCGTGAAATTGAGGCTTTTGTGCGGGCGTATGGTTATAAGCCGACAGAGCTGCGCATTGCTATTGATGCTGTGGGTATTTTTGTTCATAGGGATAATCCGGTCGATGGTCTCAATTTTTTGCAGCTCGACAGTGTTTTTTCAGCCACTTTTCGCTGTGGGGCGAAACGGCCAGTTTCGACTTGGGCTGAGCTAGGACTTGATTACCAATGGGCAAAGCGAGGGATACAGCTGTTTGGTCGAAATTCAGTGTCCGGCACTTATGGATATTTTAAAAAAAGTGCCCTGTGTGGTGGAGATTTCAGAGCTAATGTCAATGAACAGCCAGGTTCTGCTTCGGTCGTTCAGGCTGTTTCTTCTTCCATCAATACGATGGGGTATTCGGGGGTTGGTTACCAAGTGTCAGGAGCTAGGCTAGTCCCTATTGCAAGACAAGGTAAAGACTACATTTATCCAAGTGAAAGTAACATTTTGTCAGGACGATATCCTTTATCAAGACCACTTTATCTTTACGTCAATAAAAACCCAGCCAAACCGCTGTCTAGCCTGATGAAAGAGTTTGTGCTGTTTATATATTCAGAGCAAGGGCAAAGCATAGTAGCAAAAGCGGGGTATGTTCCTGTGTCTGTGGATATGGCAGCTCACGAATTAAACAAAGTTGGCTTGGCTGAAAATTAGCTAGCTCCGTTTAGAGTTAACTAAAATTAGAAGTGGAGATCCCAGCCAGCATTACGCCAATATTTTTGCTCTGTAGTCAGATCGGCGTGTAAGAGCTTGTTGCTTTCCAACCAAGCTTTGTCTTGCGACACTAAACTCCATTGAGGCCCGTCAATACAGAGTTCCAATGAAGGTAATGGTTCATTGTTTCGTTGACCGTGGAGCAAAATAGCTAGGCGTAATATACGGATTAAACTAATGATGTGTTTCTTTTTAAATAGCGTGAGCTCTTCCATTTCGTGTAGCTTAAGTGATTTTCGTTGAAAGCGTACTAGGGTTGCGAGCACGGTTTGTTGTTCACGATTAAAGCCGGGCATAAAGGTATGCCTCAGTATGTAGGCTGAGTGACGATGAAAACCTTGCAAACTGATACTCAAGCCGACTTCATGGAGTAATGCTCCCCATTCAAGTAAGTCGAATAGCTCAGATTGTTTTTTTATACCGAGTTCGTTATGTATTTGTTGTAGGAAGTGAGTGGCTTGCTTTTTGATTTTCTCGGCATGTTCTAAGTCCACTGCGTGTTTGCTGGCAAGGTTCTCCGTAGTTCTCATTCGAATATCTGAGCGCTGAAAACTCTCTTCCATTTGAAAAAGAAGTCCTTCTCTCAGCGCACCTTCAGACACATGCATCTCATCGACTTTAAGACTTGCTAGCACAGCAGTTAAAATCGCCACCCCAGCGGGGAAAACAGGCTGACGCTCAGAGGTTAATCCAGAGAGAGAGATTTCATCCACACTGTGCCATTGACATAGAGTATTAATGAGTTTATCCAACCGCTTTGAGGTGATCAGTCCATCTTCATAACCCATACCTACTAGAACATCTCGGATAGTTTTGATGGTTCCTGAAGAACCAAAAGCGATATCCCAGCCTTTTTTTTTGTAGTGATAGGCAATGGACTCCATCTTTTGCTCAGCGGCTAATATGGCTTTGGCAAAGTGTTTGGGTGAGATTTTATCTTTGGCAAAATATTGTTGTGTATAGCTAACGCAGCCCATTTGCTTACTATTGACCAGTTCGGGCTCAAAGCCGCTTCCTATGATGATTTCTGTGCTGCCCCCGCCAATATCTACCACAAGTTTTGAATCTGATTCTGGTTGGGTATGAGCCACGCCTAGATAAATTAATCGCGCTTCTTCGACCCCCGGAATGATTTCGATAGGAAAGGGCATGACTTCTCTAGCGCGCAATAGGAAAATATGTGCGTTACTTGCTTGGCGTAAGGTGTGCGTTGCTGCAATACGTACACTATCTTGCTCAAAGTCTTGTAGCCTTTCCGCAAACATGGCCAGACATTCCAAACCCCTTTCAATAGCGTCGTCATCAAGGTATTTCTGTCCCTTTAGGCCTGCGCCTAACCTCACTCTTTGCCTATGTCGACTGATCATTTGCAATCCCTGATCGACAACCCGAGCGACCACCATATGGAAGCTATTTGAACCAAGGTCGATGGCGGCTATGTCACGAATTTGCGAAGATTTGGTCATGTATAAGAGGCTGCTCTGTGCGTTTTCTGGTCTGTTTTTCTATCTCTTTAAGATAGTCGTATATGGCGATTTGTGAGCGAATTTTCTTTCGATTACCACGAGCAACATACTTGTTACTCATTTCTTTATCGATCAAGCGAGCCTTGACTGTATCAGTAAAATGGATATTGATGATATCGATAATACGACGTTTGAGTCTAGGATCACGGATAGGAGCGGCGACTTCAATTCGATAATCTATGTTGCGGGTCATCCAATCGGCTGACGAAATATAGACTTTGTGTGAACCATTATTGTGGAAAATTAATATCCTAGGGTGTTCTAAAAAACGATCAACGATACTAATGATCCGAATATTCTCGCTAACGCCTTTGATACCTGGTACTAAAGAGCACATACCTCGAATAACCATTTTAATTTTGACACCAGCGCAACTTGCTTCATAAAGCTTATTAATTAAGTTCTTGTCGACTAAGTTGTTAATTTTTAATGTGATAGCTGCTCGCTTACCCGCATTCGCATTGGCAATTTCTTCGTTGATGAGTTGATGAAGTTTTATTCTAGAGTTTCGAGGAGATACAATAAGATGTTCAAATTTGACAGGGCGATAAGGATTCTCAATGTAAGCGAAGACATTTTGTACTTCATAAGTAATTTGAGGATCGGCAGTTAATAGTGAGAAATCCGTATAAATACGAGCCGTTTTTTCGTGAAAATTCCCCGTTCCTATATGGGCGTAGCGAACAATACGATGATTTTCTCTGCGCCCAATAAGCAGCAATTTAGAGTGAATTTTCAATCCGGGAGTGCCAAAAAGAACTCTAACTCCAGCCTCGGTTAGCACTTTGGACCACTCAATATTCGCTTCTTCGTCAAAGCGAGCTTGCAATTCAACGACCACGGTCACTTGTTTACCATTATGGACGGCATCAATTAGAGAGTTCATGAGACGAGAATCTTTAGCCACCCGATAAATATTGATTTTGATACTCAATACCTTGGGGTCGAATGAAGCTTGACGCACGAGTTCAGTGATATGTTCAAATGTATGGTAGGGAAAATAAAGCAAGATATCTTGTTGCTTAATCGCATCAAACTTGTTGGCATATCCATCAAATTCTGAACACTGGAGTGGGGGGAGTGGGCGGTTTTCTAGGTAATCTCTACCCACATTTGGAAACTCGATAAAATCTTTAAAATTATGGTATCTCCCACCAGGTATCAGACTATCGTAATTGGAGATTCTTAGCTTGTCGCACAAAAATGCCAGCATCGGCTCAGGCATGCCCATCTCATAGATAAAACGCACTGGCATTGCTGTGAGGCGTTGACTCACGCCTTCCGACATTTGCTCTAGCAAACTATGCTCAACCTCATGACTGAGGTCATACTCAGAATCTCGAGTCATTTTCATTGCGTAGCCTGTAAGCTCATCGTAGTCGAAGAAGCCATAAAATAATTCGTCAAGACAGTATCTGATGATGTTATCCAAAAGGATAATGGTTTTTCGGCCTCTGGCTTTGTGTTCTGGTACCATAACAAACCTCGGCAAGTGGCTTGTTGGGATTTCGATCAGGGCATATTGGCTATCATTGTCTTGTTTGAGGTCAATCGCAAGATATGTGTATTCATCTTTGAGAAATTCAAGCACATCAATGTCTTCTCTTAGTAGAAGCGGCGTTATGTGCGGTTGTACCTGCTTACGAAAGTAGTCTTTTACCCAAATTTCCTGAGCTTCGTTGAGCTGAGTTTCATTGACAAGGAAAATTTGTCTGCGTGCCATTTCACGGATCAGTTCTGAGTAGAGTTCATCAAATTTATCGTTGAGCTTGAGCGCTTTACTCTGCATTTTACTTAACAAGTGCTTTGAATTGTCATTGCCCCCGCGTTCTTGGTTGATTAAGATGCGTCTCTTAACATCAGCAAAGCGCACTTTGTAAAATTCGTCTAAGTTATTGGAAAAGATACCGAGAAATCGTATCCGTTCAATGAGTGGAACTTTTTTGTCTCCCGCTTCTTGTAAAACACGTTCATTGAAAGAAAGCCAACTGAGTTCCTTTTCAATATACAGCTTTTCTGTGCTCATTATTTTTCCTATTAACTTGACTGACGAAGTTGAGTAATGGAGTCATACTCATAGGGAGTGCAACTTAAGGTGTGAAAAGCAGACCTTAATTGACCTAATACATTGTTTTTAGTTGTTTTATTCTCTATGTAATATAATTGTCATCTAATCGAAATATTATACCTATGGGGACGTCTAAATAAGTGAGTGAAATGGACAAAGCGGACTTTGCATTGCGAGAACGTGATCGTAAGCGATTAATTAAAGATCGTTTTGCTCGTTGGTTCGTATCAACAGGAGGAATTGCTGTTTTAGCGGCTCTTGTTTTGCTCTTTGTTTATCTGTTTTCTGCGGTGTTACCATTATTTTCTGACGCAAAGTTGACGCCTAATGTATCGATAAAGTCGATAACAACCGAAAAACCGGTTGTTATCGGTATTGATGATAACGGAGAAAGTGCTTTTGTAATATCCGAGTTAGGATATGTCGATTTTTGGTCCCTGAAGCAAAGCAGTGTGTCTCCAACCGGCACGATTAAGCTAGGAAAAGACTATAACTTGCATCGTTCTAACGGTTTTTCACATCAATGGTTAGGAGCAGCAAAATCAAACGGTGAAGTATTACTGTACAAACCGAGTAAGAACAGTGATCTTAAGCTGAAGAAAGACGCATTTTCGCCGACAATAGACCGTTTATCTCTGCCTTTTAATCTACAAACTGATACAAAGGCCACTTTGACTTCCTTTGATTATGCAATAAATTCTGGAGTGACTTTGGTGGGGTATTATGATGACCATCGGGTACGTATTCTATGGCAAGATGTCAACAAAAATGAGCAAGAATTTGAATTCTCGCAGCCTTTTCACCGCCTAGACCAACTTGTTATCACACCTGATGGGGATACGTTATATCTTCGTCGTGGCTCCGAACTCATTATCGCCCAAAAGAGAGCAACCGATTTCAGTGTTCGGGAAAGGGTTGACCTTAGCCTTGATAAAAATGGCGCAGAGGTTAGTAACATAACGCTTTTATCTGGTGGCTATTCTTTACTGGTTAGTTATCAAAATGGTTTGGTTTCGCAATGGTTTGATACATTGCGCGATGGCAAGCGACTTTTGACGCATATTCGTAATTTCCAACTTGCGCCTCAACTAGAACTTTTGTTAGCGGACACTTATCGTAAAGGGTTTTACAGCTTTTACACCAATGGAACAGTACAAAGTCATTATACGACCAGTGAAAAGTTGACCATTTTTCAGAGAGTTTTTGACAAAGCTCCTCAACTTGCTGCAATGTCCAATAATGAAAATTACTTGTTAACTTTATCTGATTCTCAGTTGAATGTGGCTTACGTCGATAATCCCTTTCCTGAAATTTCTTGGTCATCACTTTGGCAAAAAGTTTGGTATGAAAGTTATTCACAACCAGACTATGTTTGGCAAACGTCGTCTGCGGATGATGAGTTTGAAGCCAAGTTTAGTTTAGTCCCTCTTGCTTTTGGTACCCTCAAAGCAGCAGCTTTCGCGATGATGTTTGCTGTCCCGATTTCAATTTTTGGGGCTATCTATACCGCGTATTTTATGACGCCCAATATGCGTAGAGTGGTGAAACCTTCGATTGAGTTAATGGAGGCGTTGCCAACGGTGATTATCGGTTTTCTCGCTGGTCTTTGGTTTGCGCCTCTTGTCGAAAGTCATCTTGCTTCTGTAGTCGCTCTGATAATTTTGTTACCGTTTTCAATTTTAGTTATCGGTGGACTCTGGAATGTGATTCCTTATCGCTGGAGTGCAAGATTACCTAGTGGTTTGCATGTGGTAGTGCTCATGCCGCTATTGATCGCTTTTACCGCCGTGATCTGGAGTCAAAGTGAAAACTTGGAGTGGTGGTTATTTGATGGCGATATACGAGCTTATCTAGCGGAGCAGGGGATTGGCTTTGATCAAAGAAATGCCTTAGTGGTTGGTTTTGCTATGGGGTTTGCTGTTATTCCAACGATTTTCACTATTGCGGAAGATGCGATTTTTTCTGTGCCTAAACATTTGTCCGACGGTTCTCTGGCATTAGGTGCGACACCCTGGCAAACCCTTACTCATGTTGTGTTGCTCACCGCCAGCCCGGGAATTTTCTCGGCAGTTATGATGGGACTGGGTAGAGCCGTTGGTGAGACTATGATAGTGCTTATGGCAACGGGTAATACTCCAATTTTGGATTGGAATATTCTAGAAGGGATGCGCACTTTATCTGCCACTATTGCTGTTGAAATGCCAGAATCTGAGGTTGGGAGTTCACATTTTAGAGTTCTATTTTTAGCCGCGTTGATTTTGTTGGTGTTCACTTTTGTCGTGAACTCGTTAGCTGAGTGGATTCGCCAAAGATTGAGAGAAAAGTACCGTGCGTTGTAAACCGTTTCAGTTAGGAATAGTTGATGGAATATAGGTGGTTTAAGTCGGGTTCTCCTTGGGTGTGGCTAACCGCAGGTTCGGTCAGTGTGAGTTTGTTATCTGTACTAGGATTGCTGCTGTTTATCGGCTGGAAAGGGTTGTCGTATTTTTGGCCATCGCCGCTTTACCATTGGACGACCAACCAAGGTGAAAGTATTGTCGGGCAACTTTATGCTCATGAATCAGTCTCAATTAGCCATTTAAAGCAGATGGAGGTAGACCTACCCTCTGAGATTGAAGAAAAAGGTGATATTGAACGGCTGCAGATAAAGATAGCGAATCGAGATATCTATCCAGCTGATTTTGTTTCTGTTATAGCTCGAGATTTAATTAAACCGTCAACGCCCGAAGCTTGGGCTGTGATTGAACGCACTCAGAACGGCGATTTTTATGGCATGCCCAAAAGCTACTATACACAGACAGGGCAGATTAAAGCGACCCCCGATATTCACGAGACCATCAGCCAAGCCCTCACATTTGCAAATGAGCAACGACTGAATATCGAACGCTTAGTTGAAAAGCAAATTCGAGTCATTTCAGCTCAGTTCAGCCGACTAAAATTTGAGAAAAAAAAGCGCCAAATGAATGGGCGATTAGATAATGATTTTCTAGAGCGCTATGACAGTCAATCTCGTATATTTCGTCAACAGCTGACGGATATGGAAGCGAGATTGGATGAGCTGAGGTCCGAGTTACAACAGCAGGGGCTGATTGTCGAGGACATGAAAGGTAACGACTACCGAATACCTCTTAGTGAGATGCTTGATGTGTGGTACCCAAATCAAATGTCTTTTTTGGACAAGGTCCAGCATTGGTTTCATCAAGTTGGGAAATTTTTGACCAGTGAGCCCAGAGAGTCGAATTCTGAGGGAGGGGTATTTCCAGCGATATTCGGCACTGTGTTGTTAGTGCTCATTATGTCAATTATCGTCATGCCATTGGGTGTTATTGCGGCAATTTATTTGCATGAGTATGCCAAGAATAATACCTTAACTCGTCTAATAAGAGTGGCAGTGATTAATCTTGCCGGTGTACCGTCGATTGTTTACGGTGTATTTGGTTTGGGCTTTTTCGTTTATACCCTTGGTGGCTCAATCGACAATCTGTTTTACTCGGAGAAGTTACCAGCGCCTACATTCGGAACGCCCGGCTTATTGTGGTCGGCATTGACACTTGCTGTGCTTACACTTCCTGTTGTGATTGTTTCAACAGAAGAGGGCCTGATGCGGATACCCAACTCTGCACGCCATGGTTCACTGGCGTTAGGGGCAACTCAGTTTGAGACTATGTGGCGAATTGTGTTGCCAATGGCAAGTCCAGCGATCATTACTGGACTGATTTTAGCTGTTGCTCGAGCGGCAGGTGAAGTGGCTCCTTTGATGCTAGTTGGAGCTGTAAAACTAGCGTCTAGTTTGCCTTTTGATAGTCAGTTCCCATTTTTACACCTAGACAGAAAGTTCATGCATTTGGGTTTTCATATCTATGATATTGGCTTTCAAACGACTAACATAGAGAGTGCAAGACCTTTGGTTTATGCCACTTCGTTTTTGTTGGTGTGTGTGATCATTGGGTTGAATTTAACCGCAATCAGTATCCGTAATAACCTACGTGAGAAGTACCGAATTTTGGGGCAAGATTAAACGATGTTTTCAGTTGATCAGACTTTGGGTTATCCGGTGCCGCTTGATGTGAATAATCTCACTGATGAGCAAACGGCGATCGCAATTGAAAAATTGAATCTTTTTTACCATAACACTCAATCGCTTATGGATATTTCGATGCGAATTCCTAAAGGGCAGGTTACGGCCTTTATTGGTCCGTCGGGATGCGGTAAATCGACGTTGCTTCGCTGTATGAATCGGATGAATGATTTGGTAGAAGGTTGTCGCGTTGAAGGCGAGGTTAAACTGCATGGTATGAATATTTACCATCCTCAGGTAGATGTTCCGACATTGCGCCGGAGGGTGGGTATGGTGTTTCAGCGCCCCAACCCTTTTCCTAAATCTATTTATGAAAATGTTGTCTACGGTTTGCGTTTGCAAGGTGTTAAAAATAGTCGTACGTTAGATGATGCTGTTGAAGCCTCCCTTCGTGCCGCAGCTTTGTGGGATGAGGTGAAAGATCGCTTAAATGAGAATGCATTTGGGTTATCAGGTGGTCAGCAGCAACGCTTGGTGATTGCAAGAGCGATAGCGATTGAGCCTGAAATATTGCTTCTTGATGAACCGACATCGGCGTTAGATCCTATATCAACATTAACCATTGAAGAGTTAATCAATGAGCTAAAAACCAAGTATACGGTTGTTATTGTCACTCATAATATGCAGCAGGCAGCTAGGGTGAGCGATCATACTGCTTTTATTCATATGGGCAAGTTGATCGAGTATGCTGATACCGATTCCATTTTTACTTCACCTCGTCAAAAGCAAACCGAAGACTATATTACTGGACGTTATGGTTAATCTTAGAGTGAGTATGTTGTTATGAACTTTGGACGTCATATTTCAGGTCAATTCAACGTTGAACTGGAATCTATTCGCACTCATGTTCTCACAATGGGGGGGCTGGTTGAACAGCAGCTTTCCTTTGCTATGCAAGCGTTACATAAAGAAGATATTGAACTTGCACGTAAAGTTGTGCGCGACGATCACAAAGTCAATGCAATGGAAGTGTCCATTGATGATGCATGTACGCGTATTATCGCTAAGCGTCAGCCAACGGCAAAGGATTTACGTTTGATCATGGCGATCATTAAAACCATCACGGATCTTGAGCGTATCGGAGATGTGGCAACTCGTATGGCTTACGTTGCAATTGAAAGTCCTTCATCAAAAGAGCGTCAATTCCAAGTATCACTTGAACCTCTTTGTCGACAAGCGATTAGTATGCTGCATCAAGTACTCGATGCTTTTGCGCGAATGGATGTAGAGTCCGCTGCACAAGTGCATAAGCTGGATGATAAAATCGATGCTGAGTATGAGGCTGTTATTCGCCAGTTAATGACGTATATGATGGAAGACCCGAAAAACATTCCTCATATACTGCAAGTTATGTGGTCTGCTCGAGCCATAGAGCGAGTGGGCGATCGGTGTCAAAATATCTGCGAATACATCATTTATTTTGTTAAAGGCAAGGATGTGCGTCATTTAGGCGACCAAAGTATTGATGATGCTCTGCGTTAAAAGATGCTCACCTAACTTCATACTTGTGTGTGTTAGCCGAGACTTTTTACGATGTTAAGAATTAAGGGCTTTGATAACTTCTTTAATTGCCGATGGATTGGTCACAGGAATAACAAAATCATCTAAGTCTTGGCTACCCATACTGGCATGGTTTGAGAACTGCTGCATTTTACTCGCTCGAGTTGACTTCCCTGACAGGTGAACCTCTTTTATCTGTGCTTTATCGACGATCATGTTGACATTGTCGGCGTTTAGTCCTGAACCCGCGATAATCGTAAACCGTCCTGCGGCCAATTTAACCATATCACATAAGATATCTATACCTTGTTCCACATTCGCCCCTAAACCTGATGTTAGCACTCGTTCGCAGCCAAGTTCTGCAATATCAGCGATAGATTGACGATAATCAATACACTGATCGATGGCGCGATGAAAAGTCACCTCTAAGCTGTGTTGCTTGGCTTTATTGACGAGTCGACGAGCATGAATCATATCGATATGCCCTTGAGGCGTTAAAACGCCGAATACCACACCGTCCATCCCTGCATGCGCTGCAATCTCTATATCAATGAGCATACTTTCAATATCATCTTCGTCGTAGAGAAAGTCGCCTTGGCGTGGTCGAATCATGGCAAATATTGGGATGCTAGCGAGTTGAGCTGCTTGTTTCATCATGCCAAAACTGGGTGTTAGGCCACCAAGTGCGAGTGACGAGCAAAGTTCAATGCGTGTTGCACCACCTTCTATTGCTTTGTGGAGAGATTCAAGGTTATCGATACACACTTCAACAACATAATTCATGCTAGTAGGCCCAAATGCAGAATGGAGTGAGCATGATATATCAAGCTAAGCAAATTTATTAGGGTAAAGTGCAACAAAAGATGATTTCCCCAAAGAAGGGGGAGGAGTTGGCAAGGCGTGTTAACTCATGCAGCTAAGGTTGCAACAAGGTCGACACGGCCTGTCACTTCAGAGTAATATGCGTAATGTTTACGCCGCGTCGTCTTGAGCGGGCGTTTCGTCGACCTCTTCAATAGGCTCTACGGCTTTTTTCTTGCTTACTGGTTTACGTTTTGCACCCAGCGCAAATAGCAGCTCTTCTTTATTTTGCGCTAAGAACATGGCTAAATCTTCTTGTTTTGCCTCGTCTTCAAGTAATTCACTTTTACCCAATAGCTCAAAAAGTTCATCAGCCATATCAAGCATTTTGTCATAGGCGTCTGCTTCCGCTTTTGAGGTAAAAGTCATTTTTTCTTCTCCGTTACGTTCTACCACGTACTTGACGATTACAGCCATGGTTGGTCCTCTAGCTCATAAATTAATTAGATTATTCACTGTCTTTTTATACAGCACTTTATCTGTTAAGTCCAGAAATGAGCGCCCATGATGGGTCAATTTAAGCGCTTTGTCGCCATGAATGGCAAAAATCAATGAAAGATTTAAGCAGAGGGCTCTGATACTTTTCTTTGTGCACTAAAAGCCAAAATCGCCTTTTCATATCAAGGGGGAGTTTTAGTTCAACAACTCGACCATCACGTATTGCAGGAGCTGCTGAAAGCTGAGACAAACAGCTGAGTCCCAACCCTGCTGAAACACCATTGATGAGTGCTTCGGTAGTATTGAGTTGAAAGCTCTCTTGCCAGTGTTCCAGTCTGGGAGCTATCGCTTGAAGGAAAAACTCTCGAGAGCCAGAACCTGGTTCGCGCAGTACCCAGTGGCTGTCTTCTAGTGTGTCTAATGAGATTTGTTTCTTGTGACTCAAAGGTGAATTAGGAGCGCAAATGACGCACATTTCATCTTGGCTAAACTGATTTGAAATCAGCAAGGGATGACGGGTTTTTCCCTCTATTAGTGCAATATCAAGTTCATAATCGATGAGTTTTTCACAAATTAAAGCGGAATTTGAAATAAAAAGGCTTTGAGATTTGTGCATGGTTTGTTTGCGAAAGTCGCGCAATAAATAGGGTGCAACTTGGTTACCAATCGTATCACTAGCGCCTATTTTGAGTTCACCGGTTAAGGTTTGATCGCCATCGAAGAGTTGATTGATATCCTGAGCTCGATGTAAAAGTTCGTCTGCTAGAGGTAACAGCTTTTGCCCTTCTTGATTGAGGATCAGTCGATTGTTGACCCGATCAAATAGTGAGTGACCTATCTGCTTTTCCAGCTCAGATAGCGCCATACTTACCGCTGCTTTTGATAAGAATAATGCCTCAGAGGCGCTAGTTAAGGTGTCGTGCTGAGTGATAGAAATAAAGACTTTCAATTGCTTAAGAGAAATATTGGCAGCCATACGATTTTTGTTAATTTATTCTGAACATGTGTTTTAAATAATTAGATATATTCGAACAAATATCAAGCGTATTATTGCTGAAGTAGAAAGTAAGATTGTGAGGCAATGATGATTAAAGCGACAAAAGCAAAAGTGATGGGAGCACCCACCCCCATGGCGGGTTTGGCGCTAGGGATTGCCAGTTTAGGATGGTGTTGGGAAAATTTTGCTCCTTTGCATGGTTATGGTCAACTGTTGGGAGCCGTCATTGCAAGCCTATTGTTGTGCGTGCTTGCGGTGAAATTTCTTTTTCATGGTCATTTACTGCGTCAAGATCTTGCTCATCCTGTCGTAGGCAGTGTGGTCCCAACCTTTGCTATGGCTAGCATGGTAGTATCAAATTCTCTTGGCCATTTTTACCCTATGCTTGGCGATATGCTCTGGTTGGCGGCGGTTGGTTTACATATTGTTTTCCTCGTCAGCTTTGTTTATCACAGAGCCAAAGAGTTTGAACTACACCATATGGTGCCTAGTTGGTTTGTTCCACCTGTCGGTATTATCGTTGCTGATGTGGCTTTTTCCGGTAATCCAGACTTATTGGTTATTGCCAATGGTACGCTAATCTTTGGTATGCTCGCTTATGCTGTCATGTTGCCTATGATGATTTACCGTTTTATGTTTAGTCATGAAGTACCAGATGCTGCCAAGCCAACACTTGCGATTATGGCAGCGCCAGCCAGTTTATCTCTAGCAGGGTATTTGACCGTGGTTTCCCAACCATCACCTGTGATTGTGGGTTTATTATTTGGTATCGGCGTTCTAATGACAGCCATTATTTACCTCGCTTTCTTTAGATTATTGAGATTACCGTTTAGTCCAGGCTACGCTGCTTTCACTTTCCCTATGGCAATTGGTGCCACAGCCTTATTTAAACTGGCAAGCTTGATGCAAGCATCCGGTATGGACAGTCAATACGTCCAGCAGGTACATCTGCTTGCGGGTATCGAGCTAGTGATTGCGACCGCGGTGATTTCTTATGTGGCATTGAGATATTTTAACTTTTATCAACCTCATAAAGTGATAGTGCGTAATGCTTAGCCTTTTGATGCATTGATCAAGGTTTAAGGCTCAAGAAATGAATGTACTTATGCTAATCTGAAGCCAATTGCGGCAATGATAGTGTGAGTGCATTTTGTTTACTGTCTACCATTCCAACCAAGTCGACGTGTTAAAATCTTTACTTGTCGAACTGGTTCGTCTCAATCCTTTAGATAACCCTTTTGAACAGGAACAAATCTTGGTTCAAAGTCCAGGTATGTCCCAGTGGCTGAAAATAGAGTTGGCTAAAGAATTTGGTGTTGCCGCTAACCTAGCTTTTCCATTACCGGCTACTTTTATCTGGGATATGTTCACTCAGATTCTTACTGATGTGCCGCAGCGAAGCGCTTTTAACAAAGAAGCCATGACTTGGAAGTTGATGCAGATTCTTCCAACTTTGCTGGACAAGGTCGAGTTTGCCCCTCTTAAGCATTACCTGCAACACGATGAAGATCGGAGCAAGCTCTACCAACTCGCTGAGAAAATAGCCGATATATTTGATGGTTACCTTGTTTATCGACCAGAATGGATCACTCGCTGGGAATTAGGTCAAGACGTTGTCGAGCTTCAAAATGAACATAACTGGCAGCCTATTTTGTGGCAGGCTCTGTACCGCCATACCGTTACTCTGGGTCAATCTCCATATCATAGAGCTAACCTTTACCAAGACTTTATCGATAAATTGAAAACTAAGACTGGGGATTTTGAGCAACTGCCAAGTCGCCTTTTTGTTTTTGGTATCACTTCTTTGCCACCTCGTTACATGGATGCACTTAAAGCCATTGGTGAACATATCGATGTCCATTTAATGTTTACAAACCCATGTCGCTACTATTGGGGAGAGGTGAGGGATCGCAAATACCTAGCACGTATTGCGGCTCGTCATCGCCAGCATTTGGTCTGGAAAGACGGCAATTCTGAACTTGAAGGTGAAACCCATCAGCTTAAAGGGGACATCGACCAAAATGCAGTTGATGAACTGCACACCAATGTTGTAGGCAATAGTTTGCTAGCGTCAATGGGCAAGCTGGGTAGAGACAATATGTTTTTGCTCTCTCAATTAGATAGCCATGAAATTGAGGCATTTGTTGATCTTGATAGAGATTCCTTATTGCATCATGTTCAGGCTGATATTTTGAATCTCGAAGAACAGCAAAATGACCAAATCATTGACTCTAGCTTTCACAAACGAGTGATTGAGCCTCAAGATCATTCTATCAGTGTGCATGTGTGCCATAGTGCGATGCGAGAAGTGGAAGTGTTACACGATCAGCTATTGGCCATGTTTGATAATGAACCAAGCTTAAAACCACGCGATATTATCGTGATGGTGGCAGATATCAACGCCTATAGCTCTGCCATTCAAGCCGTATTTGGCAATGCTCCGGGCGAGCGTTTTGTTCCTTACTCTATTTCGGATCGGACGGCTGATAAGGAAAGTCCCATTCTGCATTCATTTATGCAACTTGTGAATTTGCCGAACACTCGCTGTCTTGCTTCCGAGTTGCTTGAGCTGTTAGAGACACCCGCTGTTTTGGCTCGATTTGGGTTAACTGAGGAGGAGTTTGCACAAGCCAAGTTATGGGTAGAAGAATCTGGTATTCGCTGGGGGCTTAACCTACACACTGGTGAAGAGTTTGATTTACCCCAAACGACACAAAATACGTGGCAATTCGGTATTCAACGTATGTTACTTGGTTACGCTATGCCTGATTCAGTGGGGGTATTAGAGACCGAGAGTGGTCTTCTTTCTCCTTACAATCAAGTTCAAGGTATGAGCGCTGAACTAGCAGGAAAATTGGCTCACTTTATTGAAATGGTTAGCCATTATCGCAGCAAGCTTGCGAGCACTCAGCCGATTGAAAGTTGGCGTGAAATATTGACCTTAATTCTGGATGATTTTTTTGCCGTCGATATAGAAGGGGAAGCCGCGCTGAAGTCTATTCGTGATACTTTATCAGGATTACATGAGCAGATTAAAGAGGCGGCATATCAACAAGAGTTGTCGCTCAATATTGTGTCTCAATACCTCAAAAATAAGCTATCGACGACACGAGTGAGTCAGCGTTTTCTTGCGGGTCAGGTTAACTTTTGTACTTTAATGCCTATGCGTTCAATTCCGTTTCGTGTGGTGTGCCTGTTGGGGATGAATGATGGTGTGTATCCACGTTCTGTTCCTCCTGAAGGCTTTGATCTCATGAATGGCAGAACTCGGCCTGGTGACCGTTCGCGCAGAGATGACGATAGGTATCTTTTTCTTGAAGCTTTATTGTCTGCTCAGTATAAGCTCTACATCAGCTATGTTGGCCGCTCAATTCAAGACAATACCGAGCGAGTGCCTTCTGTTTTGGTTGCCGAATTGATGGAATACTGTCAACAGAACTATTGTTTGCGAGGGCATGAATCCTTAAATAGTGACGAGTCGGGTAAATACCTTCTCGACGCTATCTGTTATCTACATCCTATGGTTCCTTTCAGTCCAGAAGCCTTTTCGAATGGTCATGTTAGCTATGCCAAGGAGTGGCTACCTGCCGCCAATCGCCATGGTTCAGCGACTGGCCAATTTAATCGCCAGCTGAGTGATTATTTACACGATGCGCAATATCCTTTGGAACTCGATTTAGTCGAATTGCAGCGCTTTTGGCGCTTGCCAGTACAATACTTTTTTAATCGACGTCTAAAAGTTGTATTTGAACCGCCATTACCTGTGGTAGAAGATGATGAGCCCTTTGTGCTCAATGGACTGGAAAGTTATCAAATACGAGACAATTTGCTTGAAATTTTGCTCCATGCAGAACGTCAAGGTGCTAAAGAGCAGCAAGCCATTATTGACGAGTTTATTGCGCAGCAGAGAGCTCAGGGCAAGTTGCCGATAGGGGCTTTTGGTGATCTTGAGTTCGAAACCAATCGGGTACAAGTGCAGGAGCTGGTGGAACAACTCACTTGGCTGTGCAGCGATGAAGAAGACGATCAAGAAGTTAAACTGTCTTTTGATATCTTGGGTGAGAGCAAGCCTATTGAGCTAACTGGCTGGCTTACTCAAAACTATCGCTCAGGCTTAGTGCGCTTTCGTAGCGGCCGAATACGAGCTCAGGATTATCTGTCATGGTGGGTTGATCATTTGGCTGTCAATGCTATGGGACACAACAAATGCACACATATGCTGGGCTATGATCGTAAAATGGGTGTCGTTCACCTAACTTTCGCGCCTATTGCTGACTCGGATACGGCTAAGTCTAGCCTTGGTGAATTAATTCGCCTTTTCTACCAAGGAATGACCACACCTTTAGCTTACTTTCCGAGTACCGCATTAGCTTGCATTGAAGCTGGATTCAATCGTGGGCAATGGACCGAGAACGAAGAGAAGTCGTTACTAAAAATGGCTGAGACATTTAACGGTGGTTACTTTGGCAATGGAGAAGGTACCAATGCTTACATCGCCAGAATTTGGCCAAAGTGGAGCGATGAACTTGCATCGCAAGTAAGAGATTTAGCGGCTTTAGTTATGCAGGCACCGAGATTAGCCGTGCAGGATCATTGTGGTGAATAGCAGCACGAGGTTATGGGGTAAATTGTCTAATATGTTCAATGTCTTCTTTGGAGCTGAGTACATTAATCAAGGGGCAGAAAACGGTGACATCTAGGTCAAGGGTTACATCACTCAATACCATCACTTTTCCATTGCATGGAGCCCGCTTGATAGAGGCGTCTGCGGGAACCGGAAAAACTTTCACGATTGCAGGACTTTATCTGAGACTGTTACTTGGTCATGGCTGCGAACAAACGCGGCATCAACAGCCGCTTACTGTGGATCAAATACTGGTGGTGACCTTTACCGAAGCGGCCACTGCTGAGCTTCGTGACCGGATTCGAGCACGTATTCACGATGCAAGATTGGCATTTTCCCGTGGCTTTAGCCGTGATCCTGTTATTGCGCCTTTGCTAGAACAGGTTGAGGATCATCACCGAGCAGCGGAGATGTTATTGCAGGCGGAAAGGCAGATGGATGAAGCCGCAGTCTATACGATTCATGGTTTTTGTCAGCGTATGCTCACACAAAATGCCTTTGAATCGGGGAGTCGCTTCAATAACGAATTCATCACTGATGAAAGTCGTCTCAAAGCCCAAGTGGTGGCAGATTACTGGCGACGCAATTTTTATCCATTACCGATTCATTTAGCAGGCGAAATTCGCCGTATTTGGGGCTCTCCTGCTGAGCTACTGGATAAAATAAGCCCTTACTTAACGGGTCCTGCGCCGAGAATGTCGGTGCCAGCGATGCGAGGAAATCTAGTTGATCTTCACGCTGAAAATATTCATAAAATTGATAGGCTTAAAGCGCTTTGGCGTGAAGGGCAAAAGGACTATTTGGGCTTAATTAGCGGTTCAGATATTAACAAGCGCAGCTATAGTAAAAAAAGCGTACCTGCTTGGCTTGAAGCGGTTGGACGTTGGGCTGCCGCGGAGACGATTGGCTATGACTATCCCGAGCAATTAGAAAAGTTCTCTCAGAGCGTTCTTGAAGAGAAAACGCCGAAAGGTGAAGCGCCTTATCACCCAGTATTTGCTGCTATCGAGCAATTTCTTGCAAATCCGATCAGTTTGCAAGCGCCGATAATGGCGCATGCGATAGAGCAATGTCGAGATATGTTATCCAACGCTAAGCAGCGCAAGCAATGGTTGTCGTTTGATGATCTACTGACTCAGCTGTTTGCTGCCATAGATAATGACGAGACCGAACAGCTTACACAGCGGATACGAACCTTATATCCAGTTGCGATGATCGACGAATTTCAAGATACCGATCCGCTTCAGTACAGTATTTTTAGCCGTATCTATCTTTGCTCGCCGCAGTGCGGTTTGTTTATGATAGGCGATCCTAAGCAGGCTATTTATGGTTTTCGTGGCGCGGATATCTTTACTTATATCAAAGCACGTAATCAGGTTATGTCTCATTTTACTTTGGGGACAAACTGGCGTTCGAGCAAAGATATGGTGTCGGCAGTGAATCAGATATTTGATACGCCAGATTGTCCATTTATATACGATGATGATATTCCTTTTTTACCTGTAGAAGCGAGTCCGGATGCGGATAAACGTCGGTGGTTATTAAATGGTGAACCGCAACCCGCGTTGACCTTTTGGCTACAAGAAACAGACAATAGTCCTGTCACCAAAGGTGAATATCAGCAGGTGATGGCTAAAGCGTGTGCCCAAGAAATCCATGATATTTTAGCCTTGGCTCAGCAAGCTCAAGCGGTATTTGATGATGGAAAATCTCAGCAGAATATTCAAGCAGGAGATATTGCAGTGCTGGTGAGAACAGGCATCGAAGGTCATATGATCCGACAAGCTTTAGCGAAGAAGGGAATTGCCAGCGTTTATCTTTCCAATCGTGACAATGTTTTTACCTCACCAGTGGCACAAGATATACAACGCTTATTGCAAGCTGTGTTAACGGCAGAAAATGAACGAGCGCTAAGAGCGTGCATCGCCTCGGAACTCTTTGCATTAGATGCGGCATCATTGGATAGGCTCAATAATGATGAAATTGAGTGGGACAATGTCATCAATGAGTTTAAAGAATATCGACGTTTGTGGAGTCAGCGTGGTGTTCTACCTATGTTACGTAGTGTAATGAGCAAAAGGCATATTGCTGAACGTCTATTGGAACAAGACAATGGGGAACGAATTCTAACAGATTTGATGCACATTGGAGAGTTACTCCAGCAAGCAAGTTTAGATCTAGACAGTGATCATGGTTTGCTGCGTTGGTTAGCGCAATCCATTACCGATGCGCAATCTGGATTCGGTGGCAGAGAAGAGCAAATTCAGCGTTTGGAATCCGAGCGAAATTTGGTCCAAGTTATCACGATTCACAAATCCAAGGGGCTTGAATATGATCTGGTTTTCCTGCCCTTTGTAATGAGTTATCGTCAGGCCAGTGAAGCAAAATACTATGATAGTTTCCAAGAGCAAACCATTCTCGATATTAGCGCTCAAGATACGTCATTGCAGCAGGCAGACAAAGAGCGGTTGGCAGAAGATCTTCGGCTTATCTATGTTGCCCTTACGCGGGCTGTTTATGCCTGTTTTGTTGGCGTAGCACCGATTCGAGATGGACGTTCGAACAAAGAGCCGACAGGGGTTCACCACAGCGCGATGGGATATTTACTGCAAAATGGTCAGCAGTGCGGTGTGTCAGATTTGATCGCAGCACTTGAGCGGCAAGCCAACAAACTGCCTTGTGTCAAACTTACATCCTTACCCGAAGAGCGTGATGAAAAGTTAGTGTCTGTTGGGCCTGAGCAAGTTAAGTTGACTGCGAGCGAACTAAAAACAGAGATTGATCGTAATTGGTGGATCACCAGTTATTCTGGATTAGTTAAGTACGGTTCCACGTCGGATTTGGATGGCGTCTTAACCGATATCCTGACCTTGGATCTTGATAGCGCTGACGATCAACAGCAAGAAGATTTATTGGAGCCAGAAAAGACGATTTTTACTTTTCCCAAAGGTGCCAGAGCGGGGACTTTTCTTCATACCTTGTTTGAAAAGGTAGAATTTACTGAGCCAGCCACAAGTCCCGCCAATACCGAGATTATCGGTCATTTGATGGATAGTGAGCAATTAGATATATCATGGTTGCCCATATTGCAGAACTTAGTGGATACCGTATTGGCAACACCTCTAGATGGTAAACGGCTTAAACTGAATCAAAAGCGCACATCTCAGCGTCTTGTAGAGATGGAGTTTTTGCTGCCGATAGAAATACTCACGGCTCCTGCATTAAATCGCGTTATTCAACGCCATGATGCGCTATCTGCTAAAGCGGGTGATTTGGGTTTTCAATCAGTGCAAGGCATGCTGAAAGGGTTTATAGACTTAGTGTTTGAACATCAAGGGCAATATTATCTACTTGATTGGAAATCGAACTTTCTCGGTGATAGCGTGAGCGATTATCATGGTGAGGCTCTAAAAATAGCAATGGTTGAGCATAGGTATGATCTGCAATACCAAATTTATGCATTGGCATTACATCGTTTTCTCCGCTCTCGATTGCCTAACTATGATTATCACACGCATTTTGGTGGTATTTACTACTTATTTTTACGCGGCATGGATGGTGAAAGCGAACATGGCGTCTTTTATGCCCGCCCAACGCTAGACTTTTTACAAGATTTAGACGCTTTAATTGAGGGACGACCGATAGAGCCAAAACAAACCAGTTCAGGGCAGATGGAGTTACTTTAGATGCAAAATCTATTTTCGTCGCTTAAGCCTCTGGTTGAAAAAGGAGTAATTCGACAAATTGATTATCAGTTTGCTCGATTTATTCACGATCAAGGTAGAGATGATAATGTGGCTTTTATTGCGGCAATGCTAAGTTTTGAATTAGGCAATGGGCATATTTGCTTACCTTTATTTGACCGCTACGGTCAGCCTTGTGATTTGGTGTCGAAGCTCGGCGTATTCGGCGACTTGGCTCATCAGCTTAATAATGTGCTACAAAAACTTGACTGGCCGCAAGTGTTGCAAAGCTCTAGTCTCGTTGGACATTTAGGTCAGACTTGCCCGATGATATTCGATGGTGAAAGGCTTTACCTTTATCGCTACTGGTACTACGAATTTATCCTCGCCAATCGATTGAACAGCTTTGGGTCACCAGTAAGCCTAAAGCCTATCGATGTGCAAAAGCTAACTCAATTGTTGGATCATTTGTTTGCCAGAAACTACCGCTATCTATTTAATGCTCTGGCTTTGGCACAATCTGATGGCACAACAACTCAGGTCATCAGGCAACAGCTTGTGTGCGATCATCTAGATGTTGTTAGTAGTGAGGAACTTGATTGGGTCGCCATAGACCAAAAGTTGGTGAGTGCTTCAAAGCTTGGGCAGCTTGAGGTGTTAGACGAGTTGGTCCCACAGGCTGCGTGTATAAATTGGCAAAAAGTAGCCGCTGCAGTGGCTTTGACGCGGCGTTTTGCGGTTATTTCGGGGGGGCCGGGAACAGGTAAAACCACGACGGTCACCAAGTTGCTTGTCGCACTAAATGTACAGGCTCAACAAGCCGGTCAAGTACCTGTGATCAAATTGGTAGCACCAACAGGTAAGGCGGCGGCGCGTTTAACCGAATCGATTGGTAAAGCGCTTGCGGAGCTTCCCATTGAGCCAAGCCTGAAGGCTCAGATACCCACTAGTGCGAGCACTTTACATCGTCTTTTAGGTGCGGTGCCCAACAGTGCTGAGTTTCGTCATAATCAACAAAATCCGCTTCATCTCGATATTTTGGTGGTCGACGAAGCGTCTATGGTTGACTTACCCATGATGTATAAGCTGGTGGATGCCTTACCCAAACACGCACGATTAATATTATTGGGCGATAAAGATCAACTGGCTTCTGTTGAAGCAGGCGCAGTACTTGGGGATATTTGTTCGTTTAGCCAGCAAGGATATAGCTTTGAACAAGCTAAGTTGATTAGTCAACTGACAGGCTTTCAATCACTTGTGAATAGACATGCTAACCCGGCAACAATTGCAGATAGTTTATGTATGTTACAGAAAAGCTATCGTTTTGACGCACGCTCTGGGATTGGCCAGTTGGCTAAGGCGATCAATTCTGGGTCATCGACCAAAATGAATTTAGTCTGGCAAAGAGATTTTGATGATATCGCTAAGTTTCCAGTTGATGGCCATCATTACAGCCAAATGATTCAAACCTTGGTTGAAGAATATAGCCATTATTTAAACCGAATTAAACAGACAGACGAAGTGTCTGGCAGTGAGAATATCCAACAGGTAGCAAAAGAGGCTTTGCAGCTTTTTGCAAAGTGCCGCTTACTTTGTGCCATCCGTGAAGGTGATTTTGGTTTAGCTGGCCTAAATCAACGAGTAGAGCGTGCACTGAAGGCGCGTAAATTGATAAAACTGCAAGATGAGCTTTGGTATCATGGCCGCCCCGTTATGATTGTGCGTAATGATCACGCGTTAGGCTTGTACAATGGTGATATTGGGCTGTGTTTGCGTGACAACTCTGATGGTACGGAAAGACTTAAAGTATTCTTTGAGCTACCAGATGGTTCGATCAAAGCGGTGTTACCCAGCCGAGTTCCTGAACATGAAACCGCCTATGCAATGACGATACACAAGTCTCAAGGAAGCGAGTTTGAACATACTTTAATACTATTACCACCTGACCATACACCGATTTTGACTCGCGAACTTATCTACACAGGTGTCACGCGTGCCAAGCAGCGTTTGAGTTTATTTGTCGATGACAAGATTTTGGCTCGAGGCATTAAGATTTGTACCCAAAGAGCCAGTGGTATTGTTGCGCGTCTTTCACAATGACGCCCATTTAAGGGCGTCATTGGACAAGTCAGAGGATAAATTAAAGCGCAATGGCCAGTACTTTAGATTTACGTTGATAGTTATAAAGATTTTGTTTTTGCGAAGGTAAGCATTCAACTGACATTTCCTGAAAACCTTGTTCGCGGAACCAATGAATACTGCGTGTCGTAAGAACGAAGATATGTTTTATACCCTGAGCTTTGGATTGCAATTTGATGTGTTGAAGCAACAGAACACCACGATTGCCATCTCTGTATTCAGGATGAATAGCGACACAAGCCATTTCGGCCATTTTTTCATCGGCATAGGTATAGAGCGCGGCGCAGCCGATAATCAAATTATCTTTTTCAATAATGGTGAATTTATGGATTTCTTGTTCAAGTTGTTCTCTCGAGCGCCTTACGAGTACACCTTGTTGTTCAAGAGGGCGAATTAAATCCAAAATCCCACCGATATCATCAATTTGAGCTTGGCGAACTTGTTCTGTACTTGCTTTAGAGATTTGTGTGCCGATTCCATCAATAGAAAAGAGTTCTTGAATCAGTGCACCATCAACCTTATAGCTAATTAAATGGCTACGGGGAACGCCAGCACGACACGCTGCCGTCGCTGCTCTCAAAAAACGTATTGTACCTGAAGAGTCTTGTTTGCTTTTCTCTAGTTTGAGAAGTATTTGTTCAGCGTCGTGTGGAAACAACTCGGCAACGGCTCTACCGTTGCTGTCGATAACACCTTGTTCAGAACAAAAACAAATAAGTTTATCAGCCCCCAGTTTGATGGCAACTTGAGTCGCGACTTCTTCAGAAAGTAGATTAAACGATTCACCAGTGACTGAACTGGCGATTGGGCCGAGTAGGACAATGGAACCTTGTTCCAAGGCGCGATTGATTCCTTGGGTATCTATTCTCCGAATACGCCCGCTGTGGCAGTAATCGACACCATCATCGATACCCAGTGGCTGGGCGGTGACAAAATTGCCACTGACCACGTTGAGTTGAGTGCCAGCCATTGGTGTATTCGCAAGGCTCATGGATAATTGCGCTGTAATGGCAAGTTGTAGCTGGCCTGCGGCCTGCATCACAAGGTTTAAGCTTTGTTGGTCTGTTACTCGAATACCTTTGTGATATGGACTCTCGTGCTTAGACTGCTCAAGTAATTGATTAATCTGAGGTCTAGCGCCATGCACAACCACAATATTGACACCAAGGCTGTGAAGTAGCGCAATATCATTGATGATATTTGAAAAGTTCTCATCTGCGATGACTTCGCCGCCAAGCATCACAACCATGGTTTTACCCCGGTGTGCGTTGACATAAGGAGCGGATTGACGAAAACCTTTTACTAAAGCGGTATTCCTAATTTTCATAATTGACATACAGATGAATTAATATGTGTTTATATTGCATCTTTATTCTTTTTTCATCAAGGATTTTGTTACTCAATGTGGTAATAAATGTCAGGCTAGCAATATCGGGTGGTAAGAAATCATCAAAAATCACGTTTACATACACTTACTTGATTGCACTCGTCGTTTGAGTTTGTCATTCTTAGCGACAGTTCAATAAGGAATATTTCTCGTGTTAAAAAAATACCTTCCCTTTGTTGTTGCTAGTGTCTTGTTTGGCTGCGCGCAGCCAAACGATCGGGCTCAGCAGTATCTTGATGGTGACTTTGCATCGATACTCAATAAAACCGCAACTATTGAGTCTAATAAGCCGAAAGATTTTACTGAATTTGCAAAGCAATCGGAGCAAGTACTTGAAAACTCGCCGTCAATGGCTGGAATATATCAGCCTTTGTATGAACAACTGAATGAGTGGGCGTTGCAAAGCGGTGATCCTGCGCAGTTAGCGGATTTTGGTGTTCAGGCGGCTCAGCTAGGAGGGGGAGATAAAAAAGGTAATGTTCTGTTTACAGGTTATTTTTCTCCCGTAATGGAATTACGTCATGAAGCCAATGAAACCTACCGTTATCCTGTTTATGCAAAGCCTGACTGTGAGACGGACTGCCCAACCCGTGCACAAATCTACGATGGCGCTTTACAAGGTCTGGGCCTTGAGCTTGGTTATTCCGCCAATATGATCGATCCATTTATGATGGAAGTGCAAGGAAGTGGTTTTGTTCACTTTGAAGATGACGATAGCTTGGAATATTTTGCCTACGGCGGCAAAAATAACAAAGCCTATGTCAGTATCGGTAAGGTGCTCATTGAGAGAGGTTTAGTCGCTCGCGAGAAAATGTCACTTAAAGCCATTAAAGATTGGGTGTTGGCAAACGATGATCAAACCGTGCGTGAATTGCTCGAGCAAAACCCATCTTACGTGTTTTTTGAACCAAGAGCTGATGCTCCAGTAACGGGCACCGCAGGTATTCCTCTACTTCCCATGGCTTCTGTGGCAGGAGATGCCACTATTTTGCCAATGGGGACCCCAATTCTCGCTGAAGTGCCCTTGATCAATGCCGATGGCACTTGGAGTGGGGCACATCAACTGCGTTTGCTCATTGTGCTTGATACTGGCGGCGCGGTAAAACAAAATCACCTAGATTTATATCATGGTATGGGCCCAAGAGCGGGAACTGAAGCGGGCCATTACAAGCACTTTGGCCGTGTATGGAAGCTGGGGTTAGAAAACTCAGCAACCCAAGCACCATGGGCACTGCCACCTGAAAAATTAGAATAGTCTTGGTTGACTAGACTTTTTAAGTAAGAGTGCGTATAAATCGCACTCTTTGTTTTTTAATCGTCAATTTAGCGGAAGACATCATAATGCGTGAACTTGATACACCAGCTTCAGATAGTTATGACCAACGTTTTGGGGGAACTCGTCGTCTCTATGGTCACTCGCAAGTTGAAATTCTCCGCGCGGCACACATTTGTGTGATAGGAATTGGTGGTGTCGGCTCATGGGCCGTTGAAGCATTAGCTCGCACAGGTGTCGGCCAATTAACCCTTATCGATATGGACGATATTTGTGTGACTAACATTAATCGTCAAATTCATGCCATGAGTGGTAACATTGGCCAGAGTAAAATAGAAGTGATGGCTGAGCGGGTCAAGCTTATTAATCCTGACTGCCAGGTAAATCTTATCGATGACTTCATTACACCGGATAACCAGAATGAATACCTAACAAAGGACTTTGATTATGTCCTTGATGCTATCGATAGCGTCAAAGCTAAAGCATCTCTACTTGCCTATTGCCGCAGTAATAAGATTAAAGTCATTACCACTGGTGGGGCGGGTGGGCAAGTCGATCCTACTCAGATTCAAGTTGCAGACTTGACTAAAACGATACAAGATCCGTTGGCGAAAAAAATTAAAGATACTTTACGGCGTCATTACAACTTTCCCAAAAATCCGCAGCGTAAATTTGGTATCGACTGCGTGTTCTCCACTGAGCAGTTAAAGTACCCACAACCAGATGGTACGGTATGTAATATGAAATCTACTGCGGAAGGGCCTAAGCGTATGGATTGTGCGAGTGGGTTTGGCGCTGCCACTGTTGTGACCGCGACATTTGGTTTTGTCGCTGTGTCACGTATTGTTGAAAAACTGATTCAAAAACACACTCAGTAGTTTTATTGGAGTCGTCTATGTCCCCTTTCCCTACATCGCCTTTTGGTAAAGAAATTACCGTTGAGGATATAGTCTCAACGATGCAAGCGCTAACAGGATGGGAAGAGCGTTATCGTCAAGTCATTCAATGGGGAAAGCAGCTTCCAGTCATGGCTGATGAGCTGAAATTAGACCAAGTGAAAGTAGCTGGGTGTGAAAGCCAGGTGTGGTTAGTGAGTAAACAGTTAGACGGCGTATGGTATTTTTGCGCTGATTCTGATGCGCGTATTGTTCGCGGCCTAATTGCACTTGTTTTGGCCCCTTTTGATGGTAAAAGCTCACAGCAAATTCAAGCATTTGATGTTGATGAATATTTTGAAAGCTTAGGTCTCATCTCCCATCTCAGCCCATCGCGTGGAAACGGACTCAAAGCGATAGTTGAACAGATTAAACAGATCGCAGATTAAAACAAACATTTGGCTAAATTTTAATCGCAATGATATTAATGCCTTATAAAATACAGGGTGTTAGCCCTCTTGTCGTTGCGAATTAAAGGCTGTACAATTCGCGCCCTTAATAATGTTACCTTGTTTCGTGAGGCTCCATGGGCACTGAAAAAATCAATCTACTCGACTTTGATCGTAAAGGAATGCGTAAACTTTTTGCTGAGGAACTTGGCGAAAAAGCGTTTCGTGCCGATCAGGTCATGAAGTGGATCTACCATTTTGGTGTCGATAACTTCGAAAACATGACCAACATTAATAAAAAATTGCGCGAAAAGCTCATGGAGCGCTGTGAGATTAAAGCGCCTGTTGTCTCAGAAGCTCAACATTCCTCTGACGGTACCATTAAGTGGGCGATGAAAGTGGGCGATCAGGATGTCGAAACCGTTTACATACCTGAAGATGATAGAGCGACACTTTGTGTGTCTTCCCAAGTTGGTTGTGCTTTGGAGTGTAAATTTTGCTCAACGGCGCAGCAAGGCTTTAATCGTAATTTAAAAGTTTCAGAGATTATAGGCCAAGTGTGGCGTGCTGCTCGTGAAATTGGTTTAGAAAAAGAAACAGGTCGGCGCCCGATTACTAACGTGGTCATGATGGGAATGGGTGAGCCTTTACTCAACATGAAAAACCTTATTCCAGCGCTTGAACTTATGCTCGATGATCTTGGTTTTGGTTTGTCTAAGCGCCGAGTAACCGTATCGACTTCAGGGGTTGTTTCTGGCTTGGATCAAATGACAGGTCAGATAGATGTGGCGTTAGCCATTTCACTTCATGCACCCAATGACAAGCTGCGTAGTGACATTATGCCAATCAATGATC
Organism: Vibrio zhanjiangensis; assembly: GCF_030161235.1. GTDB lineage: Bacteria > Pseudomonadota > Gammaproteobacteria > Enterobacterales > Vibrionaceae > Vibrio > Vibrio zhanjiangensis. The sequence goes on along the minus strand of NZ_BSPW01000077.1, from coordinate 69,442 downwards.
GTTGGGATATTGAAGACTTTCTGGCTTCGGTTCGTCGTTATATCGCTTCGTCGAATGCCAATCGTGGTAAAGTAACGGTTGAGTATGTACTGCTCGACCATGTTAATGATGACATGGACCATGCTCATGAGCTTGCTCAGTTACTGAAAGATACGCCGTGTAAGATTAACCTGATCCCTTTTAATCCGTATCCAGGTTCACCTTATAAAAAGCCAAGCAATTCTCGAATCGACCGCTTTCAAAAAACATTGATGCAGTATGAGCATACGGTGACTGTCCGTAAAACGCGTGGTGATGATATCGATGCTGCTTGTGGTCAGCTTGTCGGGGATGTTATTGATCGTACAAAACGTACGGCAACCATTCGAGCGGCAAAAGGTGAGACAATCGCTATTAAAGCAGTTTAAAATGATGCTTATCGACAAAAAACCAGAGCTCAGCTCTGGTTTTTTTTAAACTGATTGAGCTAAATAATGTCAAAATATGGAAAAACCTTGACCTGACTGTGAATTATACGTGTTTTCTATGTTGTTTCATCTCTGATATCTATTAGAATTAAACTTTAGTGCTTTAGAGAAAATATCTCTGAGATTTACGTGAAGTGCTTTTGCACATTTTGGTGAGGGATTTACCTCAAAATATTAGATTGCTACTCAAATCTGTACAACTAACGATAATGAATAAATGTGCGTTTGACGTGGAATTCTGCAACTAGAGACGTTTATAAAATGAGTGCTGAACAGACGCCCTTGATTGATGAAGAGACAAAGCTTGAAGCGGGTACAATATTAAAGCAAAAGCGTGAAGAGCTTGGCTTAACGCTGGAACAAATTGCAAATCGATTACGTCTTAGACGTTCAATTATTGAAAATATTGAATCCAATCAGTTTGAAAGTAAGCAAGTCGCAACTTTTACCCGTGGATATTTACGTTCCTATGCTCGTGTTGTTGGAATAGAAGAATCGGTTGTTCTCTGTGCTCTTGATGATAAGGGGAAAGCCCAGCACCAAGAGCATGAAATGCAGAGCTTTTCTCAAAAAACAAGCCAAGAGAAACACGATAATCGAATCATGGGGCTGACATGGGGTATTGCGGCGATTATTGTTGGTATTTCTTGTATCTGGTGGTGGCAAAATCAAGAAAAAACAGCGGTAGAATTGACGGCTATCACCGAGCAAGAGCAGAAAATTGAACAAGAGTTGGCAGAACAAAATGTACTTGATTTTGCTGCTGTTGAACCTCAATCTTTGGATAAACCTAAGCCAGATGATTCGCAGTTGGTAGAGCAACCACTAGAAGCGGTAACGACTCAAATTGTTCCTTCTGCTGATCAGACTGAACACGAGCTTGAAGAAGCAAAAGTGACTGAGCCGGTTGTGGAGCAAACAAATACATCAGGCTCTATCGCTTCAACTCAAGGCTCGGATGTGGAGAACAATACTTCGAGCACAGAACAAAAGGCCGCATCTGAACCAGAACAACCGACAGCGTCTGTGGTTGCTAACTTATTAGAAATCTCTTTCAGTGATGACTGCTGGATTCAAATTAAAGATTCGACAGGTAAGATACTTGCGACTGGAATTAAGAAAGCAGGACAAGATATCGAGCTTGCTGGGAATCCACCTTATAAAGTCATCTTAGGCGCGCCGGAAAATGTATCAATAACTTTATCAGACGAACCTATTGACCTATCTGGGTATACTTCTGGTAAAGTAGCAAGGTTCACCTTACCTTAGAAGTAGCTATGCAATACCAATCACCTATAAAACGTCGTCCATCTACTCGTATTTATGTGGGCGATGTACCCATTGGCGACGGCGCACCTATCGCTGTTCAGTCAATGACAAACACAAGAACCACGGATGTAGAAGCGACGGTTGCGCAAATCAAATCACTGGAAAAGGTTGGCGCTGATATCGTACGTGTTTCAGTACCAACAATGGAGGCTGCCGAGGCGTTTAAACACATCAAGCGGCAAGTCTCCGTTCCCTTAGTGGCGGATATTCATTTTGACTACCGTATCGCACTGCAAGTAGCGGAATATGGCGTGGATTGCTTACGCATCAATCCTGGCAATATAGGTAAGGAAGACCGTATCAGGGCAGTTGTCGATTGTGCTCGCGATAAAAATATCCCGATTCGAATTGGCGTCAATGGTGGTTCATTAGAAAAAGATATTCAGATGAAATATGGCGAACCGACCCCAGAAGCCTTGGTGGAATCTGCTATGCGTCATGTGGATATTTTAGATCGTCTTAACTTCGACCAATTCAAGGTGAGTGTGAAGGCATCTGATGTTTTCCTCGCTGTCGACTCATACCGCTTACTGGCGAAAAAAATCGATCAACCCCTTCATCTCGGGATTACAGAAGCAGGTGGAGCAAGGGCTGGGGCTGTTAAATCTTCAGTTGGCTTGGGTATGTTACTTGCCGAAGGAATTGGTGACACACTACGTATTTCTCTTGCCGCTGATCCTGTAGAAGAAATTAAAGTTGGCTTTGACATTCTCAAATCGCTGCGTATTCGATCACGAGGAATCAACTTTATCGCATGTCCAAGTTGTTCTCGTCAGGAGTTTGATGTTATCAATACGGTTAATGCTCTTGAGGAAAGACTAGAGGATATAATCACGCCAATGGATGTGTCCATCATTGGTTGCGTGGTAAATGGACCCGGTGAGGCTGAAGTGTCTCATCTTGGACTTGCAGGTAGTCACAAAAAAAGTGCTTTTTATGAAGATGGTAAACGTCAAAAAGAGCGTTTTGATAACGATGATTTAGTCAATCAGCTGGAAGCAAAGATCCGAGCCAAAGCTTCTATCTTGGATGCTCAAAATCGCATCGATGTTAAAGTCAAAGATTAATCTCAAGGTCACCTAAATTACGGTAAATATTGTGGTAAAAAAAATTCAAGCAATTCGAGGCATGAATGATTGCCTTCCTAGCCAGTCTGCGCTGTGGCAAAAATTAGAAAATGCGGTCAAGAAAGTGGTGAGCTCCTATGGCTGCACTGAAATTCGCATGCCGATTGTTGAGATGACTCATCTTTTTAGTCGAGCGATCGGTGAAGTCACCGATGTGGTTGAAAAAGAAATGTATACCTTTGATGACCGTAATGGTGACAGCTTGACCCTTCGTCCTGAAGGGACAGCCGGCTGCGTGCGAGCATGTATTGAGAACGGTTTGATTGACCGCTCAGAGCAACGTTTGTGGTATATGGGACCGATGTTTCGTCATGAAAGACCACAAAAAGGGCGCTATCGTCAATTCCACCAATGTGGTGTAGAAGTGTTCGGTATAGATGGCCCTGATATTGATGCTGAACTTATTATGATGACGGCTCGCCTGTGGCGTGAGCTAGGGATTGAAAAGCATGTTCGTTTGGAGCTTAATTCAATTGGATCATTAGAAGATCGTGCGAGTTATCGTACCGCTCTGATCGCGTTTTTAGAACAACATGTTGATGTTTTGGATGACGATTGCAAGCGTCGTATGCATACTAACCCACTTCGGGTGCTGGATACCAAAAACTCGGACGTGCAAGCTATCTTAACTGATGCGCCTCGCCTTTCAGATTATTTAGGTGAAGAATCGAAGCAACATTTTGCGCTCTTGTGTGAACTTCTCGATGCGGCAGGTATCGAATATACGGTCAACGAACGTTTAGTGCGTGGGCTTGATTATTACAACCGTACCGTGTTTGAGTGGGTTACCGAAAATCTTGGTGCTCAAGGAACGGTATGTGCTGGTGGACGATATGATGGACTTGTTGAACAGTTGGGTGGTAAGTCAACTCCAGCTGTTGGGTTTGCTATGGGACTCGAGAGATTAGTATTGATGCTAGAAACACTCGAGCTGACAGGTGTTCGTCGTGCTGTTGATGTTTACATAGTGACCGCGGGTGAAGGCACTATGATGGCAGGTTTGAAGCTTGCCGAACAATTGCGTGAAAACATTGATGGGCTTCGTGTTATGAGTCACTTTGGTGGCGGAAACTTTAAGAAACAGTTTAAACGAGCCGATAAAGTCGGAGCGGCGGTAGCCTTGGTACTTGGTGAAAATGAAGTCGCCGAAAACACCGTAGTACTAAAAGATTTGCATGGCGGTACGCAAGAAACGTATAGCCAAAATGAAATCGCTGCCAAATTGGCACAACTGGTTTAAACACAAATTCAAATTTGAAGTGGTGGCTAATGTCGCCACTTTTTAGATTTATGAGGACAGGAAGTGGAACTCTACGATACTGAAGAACAACAGGTAGAAGCGATTAAAGACTGGTGGAAAGAGAACGGAAAATCCGTCATCTTAGGGGCTGTCGTTGGTCTGGGTGGTCTGTTTGGTTGGCGCTACTATCAAGACTCAGTGACTGCCGCTCAGGAGAGCGCTTCTGAAAGTTATACCAAAGCGGTGCAACAGTTAGCAGATAATGATGCAGATGGTAAAGCGGCATTACAAAGCTTTATTGATGCTAATAAAGACACTCAATATGCTGTATTGGCAGCGCTTCAGCTGGCGAAAGTACAAGTCGAAGCGAGCGAATTTGACCAAGCTTTAGCTCAGCTCGAATGGGCTAAATCAGCGACAGAAGATCAAGCTTTGACCTCGGTGATCGCGTTTCGCATCGCTCGCTTAAAGCTAGAGCAAGGTAATTTTGATGCAGCTTTGGCTGAGTTATCTGCTATCAGTGATGAAACCTGGGCTGGCAGGGTCGCTGAATTAAAAGGTGATATTCTGCTTCGCAAAGGTGACTCTGAATCAGCTTATACAGCCTATGTAGAAGCTCAACAGGCTGAAGATGCGAGTCAAACATTACAAATGAAATTGGACGATCTTGCGAAGTAAAGGTGCAAAGCATGAAAAAAATGCTAAAGCGAGCCATTACAGCTGCAGCAATGGTGGGCATTCTTGCTGGTTGTGCTAGCGAGGAAGATACCGTCATAATGGCGCCCGTTCCAAAAGTAAAAAGTGAATTCACCCCTAAAAGCCTTTGGAGTGCCAGTGTTGGTGGTGGCGTGGAGCAATATTTTTCTAAGCTTGCTCCTGCATATGCGTATGACAAAGTATTTGTAGCCAGTCGTGATGGTTTGGTGAAAGCGCTAAACCCTGAGAATGGACGAACACTCTGGCAGCAAGATCTTGAGCAAGATGTTTCTGCGCGGTTGTCAGGGGGAATCACAGCCGCTTATAGTCAGATTTTTATTGGCAGTGAAAACGGTCAGGTTATTGCTCTGAGCGAAGAAACGGGAGCAGTAAATTGGCGAGTAGATGTTGACGGTGAGGTACTTGCAGCGCCTGCAACCGATGACAATTTAGTCATGGTACACACCACAACCGGCATGCTCATTGCCCTTGAGCAAGCCACCGGAGATGTAAAGTGGAAGGTGAGTACAGAAGTGCCAAACCTGACTTTACGTGGCGATAGTGCGCCTGTTGCTGTCTCTGGAGGGGTATTTTGGGGAACGGCCGGTGGACGCTTGGCGGCAGCGATTATAGAAAGTGGCCAATTGATTTGGCAGCAGCCTATCGGTACCCCTCAAGGAGCCACTGAAATTGATCGTTTGGTTGATGTTGATGCCTCTCCATTAATACTGGGCAGCACTCTTTACATAGTGGGGTATAATGGTCAATTGACCGCGATAGATTTGCGCTCAGGCAAACCTATGTGGAAGCGCAAATACTCTTCGTCGACAAATTTAGCGAGTGATACAAAGCGGATATATTTGGTGACAGACAAAGATCATCTTATTGCGGTAGACGCGAGAAGTGGTACGGAGCTGTGGGCCAACGACCAGCTGGAAAACCGTTTGCTCACCGCACCCTTTGTTATTGATGGTTATGTTGTGGTTGGGGATACGCAAGGCTATTTGCACTGGTTAGATCGTGAATCTGGTGAGTTTGTTGCTCAGCAGCAAATCAATAGTAGTGGTTTTGCTGTGGCACCAATTAAGCTTGATGACGGGTATGTTATCGTGACCCGAAATGGTCAAGTAAAGAAACTGACCCTCACTCAGTGATCATGTGATACAATTCACAATCGGCTCCTTTCTGGCGACAGTTGGGAGCCGTTTGTTTGTTTTAGAGATTGGTAGAAATGTGGTTATAGGTAACAAGCTCATGACAGGTATTCACCTGAGTTGTTACCTATAACTACATAAAGAAAAGAATATTGTAGAGGTTGTTATGGTTCCTGTTGTTGCTCTGGTTGGGCGTCCAAACGTTGGAAAATCGACGTTATTTAACCGATTAACTCGTACGCGCGATGCCTTGGTTGCGGATTTCCCAGGTTTAACTCGCGACCGTAAATATGGCCAGGCTAAGCTTGGTGAACACGAGTTTATCGTAATTGATACTGGCGGCATCGATGGCACCGAAGAAGGGGTTGAAACCAAAATGGCACAACAGTCCCTTGCTGCGATTGATGAAGCGGATGTAGTGCTGTTTATGGTTGATGGCCGCGCTGGATTAACGCCTGCCGATATCGCGATTTCAAACCATTTGAGAAAAATTGAAAAACCGTCAATGTTGGTGGTGAATAAAGTTGATGGTATTGATGCGGATGCGGCATCTGCGGATTTTTGGCAGCTAGGTGTTGAGCAGATGTACCAAATTGCTGCGGCTCATGGCCGAGGTGTTGGTGCTTTGATCGATCGCGCCTTAAACCCATTTGCAGAAAAAATGGCAGAGGAAGCAAACGGTGAAATCGAAGATCTGACCGACTTTATCGACGAAGATGAAGAGAAGCTAGATTACACCGAGGAAGAAGCCGAAGAGGAGTTCAAGCGCCTGCAAGATCAACCGATTAAGCTGGCGATTATCGGTCGTCCTAACGTAGGCAAATCGACGCTGACTAACCGTATTTTGGGTGAAGAACGTGTCGTAGTTTACGATATGCCAGGCACTACTCGTGATTCTATCTATATTCCAATGGAGCGTGACGAGCGGGAATACGTATTGATTGATACGGCAGGGGTTCGTCGCCGCAAGCGTATCAACGAGACGGTCGAGAAGTTTTCAGTGGTGAAAACCCTAAAGGCCGTTGAAGATGCAAACGTGGTTTTGCTGGTTATCGATGCGCGTGAAAATATTTCTGACCAAGATCTCAGCTTATTAGGCTTTGCTCTCAATGCAGGCCGCTCCATCGTGATTGCAGTGAATAAGTGGGATGGCTTGGATACGGATGTAAAAGAGCATGTTAAAAAAGAGCTCGATCGCCGTTTAGGTTTTGTCGACTTTGCGCGTATTCACTTTATTTCGGCACTTCATGGCACAGGCGTTGGGCACCTTTTTGAATCCGTTCAGGAAGCCTATAAATCTGCGACGACACGGGTGGGAACTTCAGTTCTGACTCGTATCATGAAAATGGCTACTGAGGACCATCAGCCTCCTATGGTGCGTGGTCGCCGAGTGAAACTCAAGTATGCTCATGCAGGAGGATACAATCCACCTATCGTGGTCATTCATGGTAACCAAGTCAATGAATTGCCAGATTCTTATAAACGTTATCTGATGAACTACTATCGTAAGTCACTTGAGATTATGGGTACGCCGATTCGAATTCAATTTCAAAGTAGCGACAACCCTTTTGAGGGGAAATCGAACAAGATGACTTTATCTCAAGAGCGCAAACGTAAACGCCTCATGGGTATGATGAAAAATCGCAAAAAATAATGTTTAGAAGCGCCTTAATTAGGCGCTTTTTTGTTGAGGAGAATTCATGTCTGTTACACCGACCATTATTCGTTTTTGCCATGACACGTGGAGTATGAGCTCGTCAGTGCAGATGTTAGTGTGTGAGCCCAAGTTATGCTATGTGGTCACTCAAGCAACCCCTTTCCATCCAATGAGCCATATTTGGCCCGATCATCCAGCAGATCGAGGCTTGTTAGATGAATACCCGGTTGTTGATTGTCAGGTTGGTGCCGTGGATATGTCGACTCAACGGTTGTTTATAGGTCGTGATATTCCAGTGCGGCGCAACCAAGATGGTTGGCGTTTTGTCGTTGTTCATTGTATCGAGAACACAGAAGTCAGTTTATCTGTTGGTCAGCAAGTGTCCTTGAAGGTCGATAAATCGTACCAACAAGCGCTGAGCCGCGGGCACAGTGCAGGCCATATCGCATCACTTGCGCTTAACAAGGTATTGGCTGAACAAGGTTACTGGCGTAAAGACGCGGAACGTAAGGATACTCATGGATATTACGATTTTAATAGCTATGCACAGCAGACGAGTATCGTTTCAGAGGAGCAATGTCTTGATACGTATCGTTTGGGAAAAACATTACGGAAAAGGGGATTAAATAGCGCAGAATTTCTGAGCGACATAAAGGGAGTCGAAGAAAGAATAAATAGCCAGATAGCACAATGGTTAACATTAGGTTCTGATATCAGCATAAAATGCTGCGGTGAGACCTTAACCGATTCTCGCTATTGGCAATGTGACCTTGGAGAAGGCAAGCTCGCCGAAATGCCTTGTGGTGGGACACATGCTAGAAGCCTTAAAGAGTATACGCAAATTCGTGTAGAATTGACCTGCTTGGATGAGCAAAGTATTGAAATGAAGACTCTGGCGTTCGCCGCAAAGTAGTTAACGGATCGTTTTATAAAAAACTTTAAACTTGGCTTTTTGATATTAATGTTGGTTTTTTATTCCGTTTAAAATTCAAATGCAGGATATGTAACTTATGCTTTCGGTGTGTGGTGATATAAATATTCTTTTATGTACAGATCGCTGATCAAAATGGATTTAGCCTCTGATCTCATAATGATCCAAATCTAGAATGATAAAGATCATAAACCCATAAGATACTATTGGCTAAGATAGCGAATCTCCATCTAGCAAAATAAAGGATAAAAAGATGAATCGGTGTCCTGACTGTAATTTAGAGCTTATATGGCAGGGGCAATATCATTGCCAGCAGTGTGAAAGCGATTTCGATAAGGTTGGCTATTGCCCCTACTGTGAAGCTCAACTTGAGAAGATTCAAGCGTGTGGCGCGAGTAATTATTTTTGCAACCAGTGCAATGAGTTGAAATCGAAATCCAGAGCGAAGTTTGTATTGATTAAACGGGCATAAACTGACTATGCGACCGTAGAGTGTATATCGCCGTCACCTAAACGAGTCACTATTGTGTCTCCGGATTTCACATCCTTTGTACGAGTGATGACTTGGCCCGATGTCGTCTGGGTGATTGAGTATCCACGTTTTAATGTAGCCAGTGGACTCACCGTATCAAGCTTTTCCCCAGCTAAACAAAGTTGATGACGAGCTTTAAGCAGGTGTCTCTCCATCGAATCGATAAGTTTCTGCTCCAACCGTTCCAATTTTGACCTTTGTCCACTGATATGGCGGCTTGGTGTGTGCAGTTGCAGCTTATAATAGTGCTGACTAATGTCTTGACGTTGAGCTTTGATATAGAGAGTGATGGATCTTTGTAGGCGCGTCGACAGCTCATCAAGTTGTTGGCTTTGCCGTTGTAATTGATTATTTGGGTGCTGTCTCTGCAATCTGTGCGCTAGCGTAGTCGTCATTTGCTTGTGCACATTTATGTAGTGACTAAAGGCGCGTTTCAGCCTGCTTTCTATCGTATTGAATGTCTGTAATTTGTGGCTGTTATCTCGGCTGACCAGCTCTGCCGCGGCTGATGGGGTCGCTGCGCGCATATCAGCAACAAAATCACTGATCGTGACATCAATTTCATGCCCGACAGCACTAATGATGGGAATTTGGCTTGCTGCTATTGTCCGTGCGACGATTTCGTGGTTAAAACACCAGAGATCTTCTAATGAGCCACCCCCACGACCTAGAATTAAGACATCGCACTCGTTACGACTATTCGCGCATCCTATGGTTTGAGCAATTTGAATTGCGGCCTCTTCTCCTTGAACGACAGTGGGATAAATGATGACTTCAAGAGATGGATCGCGACGCTTAAGAACGTTGAGAATATCGAATAACGCGGCACCGGTTTTTGAGGTAATGATACCGACGCATTTGGGGTGCTCTGGTAGTGGCAGCTTGCTACTCTGAGCAAACAGTCCTTCACTTGCTAACTTAAGTTTGAGTTGTTCAAATTGCTGTTGGAGCATGCCATCGCCTTCGGGCTGCATGCTTTCTATGATCAATTGATAATCGCCACGGGGTTCATAAAGAGACAAACGGGCTTTGACCAGTACTTGATGACCATTTTGCGGCTCAAAGGTGACTTGGCGGTTGTTACCGCGGAACATAGCACATTTAACTTGAGCGCGTGAGTCTTTGAGAGTTAAGTACCAATGACCTGAAACGGGTGCTGAAAAATTGGATATCTCTCCTAACAGCCAGACTATACCCATCTCATTTTCGAGTAAAAGTCGGACTTCAGCATTTAATCGAGAAACGGTAAAAATGTTTGGATTACTCAGAGATGACACAGGGAGTCTCTTGGACGTGAGTATGGAGATTAGCGGCAATATAATACATAGCAAGGGGGGTAATGCAAGAAAAAAAGTAAAAAATTTGTAGTAAATCGATTGCGTTAGCCGTATAATCCGTCCGCAATATCTAATCCAAATGTAGTTAAGCGTTATAAGCTCACTGCACTCATTATGCGAAACGATGAGGTTGGGTTTTCTTTTTTACTCCTTTAATTGTGAGATATTGCAAATGCTAAGAATTGCCAAAGAAGCGCTGACATTCGATGATGTATTGCTAGTGCCAGCACACTCCACCGTTCTCCCAAACACAGCTGATCTTCGCACTCGGCTGACAAAGAATATTACTTTAAACATCCCAATGATCTCGGCGTCAATGGACACTGTGACAGAAGCGCGTTTAGCGATTGCACTTGCACAGGAAGGTGGGATTGGATTTATTCATAAGAACATGTCGATAGAGCAGCAAGCTCAGATGGTTCATCAAGTAAAGATTTTTGAAGCTGGCGTTGTCTCTCATCCTGTCACTGTGAACCCCGATGCGACGATTTCAGATGTGATTGCATTGACTGAAAAGCATGGCTTTGCTGGTTTTCCTGTTGTGACAGACAACAATGAGCTGGTTGGTATTATTACTGGACGAGACGTCAGGTTTGTTACCGACTTATCTAAGAAAGTGGCAGTGGTTATGACGCCGAAAGAGCGTTTAGCTTGCGTGAAAGAAGGGGCCACTCGCGAAGAAGTTCAAGAAAAGATGCACGAAGCGCGCGTTGAAAAAGTACTGGTTGTCAACCGTGAGTTCCAGCTTACTGGCATGATCACAGCAAAAGATTTCCACAAAGCAGAGCGCAAACCTAACGCATGTAAAGACGAGCAAGGTCGTTTACGTGTTGGTGCGGCGGTTGGTGCTGGCGCTGGCAACGAAGAACGAGTGGCAGCATTGGTTGAAGCGGGTGTTGATGTTCTGCTGATAGATTCATCCCATGGTCATTCTGAAGGCGTTTTGAATCGCATTCGCGAAACTCGCGCAGCGTATCCTGATTTAGATATTATTGGCGGTAATGTGGCGACTGGCGCTGGCGCTCTGGCTTTGATTGAAGCGGGTGTGAGTGCGGTGAAAGTCGGCATTGGTCCAGGCTCTATATGTACAACACGTATTGTAACGGGCGTTGGTGTACCTCAAGTTACCGCAATTGCAGATGCCGCTGAGGTTGCCAATCAATACGGAATTCCTGTCATTGCTGATGGTGGTATCCGCTTCTCCGGTGATATCTGTAAAGCGATTGTTGCTGGTGCATCGTGCGTTATGGTGGGTTCTATGTTCGCTGGAACAGAAGAAGCACCAGGCGAGATCATTCTCTATAACGGCCGCTCTTACAAAGCCTACAGAGGTATGGGTTCTTTGGGCGCTATGTCTCAAGGGTCGTCCGATCGTTACTTCCAATCAGACAATGCTGCTGACAAGCTGGTTCCAGAAGGCATTGAAGGTCGCATTGCGTACAAAGGCCGCTTAAAAGAGATAGTACATCAGCAAATGGGTGGCTTGCGCTCTAGTATGGGATTGACAGGTAGCGCGACTATCGAAGTCATGCGCACTAAAGCGGAGTTTGTTCGCATCTCAGGTGCTGGCATGAAAGAGTCTCATGTACATGATGTTCAAATTACTAAAGAAGCGCCAAACTACCGTTTAGGTTGATAGTTACAAACATCATTCCCTAAATGTTAGCCCTTGTTTAATGCATCAATAAGAGGCGAGTATGCTCGCCTCTGTTTTAATAACAAAGTTTATAAGACCGCTCAAAATGACTAAAAATATCCATGACCAACGTATTCTGATCTTGGACTTCGGTTCTCAGTACACCCAACTTGTCGCTCGCCGTGTTCGTGAAATAGGCGTTTATTGTGAGCTTTGGAGCTGGGATGTGGATGAAGCTGATATTCGTGAGTTCAATCCGAATGGCATCATACTATCTGGTGGTCCAGAAAGTGTTACCGAAGACAATTCGCCTCGTGCTCCTCAATATGTATTTGATTCTGGTGTACCTTTGCTTGGTGTTTGCTACGGAATGCAAACCATGGCTGAACAGTTAGGTGGTAAGGTCTCTACGTCAAACGAACGTGAATTCGGTTATGCTGCAGTAGAGGTTTCTGGTGAGTCTTCTATCTTTAAGGATCTTGAAGCAACGCAAGACGTTTGGATGAGCCATGGTGATAAAGTGGTCGAGATCCCTGAGGGTTTCGTTAAGGTCGGTGAAACCGACACTTGCCCTTATGCAGCAATGGCCAATGAAGACAAGAAGTACTTTGGCGTGCAATTTCATCCCGAAGTCACGCACACCAAAAATGGTCTACAGATGCTAGAGAACTTCGTACTTGGCGTTTGTGGCTGTGAGCGTCTTTGGACTTCAGAATCGATCATCGAAGATGCCGTTGCGCGCATTAAAGAGCAAGTCGGCGGTGATGAAGTGATTCTTGGTCTATCCGGTGGTGTTGACTCTTCGGTTGTTGCTATGTTGGTTCATCGTGCCATTGGTGACAAGCTGACTTGCGTATTTGTTGACAATGGCCTGCTTCGACTCAATGAAGGCCAACAAGTCATGGACATGTTTGGCGATAAGTTTGGTCTTAACATCATCAAAGTTGATGCTGAAGAGCGCTTTTTGTCGGCGCTTGAAGGTAAGTCAGACCCAGAAGATAAACGCAAGACCATAGGTCATGTGTTTGTCGATGTCTTTGATGAAGAATCGAAGAAACTGAAGAATGCTAAATGGTTAGCGCAAGGTACTATTTATCCTGATGTGATTGAATCTGCTGCGTCTAAGACAGGTAAAGCACATGTAATTAAATCACACCACAATGTGGGTGGTTTACCCGATGATATGGAAATGGGCCTAGTTGAACCGCTTCGTGAGCTATTTAAAGACGAAGTGCGCAAGATTGGTCTAGAGCTTGGTCTCCCTTATGACATGCTTTATCGTCATCCTTTCCCAGGCCCAGGTCTTGGCGTTCGAGTGCTTGGGGAAGTGAAGAAAGAATATTGTGATTTACTGCGTCGAGCGGATGCGATTTTTATTGAAGAGCTTCATGCGGCAGACCTATACCACAAAGTTTCTCAAGCCTTTACGGTATTTTTGCCAGTTCGCTCTGTTGGGGTCATGGGTGATGGCCGTAAATACGATTGGGTGGTCTCTTTGCGAGCAGTCGAAACCATCGACTTTATGACCGCGCATTGGGCTCATCTGCCATACGATTTCTTAGGTAAGGTCTCTAACCGTATTATCAACGAAATTGATGGTATCTCGCGCGTGGTTTACGATATTTCTGGAAAACCACCCGCGACCATTGAATGGGAATAATTGTCCGCTAATTTTTTATAAGCCAGCTTAATGCTGGCTTTTTTGTTTTTTGGACTAATTTTTCTCGCCTCATTTGCACGAGAACATTTTTGAAGCCATTTGGCATTTTTGTCGGCCTCTAGGGCTGGTTTGCTTCCTATTACCTCAAAGTCACTCGCAACTTAAGATTCGCTTCATGACTGGGCACTGAATATTTGTGTGGCTTTTTCTAACCTTTTCTTGCTCCCTACGACAAGGAAAAGTGTGATGAGAAAAGCAAATTACCTGATAGCGACGCTGTTTATCTCCGCCATCTCTCCAAGCGGGATTGCAATGAATATTCAGCCTGATCCTCTCAATCCGAATGGATATGTTATCAAGCGAACGGATATCCAAGAGGTTGAGGACGCAAAAACCGCAAACCCCATGTACCAAGTGTGGTCTCAAGCACTTAGAACGGCCCCTAACACTATTGTTGAAGCGATAAGTCCTGGGTTAGACACTAACCCGAGTAATGTTAAGCGAGCAGAGCGAGTATTTACGAAACAAGAGTGGGACTTTCTCACACATATGGCAGCCCCCGAATATTCCTATACTCGCTTTTTGCGAGCAATCGGTAAGTTTCCCGCCTTCTGTGGGCAATATTCTGATGGCCGGGATTCGGATGCAATTTGCAAGCGCTCAATCGTCACCGCATTTGCTCATTTTGCTCAGGAAACGGGTGGCCATATCGCAAAGGATAATATTTCTGATAACCCACTTGGTCTAGAGGAGTGGCAGCAAGCCTTGGTTCATGTTCGAGAAATGGGTTGGTCTGAAGGTGATATTGGTTATATCACGGGGTGTGGAGAGAATAATTGGCAAAACAAAAAATGGCCATGTGGTGCTGAGCAGGGATATTTTGGGCGAGGAGCAAAGCAGTTATCCTACCACTTTAATTATGGTGCCTTCTCTGAGGTGATGTTTGACGGTGATGCGGCCGTTTTACTTAACAATCCCAGCCTAGTGGCAGATTCATGGCTCAACTTGGCTTCAGCAATTTGGTTTTTTCTCACCCCACAAGCCCCAAAACCCGCCATGTTACATGTGATTGACCGAACTTGGCAGCCATCTCAGCGAGAAGTTGATGCGGGAATTGGTTATGGGTTTGGTACCACGATCAATATTATTAATGGTGGCATTGAGTGCGGGGCGCAGAATAAGGACAAAGGACAGCCAGTTAATCGAATTAAATATTGGCAGGGATTGTCCGATTATTATCAGGTCACTCGTGAGCTGGATGAGAAGGACACATGTTGGCAGCAAACACCTTATGGAAGTCTAAACCTTGATGGTGCAAAGGATGTTCTTTACACCAATTGGGATGGCAACTGGAAATATTATCCTGATCGTCCAGAGGGCTATTCATTTGAGTGTGATTTAGTGGGTTTTCAAACTGCATATTCAGCGCTTGTCGAAGGTGATTATGAAAAATGTGTCACTAATTTCTATCAGTCTCACGCTCAGTGGCCGGAAGTTCGTATTGTTGACCAGCTTGAGCAGCCAGATCCTAGCAAAGGCAAAGAGTGGAATGTAAACAAAGAATATGTGGCCGGTGACGAAGTGACTTATAAAGAAACGGTTTATAAAGCTAAGTGGTGGACAAAAGGCGATAGACCAGATTTAGGAGGCCCTTGGCAAGCGATATCTGACGGACCGACACAGCCGAATCCTGATGACTTGATACCTTGGCAAGAAGGCGTTACTCAAGTGAGTAATGGCGATAAAGTGATCCATAATGGAAAGTGTTTTATGGCTAAAAATGCTCCTGGGGTTTGGGATACCCCGCTTAGGTCAAATTGGTTCTGGGATGAAATACAGTGTCCATAGTGTTAAGGCTCAAAATATAAAGGGGTTAGCGTATTGCTAACCCCTTTCACCACTGCTTTTTATCTTAATTTTTTTGTCCTTAGGTAGAGGGCTGCTCTACCGGTTCGGACTCGACTTCTGCTGTAGGCTCTTTACCCGTCTTACGACGATATTTACCTTCCCAATAATCAGCCCCTTTAATACCAAGTTTTACAGGGTTGAATGTGTATTCTGTTACACCTTGCTTTTGCTGTTCCTCATAGTCACGCAACGCTTTTAACGCAGGCTTTGCCATAAAGAAAATGATCAGAATACCAACGATGTTTAGCCATGCCATTAGGCCAACCCCAACATCACCCATCGCCCATGCTAAATTGGCAGTCTTAACTGTACCGTAGAACACAACGGCGATCATCGCCACTTTCAATAGGAACATCAATCCATTAACTTTGATGTGACGACGGATATAGGCCACATTTGTTTCAGCGATGTAGTAATAGGCAAGAATTGTTGTAAAGGCGAAGAAGAATAGAGCAACCGCAATAAATGGTTTTCCTATACCCGGAAGGACGCTTTCAATCGCCAATTGAGTAAACATCGGTCCATTGGCTGCAATGTCGGCAGCAACATTCTGTACGATGAAGCCTTCTGCTCCGTGTACATTGTATGCCCCTGTGATAATGATCATAAAGGCGGTTGCAGAGCACACTAGCAAGGTATCAATATAGATTGAAAATGACTGCACCAGACCTTGTTGTGCTGGGTGATCGACGCTGGCTGCTGCTGCTGCATGAGGCCCTGTTCCTTGTCCTGCTTCGTTGGAATACACACCGCGCTTAACTCCCCAACCAATTGCAGCTCCTGCTCCAGCCATAGGAGTAAAGGCATCGCCAATGATCATAGAGAACACTGTAGGTATTTGATCGACGTTGAGTAAGATAATCACAAATGCAGTGATTATGTACGCCAGCGCCATGAAAGGAACCACAATTTGAGTGAAGTTAGCAATTCGTTTTACACCGCCAAAAATGATGAATGCCAGAATCACCGAGATAACGGTACCAGTAAAGATTTTGGCAAAGCTAAAAGTTCCTATTGCGGTTTCGACCATGCCTCCTGAGCCAAAAGCCCCTTCGACAGCATTACCGATGCTATTTGATTGTACACCAGGTAGCAAAAATCCACAGGCGAGAATAGTTGCGATGGCAAAGACCCAAGCATACCATTGTTGACCCATAGCTTTTTCGATGTAATAGGCTGGACCACCACGAAACTCGCCGTTATCTTCCTCTTTGTATATTTGAGCTAGGGTTGATTCTGCGTATGCGGTCGCAGCGCCAAAAAATGCCACAACCCACATCCAAAATACAGCGCCTGGGCCGCCAAACCCAATAGCCGCGGCAACGCCGGCAATGTTTCCTGTACCCACGCGTCCAGATAAGGATACGGCAAGAGCTTGAAAGGATGAGATCCCTTTTGTTGAGCTTTTTCCTGAAAGGAGAAGTCGCCACATCTCGCCAAAATGGCGAATTTGGACAAATCGCGTCATGATTGAGTAGAACAACCCCGCGCCCAAGCAAAGATAAATCAGTGCTGGGCTCCAGATAATTCCATTCAGAAAATCAACTAATGACTGCATAAGTATTTTCCCTGTATTATTTTGATTGGTGGTTTTCTGCTCTGGATATTAACCTTTTTGTAACTCTATTGTTAAATTTTTTGGCTGGTAAAGTTGGTTTGCGTGAACTCAAACACAAAACAATGAATAAACGCTAAGCCACTCAAGGAGTCAGTATCGGAATAAAAATAGGGTGTTTTGTGCCCATTGATATGCTTATGCGGCCTTGTGTGTGCTGGTATTTTTGATGGGGTTAGAGACGAACAAACCAAAGGCAATGATCGTCTTGGTTAGCTGTGAAACATTTGATTAACAGGTTTGGTTCGGTTAAATGTGAGAATGTTCATTTATCTTGTCTGTATATCGATGCAAATTAAGGTGTTTGTATTGGCTGCTTGGCGGCTGAGTCATCATTTGAGTGAGTATATCGGCTGAGCCACAGGCCATCGTCCAGCCTAAGGTGCCATGTCCTGTATTGGTATACAAATTTTCAATCGACGTTTGACCTATAATGGGTGTGCCATCCGGCGTCATTGGTCGAAATCCACTCCAATATTCAGCTTTTGATAGGTCAGTGCCGTTGGGGAATAAGTTTGAAACCACGTGGTTTAGGGTCGATAGTCGTTTTTCGGGTAGAGAGGGATCAAACCCAGCGAGCTCTGCGGTGCCTGCGACACGTATTCTGTTATTGAATCGAGTGACCGCAACTTTGTAACTCTCATCCATTATGGTGGAGTGCGGCGCATGTTCATCACTGATTACCGGCAAAGTGAGCGAATACCCTTTTACTGGATAAATAGGAAGGTCGATCCCAAGAGGTGCTAATAGGCGTTTTGAGTAGCTTCCGAGTGCAACGATAAATTTGTCTGCCGTTAGATTGCCTTGGGACGTTTCAACACTATGAATGTTTCGTTTATCAAGGTTGAGCTTCTGAACATGGGTACCAAACATAAAAGTAACGCCAGCCTTTTGAGCCATACTTTGCAGTTGTTGGCAAAATAAATAGCAGTCGCCCGTCTGATCATCTGGAAGATATAAGCCACCAGCAAGTGTTCCTTGCATATTCGCAAGGCCCGGCTCTTGTTTGAGGCATTCTGAGCGATCAAACACTTGATAACGAGTATCACTTTCTTTAAGGAGTGAGATATCTTTTTCGACGGCCTTAAGTTGCTTTTCTGTGCGAAACACTTGCAAGGTTCCTAGACTTCTACCTTGATAATTTATCTGATGTTCTTCATTTAATTTTTCTAAACACTTTCGGCTATGCAGCGAGATATGCAGCATGCGCGCTTTGTTGATACGATATCTTTCTAGGGTGCATTGGTGGAGCATTTGGCTCGACCAGAGCAATAAGTCAGGGCTGAGACTCGGCTTTATCTTGAGTGGTGCATGTTTTTCTATCAACCATCTTATTGCTTTGAGGGGTATTCCAGGCGCAGCCCAAGGAGATGAATAGCCATAGGATATTTGTCCTGCGTTGGCAAAGCTCGTTTCTTGTGCCGAGCGAGATTGTCTATCTATGACAGTCACATCGCAACCTGCTTGGTTTAGATACCATGCGCTTGTTAGACCGATGACACCACTTCCTAACACAATCACTTTCATAGCCAGATTCTCCTTGAGGACATTACGCTACTTTGGTGTATTTACATTTGTATGACAATCGATAAAAATTAACGTTACCTTTTAAAAAAACTAAAGGCTTATTGTGAACTCTTCTGTTTTAAATGGTATTCACCTTGTGAGTATTTTGGCCCGTCATCCAAGTCTGTCTAGCGCAGCGAATCGGCTAAATATCACCACAGGTGCAATTAGTCAGCAGTTGCAATTGGTTGAAGAGCGTCTTGGTTTTATTGTTTTTGAACGCCATGCGCGTGGTATTCGTTTAACTAACCTTGGCCACAAGCTGGTGGAATCCATATCGCCTCACCTGACTGCGATTGAAGAAACCATTGAGCAATTGAGCAAAGAGGCGAACAACAAACCGGTAAGGCTTAAACTGACCCCCTCTCTTGCTTATAAATGGTTGGTGCCGCGCTTGGATGATTTTCAGACTACTCATCCTGATATTCAGGTGCAGATCTTTGCAGAAGGCGCGCTTGTTGATAGTGGTTGTCGTGATTTTGATATTGCGATTGACTATGGGCCAATGCCTTACAAAACGGCGAATACTGAATTATTGATGGAAGAGTTTCTCCTTCCTGTATTGAGTCCAGATTACTTTCAAAAAATTCGTACTATCGGTGTCTCCGAGCCAGACTTGATTTGGCAAAGAGCCACTTTGCTTCACGATGCGATGCCTTGGCATGGGGCTAAGAAGGAACAAGAGTGGCAGTTTTGGGTAAACCAACACCATATCGACCTTGATGTCCGCCGAGGTCATTTCTTCAATAGAACCGATATGGCGATGGCGGCAGCAGAAGCGGGTATTGGGGTGGCATTAGCCCGTAAGGCGTTGTTAAAAAACGAGCTTAGCGAGAAAAGGCTGATAGCGCCTTTTCCTGAAATTCGTGCTAATGCGGGGTATTTTATTATTACTCATTGTGACGCCCCCAATACTCAGTTGTTTAAAAGTTGGCTGAAACAACAAATAGTTATTAACTGATTTGTAAATATCATTTGCGAGTGAATGAGTCACCACTACAATTAGTATTATCAGTAAAGATCGATTTACTGAGATGTTTACAAGGCAGTTTATATGGAATCGACTCAAGGCCAATGCAGCTATCAAAATCCTGATGGCTGGAGCTGCGATCAACCGTGTGGAGAGTCTGGTTTATGTTACTGGCATGATCCCAAAGTCGATAAAAGCAAAGATGACGTAAAAGACAAGGTTGAACAATGGGCCGCAGAAGGTAAACCTTTAGACGGATTTCAGTTGGCAAGAACGAACCTAGCAGACATCAATTTAGTGAACCGCGGTAGCAAGAAGGGGTATTCATGCCGTGATGTAGATTTTTATCGAGCAGACCTGACAGATGCGCACTTTTTTGGGCTAGATTTACGTGGTTCATCTTTAATGAAAACTAAGATGATGGGCGCTAACCTTCATTGTGCCAAACTGAATAATTGTAACTTGCTTGGTGCTGATTTGGCGCGAGCTAAGTTGGAAAATATTGAGTGGGGTCGCTACCTAAAACAAGAAGATCAGGTGAGGGAAGCTCGAAAGGATCGCCAATATCATAGGGTTGCTCCCTTATACCAGGAAGCAGAAGAGGTATGCCGTAATATTCGCAAACAATGTGAAAAGCAGGGTTTGTTTGATATGGCAGGTGACTTTTTTAAAAAAGAGATGCGTTTTCGGCGTTATCAGATGCCAAGACTTAGTATGAATCGGTTTGTGTCCAAGACGGTTGATTTGTTCTGTGGCTACGGAGAAGATCCTATGCGGGTGGTTGGCTTTTCCGTCTTCTTGATCCTGATGTGTGCCTTAGCCTACTTTTTCCTCGATACGACAGGTGCTCATCCAATATACGAAAATCTCAGCGGCTGGCAGTTTTATTTGTTTGAGTTTTTAAACTCTGTCTATTTTAGTGTTGTAACCTTCACAACACTTGGTTACGGCGACATATCACCGGTTGGGTTTGCGAGATTTATCGCCGCATTGGAAGCTTTTCTAGGCAGTTTTACGATGGCGTTGTTTGTGGTGGTGTTCGTGAAAAAAATGACGCGTTAGATGAAAGTGAGGCCTATTGTTAGTTGAGATGAGTTGGACTTATACAGAAGAATTGAATGCAAAGCTGCAAATTCTTAACAGATAAACGTTTAATTTATAAACAGAATTTTGTCGCTGAGGAAAGTTTGTCGAGCGGGGCTTATACTTTGAGAGGAAGCAATTATCGTATCATAGTGTGAGCAAGGCAGGAGCTTACGACGATATTGAAGAATTATTCTAGTATTTATAGTGATAGATGAGATAGTTTACTTTTACCTTATACATTTGCTGGGTAAATGATGAGGTAGCACAAAGAAGGTAGTTACGTGGGCCGATGCCCTAACGTACGTGTAATTGATACCGAGAATGAGTAAAACCCATTATGAGCACTTCAAGCAGTACAATTCTTACAGAAAGTGGCACCAATGAACTTGAGATTATTGAGTTTCACTTGGTAAAGCAGATGCCGGATGGCTCGACAAAGACCTGTTATTACGGCATTAACGTTGCCAAAGTGCGTGAAGTTATTCAAGTTCCTGAGACGTCAGACTATCCGAACGCTCAACCACACATGATAGGGGTGTTTTCTTCCCGAGATATACTGACTCCCCTTGTCGATTTAGCAGGCTGGCTAGGTGTGCCGACGAGTCAGGACATCGATAAGAAGTTTGTTATCGTTACTGACTTTAACCGCATGACCAATGGATTTTTGATCGACAGTATCAGTCGTATCCATAGGATATCTTGGAATGATGTTGAATCGCCAAGCCAATTCCTTGAAGCAGGTGAGCAAGATTGTGTCGTTGCTGTGGTACGTAAAGATCAAAACCTAATAATGATTCTCGATTTTGAAAAGATTATCGCAGACATTAATCCAGAATTGAGTATGGAAAAATATGATGTTACGGCAGATAGAAGTGTCGATCTTAATCAGAAAATGGTGACCAAACGCAACGCCAAAACGATCATGGTGGTCGATGACTCTGCCTTTATACGTAGCCTGATTCAGGACACGCTAAGCTCTGCGGGTTATAACATCATTGCCTGTAAAGATGGTGGCGAAGCGCACGAGAAATTGATGGAGCTTGCTGAAGTCGCGAAAAAAGAAGAGATAGCGGTGAGCGAATTAGTTGATGCGGTTGTAAGTGACGTTGAAATGCCGCGTATGGATGGCATGCACTTAGTTAAGAGATTACGTGAGTCCGATGTTTATAAAGAAATGCCGATCATCATGTTTTCCTCATTGATGAGTGATGATAACCGTGAGAAAGCATTAGCTTTGGGTGCCAATGACACCCTGACTAAACCTGAGATCGGCCGTATGGTCGCCTTGATGGATCAGTTTGTATTAAATTAATTGCGTTTTATCTGAACGAGACGCGTCTTCTTCGAGCTGGGCAACTTCTTGGTCCAGCTCTGCTATTTTAGCCGCCATCAATTGGTGGCAATGCAGGGCGAGCTTTCTTGCATCCTCCAATTTGTAGCCGGAGACATCTATCGGCTCAAGCATCTCTGCAATAACAATCCCGTTATTTCTTCGGTTAAGGTCGATTTTGTTATGCGTTGTACTTACGCACATAGGGGTGATAGGAACGCCTGCTTCGATCGCCATTCTAAAGGCCCCTGTTTTAAACGGTAGTAACCCTCGTCCCTTGCTGCGAGTTCCCTCTGGGTATACCCAAACAGACAAATCTCTCTGATGAATGGCTTCGGCAACTTGCTTGATGGTATCTCTGGCTTGAGATTTGTTTTCTCTGTTGATCAGAATATTGCCAGTGATCCAGTAGAGCTGACCAAAAAACGGCAGCCACAGTAGGTCTTTTTTCCCAAGCGATACGGTTCTTGGCCTGAGCATACCGGGATCGGTAACAAAGTCGTAGATACTTTGGTGATTGGAGATATAGACACTTTTCGCTGGCGTTGGTGCTCTCTCAAGACCTCTATGAATCAGTTTGACGCCGACAATTTTTTGTAGCTGATTGAACCAGCGACAGAAAAAGTACACATGTTTTGGGTTTCTTGGACTAAACAAGCAATACACCAAGGCAAATAATGTCGTAAAGACAATAAAAACGGCAGCCAGAATCAGGCGAATAATAGCAAGCAAAAGATTTTCCTCATCGAGTGTGAACGTTCTGCACTAAGCGTGTTGTCTAGGCAGTTATCGCTTGGGTCTATTTAACCACATTAACGTATTTCTACGCGAGTTCGTTTTAAACATGACCTTTGTCAGTCGTGAGACTGAGCAATAATTTGGTTTAGTTTTGATGAGCTTAGAGATTCCAAGTGGAATAAAAGCTCAATTTAATGCTGTCATTATCTGCTTTTTGTTGATTTATGTCTCACTTTTTTATCTTTGAATGATTTTATGTTCACTTATTTAGTTGATTAATTGATTGCTCGCCTATTTATGATGTTTATATTTTATAAAGTGTTGGTTGTTTTGTGAGCGTCCTTTATAGCTAAGGTTCCCTCAGCCTGTTGAAACCGTGGCGGTTTATGGGAATAAAACAATGGTTCATGGGAATAAAACAATAAAAATAGCTCAGAAGGATCAGAGTCTATGCACAGAATGACCAATAAAATCAAAAGGATATTTTTCCTATCGACAATGGCAGTGGCAACAACCAGTTTTTCATTTGAATCTTTTGCTGCGTTTAATGAAGCGGATCTACCAACAAGGTATATTGTTAAATTTAAAGCCAATCCACCCGCACCAATGCGCATGACTCGCTCGCTGCAATCTGTGTCCCAATCGAATCAGGCCCTACTTGAGCAAGCGAATGCGAAAGAGATAGAAAACCTCGGCAAGCCGTCCACGTATAGCGTTCAAATCGACAAACAAGATCTCTCCAAACTGCAGAACAATCGTCAAGTCGAGTACGTTGAACTTGATCCCCCACGCTACTTGCTCAGTGAAACCATACCTTGGGGTTATACGGCGGTGAACGCTGAGATCGTGAGTGACGAGAATGCCGGTAATCGCACCATCTGCATCATTGACTCTGGCTATGATATGACGCATCACGATCTCAGTGGTAACCGAGTCAGTGGCAGTGATGATAGCGGTACGGGATCGTGGAAATCCCCTGGTACCGATAATGCGCATGGTACACATGTTGCGGGGATCATCGCTGCTATTGCCAATGGGGAAGGGGTTAAGGGCATAATGCCTAACCAACATGTCAATTTGCACATAGTCAAAGTCTTTAATCAGTCAGGTTGGGGCTATTCGTCGAGCTTTGTTAAAGCGGTTGAGACTTGCGCTGATAAGGGGGCGAACATTGTGAATATGAGTTTAGGCGGCAGCATTGCAAGCCGAACCGAGCGCGATGTTTTGCAATCTTTGTATGACGATGGGGTGCTGCTGATTGCCGCGTCTGGTAATGCGGGCAATACCACCCACAGCTATCCCGCCTCTTATGACTCAGTGATGTCGATAGCGGCTGTTGATAATCAAAATCATCATGCGGCATTTTCCCAAGCGACGGATCAGGTCGATGTTGCCGCGCCAGGCATGGCTATTTTGTCGACGGTCACTATGGGGGAGGGCGTTCTCGCGGATATTTGGATTAAGGATCAACACTATTTTGAGCGTGGTGTGGTTCCTCATAACCGTAAAGTGTCGAGGGTGGCTAATAACGCCTCTGACCCATATCAATTTGCGCCTGTTGCGGGCAGTGTTACCGCGCCTCTTGCAATGTGTGATGTGTCATCAGGCCATTACGTTTGTGGTGATATGGCGGAAAAAATTTGTCTAACCGAACGTATTGAGAATCAAGCCCCAGATTTCAGACCCGAGATTGACCCAATCAAAGCTTGCTATGACGCTGGGGCGAAAGCGGCGATTGTGTTTAGTAACCCAAGCTTACCTGGGCTACAAAATCCATTTTTGCTTGATGACGACGACGCCTATCGCATGGTGTCTGTGACAGTCGACCGCGAGCTTGGATTAGCGCTGGCAAACAAAATTGGTCAAACCGCGACAGTACAAACAACCACTGGTGAGGATTACCAATACTACAATGGCACCTCGATGGCTGCGCCTTATGTTACCGGAGTGGCAGGTTTGGTTTGGAGCTATTATCCCAACTGTAGCGCGCAACAAGTACGCAGAGCTCTGACCGTCTCAGCCACCGATCTTGGCCCTGAGGGACGTGATAATCTCACCGGTTATGGCTTGGTCAATGTAAAGGCGGCCAAGGCGTATCTTGAGTTGGGTTGTAATGGGCCAGATGCGGGCAATAAAGTACTGGATAATGGCATGGCTAAGTTAGATTTGTTTGGCGCCAGTAAGTCACGTGAAGTGTATACCTTTGAAGTCCCCAAAAGCGCAACGAAAGCGCGTTTTGAATTAAGTGGTGGCACGGGCGATGCTGATATCTATGTACGCTTTAATGGCGTGCCGACAAAAAACGCCAATGATTGCCGCTCTATGGAAGAGGGCAACCATGAAACTTGCTCGATTGATGTACCCAAAGCCGGCACATACCAAGTGCTGGTGTACGGTTTTAAAGCCTATCAAGGGGTCACTTTGCTCGCCACTCACAATGGAGAAGAGTTCAATCGTCAAGAATCGGACAGTAAAGAGTTTACTGGCAAGGCTTTTGCTCGCTGGTCATTGTAGGGAGATAATATGAGAAAGCGAACGTTAACACGGCGCACTATTGGTTTTGCTCTTGTCTCGCTTTGTCTGCCAGTGGTGACACTGGCAGCAGGCCAAGATCCAATGGTGAAAGATAGCCAATTGGCAAAGATAGAGAGCGAGCCGTCGAGATTTTATGTCAAATACCATCAAGGAAAGCAGCAACCAGTGCGCGAGCTTTTGCAAACCAAACAGTTAGAAGTTCTCGATTCCCTAGATGATCTCCAAGTGTTAGTGGTCGCAGGACCTGAAGATAAGCTCAAACAGCTCGAAACCAATGAGTGGATCGATTACATCGAGCCAGAACCGATTCGGCAGCTGTATTCGCAGTAGGTTTGGGTTGGTTTTGTTGTAAACCCGTCCGTATGCGTATTGAGTTACATCATTATCCCCTAATGGGGATATTTTCCACTTTATCCATCCTCACCATCTGTTAATAGCGATTTTAACGCATCGGGAGAAGAAGGGAGTAGTCCGACTTTTAAGCCAAATGGTTTGAATACCCTGTTGAGAATCTCTGTATTATAGCTGCCCCGATCATTCTCTATATCTGAGAGGGTTTTTCTTGAGACATCGACAAGCCTTGCGAACACATCCTGTTTGAACCCCAGTATATTAATGCGTAAACTTTTCAGCGCTTGGCCTTGTGTTAGCTCTCCAAGCAATAAGTGTTTGATGATTTTGTTTGCCTCGGTTTTGCGTTCTGCTGCATTTACTGCTTTGGTGTTTTTTGAGGCTTTCGATCTAGTCGGAGTATAAAGTTGCGATCGTTCTTTGGTCGAATGAGTTGCATCCGTCCCAGTCTTGGGCTGATGTTGATTTCGGTTTGCTCTTAGACGAGCTACCGTATCTTGTACTGACTCTTTATTGCTTGGCTTATTCATAGTAGCCCCCATTTAGTGAGCTTCTCTGATATATGATTAAGTCCAACGGCTGGCATCTCCAAGATTTGTTCTGGTACTCCTCGTAGCGCTCAGGAAGAGAGTCTTTTACTCTTAAGTTACCAATAGGCGACATTGTGCCAAATTTGAGCAAAACATAGTCTTGTTCATCAGAACTAAGGTCTTCAATATCTAGGTGCTTAACCCAGTACCGTCTACTAGCGCCACTAGGCATAATATCGTCTAGAAATGTTAACCATCTAGGCTTACCCATGTCATCAAAAAAGAATGAGACAGGGTGGTTTAGTGAAACAGCGTGAAAGTCATCTTTATCGTGATGTTCTAGCGCATAGTCGCTGAGGTAGTTGAGTTCAGTCACTCGGAAATTATGTTGGCGACTTTTAGGAAATGAGATGATACCAATATCTATCCATTCACCTTTGATAAAAGCTTGTACGGTTAGCTCTTCCATCGACAACACCTCTACTTATTAATGAGTAAAACTCTACTCGTAAATTGCTTTTTTTCAAGTAATGAGTAATTATTTACTCACTTGTAGTTAAGGATATTCTTTGTGAGTAAATGATTACTCATAGGCTGTAAGCTAAATTTGTTGATGAACAGAATGGATGGAAATAGCGAGAAAAAACTGGCCTGATTTATTGCAACAACTTCCGATGGAAGCTGAGCATAAATCAGCACTTAGGCAGCATTGGCAACAATTAAGCAGCGATTTTAAGCTTTTATAAGGGTAATAAGTCACCGCTCTTTGTGTAACAAATAAGATGCAAATAAAGCGCTTAAGTAAACCCATTTAGTGTTGAACTCACAGACGACGAAACTGATTTTTTGTATACTAGCCCCAATTACATAGTAGTGTGCTAGGTTTTATGACTAACAACAACTTCTCCCAAACCGCTGCCTTCATTTGGTCGGTTGCCGACCTGCTTCGCGGTGACTTCAAACAATCTCAATACGGCCGTGTTATTCTGCCCTTTACCCTGCTTCGTCGTCTAGAATGCGTTCTTGAAGAGAGTAAAGGCTCTGTACTTGCTGAAATTCCCAAAATTGATGCCTTGAGCGCAAAAATGGTTTCCAAAGGTAACCCTCCTATTGACGAGAACCAACGTGAAAAAATGTTGCTGCGCGCTACGTTTGAAGAAAAAGGCAGTAACAATAATTTGTCGTTCTTCAATACTTCGCCACTAAATCTTGGCAAGATGGGTCAAAGTAATATCAAAGCAAACCTTCGTCACTATGTGCAGTCTTTTTCTCGTGATGCGCGTGAAATTTTTGAACACTTCAACTTTGATGAATTTGTTGGTTTGCTGGAAGATGCCAACTTGCTTTACAAAGTCGTGAACAAGTTTGCCACCACAGATCTTAGCCCAAACCGCATTTCTAATCACGATATGGGCTTGGTGTTTGAAGAGTTGATCCGCCGATTTGCAGAAAGCTCAAATGAAACCGCAGGCGAACACTTTACTCCGCGTGATATCGTGCGTTTAACCACCTCTTTGGTGTTTATGGAAGACGATGAAGCGTTATCGAAAGAGGATATTATTCGAACCATTTATGACCCAACAGCGGGCACAGGCGGCTTCCTCTCATCTGGTATGGAATACGTTTATGAGATGAACCCGAAAGCCTTTATGCGTGCATTTGGTCAGGAGCTAAACCCAGAGTCCTACGCAATCTGTAAGGCAGATATGCTGATCAAAGGACAAGACGTTAGCCGTATCAAGCTAGGCAACACCCTATCGAATGACCAACTACCTACCGATAAATTTGACTATATGCTGTCTAACCCGCCGTTTGGTGTTGATTGGAAAAAGATCGAGAGCGAAATCAAAGACGAGCACTTTAAAAAAGGCTTTGATGGGCGCTTTGGTGCAGGCTTGCCACGTGTGTCTGACGGCTCGCTGCTGTTCTTGATGCACCTTATCAGCAAGATGCGTGACAAGAAAAATGTTGATAACCAAGTCACCGATGGTGGTCGTATCGGCATCATCCTAAATGGCTCGCCGCTGTTCACAGGTGGTGCGGGTAGCGGTGAAAGTGAAATTCGTCGCTACATCTTAGAAGCTGACCTGCTTGAAGCCATTGTTGCGCTGCCAACCGACATGTTCTACAACACGGGCATTGCGACCTATGTTTGGGTGCTGACCAACAAGAAAGCCCCAGAGCGTAAAGGTAAAGTGCAGCTTATCAATGCTGCCAACTTAAGCCACAAAATGCGCAAGTCGCTTGGCTCCAAGCGTCACTTCCTGACCGATGATGAAATCCGCGCTATCACCAAGAACTTTGGTGAGTTTGTTGAGGTCGATACCCTGACCGAAAGCGGTAAACCACTAACGGCTAAGATTTTCGATACTCATGAGTTTGGCTACCGCCGCCTGACCATCGAACGGCCATTACGTTTGTCTGCACAAATCACCGATGCTGCGGTGGAATCACTACGCTTTGCCCCTAAGCCATTTAACGCCGTGATGCAGGCGGTCTTTGAACAGTTTGGCTCTGAGTGGACGGGAGATACATACGGCACACTGATTGAAGTGGAAGCCGAAGTGCGTACATTGATCAAAACCGACTTCCCAGAGTTAAAAGAAAAGCAAATCAAAGACGTGCTGGACAGCAAGCTGTGGCTCAGCCAAAAAGCCTTAATGGATGATGCCAAAGCTCTGCAAATTGCGGTTGGTGATAACCTTGGCGGTAAAGCGCAGCAATCTGATGATTTTAACCAGTTTGAACTGACGCTGAAAGGTACGTTCAAGGCGACTGGCATCAAGTTCGACGCCAAGCAGAAGAAACAATTTATTGATGCGGTCACATGGAAAAACCAAGATGCTGAACCTGTGATCAAGAAAGTGCTAAAAGAAGATGCACAGCCACTTTATGGGGCATGTGCCTACAGCGGCCCTTTGAAAGAGTACAAAGGTAAAGTGGTTGAGTTCCAGCAAGATGGTGACCTGCGTGATAACGAAAATGTACCACTTGATCCTTCGGTTACAACCTCAAACCTAATCGAAAGCTACTTTAAGCGTGAAGTGCTGCCACACGTTGCCGATGCGTGGATCAACGCAGATAAGCGCGATGACAAAGACAATGAAATTGGTGTGGTGGGTTATGAAATTCCATTTAACCGCCATTTCTATGTTTACCAACCACCGCGTGCGTTGGAAGCCATTGATGCCGATTTGGATGCGGTGAGTGCAGATATTATGAAGTTACTGCAAGAGGTGCATTCGTAATGGGCAAGTATCAGGCGTATACAGAATATACTACTTCTAATGCTGCATGGCTTGACGAATATCCTAGTCATTGGAAATTGACGCAGGTTAAGTATGGGTATCAAGTTGTTTTAGGGAAAATGCTTCAAAAAAGCCCCAAGTCTTCCGTAGACTCAATAAAACCGTATTTAAAAGCTCAAAATATCCAACCGAAAGGTATGGATATATCAAGAGTTGATAGCATGTGGTTTTCTCCGGAAGAACTTCACAAATTACGTCTACAGAAAGGAGATGTATTGGTTAGTGAAGGGGGAGATGTGGGACGATCTGCAATTTGGAACGATGAATTAGCTGAATGCTATATTCAAAACGCAATCAATAGAGTAAGACCATTGGGTCAGAATTGTTCTCGATATTTTAACTATTGGATTGGTAGCTTAAAGTCATCCGATTTCATTAACATTCTGTGTAACAAGGCAACGATCGCTCACTATACTGCGGAAAAGTTAGAGGCGTCTCCATTGCTTCTGCCATCGAGTGTCGAACAAACCCAAATAGCCAATTTCCTTGATCACGAAACCGCCAAGATTGACACCTTGATCGAAAAGCAGCAGCAACTAATTAAGTTGCTGAAAGAAAAGCGGCAAGCGGTGATCAGCCATGCGGTGACTAAAGGATTGAACCCTCAAGCACCAATGAAAGATTCTGGTGTGGAGTGGTTAGGGGAAGTGCCAGAGCATTGGGGAATATCTAGCTTGGGATATTATGCATCCCTGAATACGGGGGCGACTCCAGATCGTTCTAATTTATCATACTGGGAAGGTGATATACCTTGGATTAAGACTGGTGAAGTAAAGTATGAAACGATCTACAATACAGAAGAGTCGATATCAAAATTTGCCATAAACCAAACGTCTGTGCAGTTGTCTCCTCCGGGAACTCTTCTTATGGCAATGTATGGTCAGGGGGTAACTCGTGGTCGTGTTGCTATTCTTGGAGTTCATGCTACGTATAATCAAGCTTGTGTAGCAATTACACCAAACAGCCATTTGTTCAATGAGTACCTAAAAGTGTTCTTTATTGCGGGCTACCACGCCATACGTGATGGTGGTAATGAAACTAGCCAAATGAACTTGAATGCTGATATTGTGCGCAAGTTTAAGGTTACCGCTCCCCCAATTGATGAACAAAAAGATATTGTGAGTTTCCTTGAATCTGAATTACCCAGATTTGATGTTCTTTTGGAAAAAGCAGACAAGGCAATAAAACTCATGCAAGAACGCCGCACAGCACTAATCTCAGCCGCAGTCACAGGCAAAATCGATGTTCGGCACTTTACCTTGAAAGACGGGCAAGCACCAATATCTGAATACCAAGCTATGGAACAAACCGTCTAAACCTATTGCCACTCTCGCTTAAGAAAGCAGAGTGGCTTTTTATTTCAGTTGGCTAACTTAAAATAATAAGAAAAAAATAATGAAAGACACCACACAAGAAAAAGTATTTCAAGACGACATCATTAGTCAGATGGTGGCTAATGGCTGGGTGCAGGGCAGTGGCGAAGGCTATAACCGCGAATCGGCGCTTTTTGAGGCAGATGTGCTGAGCTTTATCAAACAAACCCAGCCAAAAGAGTGGCAGAAATTTTGCAAAGTCTTCCCAACAGATTCTGAGCGTCACTTCCTTGATGCTTTGGTCACGCAGCTAAAAAAAGCCGATGAGAATGTTACTGATCGCGCATCACGCACCTTTGGCACCTTGGGCGTTTTGCGCCACGGTTTAAAAATCCGCAATGCCCGTTTTGAATTATGTCAATTTAAGCCAGAGCACAATCTTAACCCAGAAACCTTAGCGCGTTATCAACGTAATATCTGCCGTATTGTGCCAGAGCTAGTTTACAGCCCCCATATTTCAAAAGAGCAGGAACTAGAAACAGAAAAGAAGGCGACAGCCTTGAGCGAGAAAACAGCAAAGCGCTGGCGTATTGACTTGGTGCTGTTCGTTAACGGTTTACCCGTCTCTACCCTTGAGCTGAAATCTGAGTTCAAACAAGCGGTAGAAAACGCCATTGCGCAGTACAAGCTGACCCGTTTAGCGAAAGACCCTGCCACCAAAAAGCCAGAGCCGTTGCTCTCTTTTAAACGCGGCGCTTTAGTGCATTTCGCGGTAAGCCAGTATGAAGTCTACATGACAACCAAGCTTGCGGGTGAAGAGACATTCTTCCTGCCATTTAACCAAGGCACACATGATGGCGGTAAGGGTAACGATATTCCAGACGATGCAAACCGCTATGCCACCGACTACCTGTGGAATAAAGTATTAACGCCAGATAACCTGCTTAATATCATTGGGCTTTTTATCCATCTGCAAATTGAACAAAAGGAAGATTGGGAAGGGCGCAAGACCAAAAAAGAAACCCTGATCTTCCCACGTTACCACCAGTGGGAGGTGGTGACAAAACTGGTTGATGCGGCGATTAATGAGGGAACCGGTAATAAATACCTCATTCAACACAGTGCGGGCTCGGGCAAGTCCAACTCGATTGCATGGACAGCGCACCAACTCTCGACATTGTATGACGCCAACGGCAACAAACAATTTAATTCAGTGATAGTGGTGACAGATCGCACCGTTCTGGATGATCAGCTGCAAGACACCATCTATCAGTTTGAACATGCCGATGGTGTGGTGGGGCGCATCAACCACAAAGAAGGTAATGGATCGAAATCAGAGAAATTAGCAGCGGCTCTGGAAAGCTCGCAGCCAATCATTATAGTGACCATCCAAACTTTCCCACACGTGTTAAAAGCGATTGAACATTCAGCGTCTCTCAAACAGCGCTGCTATGCCATTATTGCTGATGAAGCACATTCGTCACAAGGTCATTCTACCTCTCGAAAAATGAAAGAGGTGCTGATGAAAGATGACCTTGATAGTGAAGCCCCTCTTGATAGTGAGGATTGTCTAAACAATGCGATGGAAGCGCGTCGGGGAAGTGCGAATATCAGCTTTTACGCTTTTACAGCAACACCAAAAGCCAAAACACTACAGCTATTTGGACGGTGCCCAGATCCTGACATGCCGCCTTCCAAACGTAACTTACCAGAAGCCTACCATATCTACTCGATGCGTCAGGCGATTGAAGAAGGTTTTATTCTTGATGTGTTACGGAATTACACCAACTACAAGGTGATCTACCAGCTTAAACAAAAGCTGGAAGCAGAAGATAAAGAAGTGGATTCAGGAAAAGCTAAGGTGAAGCTCAATAACTGGGTACGCTTGCATGACCACAACATCTCACAGAAAGTCAAAGTGATTGTTGAGCACTTCAA
The DNA here is from genome assembly GCF_030161235.1 of Vibrio zhanjiangensis. Lineage (GTDB taxonomy): Bacteria > Pseudomonadota > Gammaproteobacteria > Enterobacterales > Vibrionaceae > Vibrio > Vibrio zhanjiangensis. The sequence continues at coordinate 36,488 of NZ_BSPW01000077.1, read as the reverse complement.
AAAGAACATCATGGGATTACTTGGCGGTCAAGCTAAGGCGATGGTGGTCACTAGCTCACGTAAAGAAGCGGTGCGCTACAAGCTGGCGTTTGATAAGTATGTGGCAGAGCATGGCTACGCGGGCATACGAGCAATGGTGGCGTTTTCTGGTGAAGTTGAGTTTCACGATACTGATCCAGATAGCGCTGCATTACTGGATCAGAAGTTCACTGAGTACAATATGAATCCTGATCTCAAAGGTCGTGAGTTGCGCAAAGCCTTTGACACCTATGATTACCAAGTCATGTTGGTCGCTAATAAATTCCAAACGGGTTTTGACCAACCGAAACTCTGCGCAATGTATGTCGATAAGAAGCTGGCAGGTGTTGAGTGTGTACAGACCCTTTCGCGCTTAAACCGCACTTATCAAGGTAAAGCGGAGTGCGGCACCTTTGTGCTCGATTTCTACAATGATCCGCAAGACATCCTCGACGCTTTTCAGCCATATTACCAAGTAGCAGAGCTTGAGGATGTATCTGATCCTGACAAGATTTTTGATCTCTCAGAGAAGCTGCGTGCCAGTGGCATTTTCTTATGGACAGAGGTAGAGCAGTTCGTTGCTGCCTTCTTTACCAAGAATAAATCCAATGCGGCGATCAGCAATATCTGTAAGCCCGCGATAGATCGTTGGCGCAAGCGTTACGCCTCAGCGGTAGAAGAATACCTTCACGCTAAGAGCGTGTTTGAACGCACCAAGAAAACAGGCGACGCGGTGTTAATCGCCAATGCGGAAAATACCTTCAAAGAGTGCAAGCAAGAGAAAGACCGCCTTGAGATATTCAAGAAGGATTTAGGCAGCTTTGTCCGCTTCTATGAGTTCATGTCACAGATTGTTGATTACGACGATAAAGAGCTAGAGAAGCTGAGCCTATATGCACGCCATCTGCGCCCCATGCTGCGCGAGCAAGCGATTGATGAAGATGAGTTAGATCTTAGTAATGTAGTGATGAGCCACTATCGTTTATCAAAAATCCGCCAACAGGACATTAAGCTTAAAGAAAATGAGGCGGGGTACAAACTTCAGCCAAGTAATGACATTGGTACCGCAAAACCAAAGAACAAAAAAGAAGAGTTTTTGTCACGTGTGATTGAGCGATTGAACGAGATATTTATCATCGACAACCTTACCGATAAAGATATGCTCAATTATGCCTTTACCGTGCGTGATAAGCTTACCGAGAATGACATTGTCATGAGCCAAATTGCTAATAATACTCGTGAACAAGCCATGTTAGGCGACTTTCCTCGTGCGATTGATGATGCGATTTTAGATAGCAATGACTCTCATCAAGAGCAAATGATGCAGCTGTTGTCAGATCCGAACAAAGCTAGGGACTTTGCTAGGGTTATCTTTGATATGTTAAGTGAGGTGAAGTAATGGCGATTTATGAACTGGCTAGCGATACTCTCATTCGAATAGAGAGTACTTCATTTGAAGCAGAAAGACTCAGAGAAAGACAGGATATACAGCGTCTGCTAAGAACCAATATTGGTGCCATCTTAGAGGATTCGCTGGTTATTGCCGAAGAATATGGACACTTTGTTGATTCAAACCGTCGTGTTGATTTATTGGCAGTCGATAAAAATGCCAATCTAGTCGTCGTAGAGCTAAAGCGAGATGACGATGGTGGCCATATGGAGCTTCAAGCTATTAGATATGCTGCTATGGTAGCGAACCTGACGTGGGAGCAAGCGGTAAGTGCCTATGCAGATTTTCTAACTCAGACTGAGCAGGATATAGATGCGCAAAGCTCACTGCTTGATTTTCTGGATTGGGACGCACCACAAGAAGATGACTTTGGCAAGGAAACGCGGATTGTTCTTGCTGCGAGAAATTTTTCTAAGGAAATAACAACATCTGTATTATGGTTGAACGATATGGGACTGGACGTAACTTGCGTCCGCCTCAATCCTCATCGTTTGGGAGAACGCTTGCTACTGAACGTTGAGCAAATCATCCCCCTCCCCGAAGCTTTAGATTATCAAATTGAAGTGAGACACAAGAAGCGAGAAGAGAGAGCTGCCCGCAGTGGCAGCAAAGATCGTTCGGTCTTGAGCTTATTTGTCAATGGCGAGCTGTTTGAAAAGGACTTTAAAAAGTCGGATATTGGCCTGCATACAGTGTTAGCACTAGCGAAGAATAATCTTATTGACGAAGAGGCTTTTCAATATCTTAGATACAACAAAACGTGCTCGTTTCAGCTACTCAAAAAATTTGATGAGATAAAAAAGACTGAAGATAAATACAAAAAATATCGCACTCATCTAGAACCTGAGTTTATCTATGAGGGACAAAGCTATTATGTTGCAAGGAACTGGGGGCTCCCGAATACCACTCGTTTTATCGACGAAATCCAAACCCACTTTCCTGAGTTGAGTTTTGAATGGAATGGCTGAACACGTTTTGGCATAAAGCAATATTTACTATAGCTAGGTTGAAACCACGTCGAAGCGTTGTTTAATAAATCAAAGTAATCGTCAAGTACAACAGAAGAGACATAAGCCCAAATAGGAAAAAAGAACATCCATATAAAGACTATGGCTATCCTAATCTTAGTTTTGGGTAGCATTCTCTAACTCCTTGACAATTTTCTTTGATACTTGATATTCACTCCATATCAATTCAATCGCGATGTACGCGGCAGCACAGACTATAGCGCCCACTAAAATTGTTGCTTGCGCTATGGCGTTAAATCTTGTTCGCTATTTTCTTGCTGTTGTCAAAAATTGAGTCTGCAATGTGTTTAGGAAAATCTTCAGGTAGCGCAGTACTTACTTTTAAGATGGCTTGAGGTAATGCTTCTTTCATTTCATTGAGTATCTCTTGCATGGCCTCTTGACTGAAATTAACGGCTTTGGCGGTATCTAAAAAGTGGCGAGGCAGAACTTTATAGATTTCATATTTTTTGCCTTTTGTCGCTTTCAAACCCATCGACAGTTTTAGTTTTCGGATGTTGAGCCCTTTTCCTCCCAGTAATGGGTAGGCAGACAAAATATCGTAGAATGGAGTGAGTCGATAGCTTCCACCTTTATCAATATAGATAGAAAAGTTTTTGCCATGCCCGTCTGTTGCACCAATGAGCCATTGAAAGACTTGGAAGCGCATAAAGTTATGTCGATCTTCTAATGCATTGCTTGACCCCATCAATAGCGCCATGATCTGTGATATATCTGGGCCACCCTGAGATTCATACTTCATGGATGACGGTATCCCAAACACTTGACAAATATCCTCTTGAGGTAGACGGAGCAAGTTAGTTTGATCTTTAGTCCATCGCCTATCGAATCGCTCTATTGCTAAAGCTTTGATCTTGCGGGTTTTGATTATGTTGATATTGGGGACTGCGAATCCGAGCGCTCTGGCCAGTTCTATACAAAGATACTCGTTTTCAACACTGTCTTTCAGATCGAGTGTTGCGTTTGCTTGCTGTATTTCACCGATTGGCAGCTTGATAATGTGAGTGGTGGGAGTGTTCCCTTTAGGTATACACCACTGCCCATCAGCGAATAGGAGAGCCGTTTTCTCTTGAGCGCCTGCAACAGAAATTCTAAAGTCCTCTTCTTCCTCGATCATTCCGAGGGGAATATTAGACTGATAGGCACAAAGAACCGCCTCTAGTTTTTTTTCATCCAGTACTTCATAGTTGAGTGGCTCTTTTTTATAGGGAAGTTCGGGGGGAAGTAAGGTGATAGCACCCACACTATCTTTTCCGACTTCTTTGAGGAGGTCAAAAGGCTGTTTGGATGAAGCCTTATACCGTGCAAGTATCCGGTCTCTGACGAGAGGGCTATCTGGTAAGAGGTTGTCAAAATAGTTTATCACGGCGTCAGAAGTGATAGATCGTAATTGAAGCTTTAAAGACAAGGATAGTGGTCGGGTCATCGTATTGTTTACCCAGCTTTGATCATATTGGAAAATATGAGCCCCATTGGTTTGCTTCTCTAAGGTGCCAACCAGTTCACCATTCATGTATGCGATGAGCTTTTGCATTACCAACTCTCACCATCATGGTCATCTGAGGAAGTTGTTTGCGTTTTTTCTTGGATACTCAATGTTAGATCCATTGCTTGAGCAAGCTTAAAGAAAGTAGAAAGCGTTGTTTTATTTGGGTTATTCTCAAAATTTGAGATTGTCGCTTGCTTGATGCCAACTTTTTTCGCAAGTTCTGATTGTGTCCAGCCATTCTTCTGACGTGTGAGTAACATTATGTCTGCTAATTGTTTTGGACTATATATCATTGGCGTCGGACCTCTATGAATATGCGACATCTTAATATCCTCTAGTGAGGATAAATCAGAGTATATCCCCTAGTGGGGATAATTTCCACATTATCCCCACTAGGGGATATTTGGAGGAGTCGTTATAAAAGCGCGAATATTGGGAAATGGTGAAATAAATTCTAATCGATATAGAATACAAAAAGGCCCAACTCTGGTGAGTTGGGCCTTTCCAAACGTTTGGTGGAGCTGGCGGGAGTTGAACCCGCGTCCAAAAACCATTCATCTTCGGTACTACATGCTTAGTCGATCTTTAATTTCGCCACCCACCTGCGAACCGACACGCGAACGAATGACTAGCCTGAATTAAATTTCGCCGTTCATCTCTCAGGCGGGAGAATCCGGGCTAGCGCGTTTGGGTTTGATCCCTCGTTGTTCCCCGTCTTACGTGCGGAAGCTAGGGCGAGAGAGGTCAGCTAGTGGTTTAGACTAGAATTACGCCGCTAGGCGTTCTGAACCGATAAAGTCGTCGTTTGCGACTATTTTTTTGCGGCTTTTTACGTGGCCAACCGCCCCACGGCATGCACCTTAGACTGCAAAATTCCTGTCGAATCCTAAATCAGCCCCAAAGTGTTATTTGCATAGTACCAGAAACAGACGTACTGTCTAGCGCTATGCGTTTAAGTGGTTAATATTAGCGCAGTGAGCTCTTCATCACTCGAGCTTTCTGGCGTTGCCAATCTTTGTCTTTCAGATCGTCTCGTTTGTCGTGAAGCTTTTTACCTTTAGCCACACCGATTTTGATCTTCACCCAAGAGCGTGACCAGTAGAGCGAGAGCGCTGTTAATGTCATGCCTTCGCGATTGATGCGTCCCAGCAAATTATCCAGTTCGCGACGACTCATAAGAAGTTTACGCACACGTGTCGGATTGGCGACAACATGCGTCGATGCCTGATTAAGAGGAGTGATTGTCATGCCACTCACAAAGGCTTCACCGTCACGCATAAATACGTAACTTTCAGAAATATTGGCTTTACCTTGGCGAAGGGCTTTCACTTCCCACCCTTGTAGCTCCATGCCAGCTTCAATTTCATCTTCGATAAAATATTCGTGGCGAGCTTTTTTGTTGAGCGCGATGGTATTGCTACCCGCTTTTTGTTTTGATTTTTTCTTTGCCATAATGGGGCCATTATACGGCTAGGTGCTAAGATAAGAAATCCCTTTATTTGCGCTAAGTGCAAAAATAAAAGTAAAATTGATACATGCCAGCGGTTTTGGCATGTATGACGAGGAATCTATATGAAGCAAGTCAGTCGTTCGGCTCTGGTGTCATTTAGCGCCCAGCAGATGTTTGATTTAGTTAACGATGTTGCCCGCTACCCAGAGTTTTTGCCAGGCTGTTCAGGTTCGAAAGTGATTGAGTCGAGTCAATCTGCGATGGTGGCTTCTGTTGATGTCTCGAAAGCGGGGATCAGTAAAACCTTTACCACATCAAACGAATTGGTTCAGGGGGAAGCCATTTTAATGAACCTTGTTGACGGACCATTCAAAACCTTGAAAGGGGGGTGGTTTTTTACTGCTCTGGATGAAAAGGCGTGTAAGGTTGAACTCAAACTGGAGTTTGAATTTTCCAGTAAAATGGTTGAATTGGCGTTTGGTAAGATCTTTAGTGAATTAACCAGCAATATGGTGAGTGCATTTACCCAGCGCGCAAAACAGGTGTATTCATGCTATGAGTATTGAGTCTGAGATGATCCATGTTGAAGTGGTGTATGCTTTGCCACATGAGCAACGGGTATACACTCTAGTGGTCAACCAATCGATGACGGTTGAAGAAATTATCCGTCAATCGGGAGTTTTGGAGCGATATCCAGAAGTGGACTTGTCGGTGAATAAGGTTGGTGTATTTAGCCGCAATGTGAAGCTGGACGCCACTGTCAGAGACAAAGATAGGATAGAAATTTATCGCCCTCTTCTTGCTGATCCGAAAGAGATTCGCCGTAAAAGAGCACAGCAAGCCAAACTCGAGGGTGGTGCAGATCCTGTCACCGGAGGCAAGCTAAGTCCGCATAGAAAAGACCCTAGCCTTGAGTCCAAAACACCTTAGTGACCATCACGGTTATGTGCCTATTCACAAGCCCAAGATTTGCTATTTAATCGGTTAAAAGAAAAGGGTTGAAGCCTAGACTTCAACCCTTTTCTTTTATCTATGTTTTAAAGGCTTATTCTAAACCTATGTTTAAAGCAACGGCTTTAATGGATCTTTTCAAAAAAACTTGGACTGGTTGGGAAGTCACCTTCAATATTGATCAGCTCACCTTTATCATTAAAGTGGGCGATAAGGTTCTTTTGCACAGAATCTTGGTGCCCTTCAGTTTGATGATCAATATAATACCAAGTATTGGGATAACCATTTTCGACTAGCATGGGTGAGCCTAGAACAAAGCGAACTTGCTCTTTGGTCATGCCAAATTTCAGCTGGTCGACGGCTTTTTGCTCTACATAGTTACCTTGATTGATATCAATCCGGTATACAAGCCTTTCCAGTAGAGAACAGCCTGATAAAAGTGTCATCGAGAGTGGGAGCGCAATAACAAGCCACTTTTTTATTTGCATATGAATCAATTCTTGTAACGGAAACTTCTTAAATTGGGCTGATAATAAACAAGCTGAGCGCTAAAGTAAAAAACTCATCTTGTTTTGAACAGTTTCAGACCTCGATTTTTGAATTAAGTTGCAATCTCTTAGCAAATCTTAATAAAGTCTCTGGTTAATGCTCTGTATTTATGCAGCTATCAGCAACTCTCTGGCATTGGCTATGGTTGATTCAGTAATTTCACTGCCGCCTAACAAACGGGCGAGCTCGGAGATTCTTTGTTCATTATCCAGTGCGCGCATTTGTGTTTCGGTTTTTCCTGCTTTGGTTTGTTTGGCGACAAAGAGTTGTTGGTGACCACAGCCTGCAACTTGGGGCAGGTGAGTGACACAAAGAACCTGCGTTGACTCTCCCAGTTTACGCAGCATCTTGCCCACCACAGCAGCTGTTGGGCCACTTATTCCTACATCAACCTCATCAAAAATAAGGCTTGGGGTGTCAACCTTTTGCGCGGTGATAACTTGTATGGCAAGTGATATTCGTGACAGCTCTCCTCCCGATGCGACCTTAGCGATTGGCTCTAGTGGTTGCCCCGGATTCGTCGACACTAAGAAACAGACGCTATTAATGCCAAGAGGAGAAGGGTGTGAGCTGAGCTTATCCACTTGGATACAAAACTGCGCTTTTTCCATACTCAGTTCATGCATACTGGTGGTGATTAACTTGTTGAGCTCTTTGGCATAACGGCAGCGTGACTTATCGAGTTTCTTGGCTTTGATAAGAAAGTTTTGGTAGGCCTGCTCAACGCCTTGTTGCAATTCCTCTAGCTTCTCATCTGAGCAATCCAGTTCGGCAATTTGTGCGAGCAAGTCTTGGTGATGCTGGTATAGCTCACTAGGCAGTACATGATGTTTACGAGCCATGGACATAACTTTTGAAAAACGTTCCTCAACATAGTTCATTCGTGCAGGATCGACCTCTATGTTCTCAAGGTAGCTACGTAGCTCACGGTTTGTTTCCTCAATTTGGATGATGGCTTCTGCGAGCATATCCGGAAGTTGGCTCAATGTATTATCTAGCTCTGCTAGTTGAGCTAAGGAGTGGTTGGCTGATTGGAGAATACCAAGCGCATTAACTTCTTCACCTTCGTATATAAGTTCGATGGCTTGTTGACAGATGCAGGCCAATTCTCCGCTATTGGATAGTCGTTTGTGTTCTTGTTCGAGTTGTTCATATTCATCCTCGTCAAGAGCAAGCTCATTAAGCTCTTTGATTTGATACTCAAGGAGTTGTTTTTGCGCCAAATTGGCTGCGCTATTTTCTTTGAGTCGTTTTAGGTGGTTATCCGCTTCACGCCAAATTTGGTAAGCATTCCGGGTATTTTTTAATAAATTTCCGTGTCCAGCGTATTGGTCTAACATTGCCATTTGGTGATCATTTTTCATTAGCAGGTGATGAGCATGCTGGCCATGAATGTTGATCAATAACTGCCCTAAACTTTTGAGCTGTGAAAGTGGCACTGGACTGCCGTTAATAAAGGCTCTTGAGCGGCCCTCTTTATTGATGATTCTGCGCAAAATACAGTCATTGCCATCGAGCAAATCATTGTCTTCCAGCCAGCGTGTGGCATTCATGTTGTCTTCTAAAGTGAAGGCGGCACTGACTTCGGTTTTTTCTTCCCCTTGTCTTACCATGCTGGCATCGGCTCGTCCTCCTAAACACAGCCCTAGAGCATCTATCGCAATGGATTTGCCTGCCCCAGTTTCGCCTGTGATGGTTGTCATGCCTTGTGAAAGTTCAAGTTGCAGCGATTTAACAATGGCAAAGTTATTAACACTTAAATGAGCCAGCATTTTTGCACCTATTTGAATTACCAATACTGTATAAAGAAACAGTATATACTGTTTCTTTATACAGTAAAGAAGAGTAAACCAAAATATTGTTGTTTTGTCACTCACATAGAGATTGGTATTTCCTATGTTATTAATAGGTGGTTTTAATTTCACGAATGATAACGTTAAGCGTTATAGTCAATGAAGTTTGTAGAACAATAGCCTGTAACCTAAGTACTTTGGTGTTACACGAAATAGAAATGGAGAATACCTAATGCACAAAGCAAAACTTGTATCCTTGATGATGTTTTGTTCGGCAACGGCAATGGCGGGGACGACGAATGTCGATATGGTGGACCTAAATTCAGGAAAATCCGTTGGTAGCGTTTCAATTGAACAAACGTCTTATGGCACCGTTTTTACCCCAAATTTGAGTGGCTTACCTTCTGGATTACATGGATTTCATGTTCATACTAACGCGTCATGTGACAGCGCCATGAAAGAGGGTAAAACCGTGTTGGGTGGCGCAGCTGGTGGGCATTATGATCCCAAACAAACAGGTAAGCATGGAACCCCTTGGACTGATGACAACCATCTTGGTGATTTACCTGCGCTTTATGTCGATGCAAAAGGTATGGCAACTCAACCTGTATTAGCACCAAGAGTACAGTTAACTGATGTGAAAAACCGTGCATTGATGATTCATGCCGGAGGCGATAACCATTCTGACCATCCTGCACCACTTGGTGGTGGCGGCGCAAGAATTGTGTGTGGTGTGATTAAGTAGCGGTTTGCCGATAGGGAAGGTTAATGACGTCATTAACCTTTCTCAAAAACCAAAAGTGTACTCAGCTTAAAATAATCGGCTCGACCAACCAAGTTTGTTTCTCAGTACGTGATAGTAGCTGTAATCTTTAGGGTGAATTAAGTGCAATGTATTCGGGCTCTGATAGATATGGACCTCATCCCCTGGCGATACAGGCAAAGACACTTGTCCATCACAACTGACTTCTTGAGTCCCTCTATTTTCTGGTGACACCACAAGCCGAATTCGACGTTTACTATCGACAACCAGAGGTCGACTTGAAAGCGTATGTGGAAACATGGGTACCAGAGAAATGGCATTTAGGCTCGGAGAGAGAATAGGGCCGCCACCTGACAACGAATAGGCAGTTGAGCCTGTTGGCGTTGAAACTATCAGACCATCTGCACGCAGAGAGAAAGCAAAGTTTTTATCAATATACACTTCAAATTCAATCATATGTGCCACTTGCCCCGGGTGAAGGACGGCTTCATTTAATGCCGCATTGTGGCTTTTCACTTGCCCGTGGCGATGCACCTCGGCTTCGAGCAAAAATCGCTCTTCAGTAATAAATTCGCCATCCAATACTTTTTTTAACGCGGTTTGAAAATCTTCAGGATTGAGGTCAGTTAAAAAGCCAAGGCTTCCTCGGTTCACGCCGATAACAGCAATATTAAATCGAGACAGAACTCTGGCTGCCCCAAGCATGTTACCATCACCGCCGACAACAATCGCCAGATCAGCGGCTTTACCAAGCTCGATAAGGCTAGAGAAGTCCTCGCGTGGTATATCGCTTAAAATGTCAGCCAATCGGTCATCAATAAAAACCTGATAGCCTTCAAATTTGAGCCAGTTATATAAGTCTCTATGAGTCTGAATGGCTTGCTGATCTCTGGGTTTACCAATGATGGCGATCACTTCAAAAGGCTTTTTCATAGGTTTTCCGCACTAAATAGGCTTGATTCGACAATCTTCATCCCCATAATAATGGCAAGTTAGCTATTTATGCGAATTTTTATGTATCTAAAAAGCAATAAACGTGAAGCATTAGATACAGATGGAATTAAATTCTGGAGATATCATGAGCAACGAAGAAAACAAAATTAACCAAGAAGAACTACAGCAGCAAGAGACGGTACAAGATATTGAAGCCGAAGTTGTAGGTACAGAAGCTGATATCGAATGGAACGAAGAGACGGAAAGCGTTGAGTCAGATTCAAAGATTGCTCAACTTGAGGCGGCTTTACTTTCTAGCGAAGCCAAAGTGAAGGAACAACAAGATTCGGTATTACGTGCTAAGGCTGAAGTTGAAAATATGCGCCGCCGTACAGAAGCTGAAATCGATAAAGCCCGCAAATATGCTTTGAACCGATTTGCTGAGGAATTGCTGCCGGTTATTGATAACTTAGAGCGTGCAATTCAGTCTGCCGATGCTGAGAATGAAGCGGTTAAGCCGATCATTGAAGGGGTTGAGCTAACCCATAAAACGTTTGTTGATGCGGTGGCAAAATTTGGCCTTAAAGAAATTAATCCTGAAGGCGAAACTTTCAATCCAGAGATGCACCAAGCCATGTCGATTCAAGAAAGTCCGGATCATGAATCAAATACCGTCATGTTTGTGATGCAAAAAGGTTATGAGCTGAACGGTCGAGTTATTCGCCCAGCGATGGTGATGGTGTCCAAGTAATAACCTGAGCATATATCTAACCGAACGAAGAGAGGCATTTGCCTCTCTTTTTTTATCTTGTCAGAGCACTGACAAGATGGCGGTTGAATGTATTGATTTATTGAATTATTTCCTGAGATAGGCTGATAAGAAAATTAATTTCCTATTGGATAAATGTAACACTAACGTAAACAGTGGCTTTATTTTGTTGCCTTTGTGTGTATTATGTGCGATTCCTGTCTCGTAAATGGGCAGTTTAAATTATAAAACCATAAAATACATACACAACATCCTGGAGATGCATGATGGACAAATCTCTATCGAGCAAAATTTTCGTAGGCTTATTTGCAGGCTTACTTATCGGTACTGCGATACAGTATCTGTTTAGCGGGGTCGCTATCTTTGATACTTATCTACTTGGCGCAGCAGAAGGGGCAGGAGGCATGTTTGTATCCTTGATCAAACTGCTTGTCGTGCCTTTAGTTTACGTGTCTATCGTCTGCGGCATTGTTGATCTCAAAGACATTAGCGCATTCGGCCGTCTTGGTGGAAAAACCTTTGCGCTTTATATCATCAATACCATTATCGCTATCGCGGTGGCGTTGACCGTGGGGTTGATTGTACAACCTGGTGCTGATGCCAATTTAGCAGGCACGATTTCAGAGTCAGTAAAGCTGACCACAACGGAAACCCCAGATATCTTTTCTTTGGTCGTTAACATCGTACCGAGCAATCCAATTCAAGCTTTTGCTAACGGTGATATGTTACAAATCATCTTTATGGCGATTCTGACAGGCCTTGCCATCCAAGCATTGGATTCACGAGGTGGCCCAGCCATTCGCACCTTTAAAATGGCGAATGAAATCATGATGAAGTTGGTCGGCTTGGTAATGAGCCTTGCTCCATACGGTGTGTTTGCGCTTATGATTCAATTAGGTGCAACGTTGGATGCCCATACGTTAGGCTCTGTTGCAAGCTATGTCGCGCTCGTGATTACCATGTTGGTGTTCTGGATTTTTGTCTTCTACCCAATGGCGGTTGGCATTACGACAGGAACGTCTCCAAAAGCTTTCCTTCGTGCAACCCGTGAACAAATCCTCTTTTCGCTCTCGACAGCGAGTTCAAATGCGACGATCCCTGTGACCATGCGAACCCTGACCGAGAAGCTTAAAGTGTCTGAGTCAGTCGCAGGCTTTGGTGTGCCACTAGGCGCAACCATGAATATGTCGGGTGTGTCTATCTATATTGCACTTGCAACTATTTTTGTTGCTAACGCTTTTGGTCAGCCGATTAACACGGCGGATGTGTTTACGCTCGGTTTAACCATTCTTCTGCTTTCTATCGGCGCAGGCGGTGTTCCGGGTGGCGGTGTTGTTATGGTAGGTGTATTGCTTCACCAATTGGGCTTGCCACCAGAAGGCTTAGCCATCATTGCTGCGGTTGACCGTATCAATGACATGTTCTGTACCTCCTCAAACGTCGTCGGTGATACCGCGGTGAATACCATTGTCGCCAAAACGGAAGGTGAAATTGGTAAGCAAGAGCAGGAATTAGCAGCCTCTGAAGCCAATGCTTAATATTCGAATCTGAATCAATCTAATCTGAAGCGAGGCCAATAGCCTCGCTTTTTTATAGCAAAAATATTTTCATTTTTTTTTCACTATCCCCTTGAAAAGACATTTACCGCCCTTATTTATTTGGCATAAGTGAAACAAACAAAATTATTTTAGTTTGTGGATAAGGGTTGAATCCCTATTCTCCATCCCCACATAGGGGATATAGCAAAACGAAAATAGAATTTATTCGGAGATAGCCTGATGGGTAAAATCATTGGTATTGACTTAGGTACTACTAACTCTTGTGTCGCTGTTCTTGACGGTGACAAGCCTCGCGTAATTGAAAACGCAGAAGGTGAGCGTACAACGGCATCGGTTATTGCGTATACCGATGGTGAGACATTAGTAGGCCAGCCAGCGAAACGTCAAGCGGTAACCAACCCAGAAAACACGCTATTTGCAATTAAGCGTCTAATTGGTCGTCGCTTTGAAGATGAAGAAGTTCAGCGTGATATCGAAATCATGCCTTACAAAATTGTTAAGGCTGATAACGGTGACGCTTGGGTAGAAGCACAAGGCCAGAAGATGGCTGCACCACAAGTGTCTGCTGAAGTATTGAAAAAAATGAAGAAAACGGCTGAAGACTTTCTTGGTGAGGAAGTCACTGGTGCCGTTATCACAGTGCCTGCTTACTTTAACGATGCACAGCGTCAAGCAACAAAAGATGCTGGCCGTATTGCTGGCTTAGAAGTAAAACGTATCATCAACGAGCCAACGGCTGCCGCACTGGCCTACGGTCTTGATAAGAAAGGTGGCGATCGCACTATCGCGGTTTACGACCTTGGTGGTGGTACATTCGATATCTCTATCATTGAGATTGATGAAGTTGAAGGCGAGAAAACGTTCGAAGTATTAGCAACTAACGGTGATACTCACCTAGGTGGTGAAGACTTTGATAACCGCATGATCAACTACTTGGTTGATGAGTTCAAGAAAGAGCAAGGTATCGATCTTAAGAACGATCCTCTAGCGATGCAGCGTGTGAAAGAAGCCGCAGAAAAAGCCAAAATTGAGCTTTCTTCTACTTCTCAGACGGACGTAAACCTACCTTACGTAACCGCTGATGCGACCGGTCCTAAGCACATGAACGTCAAAGTAACACGTGCAAAACTTGAATCTCTAGTGGAAGACCTAGTACAACGTTCTCTTGAACCTTTGAAAGTGGCTCTAGCGGATGCGGATCTTTCGGTTGGCGACATTACTGACGTTATCCTAGTTGGTGGTCAGACTCGTATGCCAATGGTTCAAGCTAAAGTCGCGGAATTCTTTGGTAAAGAAGCTCGTAAAGATGTGAACCCTGATGAAGCTGTTGCTATGGGTGCTGCAGTTCAAGGTGGTGTACTAGCGGGTGACGTCAAAGATGTTCTTCTTCTAGACGTAACGCCTCTGTCTCTAGGTATTGAGACCATGGGCGGTGTGATGACTAAGCTCGTTGAGAAGAACACCACTATCCCAACCAAAGCGAACCAAGTCTTCTCAACTGCTGAAGATAACCAGAACGCGGTGACTATCCATGTTCTTCAAGGTGAGCGTAAACAGGCTATGTACAACAAATCTCTAGGCCAATTTAACCTAGAAGGTATTCAGCCTGCACCGCGTGGTATGCCTCAAATCGAAGTGACTTTCGACCTTGATGCAGATGGTATCTTGCACGTTTCAGCTAAAGATAAGCAAACGGGTAAAGAGCAGAAGATTACTATCCAAGCGTCTGGTGGTCTAAGCGACGAAGAAATCGAGAAAATGGTGCAAGAAGCAGAAGCAAACAAGGAAGCGGACAAGAAGTTCGAAGAATTAGCGGCTGCTCGTAACCAAGCTGACCAGATGATTCACGGTACTCGTAAGCAAGTTGAAGAAGCGGGTGACGCTCTACCAGCGGAAGACAAAGAGAAAATTGAAACTGCAATCTCTGAACTTGAAGCAGCGAAAAGTGGCGACGATAAAGACGCTATTGACACTAAAGTTCAAGCGCTTATGACGGTTTCTCAAAAGCTAATGGAAATCGCTCAGCAAAAAGCTCAAGCACAACAAGCAGGCGCGGAAGCTGGTGAACAGCCTAAGCAAGACGATGATGTTGTTGATGCTGAGTTTGAAGAAGTTAAAGACGAGAAAAAATAAGTTTTAACTCGGGCTTAGCTTGATGCAAGATTGCGGGCGTTTGGGGTAACTCATGCGCCCGTATGTTTGTAAGCAACTTGTCAGTCTAGATAATGGTTCTCGAAGCGCAGGTCTCGAATCCTTATCTAGAATGATATAAACACCAAGCGACAAAGGTCGTTTGCAGTACTAAATTGGTGACGAAGAAAATGTCAAAACGTGATTTTTACGAAGTATTAGGCGTTGGCCGCGATGCATCAGAGCGTGATATTAAAAAGGCCTACAAGCGCCTTGCAATGAAGTTCCACCCCGATCGTAATCAGGGTGACGAGACGGCGTCTGATAAATTTAAAGAAGTAAAAGAAGCGTACGAAGTCTTGCTTGATCCACAGAAAAAAGCAGCGTACGACCAATACGGACATGCTGCATTTGAGCAAGGTGGTATGGGCGGTGGAGGCTTCGGTGGTGGAGCAGGCGCTGACTTTGGCGATATTTTTGGCGATGTATTTGGTGATATCTTTGGTGGTGGTCGCCGAGGCGGTGGTCAGCAACGAGCTCAGCGCGGTGCAGATTTACGCTACAACATGGAATTATCACTTGAAGAAGCGGTGCGTGGCGTCTCTAAAGAGATTGAAGTACCCACTCTTGTTAACTGTGATGTCTGTGATGGTAGCGGGGCGAAAAAAGGGTCAGCGCCGGAAACTTGTGGTACCTGTCATGGCCATGGTCAAGTGCAGATGCGTCAGGGCTTTTTTGCTGTGCAGCAAACCTGTCCAACGTGTCACGGTAAAGGTAAAATCATTAAAGATCCTTGTAACTCATGTCATGGGCAAGGACGCAAACAGAAAACCAAAACGCTCAACGTTAAAATTCCAGCAGGCGTAGACACTGGCGACCGTATCCGCTTATCTGGTGAAGGTGAAGCGGGCGAAATGGGCGCGCCAGCGGGTGATTTGTATGTTCAAGTTCATGTCAAAGAGCACCATATTTTTGAGCGTGATGGCAATAACCTGTACTGCGAAGTGCCAGTGAGCTTTGCTATGGCGGCATTAGGTGGTGAAGTTGAAGTGCCAACATTGGATGGCCGTGTCAATCTTAAAGTACCAACCGAAACACAAACTGGTCGTATGTTCCGTATGCGCGGTAAAGGTGTCAAAGGGGTTCGCGGAGGCGGCATCGGTGATTTGATCGTCAAACTTGTGGTCGAAACGCCGGTTAATTTAAGCAGCCGTCAAAAAGAGCTACTGAAAGAATTTGAAGACTCTTGCGGCGGGGAAGCGGCAACTCGACATAAGCCTAAAGCTGAGGGCTTTTTCAATGGCGTTAAAAAGTTTTTTGATGACCTAACCAGCTAAGCGCTAGCGTGTTTTGAAAGCCTGCAATGAATGCAGGCTTTTTTATTGCCAGCAATCTTTGGGAAACTCTTGGTTACGTGCATCGATGCTCAAATAATCGCTGTTATTTGCAACGAGGCAGTTGTCTAAAGTCTGCTGACTTTGCTCTTGTGCTATGGCTTTAATGAGATAGTTTGCATCAGAATCATTGTGTATTTCAAAGCGAAAATGTTCTGGCTTTGAGCGACAGATTTGGCATCTCCCTTCAACTATCAAATTTTCCCATTCATCACCCTGATTGTCGCGATACTCAAGTTCCAATTGCAGTTTGATGAGATCGCTGATCGCTGTGGTTCGGTGTGCAGATCTTAGTTGCTGCTGATAGTTGGGGTAAGCGAGCAGCGCCAGCAGACTGACCAAAACCATCACGACTAATAGCTCGATTAAGGTCATGGCATTTAAACTTTTTTTACTAAGTTTGCACTTATTTGTACCCATTGTCTCGAATCTTACTCAAGGTTGAACTTACTGTATTGTTGAGCAGTGTTAACATCCAACCAAGTATGGGTTTTCAGCACATCGATGGTTGCAGGAGAAGTTGAGAAATGCCTCGTGGATTTACCTTACCCGAGTTGGTTTTGGTGCTTGGATTGATGAGCTTGACTCTGTTATGGGCGATACCCAGTGTTCGTTCTGTTTCGGAAACCACCATGATGATACGCCTTGCCAGTGAATTACGAGGATTGATACTGCTGGCTAAATCTCAGGCAATATTGCGTAGGCAGACGCTTTGGATTCATGTCAGTGAAACCGATTTAAATTGGCAGCTAAAGCTTGCCGATGATCAGGAAATGGCGCACGCAACGGTATTAATGCAGCTTTCGGGGCAATCTTTTCAAGGTATCACGCTGAGCTCAAATTACAGCGCAAATCGAATCCGTTTTGATGCCAGCCACGGTAGACCCAAAAGTGGCCGATTAGTCTTTTATCCCAAGTCGAATCCCGAGCTGCTACTTGAGCTTAGAACGCATTTTCGCTCGGCAATTGTTCGGGTGTGCGCGCCTGATACAGCACGTTTAGGCTATGACGTGTGTTGACGTATAAAAGGCAATGCGTGGGAATGACCTTGGTTGAATGCCTTGTGTCTATGGCGATGAGTGTGTTAGTTATCATGGCGCTCATCAGTTTACTGCTACACAATGCGAAAATCGCCAATGCGAGCAATAAACGCAGATTACTGATACAAAGTACTCATAGCGTCGTACAGATGATGAAGCAGGATTTGTATCGAGCGGGGTATGGAGGAGAGTTAGGCCAAAGCATCAAAGTGTTAGGAGCCGATGATGTGTATCATGTTATTTCGCAGCCCAATACTTCTCTTGTTGCTTACGCCTATCTTGCTGGCGAACTAGGCACTGAAGAAGCGTATACCAACGTGGTTTATCAGCGTGATGAGCGCTACCCAAATCAACTTAGAATATGCGAAATCAAGCTGCCACGGGTGATGTCTCGCATTGAGGCTCAAGCCTTTAACGCGCATTTTGGCAACACATGCAATACCTTATTTGATCACAAGCAAATCCTTGTCACCGCATTCGATGTCAACAAACAAACCTTAATTGCTGGCTCGACTTTATCTCAGTTACTACTCATCAGTGTCACCACGGCTCTGACCCGTTGGCCAGAAAAAAATATCTCCGTTTCGTTTTCTATTCGTTCTAGGAATCCTTAACATGAAACCTGAGTATGGTGCGACCACCATTATTATGACCAGCCTGATGTTAGGTTTGCTGCTTATGCTGGTAATGGCAAATGCCAAGGGCTTATTATATCAAATTAAGCACAGCAATGATTATCTTGATAGTCGCCGCTCATATTGGCGGGCAGAAGGTGGACTGGAATGTGCCTACGCCAAGATGCGGCGAACAGGCCAGTTGGCACAAAACCTGAGTGATTGCATCGCTTTACTTGATTTGGATGAGCTGATAATTGAACAGCAAAGGCCTAATATTATACGCTCCAGCAGTGGTTACGTCAGATTAAGCAAAGCTTTTTACCTACCAGAGCTCCAGATCAAAAGCCCTATTACGACTCGGTCACATTTTCTCGTTAATGGGAATTTGAAAGTGGCACCGAGCATAGGTCAAAGGTTGAATCACTCCCAATGGCAGTGCTATTCGCTTCGCTATGCAGGAGCGCTTTTTGCCAAAAGTTTTGCCAGCAAATCCTTGATGTCAAGCCAAGTGGGGCATGGCAACCTTGCTGCCATCCCTTCATCAACACCTCGACGCTGTTCCGATTCGCACTACACCCGCTTAGTGTGGAAGCTTGAAGACACGCAGAAAGACTTTCAGTTTGAGCCCAGCGTTGATCCTTTTAAGGAGGTATTTAATGTTGAGCGAAGCGAGTGGTTTAGTGTGATGTCGGACACATCGCGATTGGCTTATGTGCCTCACTCACTGAGAGACTCTATACCGAGTCATGCTGACAGATTGCCCAAAGCGACATTTAACCAAAATTGTGCTGAAAGCATTATCAGTTTAGTCAGAGCTTCTCACGATCTTATCTGGGTGTTTGGTGGGTGTGAGTTGAACGAGCCAGATATCCATGCTCTCAATCTTGCCATCGACAGTTACTTGGAATCGGGTTTAATGGTGGTTTTTCACAATGGGATCGTCTCCATTTCGGCTCAGCAGCCTTTGAAGGGATTTATCTACCATTTGGTTACGTCTGGCATCCACACTCAATATACTGATTGGCCCAAGACACGGGTTAGCCGCCCTCCGTCTATCTTAAATCACACCATAGCGCAGTTATCCTCAGTGGCTCAGCTAAGCGAGGAGACGGTGAGTTATTTTCAACATGGCCATTTTTATCCGCTTGGCGGATTGGTGCTGGATGCTCCAAATAGCTACGCTTTGGTTAGTGGGGGACTGAATACCGAGTACCGCCAGCAGGTAACGCAAGCTGTTGCAAGAGACTTCCATTTCTTATCATGGGCAGCAGGCAGTTGGTATGATTTCTAAGCAGACAGGTACGAGTTTAGTTGAAGTCTTGGTTGCGCTAGCGATAGTTGCACTAAGTGGGATTGGACTGGTGAAGTTCCATATTGATATTGAAACGAAAGCTGGCGCGGCTGAGAAAAAATGGGCTGCTGTTCACTTAGCTGAGGCCAGTTTAGAAACTTTTTCCGCTTATGGTCATTGGCCAGAGCATTGTGAGATTAAGGCTCAATGCGACGTATCTGATGATGGTCAGTATCAGGTCCTCTGTTTGGTTGAGCCTATTCTGATTGATGGGGCGCAAGTGAAGCAAGTGCAGGTTCAAGTGTGTTGGCAAGATGGAAAACATCGTGTGCTATCGGTCAGGCTCAATAGTGTGTTTGCTGGGCATACAATGGCAAAGCCTTAACGAAACCGTGTTAATCGCAAAGCGGCGCTTTGGACACTTTTACTTATCTTGCGTTAATTGTAAAATTATCGAGTACCAAACGAAATAGGTAGGTTCTCCTTTGTCACAATCTAAATTTAACGAACAAGATCATCTGTTTATGCGTAGAGCCATGGAGCTGGCGGCTCAGGCCGAGCGACAAGGAGAAGTCCCTGTTGGGGCCGTTTTGGTCAGAGAAGGAGAGATTATTGCCGAAGGTTGGAATCAGTCTATTTCTCATCACGACGCCACAGCCCATGCGGAAATGCAAGTGCTGCGCAAAGCGGGTCAGATAATTAAAAATTATCGACTACTGGATACCACGCTTTACGTGACGCTTGAACCTTGCCCAATGTGCGCAGGAGCCTTACTTCATAGCAGAGTAAAGCGAATTGTTTTTGGTGCGCCAGATTTAAAAGCGGGTGCTGCGGGCACAGTACTAAATTTGTTCGAACATCAAGCAGCGTATCACTATGCTGAGATAGAGCAGGGCTTGCTAGAGGATGAATGCCGTGAGCAGCTTCAAGCTTTTTTTCAACGTCGCCGTAAAGAAAAGAAAGCACTCAAGCAGAGTAAAGGGTAGAAAGTGGGGCCTTTCGAGAGCCTGTTCTTTTGCATTGAAAAGTTGGATTTGAAAAGATTCAGGCTCTGCCAATCGTGATTAATATGGGGGTAGGTCACTGTGCCTAGGCACAGATAAGCTGCATAAAAGCTCTATGACGTGCAATCACTTTTTTCTTATTGTTGCTTAGCATCCTTTTACGGCGATTCGCAGCAACGGTTTTATTAAGGCGTCTTGACTGAACTACGCGTCTACGCATGAAAACACCCTCCTACTTGGGGTTAGATTAAAGACAAATTACTATGTATGGGCGAAGTGTGATAATTCAAGTGCTAAGTCGCACTTGAATTATGAAACTTTGATTACTCTTGGAGTTGCTCTGATATTGGCTCTTGGTCGTCTTCTTCCAACTCAGTTTGTTGTTCAAGTTCTATCGGCTCAATGACAGCCAAGTCATCAATACTACCGTCGTTATCCTCTATGGGCTTTTGATCAATATGGCCGATGATGCTTTGATAGTAACGACGAATATTTTCGACATAATTTTTCGCTTCATCTCCTCTTGCATAACCATACTCAGTTTGGCTGAAGTATTTCTTTTGCCTCAGTAAGGGCAACCGATCTTTCACATCGGCCCATGAGTCGGGATTGGCACCTTGTTTTTTGGTTAATCTTCTGGCGTCCATCATATGTCCATAGCCGACATTGTAGGCCGCAAGAGCGAACCATATCTTCTCATGCATGGCGATAGATTCAGGAATACGAGAAGCGATACGGCGCAAATACTCAACGCCGCCTCGCACCGATTGTTGTGGATCAAGGCGGTTGGTTACACCGACACTTTTGGCTGTCGGTAAGGTTAACATCATCATACCCCGCACTCCTGTAGGTGATTTTGCGCGCGGGTTCCAGTGAGATTCTTGATAGGCGAGAGCTGCGACTAATCGCCAGTCAAATTCATCCGAATATTGTTTAAACAGTGGCGCCCACTTTGGTAACTTGCTGTTTAAAGCGCGGATAAACGCTCGAGTATCTACATAATCAAAACTGCCAACATGGCCGATGTATTTTTCTTCGAGCGCGGCAAGGTGGCCTGATTGTTTGGTGTAACCAAAAAATTCAATTAATAGTGCGTAGAGGCTTTCATCTTCAGAGCGGCGTACAAACCATGAAATGGGCTGGTCTTCAGTCAGCTCAAACGCAACGGCGATTTCGGGATAAATACGTTGTGAAAGAGAAAGTTCCACAGAGTCTGCGACGGTAAACATCAATTCACCTTGAGCGACTTGTTTAAGTAAGTCGCTGACTTCGGCTTCTGGATCAACTTCAAAGACAAAATCGGGATGTTGATGTTCTCGTATTGTGTTTAAGGTCTGTTTGATATGTGAGTCACTGACGATTTTAAGTGTGGCGGCTTGTTCACCATCACTGTTATGTTTGCTGACCAGCTGCTCGAGTGTTCTGGGTCTCCAATTGCCTTTTTTGTATATGACTTGCTGGCTCACATAGTAATACGCGGGGCCCGGACGAAAGCGCGCCATACGCTCTGGGGATGAGACAAGTCCCGCTGCAATAATATCAATTTCGCCATTTTCAAGAGCAGGATAGAGTGATGAGATCCGAAAAGCGGGTTTCATCTCAAGCTGAACGCCGAGCTCGTTAGCAAATTCTCGCGCTAGCTCATAATCCAAACCCGCCGGACCATCTGGACCGATATAATAGGAAAGCTGATTGTTTAAGGTCCCCACACGCAATACGCCACGCTCACGAATCTGATCTAAATCGCTTTTGGGTTCAGATTCGATTTGGCAGCCAGACAATATTAGGGCGGAAAACAGCAGTATGCCTAAGGTTGTCCAGGGGGTTAAGTAATGCTTCTTCATTGACCACATTCTCTTATTTCCATTAAGAGCAGTTATATCAGAGTGTCGTGACAAGGCAAGTCAATCACGACTCGTTGCGACTAAAGATTTATATTTGCGATTGTTGCGGTAATTCAAATTTGCTGAAAAAAATGACGCAAACGGTTGCTTTTGGTGTTACATCACAAAACTAAATCCTTTATAATGCGCTCGTAAACGTGAGGTAGCATCGGCATAAGTTTGCAAGGTATTGATATAACCTTTTGAATCTATTCCCATATTACCTTAATACAAGAGACCTAAGCACATGAGAATTTTGCGTGGCTCCCCAGCTCTTTCTGAGTTTCGTGTTAACAAACTACTCGAACTTTGCCGTGAACAAGACTTACCTGTTATAGGAGTTTACGCTGAGTTTATGCATTTTGCTGATCTAACTGACGACCTAGACACGTCTGAGCTTGAGAAACTGGAAAAGCTTTTGACTTATGGGCCGACAATAGAAGAGCATGAGCCGCAAGGTCTGTTGCTTTTGGTAACACCGCGTCTGGGCACTATCTCTCCTTGGTCTTCAAAATCCACCGATATTGCCAATAACTGTGGCCTTTGCAAAATCAAACGTCTAGAGCGTGGTACGGCCTATTATTTGGACACATCGAGCCAGTTGTCAGAAACGCAGTTAAACCAAGTGAAAGCCATTATTCATGATCGCATGATGGAAGTGGTATTTACTGATTTTGAAGCCGCATCGGCCCTATTCACGGTTGCAGAGCCAGCGCCTGTTGCTGATGTTGACATTCTAAGTGGTGGACGAGCCGCACTTGAAAAGGCAAACGTCGCGCTAGGTCTAGCATTAGCAGAAGATGAAATCGACTACTTGGTTGAAAACTTCACCAAACTTGGTCGCAACCCCAATGATATTGAGCTTATGATGTTTGCACAGGCGAACTCTGAGCATTGCCGACATAAAATCTTTAATGCAGATTGGACCATTGATGGTGTTGAGCAGCCCAAATCTCTGTTTAAGATGATTAAAAACACCTATGAGACAACCCCTGAGCACGTTTTATCCGCTTATAAAGATAACGCGGCGGTAATGACAGGTTCGAAAATCGGTCGTTTCTTCCCTGATCCAAGTTCGCGTCAATATACTTATCATCACGAAGATGCGCACATCTTGATGAAGGTTGAAACTCACAACCACCCAACGGCCATTTCGCCATGGCCAGGTGCGTCAACCGGTTCTGGCGGTGAAATTCGTGATGAAGGCGCAACCGGAATTGGCGGCAAGCCCAAAGCCGGTTTGGTGGGTTTTACTACCTCTAATTTGCGTATTCCGGGCTTTGAGCAGCCTTGGGAAACGGATTTTGGTAAGCCTGATCGCATCGTTAACGCATTGGACATCATGCTAGAAGGCCCACTTGGTGGCGCTGCATTTAACAATGAATTCGGTCGTCCTAACCTACTAGGCTATTTCCGTACCTACGAAGAGAAAGTGACGTCTCATGCAGGTGAAGAGGTACGCGGTTATCATAAGCCCATTATGATCGCTGGTGGTATGGGCAATATTCGCGATGAGCATGTGCAGAAAAAAGAGATCCCTGTTGGTGCGAGTTTAATTGTACTTGGCGGTCCAGCGATGAATATTGGTCTTGGCGGCGGCGCGGCATCGTCAATGGCCTCAGGCCAATCAGCAGAAGATTTAGACTTTGCTTCAGTGCAACGTGAAAACCCTGAAATGGAACGTCGCTGTCAGGAAGTTATCGACCGCTGCTGGCAACTCGGTGACAAAAACCCCATCGCCTTTATCCATGATGTCGGTGCAGGCGGCATTTCTAATGCTTTGCCAGAGCTTGTCAATGATGGTGAACGCGGTGGTAAATTCCAGTTGCGTGATGTGCCTAATGATGAGCCGGGAATGAGCCCACTTGAGATTTGGTGTAATGAATCTCAAGAGCGCTACGTATTGGCAGTTGCCAAAGAGGATATGCCTGTTTTTGAAGCGATTTGTCAACGTGAACGTGCCCCATACGCTGTGGTTGGTGAGGCTACAAAGGAGCGGCATCTTACTTTAGAAGACGCACATTTCGATAATACACCTATCGATATGCCGATGGATATCTTACTTGGTAAGCCACCTAAGATGCATCGTGAAGCCACCACACTGAAAGTGGATAGCCCTGCTATTGAGCGTAAGAATATTGAAATCGACCAAGCGCTGGATCGCGTATTACGCCTTCCTGCGGTTGCCGAAAAAACCTTTTTGATCACCATTGGCGATCGCAGCGTGACAGGTTTAGTGGCGCGTGATCAAATGGTGGGTCCTTGGCAAGTACCTGTAGCGAACTGCGCGGTGACTGCGGCAAGTTATGACACCTACCACGGCGAAGCGATGTCAATGGGCGAGCGCACCCCCGTCGCTCTACTTGATTTTGCTGCCTCTGCTCGCTTAGCTGTGGGTGAGGCATTAACGAACATTGCGGCAACCGATATTGGTGATATCAAGCATATCAAGCTCTCTGCTAACTGGATGTCGCCAGCGGGTCACCCAGGTGAAGATGCGGGCTTATACCAAGCCGTGAAAGCCGTGGGTGAAGAGCTGTGTCCTGCACTTGGTTTGACCATTCCGGTTGGTAAAGACTCTATGTCAATGAAAACCCAGTGGCAGGATAAAGGTGAAGATAAGCAAGTGACCTCACCATTATCCCTAGTGATCACCGCCTTTGGCCGCGTCGAAGATGTGCGTAAAACCGTGACGCCTCAGCTTCTTACTCCAGCGACCTCTGAAGGGCTCGGTGACACGTCACTCGTGTTTATCGATTTGGGTAACGGTCAAAACCGCCTTGGTGCGACGGCGCTTGCGCAAGTATACAAGCAATTGGGTGATAAACCTGCCGATGTGGATAACGCAGACCAGCTCAAAGGCTTCTTTGATGCGATGCAGACTCTGGTTCGCAAAGACAAATTGCTGGCTTACCATGACAAAGGTGATGGTGGACTTGTGGTGACTCTGGCTGAAATGGCTTTTGCAGGTCATTGCGGCGTGCGCGTTGATCTGGCAAATATTGCCAGCACATCAGAGCAAGACGTTTTAGCGACCTTGTTTAACGAAGAGCTTGGTGCTGTAGTGCAAGTAAGCAGCGATGAATTAGACTCGGTACTGTCTACTTTAGCCGCTCACGGCCTTGAAAATTGTACGCATGTTATTGGTCGCGTAGAGGCGTCAGATAAGTTCGTCATTACATCGGGTGATGAGGTCGTGCTTGAGCGCTCTCGTACAGAGCTTCGCACTATTTGGGCGGAAACAACGCACAAGATGCAAGCACTGCGCGATAACCCAGCGTGTGCTGACCAAGAGTTTGCTGCCAAACAAGATGATGCCGATCCTGGCTTGAATGTGTCGTTAAGCTTTGATGTTAATCAGGACATCGCGGCACCTTATATTGCCACTGGCGCGCGGCCGAAAATGGCCATCTTGCGCGAGCAAGGGGTGAATTCCCATGTTGAAATGGCCGCAGCCTTTGATAGAGCCGGTTTTGACGCTACCGATATTCACATGAGCGACATCCTGACAGGTCAAGTAGCGCTGGATGAATACCACGGTCTTGTGGCGTGTGGCGGCTTCTCATACGGTGACGTATTAGGCGCAGGTGAAGGCTGGGCGAAGTCTATTTTGTTTAACGATGGGGCTCGTGAGCAATTTGAAACCTTCTTTACCCGTGAAAATACCTTTTCACTCGGCGTGTGTAACGGCTGTCAGATGTTGTCGAACCTTAAGAGTTTGATTCCGGGTGCAGAGCTGTGGCCAAGGTTTGTCCGCAATGAATCGGAGCGTTTTGAAGCGCGTTTTAGTTTGGTTGAAGTGCAAAAGTCTGATTCGGTCTTTTTTGACGGCATGGCAGGCTCACGGATGCCAATTGCGGTGTCACATGGTGAAGGGCGAGTGGAAGTCTCTGGTAGTGATCACCTTGCGGCGATTGAGCAATCAGGCACAGTTGCGGTTCGTTATGTCGACAACTTCGGCAAACCGACTCAGCAATATCCGAATAACCCGAATGGCTCGCCAAATGCCATTACAGGTTTAACGACTCAAGATGGCCGCGTCACCATTATGATGCCACACCCAGAGCGAGTATTCCGCACTGTCGCGAACTCATGGGCGCCAGAAGGTTGGGGTGAAAATGGTGCTTGGATGCGTATGTTCCAAAATGCGCGCAAAAACCTTGGTTAACTGAGTAAAGTTTAAAATCACAAACTCTAAGCGCAGGTCATTGGCCTGCGCTTTGTTTTATGAAAGGTGGGCTATTAGGAAACCAAGGTGTTTTTGATATAGTAAGCGAGTTAATACATTAAGGAATACCAATGAGCCTAGAAAATTTTGAGACCATGGATACCTTTATCCTACTTAGCATGGTGAACATGAAACTTCGTGATGAATTTGGCGACTTAGACAGCTTAGTGAAATTTTATGATATTGATAAGACTAAACTAATCGATAAACTTGCCAACGCGGGCTTTGAATATTTAACCGAAGCCAAGCAGTTTCGCTAAGCCTTTGGCCGCTCTTAGTGGCGGCTGCCCAAATCTTCATCTTTTGCTTGCCCTTCGATCATCCGAGTCAGCTCCTGACAGCGAACAATTTTTCCCTCAAAAAGAGTGAAGTGGGCAAGTACCTCAAATTTGACACTTTCCCCATCCACCTTATCGGCCGACACATGGTGGTGAGTAAACACATGCTCCTTTTCGGCTGCGCAGGCAAGCACAGTCACGCGCCTATTTTTTGTGTCTTTTTTCAGCTTGGCCACATGCGCGACAAATTCGGCGTAGCCTAACTCTACACCATTGACGGTTTGTTGATAACTCGGGGCAAAGTACTGCTCAATTTCGGTTTGATCAAATTCTGGGGTAGTAAGCAGCACTTGCAGCGCATTTAAGGTGATTGCTTGGTTGTCCATCGCTTTTCTCCTCATTGGTATGGATGGGATACAAATTACCGAAATACACACTAGCGAGATTTCGATGTTAAGACAATCAGTCTATCTATTCGGCCAACAGTTAATGGGGAGAGAATTGTGATGTTTGGCCATTCAGGATGAGGTGATCGCAAAAAATTCTCTTATTTAAGATTTGCCTAATTTAAGCGACTGAAAGAATAAATAAAAATAATAAATTTATTGTGAGCAATATCAGTCCTCTGCAAATGATATGTTGAACATATATAAAAAAAGATTAGAATTTGTCATTTTGTATAAAAATCCCTTTTTACTGCTGGAGACTATAAGTTCCATTAACTATCCCCAGCCTCACCTTCGTAAATAAAATGATAACTGACCAATGAAAAATAAAATTTTTCCTGTTGTGAAAATAGTGATGTGTCGCTTTGCTTTGCTGACTTTGTTTGCAGGTTTTAGTGTTCATGCGGGTGTCACAACACCTCTAAGTGGTTCTGGGGCGAATACTCCTGATATCATTAAAACCTCGACAAAATATTTGGTAAAAATTTCTAAATCCAACGAGTATGGCTATTCACTGAATACGTTCAGTGAGCTTGATACAAAAGATAAAACTTTAGTACTTGCCAATTCACTTCAAATGAATCCTAAGCTTTCGGGTTCACCCGCTCAAACAATTGTCCTTGCCTTAAATGCTAATCAGATAGCTTCATTCTCTGAGATTAAAGTTGAAGGGCGAGCGGCAGATGTTGTCATTCTGGCGCCTAAAGGCATACGTTGTGACGGTTGCTCTGTGACTAATGCTGAGCGAGTTACCTTAGCTACAGGCGAGGGGATCTATGAGAGTGGTGAGTTAACCAGTATCGCTTTATCTTCAGGTGAAATTTCGGTCACTGGCTTAGGTTTTTCAGCAAACCAGAGTAGCTTGGTTGATCTGGCTGCAGGAAAAGTGACTATCGATGCACCTTTCACTACCAATATGAAAGGTCGAGTGGTAACACGCGCTAATAAAGAAGTAAAAGAAATCGATACCGCTGGTACCTTGCAGGTCTCAAATGGAGATGTGCAAATTATAGTGGGAGATAATGCATTTCGTTACAGTGACCGCCAGTCAGATGCCAGTTTTAATACCTTTTCCGGTACTGCGCTTACTTTAACTTCGAATGCTGATATTGCAGTTGGAAACTTACATCTAGAATCGACCTACGCGCAAGGTGATGTGTCAATAGATGGCCGTATTCTCGCCAATGGCGCATGGACATATGTTGGCCGCTACAACAATCAATCTATCGTTCCTCTTGAGTCAGTTAATGTCAAATCTAATGGTGACATCCTCATCTATGACCAAATTATTGCTGCCAATAAGGTCGACCTTGAATCTACCCAAGATATACGCATCATTCCTGAAGGTGGAGTCGCTCGGTTTGGCATTGATAATATCCGTGCTGCCGAGATAAATATTGCTGCTGTCGGTACCGTTGAAAGTACCGGTGCAATTTTGGGAGAAAGCGTTTATTTATCGGCTCGGCAAGTGGTAAACGAAGGTGATGTTGAAGCATCGCGCGATATTTATATCAATGGTGAAGAAGAGATCAGAAACCAGTTTGGCGGTGTGTTACTGAGTGAAAATATTTTGCTAAAGTCAGACCATGATGTAGTAAATGGTTCGCTATACCCATTTCGACTTTTGCCAAAAGATGACCCTGCTACAGCGGGAGTACAGGCACTTTCCAGAGCTAGCTCAATAAATGAAAAGCGAGTTGGTGCGCGTTTATCGGTACCGCCGCCACCAGAAACAATGATGCCAGTTGAAGTAGCAACACTTGAGGCCTTTATTCTGGGACAGAACATCCGCATTGAAGCGAATCAATTTACTAATGGTAATCCATACCATATTGAACGTCAGTCAGTTGAGGTTCCTGAACTGTTACTTGAATACAATAAAAGCAGCCAAGTTATTGTATCAGCAGAAAATACTTTAGATCTTAGACTTAAAGAGCGTTTTTGGAACATGTCATCCATTGCTGAATCTTGGACTGGGAATACAGTAATCGAAGCGCCTTTAATTGACAATGAACGCTATTATTTATGGGCCGATACTTTTACTTATACTGAAGATGTACCCAGAAGTTCTACCTGTGAAAGGTATATTTTCGGTAGGTTTTGTATTAGAAGATCTAACCCGCAAGATGTTTCAATAAAAAAATATCACCAATATATTAAGGCCTTATCTCCCCAAGCCAGAATTAATACTGGAGGGAGTCTGATTTTATCATCTCAGTCCCTTAACAACGAGCACAGTGCAGTTGAAGTGAAAAAAGATGTGGTAGGAACAGTAAATAATGTCTGGATGGAAGGCTTAAGTTTACGTGATATCTGGGAAACCACAACCGTGACTCATCACAGCAGAACTTATTGTACCAAAAAAATCTGGCGCAAATGTATTAGGAGAAAAACAGATCACTGGACCACATCTAGGACTGATTTAACCAAAAATGAGGTAACGGCGCAATTTCCATTTGTGTTTTATGTTGATGGCCATATAAACCAAGGCTTTGGTAAATGGAACGTGAATATGCGCGATATTATTTTTGGCCCATATGCTACATCAGATAAACCTGTACCTAAGCCAAAGCCAAGTAAGTATATTCCAATTATTAACTCTGGAATCACCTTCTTTATCCTTAATCCAAATTTTAAAGCATAAAAGGCAGTTGGTTAAATGAGCACAATAAAATCGCCTTTGTGGCAAAAAGTAACCTCGAATGCGTTGCTTGCAACTTTGTTAACACAGTTATCATTTCCTGTGTATGCATCCATCAAAACCAGCGTGGCGCTAGAAGACATTCAATCGGCTATAACCTACAGTGCCCGTTATGAATTAATGGAGTCGGTGGATGAATACCTTTACCGTGGTGCGTTAGAGAAGAATGAACTGGGTGTATTTGATGGTTTTGGCCACTTTTTTACACTTCTTAGAGCAGACCGCCCGGAATTGATCCCTGGCTACCAGCCTGAATCAGAGCAGGATATTGAATTAACCAGTTTACCTCCGCGTTTTGGTTCACCTTATGTTGAGCGCGGTGTTATTCGCCAGCAGATGCAGCAAATATTGAATAAAAGCTGGTTGAGTAAACCTGGCTATTCAAGTTACAACGAACAAACGAAAAAACTGTATGAAAATGCGGTGGATATTGCCAAGCAAAATAATTATCAACTCGGACAACGTTTAACTCAAGCGCAAATCAATGCGCTAACAAAAGACGTTGTTTGGCCAGAAATCCGTGACATCAATGGCCAAAATTACTTGGTGCCATTTTTATACTTAACATCAGCGACGATAGAAGAGCAGCAATTACTTGAATCCACGTTTGTGGCAGAGAGTGCCGAAATTAATACTCAAACTTTTGTGATTGATGGTAGCCGAGTTGAGTTTAAGCACAAAGCGCTTATTGATGTCGAGCAAGACTTTATTAACACCAGAGGCCATATTAGTGGTCAAGAGTTTACGATTCGAACAGGACGCGAGTTACAAAACTTATCTGGTACTATTACTGGCGATGACGTGACTCTTATTGCCAATAAACTGACCAACAACACCTTAGTGACCAGACTTGACTATGGTCATGGCTTTTCCGAGACCTTTAATCAAATTGGCAGCATTTCTGCGCTAGGTAGCCTTAACATTTCCTCAGCAACGGATGTTGTGACCCACGGCGGCGAGTTTAGCTCTCAAGGTGAAATGAAGATCCGAGCGAATGGCAACATTATTCTTGTTCCTCAGGCGAGAAAAGACCAGCGTGCGGAGTCAGGTCAGCGTTGGTCCGATAGTGAGTCGTCCCTAGTTAACTTACAAACGAGTCTTTCTGCGGTTGACACCTTGTCATTGATTGCCGGTGGGCAAGTTTTTATACAGGGAGCAGAAATCCAAAGCCAAGGACTACTGCAAATCCTTGCGGGTCATGGTATTACGCTAAAAAGTGCTGCTGATCTCAAGTCGTTTGATCGCAAATTCGAGGCTGAAAGTGGCGGAGTTTTCGGTACTAAAGAGAGTGAAGCGGAAAGCGGTACAGAAGCAAAAATTGTTCGTACCTTGCTAAAAGCTGGGCAAAGTATGCTGCTTTCTACGGTGCACGGCAATGTGTTACTTGAAGCGGTAACCGTTGACAACAAAGGCATGTCAAAAATTATTGCTGAAAATGGGGCGATTGATTTTGAGCTGGCAAAGTTGCTGGAGTCTTACAGTTATTCAAGTTCGTCTGAAGGATCATTAGCCTACAGGCATAAAGGTCATGGTTATCAACGAGAAGTCGCTTATTACTCCGAGTTTGTCAATAGCGGCGGTTTATTCCTTGATGCCTCGACAGGAGTCAGGATTCAGGTTGCCTCAGGTTCAAAAGATCTTGACCAAACGCTGGCTGAATTGGCGCAAAGCTCAGATTTGGCTTGGATGCAGGAAATTCGTAACAACCCTGAATATAGCGACATAGATTGGGAATCTGTTGAGCTAGTCATGAAAGAATGGGATTACGATCAGTCAGGACTAAGCCCTGCGGCTATGGCTATCTTAGCTATCGCTATGGCCGTTGCGATGGGCCCTGGTGGTCTTGCAATCGCTGGGCCTGGTGCGGGTGCGACGATTACTATCTCTAACGTGGCGCTCGCTGCGGCAGTAAATGCAGGTTTTGGCGCTTTGGTAGTGCAAACATCATCGAGTCTGCTTGCCAATGGGTTTGATGTTAATCAGACCATGAAGCATTTGGCGTCAAAACAGACACTAACGAACCTTGCGACAAGTATGGTAACCGCAGGTGTGTTAAGTGGTTTAGATATCCCTATGTTTGGCGGAGAAAACGGGGCTCAACTATCGCTAAGTGATGTGGTTGATGCTGCTGTTGGCGCGGGCAATGAGCTTGCGGCTCAAGCCATAATGCAGGTGATTAACTCAACCGTCACGACAGGTATTTCAGCACTTGCCAATGGCCATAGCCTTGACGAATTTGGTGACGCTTTTGTGCAAAGCCTTGCTATGTCTGCTGTAATGCGTATTGGTAAAGAGCTGGCTAACGATATCGGAGAGGCGGCAAGTACAGCCGATGGCAAAGCACCAGACATTGATACTGCAACACAATATATCGTACATGCCGCATTAGGCTGCGGGCTCGGTACTGCAATTTCAGGTATTAATGGCGGCAATAGTGATGCGAATCGCACTGGATGTGCATCGGGCGCTGCAGGTGGTGTGATCGGTGAATATGTTGCTAAAACCTATTTAGAAGACATTACTGAGCTTGAAACTGACACTAAAGCCGTAGCTGGAGAGCTTATCGATCATATTCAATCTCAAGGAGCAACGGATTTGTCCCCTGAAGCATTAAAAGCTGAGCTACTAAGCTTGCGAGCTAGAGGGGCTGATATCTCGCGTTTAATGGCGGGTGTGACTGTGTTTGCCTTTGGTGGAAATGTTGATATTGCTATATCAACAGCAGGTAATGCGGCAGAAAACAATGCTCTTCAGCTTCTTTTAGTACTACTTGCATCAGAGGAGTCCATGGCTCTGCTTTCTTCTATGATGCTAGCGTACACAGCCAAAGAATTTGTCATGTCAGTGCCAGAGACCTTTGAGAAGGGGTCAAAGCTCTACCACATGTATACCAGTGGCAATGCAGCTGAAAAAGAAGCCGCCAAACAAGAGATGATCAATCTTGCCTTGCAGTTTGGCTTTGAAACAGCCGTTAGTATTACAATCGGTGGGGCCGTCACAGCGGTTAGCAAAGAAGTATTAAAACAAGCATCGGTCGATGAAATCGCCGGCTACCTTGCTCATAGGTTCTCGATGCAAGGTGATCAGGTTGCGAGTGATGTCTTTAGACAGATCAGCAACAATATCAAATTTAAACAGAATCAGTATGAATTCTACCGTGAGCAAGGTGGCAATGAAAACTATGATACTTGGTCGACAAAATTTGATAATGAAACCTACCAAGCTCTAAAAACGGGCAAAGTATCCTTTGATGACATCAGTTCCGATGGCCTTCCTGATATGGGAGATTACTTCAGATATGTTCAGAAGAACCCCAAAACATCGATTAGTCCAGAACGCTATGCTCAGCAGCGCGAGAACGGATACACAATTGTCGGTCAAGGTTATTGGCAAAGAATCGAAAAACGACAAGCTAATATACCCGATGATCCTAAGTATCATATAAACAAACGCGATATCGACTTGGGTATCGATGCGCAAAAAGATATGGCTGATTTTATGCAGCGAGAGGTGAAGCTACCACCAGACGGACAAATGTTCTCGGTGGAACGTGCCATTGATTTAAGAAAAGAAAAGTATGCACTCGCGCAGAAGCTAAGGCGCGAAAACTTTGCCCAAAATCGTGATCAAGTTCTGGCGTTAGATGCTGAAGTCAGAAATCTAGGCAATGCGTTAGGTGTGGCCCGCTTTGAGCATAATATCCGCTCTGAGTTTGTCTCGGTTAGACCTTTGGCTTTTGAAGTTCCTGGGCGCGGAGAACAAGGACAGCTGGATGGCCTTTATGAGGTGGTGGATAAGTTTGGCGTGAAAAAGCTGATTAGTGGCGAAAGTAAAGCCAGTATTGGCAAACCGCATTACGGCACCCGTCAAGTTGGCACCAATGAGCAAGGTAATATCATTGATGCTAGGCAAGGTAGTGATGAATATCACAAAGCCATTTGGGCTAATATGCAAACAAGGTATGATAGAGCGATGGAAAGTAACAAGTATGATCTTGATTCAAGCTATCGTAATCAAACGGAGCAGTTGGGTGAAACGCTTGATCTCTTAAAAGAATATCAGCGTTCTGGTAGGAGTGATTATATTGAGTACCGTGGCGCTGAGCTTATCTTTAATAAAGATGGTAGTATTAAACGCACTAACAATGTTAAGTTCGAGGTCACGGCATCGCTATGAGAAAAGCATTAAAGTCGCATGTAGGAAATTTGAAAGGTAAACAGCGAGTCTATGACGCGACGTTGAAAAGTTTCCTCAAAATCAACCAAAATGCCTTAGAAGATGAAATCAAAGCGCGCTTTGGTTTTGAAACTGGCTATGAAGATCAGTTTAAGTTATTTGCGATAGGCCATCACTTGCCTTCAATCTCACAGCAAGAGGTGACAGAGCATGTATTGTCTGCCCAGCAATACTTAACCTTATGGCAGCGCACACTGACTCAGCCTGAAGGCGATGTGGTGTCTTTTGCCTATCAAGGTGTCGACTTTGAAGTACCGGCGAGAGGCAAAAAGCAACATATCCCATCACCTGACTGGCTTAACATGGTTTACATAACCATTATTGCAGGGCGATACCATGATCTGAATGCATTGATGGCACTATTGGACAGTAACCAAGTAGAATTTCTTGGAATTAACAGTTCGCTGCACTGTGAAATTGTTTTGCATATGCTTGGCCTTAAGACAAGCGATGATATTTCCGCAGCCATTGAACAGCTGACTGAGCTTATCGAAAATAAAGATACTTCTACTCTGGGAGAGTGGGTGCCTTTTCATTGTATTACTATCACGCTAGGTTTTTTTGATGTCATGCGAGCAGTTCATCAGCAAGATCAGGAAGGCTATCGCAACGCTATGCATCGAGCACTCGAAATGCACAAAGAGTGGTGGACGCATGATGAGGATTTCAGCGGCCGGTTCCAAGGTTATGTGTCTTTGCCTTTGTTAACGGCTGCTCGATATGCCTATGAAAAATTCGGTTTTACCCTCGATTTTGAATCGGGCTATTTACCAACTTATGTGTATTTAAAATAACCTCTTAGTTATTAACAAGTGTTCCACCCATTATTTGGTGGAACACTTTTGGATAACAAATAAAAACATTTCTGCGCTATTGAATGCTGTAAATCTATAAGGAATACACGTTATGAGAGTATTTGCTTTAGCAATGCTGACTATCTTTAGTTTTTCGGTACAAGCACAATCTTCTACTTGTTCAAAAAACTTCCCTTATCATTTTGTAACCAAAGACGGCACATTGGGATTATATCAGGGGAGCGGTGGAGCATGGTGGTATGCGTGCAATATTAGTGAAAAAAAATATGGAGTTACGCCAGAGTCTTGTCGGGCTGCTCTTTCAAGTTACTTGACGGCTAAGGCTCAAGCTAAACCTGTTACTTTTTCTGTTGAGGGGACTTGTGCACCCTTTAATAGTACCAACAGTACTTTTCAAGGGTTTAATTGGTTTGGTGTTTATTGGTAATTAAATTCGTACATAAATTTAGGAACAATATAATGAAATTAAAGCTACTACCATTTCTGTTGATATTTTTTTCAACTTTTTCATTTGCAGATCAATGTACCACTTGGGGATGTATATCAACCATAGAAACATTGTATACAAATGCTGAAGGGGATATTTATATTGGTACACCGCTAGATGAAAGAAAGGCTAATTGTCAGACAGTATCTGGTGTTTATTTTACCCTCAATCCTAATGCTGCAAATGCATCACATATTTATTCTAGTCTCTTATCTGCTTATATGGCAGGTAAAAAAATAGGGCTAAGAATAAAGGAAGGTCATCCCAAATGTGAATTGTCATATGTCAATCTCAAATCTACATATTAGGGATTAGACTGTGAATAATAGAACTAATATTACAAAGTTATTAGGCTTTATTCTAGCCTTGCTCCCAGGTATGGCATATGCAGGTCATACTAACCGTGATGTTACCATTACTCAGATACACCCAATATCATCGAATCGCCCAGCATCACCGAATACTCAAGATACGATCAGAGTGTATGTAAACCCTGCGCCTTGGGGTGATACAGCTTGTCGTCAGGATGCGGCTGATCTATTAAAGGAAGACAGCCACTTGTTGTCATCTTTGTTAATGGCATGGACAACAGGAAAATCGATAAAAATGGAAGTGGATGATCGCAGTGTTCCGACCGGAGGCAATGATATCGTCTGTCAGCTAACTGCGCTTTATATTAAATAGCACTAAACTCTTTTACAATAATGAAACAACGATGAAAAAATTACTTTTTATTTTATGTGGTCTAGTTATTACCACGAATGTATTAGCCGAAGATTATTATCGAAATAGGACCATAGTAGGTGCTGGGATCTACTATAGTGGAGCCAATAGCATCCTATTTATTGATATTGACGGTGATAAATCAGGCATGCCCGCTTGTGCTTCTACACGCCGCCTAGCAATCGATAGTACAGCTCCTAACTTTAAAGAAATGGTAAGTTTTGCTTTAACCGCCTACACATCTAAACAAAATTCTGTTGATATCAATGTTACGCCAACATGTAATTACTGGAGTAACTCACAAGATATAAAAGGTATCAAAATGGGTGTCATGCCTTTTTAAACTAAACCTAAATAGGAGATATTATTGTAATGTTTCCTATATTTTATTGACCAGCCTATGTAGTGGTTTAATGATCCCGGACACCAAATTAGGTGGTAAAGTTTCCACCGTAAAATGAGG